>NZ_RXNR01000100.1 GCF_003966145.1 Lysinibacillus telephonicus
GGTAGACATGGTAGGACCATCTTATCGAATATTAGACACAAAGGAATGGTTGGAAAATAGTCAGGTTTAAGTGGCTCAGTTTTTAATTAATAAATGGCTCAATTTTTACTTGCGAAATACACTTCTGCTTTTAGCTCGTGAACAGCCTCTATCAAATGACTTTTCATCTCTGCCTTTAATTCTTCAATTTCTTTCTTATTCCCACCGACACTACTATAAACCCCATCAACATATGATTCTATTTTCTTCACTCTTTTTCTCCCCCTTCTAAAAAAGAATCAATAATTTTTTTTACAAACTGCCATTCCGAACGTTTTTCTTCAAAACCAACTTCTCCTAAAGGTGTAAGTTTATAATATTTTCTTCTTCCTCCTGGGCCTTGTTCGTCACCCCAGTAAGATGAGATCCATTTATTTTTTTCTAACCTCTTTAATGATAAGTAAAGTGTACCTTCTTTTAATTCGAATTGTTCTTCGCTTTTTTCCCGAACTAATTTTGCTAACTCATATCCGTACATATCCCTACTATGTAAAAGCGAAAGGATTATCGTATCAATATGACCTTTTAAAACCTCTTTATTTACTTCCAAATTTTACACCTCCTATATATGTTATAATTTATATTACTTAATAATGCAAGGTATTCATTTATAAAAATAAATTAACTGCTTTTATAACAGTTTTTTATCTTCCACTAAATGGTCGTTAAAATTTGACCCTTGTAGAATAGGAAAAACTCCTGCTTAAACAGGAGTTTTAATCGATCTTTTTTATAAACGACAAGAGAAATAATAAAAGGAAGCTTTTCAAGATTCCGAAAAGCTTCCTTTTTTAAGCTATATTTAAATGCTCTGTAGTGGTCACACAAACTTCATGATTTCTCTTAAAAGTGGTGGTTTCCAAAACATTTTTAGACATACGATTTTTTATCGAATGCCTAATGCCATTTTTGCATAGCGTGACATCATATCTTTTGACCAAGCAGGCTGCCAAACGATATTTACTTCTACATCTTTAACCTCTGGCAGTTCACTTAGTGCTGTCTTCACCTGATCAACTATGACTGGGCCAAGTGGACAGCCTAATGAAGTTAACGTCATTGTAATTGTAGCTAAGCCCTCTTCATTTAAATCAACATCATATACTAAACCTAAGTTTACAATATCAATACCTAACTCAGGATCAATTACATTTTCTAAGGCACCTAAAATACTTTCTTTCATTTCTTCACTAATTGCCATTTTTGTTTCCCCTTTCTTTATGTTGTTAACCATATCATATCAAACGAAATAACTTATGCCAAATGTTGAGAAATCCACTCTGTTATTGCAAGCACACCTTCTCTCGGAACTTTATGCCCATCTTTTGGCGATTCGATAAATTTCAAACGCTCTGGTTTTTGCTCATAGTATGAACTCAATTGCTGATAAAAATGATATGTATTTTTAAATGGTACAGTCTCATCTTTATGTCCATGCCAAAATAGAACAGGTCGATTGTTAAAGCGATTTGGATCTTTTGTTATATCAAATTCGGCTAAAGTGCTCTCAATTTGTTGCTTTTGTTCATTTGTTATCGGAAGCTCTACTCCCAACGATTTAAATTGATCAATTTGATAATTTGCCAGCTCAATATAACCTGGTGCACCCATACAAATTACAGCAGCCTGGATCCAATCATATTTTTTCAAACAGCCAGAAGTGGCGATTCCACCCATAGAGGTTCCTGCTACACCAATATTATTTGAAGCTAACATGCCTCTCAGTTGCAATTCTTCATATATTTTCTGCACTTCTTTAATCGTTTTCACAACAATTTCCCAAAAATGCATATTCATTTTCATTTCAGAAAGGTTTTCCGTTCGGCTTCCGTGTAGGTGTGCATCCGGCATAATGACACGAACACCTTTTTTAATTAGTTGATATGCATAATGCAAATTATGCTCTTTTGCACTTAAAAAACCATGTAGAAAAATAATAACAGGCGTATGTTCATCCATGTCATTATCATAAACATGTAATAACGGAATACCTTGCCACATATCATCTTGAACATGCATTTTCATCCACTCCTCTAGTTTACCTAGTTATAACTGAATAATTTTTGTTGAAAAGTTCTTTTAGCTAATATTTTCATCTATTGTAGAAAAGACTAATCATAGTATATCTTATCACTGGTTAAAATTTTTTGCTGAATGGAGAAATGCAAAATACAAAATTTTGACTAAATTTATCCAGAAGGATAAAATCAGAAAGATAGAGAAAGGAGAATTCCTTAATGAAACAACATTTAATCGTATTAGATTTAGACGGCACTTTATTAACAGATGATCAAAAAATTTCTGAAAAGACAAAAACAACATTATTCAAAGCAAAAGAAGCTGGACATCAGGTGATGATTGCGACTGGCCGCCCATATCGAGCTAGTCAGTTGTATTACAACGAATTGATGTTATCAACTCCTATCGTAAACTTTAATGGTGCACTTGTTCACCATCCAAAAAGTAAAACGTGGGAAACAGTGCATACTCCAATTGATTTAAGCGTTGTATACGATGTTGTAGACTCCGTAGATAAATATCAATACGAAAACTTAATTGCAGAAGTTATGGATGATGTATTTATACATGTTGAGGATAAAGCAATGATGGACATTTTTAAAATGGGCGATCCTAAGGTGACAATCGGAAATTTAAGAAATAACCTAAATGAAGATCCTACAAGCTTGCTTATTCACGCTGAAGAATCTAATGTCCCCCTGATTCGTGATCATTTAGAAAATGTTCACGCAGAACTTATTGAACATCGTCGCTGGGGTACACCATTCCATATTATTGAAATTGTTCGCAAAGGGTTGAACAAAGCTGTAGGTATTTCTCTTGTTGCAAAGGATATGAATATACCTCGTGAACGAATTATCGCTTTTGGTGATGAAGATAACGATTTGGAAATGATTGACTATGCTGGAATCGGCGTAGCAATGTCAAATGGAATTGCTGATTTAAAAAACATTGCCAATGAAGTAACTTTGAGCAACAATGAAGATGGTATAGCCAAAATTTTAATAGAAAGACTAAAATTATAAGGACGATATGATTGGAAGTACTCGTATTTCCTCATAACCTCACCATAGAATGAACTGCATAATCGTTCAAAAGGAGGTATTGAAAGTGAAATTATTTACAGACAGTGGCTGTGACTTGCCAAAAGAATTTTTTGATGAGGAGGATGTGCAATTATTTTCGCTAAGGGTTGATTTTAATAATAAAAATTACAACGATATTATAGATATTGACCCAAAATCCGTTTATGACGGAATGCGTCAAGGAGCTGTCCCGAAAACTTCGCAAGTCTCTCCAGAAGTGTTTTTAACACATTTTGAGGAATTAGCAAAAAATAACGAGGAAGGGTTATATATTGCCTTTTCATCTAATTTGTCGGGTACATATAACACGGCAGTAATGATTGCTTCACAAGTACGCGAGCAATATCCTCAATTTAAACTAAAAATTATCGATTCAAAATGCGCTTCATTAGGTCATGGCCTCCTTGTAAAAGAAGCAGTTAGACTTCGCAATGAAGGGCTGTCGCTTGATGATTTGGCTTCCCACATCAGCAATATGGCAGAACATATGACTCATCTATTCACAGTAGAAAATCTGGATTATTTAGCCCGCGGAGGTAGACTTTCTAAGTCAAGTGCATTTATCGGTGGATTATTAAGTATTAAACCAATTTTACATGTAGAGGACGGAAAATTAATTCCTCTAGAAAAAATACGAGGCCGTAAAAAAGCCATAAATAGAATGATTGAAATTATGGCAGAACGTGGTGGAGACTTTTCAGCCAAAACGGTTGGAATTAGCCATGGAGATGATTTAGAGTTTGTACAGGAAGTTCAATCATTAATACAACAACATCTACATCCAAAGGCTTTTGTCATTACTACAATTGGTGCGGCTATCGGAGCTCATTCAGGGCCCGGTACAATCGCAATTTTCTTTACGGATAAAGATTATTAAAAAACTTCAAGTTGCTCCTTTTTAGAGCGACTTGAAGTTTTTTTGTTTGGCAGATAAATTTTTAAAATTTATTCAAATTAATAGGATTTTGGCATCCCCAAAACATTTTGACCTAAGAAGGCAAGAATCATATTGTTGTTTACAGGGGCTACTTGATACATACGAGTTTCACGGAATTTACGCTCAATATGGTATTCATCTACAAAACCATAACCACCAAATGTATTAATACAAACATTCGCTGCCTCCCAGCTTGCCTCTGAAGTAAGAAGCTTCGCCATATTTGCTTCTTCCCCACATTTCTCATTCGCATCAAATTTACGAGCTGCCTCATAACGCAGTGCATCCGCCGCTTTTACAGACGCATATGCACGGGCGATTGGGAATTGAACCCCTTGATTTTGACCAATTGGACGATTAAATACTATCCGTTCATTCGCATAACGTACAGCTTGATCAATAAAGAAGTACGCGTCTCCAATTGCTTCAGCGGATAATAAAATACGCTCTGCATTCATCCCATCTAATACATATTTGAAGCCTTTTCCCTCTTCTCCAATTAAGCTATCAAAAGGAACTTTCATTTTTTCATACCATACTTGATTTGTCGCGTAGTTAAACATTGTACGTACTTTTTCCGATTTGAATGCACTAGGCTGTTTTTCGCGAATTTCACGTAGGTCAATTAAAAATAAACTTAATCCCTGTGATTTCTTTTCACCTACTTGGTCAATTGGAGTTGTACGTGCTAATAACATTAATAAATCTGTTTGTAATACCCGACTAGTCCAGTTTTTATGTCCGTTGATGATATAACCATCTTTAGTTTTTTCTGCAAATGTTTCAATTGCAGATGTATTGGAACCTGCCTGTGGCTCTGTTACTGAAAACGCTTGAAATCTGATTTCACCAGCAGCAATACCAGGCAAATATTTTTGTTTTTGCTCTTTTGAACCGTGTTTTAATAATGCACCCATTGTATACATCTGTGCATGGCATGCAGCTGCGTGCCCTCCTGAACGATGTATTTCCTCTAGAATAATGCTCGCCTCTGTAATGCCATAACCTTTACCGCCGTACTCTTCAGGAATAAGTACTGACAAATAGCCCGCTTTTGTTAAAGCGTTTACAAATTCATATGGATATTCTCGCTCTATATCAAGTTGCTTCCAATAGTCGTTAGTAAATGTCGAACATAATTCTCTCACTTCATTACGTAAAGATTCGGTATCCACTTTAACCTTAGTTGTCATATTTACCATCCCCCACCATTAAATATTTAATATTGTATCCAATTTTAGTTTTTAGAATCTTTGTCTAATACCTTCTGCAATAGTTCATTTGCAGCATCAGGTGCATGATCTCGCTTATAAACCATCATCGTTCTTAAAAACTCTATAACTATTTTACCCTCTTGATTATATCCATAGGTTTTAACTTTAATAATCCCTACATTTGGGCGAGATTTTGATTCACGCTTTTCTAATAACTCGCTGTAAGAATAAATTGTATCCCCTTCAAATACCGGATTTGGTAAACGAATTTCATCCCAGCCAAGGTTAGCCATAACATTTTGAGAAATATCAGTTACTGATTGTCCTGTTACTAACGCAACTGTAAACGTTGAGTCAACTAAAGGTCTACCGAATTCTGTTTGAGCTGAGTAAAATTCGTCAAAATGAATTGGATTTGTATTTTGAGTTAATAATGTAAACCAGATGTTATCAACTTGTGTAACTGTTCTGCCAAGTGGATGCGGATAAATGTCACCTACTTCAAAATCTTCATAAAAACGACCTTTCCAACCTGATTTAATTTGCTTATTGTTATTCATTTAAATACACCCCTTTAATATTTATTGGTTTATAGTTATGTTTAACTCTTCTAATATTTTTTCCGTATGCTCTCCAACCCTCGGTATAGCCCCCATTACCGGCTCTATCCCACTAATTGTTGCTGGAGGTAGAAGTGCTTTAATCGGACCATTAGGTGTGTCTACTTCTCTCCATCTGTTACGAGAATTTAATTGAGGATGATTGAAGAATGAACTCATATCATTTAAACGAGCATTTGCTATTTGAGCATGATCTAAACGTGAAGTTAATATTTCTGTGGTGATGTTATTAAATTCATTTTCTATTAACTTTTTCAATTCTTCTTTATGCTGATTGCGTTTAAAATTACTATCATATTTTTCATCGTTGGCTAATGTAGGATTTTCTAATACTTCGCAACAAAATCTTTTCCATTCTCTTTCATTTTGTATTCCCAAGAAAACTGATTTTCCGTCACCACATCGGAAGGGACCATAAGGATAGATGGTTGCATGACTCGCACCTGTACGAGGTGGTTCTTCTCCACCGTATGCTGCGTAATACATTGGATACCCCATCCACTCTCCCAGCGCTTCCAGCATAGAAATATTTAAAATGGAGCCCTTGCCTGTATGTTGACGTTGTATTAATGCTGTTAAAATTCCACTATATGCATACATTCCTGCGCTAATATCAGCAATGGATATACCAGCTTTAGAGGGAGTGTCTCCAGTCCCCGTAATTGACACTAATCCTGCCTCACACTGAATTAATAAATCATATGCCTTTTTATCTCGATAAGGCCCACTATTTCCATAACCAGAAATACTACAAATAATTAATTGAGGAAACTTCTTTGTTAACTCTTCGGGGTCAAATCCTAATCGTTCAATAGCCCCTGGTGCTAAGTTTTGAATAAAAACATCAGCTTTCTTTAATAATTTTTTTAATATCTCTTTCCCTTGTTCGGTTTTTAAATCAATTGCAATTGATTCTTTTGATCGATTAGTCCAAACAAAATGGCTTGATTGTCCATGAACAGTCGTATCATAATTTCTCGCAAAATCACCAACTTCGGGTCTCTCTACTTTTATCACTCTTGCACCTAAATCTGCTAATTGCCTGCTTGCAAAAGGTGCAGCGACTGCCTGCTCTAAACTAATTACTGTGATTCCCTCTAACGGTAACATACGCACCCCTCCACTCCTCTATTTAGAATCGATAAAAAATGTTCCAAAAGCTTTTGCCACTAAGTTATTATTCTCGTTGTATATTGAGCATTCCGCGACTGCCGTCCTACTCCCTAGGTGCAAAATTTCAGATTTCCCAACAACATAATTTCCTTTTGCCTTACGAATATAATTCATTTTCAGTTCAAGGGTAAATACATCCAGATTATCACCTAACCGATGCATGATATCTTCAGCAATTACTACATCTGCAAGTGTGTACAGGGCACCTCCATGGGCATTTCCATAACGATTGCTATTGTTCGTTCCTAATAACATTTTTGCGCTAGTCTGGTCCAACCAGCTAATATTTAAAAAGTGTCCTAATAAATGATACGGTCTTGTTTTAATCTTTTTATAGGCTTCTAGCCAGCTTGCTAGATTTGCATAGTCTAAATCATTAAAGGAATCGGTAATCTCATCTATAATTCTTTCATTTAATTTTCGAATAAATATCACCTTTTACTTATTCAATTTCGTATAAACATCTATATTTTCAATTAATCTCCTCAGCTTCTCTGAATGCTGCAACACCTAATTCATAGTAGTCTTGCCCAGTTGCATCATTAATGACGATTAAAGGCATATTTTCTACTTCTAATTTACGAATCGCTTCAGTTCCTAAATCTTCATAAGCAACTACCTCAACACGTTTTATGCATTGGGCAATTAATGCCGCTGATCCCCCAATTGCTGCAAAATAAATCGCTCTATTATTTTTAATGGAACTCTTAACCTCATCGCTTCTATACCCCTTACCAATCATCCCCTTCAAACCCAAGTCAAGTAAGGTAGGTGTATACTTATCCATTCTTTCACTTGTAGTTGGACCTGCTGAGCCAATGACTTGATTGTCTTTCGCCGGTGTAGGTCCTACGTAATAAATTACTTGATTAGTAATATCAAAAGGTAAAGCTTTTCCTGCTAGACACGCTTCATACATTCTTTTATGTGCCGCATCTCGCGCAGTATAAATTGTTCCGCTTAGTAAAACTGCATCTCCAGCCTTTAAATTTTCTATTATCTCTGCAGTAAGTGGTGCAGTTATATGAATTGGCATTCGAAGTCCCCCCTACAGAACAGCTTCTTTATGTCTGCTAGCATGACAATTTAAGTTGACCGCTACAGGTAAAGCAGCAATATGACAAGGCTCAATTTCAATCTTTACATCTAATGCTGTTGTTGATCCTCCCATTCCTTGTGGCCCAATTCCTAGCCTATTAATCTCTTTAATAAGCTCTTCCTCTAACTGGGCAATATCGGATAATTGACTCCGAACACCTATAGGTCTAAAAAGAGATTTTTTCGCTAAATAGGCACAACGTTCAAAATTCCCACCTATTCCAATTCCTACTACTAATGGTGGGCAGGCATTAGGACCGGCTACTTTGACAGTTTCAAGGATAAATTGTTTCACGCCTTCTAATCCATCTGATGGCTTTAACATCTTAAGCGTACTCATATTTTCAGCTCCTCCACCTTTTGCACTCATATGCAACACTAGCTGGTCTCCTGGAACTATCTCGATATGCACAACTGCTGGGGCATTATACATTTCCGTTTTCTGTCTTGTTAACGGATGATTAATAATTGAACTTCTTAAAAAGCCTGTTTGATACCCTTGGGCAACTCCTTCATTAATAGCATCTATTAAACTTCCATCAACAATATGACAGTCCTGGCCTAACTCTACGATAAATACTGCAACACCTGTATCTTGACACATCGGAACACGGTTTTTTGTCGCTAATGCTGCATTATCTAACAATTGATTGATAATCATCTTGCCTGTGTCAGATTTTTCAGTTTGCTTTGCGTTTTGGAAAGCCTCTATTACATCTTCCCCTAAATCGTAGTTGGCAGATTGGCACATGTCGGCAACTTTACTAACAATATCTCGATAATGAATTACTCTCATTGCAGATCCCCTTTTCCATTGTTTGAGAATAAAATATTGTACTTACTCTTCTCTTAAATATTCCACCAATTCAAAATGCCTCCTTCCATACCCACCAAATAGAATTATGCAGTAGATGTAAACCGGCATTGATTTCACACTGTTCTATTCAAAATGTTAGCAGTTGTCAATTATTATTCCCGATCTTATTTTGTCTTGATAATATTCTTTTAGCCTGTTTATAGACCGGGTAATCAATCATTTTCCCCTCATAAGATATAGCCGCTTTACCATTTAACAAGGCTTCTTCAAATAATTGAACAATAGTTTTAGACTGATTAATTTCTTCTTCTGAATGCTGATATAATTTATGTAGTAATTCAATTTGCTTTGGATGAATTAATAGTTTAGCTTTCATCCCTAATTTTTTAGCATTTATAACTGTCTCGATAAATCCTTCCTCGTTATTAAAATCAATATAAGGACAATCTATTGGGCTTTCGATACCAGCGGCAGCTGAAGAATTAATTAACATTGATCTTGCAAATAAAAGTTCAGTTTCTTCTTTTGATAGTTCTACACCGATATCTAATGAGTAATCAACAGAACCAAATGCTAAACGTTGTATAGAATGATGTGATTTCGCTATTTCATAAGCATTTAAAACCCCTTTAGCACTTTCAATTAACGGAATTATTGAAAAATTTAAAGTGCATTTTTCCTCAGCAAAACGAGTTAACTGTTCAATGTCTTCTTTAGATTCACACTTAGGTAACATAACACTGTTAATATTAGCTTTATATACCGCTTCTAAATCGGGTTTCCAATGTTCTGAATCTATTCCATTTATTCTAACGCATAATTCCCTTTGCTGAATATTAACTTCTTTATTGATAGTTAATAATAATTGCCTTGCATTTTCTTTTTCATCTTCAGCAACTGCGTCTTCTAAATCAATAATGACAATATCTGCATCAGATGTAATCGCTTTCTTTATTACTTGTTCTTTTGCCCCTGGTACAAATAAATACGATTGTAAAGCCAAAAAAGCACCCCCTATTTACCGAATATTATATATTGTATCCAATATTTAATTCAATAAAATTTTTATAATTTTTTTAATTTAAAGTTGATGATAAAATTAAATTGATTAAATATTATATCCAATATCAAAGATACTTTATGGAGGCAACAAGATATGTCAATGAATTTAAAATTAGACGCACATGATTTAGAAACTATACCTGTAAAAATCTGTCGTGTACTTCGAGAAGCGATTATAAAAGGTGAATTTCAACCAGGAGAACGTTTAATTCAAGATGAATTAGCAAAGTCTCTAGGAGTAAGCCGCATGCCTATACGTGAAGCAATCAAGCAATTGGAGGCAGAAGGTTATGTCACATTAGAACCCCACAAAGGAGCAATTGTTAGGGAATTTTCACTGAAGGAACTTGAAGAACTCTACTTTCTTCGTTCGAAGTTCGAGACTTTAGCTGTAAAAGAAAGTTTAAAATTTATTAATTCCAATATTATACAAAAACTAGAAAACTTAATTGAGGAAATGGATCAAACAAAAGAAATAAGTAAATTTGTCGAGTTAAATATTATGTTCCACAATCTTTTAATTAAAGATTGTCCGTGGGAAAAATTAAATTCCTTCATAAAAAACTTATGGACTGGATTCCCCCAACAAACTCCACACTTACTTCCAGACCAAATTGAAGTGTCAAAACAGGAACATAAAGCAATGGTAGAAGCGATTAAAAACAATGATCATCAATTAGTTTGCGATATATTGGAAAAGCATATTACTCGCGCTGGTAATCAGGTTTTAGAAAACATAAAAAATAAAGAAAATAAGTAAGGCTTGTAAAAGGTCCTTGCTTATTTGCTGTCAACAGTCACTCCCCCTTCCCTGCTTTATACAACATTGAAATATATAATCATAGAGCTAACTGAATACTTAAATTTTCATTTTAGAAGAAGATTTACGTCATTAGGAGTATACAATTGTGTATTGCATAATAAAAGTGCAGACTAGTGCAACGAATTTGTACAGAGTCTAGCACTTTTTTAGTGCAAAAAAATAGACTTGCCAGCCACCCCAAGTCACTCTACTGTTAAAGTGTCG
>NZ_RXNR01000101.1 GCF_003966145.1 Lysinibacillus telephonicus
TTGTATTTACGTTAATTTGCATATACATAACATCCCACCTCAGGAATATTATGTATCTTATTGTCGAAACTGTACATACTTAAACAATCAATACTGTACATTCTTAAGTTAGCATTTATACTTCCCCACCGATATTAATTTTCTCAGGTGGGCAAGGCCCAGATGAACTACTTTCAGAAGCTAGTGCTATGCAGAAATATGCTTTAGATAAAGGGATTCCACCAGAGCATACAATGATTGAGGATCAATCTGTAAATACATTTCAGAATATGCATTACTCAAAACAAATGATGGATTCAGTGAAAGGTAGCCAATACAACAGCATTTTCACTACAAATAACTTCCATTTATTTAGGGCCAGCCTGCATGCCAAAAAAGCCGGTTTAAAGAGCCAAGGAATTGGTTCAAAAACCGCTCTATATTACTGGCCTAATGCCATGATTCGCGAATATATTGCGATTGTCGCGATGCAACGCAAACACCATATTATTGTAGTAGGAACAATATTAGGATTGTCACTCTTACTTACTGTTTTAAATTATTATTTATTAAATCAATAAAAAACGTCTCTTTTTAATTAGGCGGCACTTAAGACCTGAGTTCGGTATATTTCTACCGTGCTTAGGTTTTAAAAAAACAAATCCCTTTTAGGAATTTGCTTCACCAACAAATTTATTATCAATAAATATAGTACATTTACTTTTTCGCATTGTCTTCTCTAAAATAGGAGTTTCTTCAAGTAGCTGTAATGCCTCTATCATGCAAGTAAACTCACATCAACTATTATAGCTCAGTTAACCGAATCCTTTTCTCTAGTTTTATAACTGTTCCAGACATTCACTAATTTCGTTCCCTCTAGCTTTGGAAAAGTGCTCTCCTATTAAATTGAATGGGAAAGCACAATTCAAATTATTGATCATAAATCTAAAGTGTTAACTGACAGGTTCAAAGAATCAGGTTTTAACCTTCTCAACTCCGAAGAGTCCCCCCTTAATATTTACTTTTCAGTTTGTTACTACACTACTACCAACATGGGATGTCAAATTACGTTAAATCAAGCTACGCAGCTGCTTAATAATGTGAGGACTGTATTTGGTAAGAAATGGATGTTGGTAGGTTTATTCAATATTTAAAAGCCGTCTATGTCCATAAATATTCTTTCCAAAGCTAGCAAGCATTACAAGGCGTACATATTCACAAGCATATAAAAATGTACTTTATTGCTGGCAATTTGGGCAAAAATAAGTTTTCCGTGAAGAGATTTCCTTTCTTATAATAGTAGCATTGCAACGGGAACATTCTTTACCCTCTCTGTCATAAACATAAAATTGGTAGCCTCCTGTTTTACCATCTTCCTTATATAGTGGGTTTTCCATATAACCACCTTGTTCAATTCCTTTTTTAAGGATGTATTGAATCGAATGATATAGCCGGCTTAATTGTTGATTGTCAAAATCATCAATTTTTTTATCAGGGCGAATTTCTGCATGCCAAAGAATCTCATCAGAATATCCATTACCAATTCCAGCAAGTACCTCTTGGTTGATTAGCGTGGTTTTAATCATTCCTTTTCGTTTATGCATCAGCTGCTGAAAGGCATCTAATGTAAAATCGGGATCAAGCACTTCAGGTCCCAGTTTTTTAAGCTCTACCTTGACCTCTTCAGGTGATAAAAGATGCAAGTAGCCTAAGCGCAGACCAATGAAAAATAAATGTTGTTCTCCAAAGGATAGTTTTATTTGAATTGTTCTGTCTGGTTTATCTTCCTCTTTGCCAAAAAACATCCATCCACCAAGCATTAGATGTAAGAGTAAACATGAACCATCCTGTAGTTGAAAAATTAAATATTTAGCTCTTCTATTAATTGTTTTTATAGTTTGATTTGTAACTTGCTTAGTAAAGCTGTCAACTGGTACGTTAATAGATTTTTCCCGTCCAATCGCAACTTCTGTAATTTTTTGCCCACCTATCAATGATCCCAGTAATGTTTTATATGTTTCCATCTCTGGCAATTCAGGCATAATTCTGTCCTCCATTTTGCAAACTGTTTTATACAGTATTTCCTACTAGTAGGTTATTATGAATGGTTGGCATTTAAAGAATCCAATATAAAAAACGCAAAAAAATAAGGGATTAACCCAATCGATTTTTATAAAAATAGGGTTACTCGCCATGAGAATCACCTAGGAGGTCTATTAGGAATCACGGTTAAAGGGACTGGTGGCACTAAAAAAGGCATCCTAAATTTGGATGCCATTGGAACAATATATGTCATTTCCAGTCATTCTTAATATTTTTCAAGGTAACTTTTAACTACGCATTAACGCGCCATTAGGTTTTGGTAACTCTTGAGCTAATATCTTATTCATTTTACAAAAATATTTAAAAAATTGTTGTGCCAACTCTCTTTCCTTTGGGTCACTCTTCAACGACACTATATCAAGCAAAATCTGAGCCATCCATAAGTTATCAAAATAACGATATTTACCTGATTTCCATGTTATTTGATGCGGTGATTTATCATTTAAATAATATTTCCAGAATTGCATCTGATTCGATTCTTGTTCTGTAAGTTGGATTTTATATTTTGAATGTGCAGGAATATATCCATCTTCACAAAGCTTTCCGATGAAATTTTCATTTACCATATAGACACCTAAAATACGTCTATTTTTTTCAGGTAAGCTGGAATCTACGGATGTTAATAGGACAGCACTATTGCGGTACAAGCGGCTCGGTTTATTTGGCTTCCCCTTGTTATTGCCGCTTTTCACCTCGCCTAGGAAAACCATCCACTCTGAAAAAGAACTATGTTGTTCATCTTTGTCACACCAAAAAACTAATTGTGATTCGGGATGAAGTTTATGGTTTTTCATAAGTTTTTCATGTTCCAGCCGTAGTGCCTCGTTTTTTCGTTGTATAACTCTTTCCTCTTCCTTCTTCCGTTCAGCTTCCTTTCGTTCCATTTCCTTTTCTTGTATTATTTTATCAAGTAAATCAGCGACATTTTTATCATGCAGTGTTAAGTGCTTTTCAAATACATCAGGAAAAACAAACTTTTTATTTTCTGATGCGAAATTTATTTCGATACTAGAATCATTTTGTTTAACTATACTACCCAATCCAAAACGCTTATGTGTAACTTTCTTATTGATTAGATTCATTATTCTAATCCTCCTTGTAGAATAAAAACTGTTTACTAATTGTTAGTAATTGCAAATATTATTCGATTACCAAAAGCTACATAATTGTTTAATTTTTCTTGCCATAAAATAAAAAATCGTATCCCTAATTCTATTGCAATAAGATACATCGAATTCGGAATACGATTGAGTAAACAACTGTAGGACTAGTATAACATTTTTTCATGCTTTACACAAACTTTTTGTTGACAATATTTTTCGACGTGAGGTAAAATTAAAAATTTATCATTCTACAAATTGGTAATTAAGAATAATGAACTTCAAATTACAGTAAAAGATTTGGTCGAAAGGCTATAAAATACCTTTGGTAAATTTATTCTAAAAGGGTAAACTCATTCACATTAATGTTAATCAGTAACATCTTATAAATCATTCACTTTAAGACAAAGTTTACCGACATAATGATTAATGAGAGCTAGATGTGCTTTATAAGCATCTTCCAATAAAAACACTTCATCGATATGAACTTTTAACTTACCAGAACTTATCCAATTATTTAACCTTTTTATAATCTCCGGTTCAGGTTCACCATTATAACCCGTTAAACTAATATCTGATTTTGTTTCTGGAATCGGATATATCCCATTTGGATATGCTATACGGCCACCCTTTCGAACACACTGAACTATGGAGTTTACTAGTTCCCCACCAGCTGTAAACAGTGCAGTATCAAATCCCTCTGGTGTAAATTTCCTTCCAGCAGATAATACATCATCTCTATTTCCGTCCACAACAGTGCATACACCTAACTTTTTTAGCATAGCAACGCCATCTTCACCCGACGCTATCGCAAATACCCGAGCCCCCATATTTTTTGCAAGTTGTACAGCCAAGTGTCCAACTCCTCCACTGGCGCCCAAAATCATGATTGATTCATCTTTATTAAGTTCTAATACATCTTCAAGCCCACGCAACGCAGTTAATCCTACTCCGGAGATTACACTAGCTTCCTTCAATGTTATAGATTCCGGAATCTTAGATACATAATTTGAATCAATGGCAACAAATTCTGCATAAAAGCCGCCTTTGGGATTAAGAAAACCTGGTGCGTAAACCTTATCTCCAATAGCAAGACTTTCTACATTTTTCCCTTTAGCATAAATAGTACCTGAACCTTCTGAGCCTAATATATACGGAAATTTTGAATGTAATCCTAGCATTTCATCATATCCGCCTTCTCTCTCAAAGATATCCCACTGCCCAATTCCCGCATATTGAACTTGAATAAGCACCTCATTATCTCCAATGCTTGGAATTGAAACGTCTCTCACCATCAGTGCATCGGGTCCTCCAAATCTATCAAGAACTACAGCTTTCATTTAATCTTCCTCCTCCTATTGCTAATCTACAATTAGAAAATATACACTAAAACCATGACAGAAATTGGCATGGTTTAGGAAGGAGTGAAAGAAATGTCTAAAACAAAACTACTATTTGATTTGATCATGTATGTTAATGCAAAGCGTAGTTTTACTGCCGAGGATGTGGCACATGAATTTAATGTTTCAGTTAGAACAGCTCATAGATACTTAATGGAATTAAGCGAGATAGGCGTCCCTCTCTATACCGAACCTGGTCGTAACGGTGGCTACCGCGTACTTAACAATCGAGTGCTACCACCAATTATTTTTAACGAAAAAGAAGCCTTTGCCATCTTTTTTGCTTTTCAGTCTCTGAAATTTTATAAATCATTACCCTTTGAAATTGATATTAACTCTGTTTCCAGAAAACTATGTGCAGGTCTTCCATCTGATACAAGAAATAAAATCGGTAATCTTGATTCTGTTTTGTCCTTTTGGAATAAAAAAAGAGGCATTCCTTCTCCATTTATAAAGGAGATAATAGAGGCTGCCTTAGAAAATGATAAACTTTATATCGAGTATAAATCAAAATACAAAAACTCAAAAAGAGAAATATCACCTTTAGGTGTGTATGCTTATGATGGTTTCTGGTATATGCCTGCTTTTGACTTAAACCATAATGAAATCAAACTTTTCCGTTTGGATCGTATTTTAGCCTTGGAAAATACACGAGAAAAGCATAACCCCACAATAAATCTTAACGAATGGCTGGATAATCTTATAACACAAGAACCAAGAGATCCCATACATTTATATGTAGAATTGACTAAAGAGGGAATGCGGCAATGCAATAGTCAGCATTGGTTAGAGCCTCACATCAAAATTGCTGGTCAAGATCAAGGCTATATTGACATAAAAATTGATAAGAGCGAGCTTGAATTTGTTTCTAATTTTTTTCTTCTGTTAGGTAAAAATGCAAAAGTAATCGAGCCACAGGAAATTATAGATACTATACGCAAGCAATTGCAAGACACTCTACAGCATTACTCATGACTCTTCTGCTAGAGTGAATTTTATTGTTTGGGTACCAGGATATCGTCAAAATAGCAGGTGTCCCATTATGAAATGATATGCACTGTATCCAATTGCAAGCAAATGCAATTAAGCATTGAAACACATCTCAAATTCATAAACAATCTTTTTCTCTAGAAACAATAACAACCCTTGAAAACAGCCTAAACAAGCCATTCTCAAGGGTCTCGTCTCTTATCTTATTTTTGTTCATTTAAAATAAACTCACCCCATCTTCACACCCCGCCAACCCGCATTCCACCGTTGCCGTTTAAAATAAAGTCACCATATCTTACCCTCATTTTCACACATTTTCGATCACGTTTTGACCGTTTTTCTACCCTATTTTCACGCTTTTTGTTCTCGTTTTTTTCGATTTAAAAAATAGTTCTGTAAGTTTCATATTGAAGAAAGTCAGTAGTGACAAGGGTTACAGCGATTTAGGATACAAGACTTTATTTTAAACGAGCGAACTTGGATGATGCGACTTTATTATAAAGTACAGGAGTTTATTGCTTGTCTACATAGAAGAATAATGGATATAGGATTAAGGAAAGGATAAAATGCTAAGTATCTGAAAATCATAATTAATGACAGTCACTCGCACAATTAGCATCTTTATCTTATCCAATCTATTTTGAAGTGAATTTATCGAAATACTCATCCCAATAGTTTCCATCATCCGACTCAATGCTATGTAACCAAGTATGCATCATAAGTAATTCAAGATACTGTTTCTTTCCTTTCATAAACGGTTTATGTGAAATTCTTGGATATAGCGAATTGAGGTTAAATAGATTTGTTTTTTGCTTGAAGTCATAATCGAAATATTGCTGTACCTTGGTATTTTTCACTTTATGTTTAGCTGGCCACAAGCTATCATCGTCTGAAAAGCGGTGTATATAGTCTGATACAAAAGCCCAAATACTCACTTTATACTTAGCCCAAGTGTTATCAATCCATTCGGTAATTTCTTCGGTCAAGAATACAGGTGGATTATCTACTTCCTTTTGACTCTGGATTCTGTGATAATCTTTAATAAACTGAAAAAGCATTTCCGTTTGATCTTTTAAAAATGGATTCTTCTTGATAAGCTCTGCATAAATACCATAGGAGCAACTTCTAAATTCACTTTCTGTGTGATAAAGAAAAAATATGTCATCTTTCTTCAAAATGCTAATAATTGAACGATGAATATGCTTTTCATGAACATCGTAAATATTAATAAGCCAATCCTGGATTGCTTTCTCATACATACCCAATTGATTCCTGAACTTATTTAACCGCTCATCATTCAGGAATGTTTTTTGCTCCATCTCGTCTATATTCAGATACTGGTTAAAATACTCGAAGACATAATTTACACATATCTGCACATTCTCCATACGTTCATCAACATTAAACTCATTTATATGATCTTCTTTTTTTCTACGGGCAATATACTCCTCTAAACTTTGCATTGTTACACCCCCTTTTTTATTTCCAGCTAAAGCAGGTATTCACTTTCACCGACAGAGTTAGAAACACCCTACCACTCCATGTTATCACGCATTTCTGCTTCATACTCAGCTCTCATCTCTGCCTCATATTCCGCTTTCATTTCGGCTTCAATTTCCCTTAAATATTGCTCCTGCTCGTATTTACATTCTTTTAAATAATCTAACTGACCATCTACACCACCAAAAAAATTATCTAATTCTGTCATTCGATCTTTGAGATTTACAAGATCTATTCTTTCCTCACCTTTTAATAGTGGATTATAATCTTTATCAATGGGATATCTATATTTAAACGAACTACTGTCAAAGTTATGATATTGTATGATATAGCTTTCAACCACTTTTATTATCTCTTTTTCACTCTTGTCGTGGCTTGCATTAATCAAAGTCGGTTTTAACTTGTTCCACATTTTAGCCAAGTTATGATTAACTTGTTTAATTGTCTGTATTTTTTCATTCATAGATTCATCAGCGTACTCTAAGTATAAGGACTTTAATGAAAGCTCAATAAATTGTCTGTACAAAAATAAAACAGGAAAAATATAAGTATCTAATACTGCTATTCTTTTAGATGCCAAAGCATAATTAACAAGCGTATCAGCCGATTCTTTATACCCCTTTATATATCCATAAAACTGAGAATTAATATTTCCCCAGCCAAAATGGGAAAACTCCAAATATTTATTAGTAGAAATAAATAACTTTTTACCTTTCGCTGGAAACTGTATATCAAATTCCATGAATATTCCTCCGCTCCACTTCTTTATTCAAAATTATACGGGACTGTATGATCAAATTTTGACTTTAAAATCATTAAGAGACAATGGATTTTCAAATGGAACAACCAAAATTTGAGCAAAACTAAAACTATCTCTCTTTCTTGGATACGGTAAATAAAACGTATTTGCTTGCTGTTTCTCTGGAATTACATAGTCAAATCTATTTTTTATTAATGTTCTGATAAGAAGGTGAACTTTCTTTCCTATATTAATTAAATGATTAATATCTACTAAACTATCATAATGATACCTCAATAAATTTTGTTCTTCCTGGAGTTTATTAAGTCCTGGTTGAATTTCAGGTGTTAAACTTGGTATTACAAAAGCCCTTTGTTGTCCATTTTTAAATGCTTGTTCAATCGTTTCATTATCATAACAAACGGGGAAACCATCAAATGACGTTTTTCTTCTTTGTAATTCTGCTTTATTAATTGACCCGCTAAATGGTCTTAATGCTACCGTTAGACCATGCTTATACTGATTGTAAAAGAATCTGTACTTATTAAAAGACTCGATGACAGACTTTGTGTATTCAAGAATATTTTTAACTCCCTCGTCATAAACCGCCACTGAGGAATTTCTCTCTTCTTCAGTCTGTTCACTCATAACCTCAAGAATATAATCTTTATTCGGAATCATATATGCTTTTAGCAAATCTTCATCAGATAAACGATTAAGACGCTCTGGTACTTTTCCAATATTTCCAGCCCAATACTTTACAACTTTTTTTATAAATTCCTCATCTTCTCTAATGAAACTAATTAGTACAAGATAGTCTTCAATGTACATAAGTAATTCTGAAATGGCACTGAAGATTAATCCATTTGTTGATTCGTTGTATACATAATCATCTTCAATTTCTTTAAATGTTGGTCCGTAAAAAGAGCGTAATTTTCGTTTTAATTTCTCTCTTTCCTCTAATGTCATTTTGATGGATACTAATTTTGTCAACCTCCAACGGTCATCATAGCCCGAGAGAAATGTTTGTAATTGGGAATCATTCGCTTTTGTTTTATTGAAAATTCGGTTATTAATCTCCATCTGTTTCACCTTCCGTTTAATTTCTTACTTAGACTCTACCACAAACTGTTATTATTTTCCTGCATCATCAAGCTATCTTCTAATCTATTATTAGCCATGATATATTGTAAAAATGAAAGTTTAAAAAAGGTGCTAATTATCTGCATTTGCAATGATAATTAGCACCCTTATTATTCTCCAAGTATCCTTTCGATCAATTCCCTAACTTCATTCTCACCACCGCCAAACCCTGCATATAGTTGCACCTTATAAGCAGTAATGCTCCCATCCTGCTTGCTCAACTCATCAATTGCCCACCTGATTTTCCGAACACGATAATTACTTATATCCTCTTTGGATTCCCGCAAAAATTGTTGGGTTCGAACCAATTTCTCATTTTCAAACCATCTCCTTGCACCAATCGTCAATTTGATCCTCCAAGGAGTTACTCTGACGGGCTTTCCACTTTTATTCAAAATAGCCTTTACTGCCTCTTTAGCAAGCATTAAGCACTCTTCATCTTTTTGCTCCCAATCAACAGGATCGGTTCTTGGTTTTCTCGTTTTCACTCTTGGAGTTACTTTCTCATACCATTCACGATCGTATCTAAAAATCCACGTATGCAGACCTTTTCCTATTTCTTTTAATTCGCTTCTGGTTGCCCCTTTGTGTTCTTCAATTATTTTCAGCCACATATTTCTTCTTTCATTAATATCAAACAGGGGGGTGAACTCTTCAACAATCTTCCGTTTACCAACCACAGTAGTTGTCTGAAAAAGTTCGTTAATATCTACATCAAGAAACTGAAGAAACAGCAAATGCCTTAATGGGCTTCGATTCTTATTGTTGCTTCTTACGAAAAACCTTAACCAATTAGTGGGATTCTCTGGATCAATAGCACTCTGCATGATTTCTAAATAAGCATCTGGGAAGTAAGATAAAAACTCTTCTTGCACATCATTCATGTACAAATTTCCGTTGTCAGAGGCTAAGCCCTTACTCCGCAATTTATCAATATAGAAGCTAATAATAAAATCAAGTTGTTTGCGTGGATAGTCACCCTTCAATAAGCGTTCGGCATTATGGGTGTATTGAAGATTCAACTCTTTTATTCTTGTCGGGAATGGATCTGTCAAAACCGCTATATCACACACTTCCGCATCCGCACATTTAAAGTCAAATCCGCTTTCCGTACTAAGTACAGTGCTATCTTTTAACAAAACTTCATGCTTTGAACAATATAAAACACCAACAATTTGGTGGGATCTGCGGAAATAGCTTTCACCATACTTTTTTATATCGTTTTCGAAACAGATTGGACAATATCGCAGATAAATTGGGATTTTCACCTTACTTCCCCCAAACCCAATTAGACTTTCAACTGCCCTTCCTTTACCTTCAGCCATTATTTCATATATCGACTGAGCTTTTTCTTCAGATAAAAAGGAAGTGTAAAAGGGAAACATCGTATGTTTCATAATAATTTCCTTTGTCGTTAGCTTTGAAGTTGGAGGCAGATTTTGCACAAAAGCATCAAGATGTTTAGGGAATAATGTTGATTTAATAATGATCAACTTACCAAATATATCTTTTACCATTGCTTGGTTGCTTAGCATACCACACATTTGCTTATAACGAGCAATGACACTATACAACAGTTCATCATCATACATTACGGGCAGAAAGTTGATCATGAATCCACACCTGTATTTGATAAGCTAAAACTGAGCCACCATAGCAATTGAAAAGTGAGCCACTTTTATATGAAAATAATCCTAACTTTTTAGAGTTAGGAGCGTATAGAGGTGATTTCATTGGAAAAGAAA
>NZ_RXNR01000102.1 GCF_003966145.1 Lysinibacillus telephonicus
AAGCTATGAACACTTTAAAGCGAAAATTTTATTAAATAATTTATATAAGAAAATTGGGGTTCATTTAGGATAATCGGGGTGCCGTGTAATATCACTTCACCCCAACATTTGACATAGAACCCTTTTTTCTTTGAAAATTATGTGATACTACTTGTGCATTCTTCCTTATTGTCTTGCTGCTTTCTTTTTCGTATCCACTCTTCTACTCCGCCGGTACCAATTAATACTCCTATAACAATTAATAAGCAACCAATCACTTGAGATAAGTGCATTTCTTCCCCTATGATAATCGTTGCACCGATTAAGGCAAATATTGTACTTAAGTTTGTAAAGATTGCTGTTTCAGCCGTACCAATTTTCTTAATCATCGAATTATACAGGCTATGTCCTACCGCAGTTGCAAATACTGCTGAGAAAATAAATACTCCCCATATCGTAATATCTAATTGCATAAATACTGCATAAGATTTTGGACTTATTATAAAGCTAAAGACCATTAAAATAAGCGATCCGATTGTTAGCAAGTATGCGGTAACTACGAGAGGCGGAATCGTTAATGTGATCCGTCGAATAACAAAAAAACTTACCGCCTGTGCAATAATGGAAGCTAGAACAAGAAAGTCCCCTGCAACGACAGAAACGACTTCAGACACATTATCAACTACAGCAACAACGATTCCTATAAACCCGATTACGAACCCACAGAAGCTTATAACCGTTAATGATGTAGAACGTGTTAATACTGCAATAATGGCTGTTATTAACGGTGCTAAGCCTAAAATAAGAGACGTTTTAATTGCAGTCGTCTCCACCATTCCAGTTGCTAATAAAGAATGATGGGCAATAACACCTAAAAAACTTGCTAATAATAAAAGCTTCCAAGGCATCTCTTTATAAATAATTTGCTTTTTCCAGATTAATAAAATAATAAATAATGTAATTCCAGCTAGGAATATCCGAGTGCCTTGCATCACTAACGGTGGAATCTCATTAATAAGCAGCTTTAAGAGAGACACATTTAATCCCCAGAAGAGCATCGTTAAAACCATAATTGCATATACCTTTAACATTCAAAAAACCTCCTATTAAAAAAGGATTGCCCACCATGGACAATCCCCATTTACTACCCGATAGATAAGCCGCCGTCTACCTTTAAAACCTGCGCTGTTGTATAGCTCGCTTCTCTGGAAGCAAAATGCAATACAGCGTGGGCAATATCATCTGGTACACCAATGCGTTGAACTGGCTGTAAGGAGAGATCGTAAGGTACACCTGCTGTAATCCCTGTAGCAGTAGCGCCGGGTGCTACTGAATTACATGTAATACCATCTGGGCCAAGTTCCTTTGCAACCCATTTTGTAAATGCAATGATGCCGCCCTTTGATGCTGCATAAGCTGCACCTGAACGTCCTTGACCGTCTTGACCCGATGTTACACCACCGTTCATTCCCGAAATTGAGCTAATATTAATAATACGACCATATTTCGCTTCTTTCATGTGCGGATAAACGCATGCTTTTGTGAAATAAAATGCAGCCTTTAAGTTCGTATCTAAATCACGATTCCAATCGTCAATCGTCAAATCTTCTAAACTTTTACGACAACATGTTCCAGCATTGTTTACTAGAATATGTATTTTGCCGAACCGTTCGATTGTTTGATTGACTGTGGCATTTACAAAATTCTCATCACGAATATCCCCTAAACTTTCAATATAACTTACATCTGTAGCCATTTTACTAATTGTATCTTCACATGAATTAATATCAACTAATACGACATGTACTCCCTGTTTAGACAATTGTACTGCAATGGCCTGCCCTATCCCTGATGCAGCGCCAGTTACAATTGCAATATCCCCTTTAATGCTCATTATAATTAACCCCTTTATTATTCAACTCCTAGTAGGTCCGGCAAGAAAGTTGAAATTTGTGGAATGTATGTTACTAAAAATAGTACGATAATTGATGCCACAATAAATGGCAAAACCCCTTTGGAAATCTCAATGATATTTGTTTTAGCATATCCTGCTGCAACATAAAGGTTTAAACCGACAGGAGGAGTAAATAATCCTATCGCCAGGTTGATTGTCATAAATACACCAAATACAGTAGGATCTACCCCAAGTGAAATCATAATCGGCAATAAAATAGGTACGAAAATATAATATGCTGAAATGGCATCAATAAATGCACCAGCAATTAATAAAATAATATTTATTAGTAATAGGATAATATATTTATTGTCTGTTAATGCCATTACCGCATCAGAAATAGTTGATGCAATTTGTTCTGTTGTAACAATATAGGCAAATACTGATGCTGTAGAAACGATTAACATAACAACCGCTGTTTGCACTGCAGCTTCAATTGAAATTTTATATAAGATTTTTCCGTATCCTTTACGGTTAATAAAGAAGCCTACAATTATACTGTAAACTACTGCAACAACTGCTGATTCTGTCGGCGTGAAAATACCTCCATAAATACCGCCAAGAATAATAACAGGAATCAACAACCCGGGTAGTGCACCAACAAATGCCTGAAATTTTTCTTCTATAGTATATTTACGGGCAGGCTCCCTACCTTCTGAATTGAATATCCCCTTTTTTGTATCACGATAGCGTACATACATAGCGGCTAGCAGCAAGGCTATTCCTACTAAAATGCCTGGGATTATCCCTGCCATAAATAAACGATTAATTGTGATAGGCATTTGATCTCCGGCAACTAAAGCAAAGATAATAAATGCCACAGATGGAGGGATGATAATGCCTATCGCACCTGAGCTGGCTACTAAACCACCAGCTGTTTCTTTTCGGTAGCCATTTTTTATCATTGAAGGGATTAAAATTCCTCCGATAGCCGCTACTGTTGCGGGGCCTGACCCTGAAATTGCTGCAAAAAATATTGCTACAATTACTGTTACAAGAGCCATCCCGCTTTTCCTATGCCCAACAAGCGCTTCAGCAAAATGTATTAAACGCTTTGAAATTCCAATATGATCCATAATAACACCAGCTAAAATGAAAAAAGGAATAGCTAGCAGAGTAAATTTTGCTACGCTTGTATACATAATATCAGTCAACACTTCAAAGCTGTCCAAACCGTTATCAATAAAAAGAACGACCATGGACGCAGCCCCAAGTGAAATGGCAATCGGTACACGAGCAAATATGAGAAGGATAAACACACCAAATAAAATCAGTGCTGTCATGATTGTCTCTCTCCCTTCACATCTCCGCTAACAACACCGTCTTTTAGCTCCTCAACAACAACTTGAATTGTTCGAATGATACAACACAGTGTTCCAATTGGTAATGCGAGCGACAAAATCCATTGCGGCAGCCCTAAAGCGGGTGTTTTTTGATTCATATCCATTTGGAATAGAAGCATATCTATTCCATACCATGTTAAAACGCCAAACAAAATGAAACTGACTAATCCACTAAAAATAACAATTCCTTGCTTTAATCCTTTTCCAGCTTTATCGAAAATAAGAGTAAAGCCAAGGTGTGCATAGCGCCGCACACCCATTGATGCTCCTAAGAAAGTGATTAAAACTAGAACATTTATTGTAATTTCCTCAGTAAAAGAAATCGACAAACCCATTAAATTTCTCGAGACGACATTTAGAAATGTCAAAACTGTAATCACTATAAAAGCGACACATAGGACAATCTCTTCAAAGTAATTCAATATCTTCATGCGCTAAGCTCCTTAATTGCCTTGAAATGCCTTTAATAAATCCTCGCCCCAAATGTCCTTATACTTATCATAAATTGGCTGAGAAGCATCTTTAAACGCTTGTACTTGTTCCTCAGTTAATTTATTTACTTTCATGCCTTTTTCCTCAAGCTCTGATAATTGCTGCGCTTCTTTTTCACGCGCTAATTGTTTTTGGTAATCAGCAGCTTCTTTTCCTAGACGATCAAATAATGCTTTATCTTCGTCACTCATTGAATCATAAAGTTCCTTGTTAATTCCTAACACAAGCGGGTCATATGAATAGTTCCACAATGTTAAGTAATCCTGTACTTCATCGATTTTCGATGAGTGAATTACATCGATTGGATTTTCCTGTGCGTCAATTGTTCCTTGTTGAAGCGCAGTAAATACTTCTGACCAAGTCATTGTCGCTGGATCTGCTCCATACTCACGGAACAAATCCGTATACATCGTAATTCCAGGAATACGTACTTTCATTCCGCTTAAGTCATCAACTGATTCAATCGGCCCTTCATTATTCGTAATTTGACGGAAGCCATTTTCACTAAAACCTAAGGCATGTACATTTTTTTCAGCTAATAAACTTTTAATTTGTTCTCCTGCTTCACCTTCGAAAGCCTTATCAACTTCTTCGTATGAATTAAATAAGAACGGAGCTGATGCTACTCCAAATCGTTCATCTAAGATTGAATAAATAATTGTAGAGTTTAATGTTAGGTCAATCGAACCTTTTGATAACCCTTCGACTGCCTTACCTGAATCTCCACCAGATAATTGTTCGTTTGCAAATACATCAATTGTAATACGACCATCCGTTTCTTTTTCAATATCTTCTGCTAGTTTTTGAGCACCAGCATACCACGTCGTAGTGTCAGCAACTGTAATTGACATTTTCAAGTTATATTCTTTATCTGCTGCATTTTCTGCTGAATCTTCCCCGCCCCCACAGGCTGCCAGCATTGCTGATACCGCTAATAATGGCCCTAATAGCCACTTTCTTCTTACTTTAAAATTCATTTTAAATTCCCCCTAGACAATTTCTCTATTTCTTTTTTTACAATACAATCTCTTAATCTATATAATTTTGTATCATAACAAATTGATAGATATTTTCTATAATTCTGAATAATTAAAATATATGTGTTATAACACTATTTTGCAAGTGCAAATTTGCCCCTCTATACAAAACAAGCCATATCCCACAAAGGATATGGCGTTAAAAATAATTTCATAAAGGCTGACATTATATAGAATGTAATGCTATTTTTTTGATACTATAGAAAGATAATTATCTATTCTAATCTTTTTATATTATTTACATTCTTAACAAAATCTTACCAAACTCTCAATTTACTATTAATAATTTATTGCTACTTTATAATAGTAATTTAATTTTTTGGGAGGTAATGTTGTGAAAAGTTTAAGAAAAAAATGGCTTTCGTATGCTTTAGTAGGATCTCTAGTCTCTTTCGGTTTAATGGGGGCGACTGATGCTGAAGCAAAAACTGTTAACTCTAATAATAAAAAAGCGAAAAATGTTATTATGCTAGTAATGGATGGCAGCAGTGATAATGTTAGTACTATTTCTCGCTGGTACAAAGGTGAAAGTTTAGCATTAGATAGTATTTTAACAGGCGCTGTTAGAACATATTCAGCTGAATCAGCAATTACCGACTCCGCACCGGCTGCAACTGCTCTTGCAACTGGCAATAAATCAAACAGCGGCTACGTAGGTGTGTTGCCATCAACTGTAACAACACCTGGTGTAGAACCAGTAGCTGAAGAAGATGCATTTAAACCTGTAGCAAACGTTCTAGAAGGAGCTAAACTTGCTGGAAAAGCAACTGGAATTGTCTCTACTTCTGAAATTCAGCATGCGACTCCTGCTGGCTTTTCTTCCCATGTAGCAAGCCGCAGCAACTATGATGATATCGCAGAGCAACAAGTTTACCAAAACATAGATGTTGTTCTTGGTGGTGGCTATAATTCTTTAAACGATACTCGTAAAGACGGCGAAAACTTGCTAACAACTATTGAAGAAAAGGGATACGATTTTGTATCTGACCGCGAAGAGCTGCTTTCAACAAATTCAAATAAAATTTGGGGAAGCTTTGCACCAAGCGCTCTAGCTTATGATTTCGATCGTCCATCAACTAATCCAGACGAGCCTACACTTGCTGAAATGACTGACAAAGCAATTCAAACATTAAGCAAAGATAAAGATGGCTTCTTCTTAATGGTTGAAGGCAGTAAAATTGACTGGGCAGCTCATGCTAATGATCCAATCGGTATGATTTCTGATTTCCTAGCATTTGATGATGCTGTAAACGAAGCTTTAGAGTTTGCTAAAACAAATCCTAATACATTAGTCATCGCTGTTACAGACCACGGAAACAGCGGTATAACAATAGGTAATACGAACACAGATTCAACATATGACACAACTCCAGTTTCAGCTTATATTGAACCACTTAAAAAGGCGACAATGACAGTTGAAGGTGCATTAAGCTTATTAAAAGAAGATAAATCAAACTTACTAGATGTTGCGGCACTTTATGGATTAACTAATCCATCAGCTGAAGAAATTACAAAGTTAAACGAAAGTGAAGACCTAGCAGCAACAATGGTTCAATTGTTATCACAACGTGCAAATATCGGTTTCACTACTGGCGGCCACACTGGTGACGATGTCTTTTTATACGCATATGGTCCATCACACCCAACTGGACTAGTAGAAAATACTGATTTAGCACATACAATGGCTAAAGCGATGAATTTCGATTTAAATAATTTATCTAACAATCTATTTGTTAATGCACAAGAATCATTTGAAACACTAGGTTATACTACTTCAATTGATAACAGTGATGAAAATAATCCTGTATTTGTTGCAGAAAATAACAATAAAATCGTAAAAATCCCTGAAAATAAAAACATTGTTTTCGTTGAAAATAAGCAGAATGGCAAAATTGATACACTTGAATTTAATTCAGTTGCTGTTTACAACGATAAGCAATTCTTTATCTCTCAAGATATGCTAAAAGCAGTTCGTTAATAAAAGTTGATAAATTAAAAGATGCAAGAGTGTAGTCGTTAGACAAGCATTCTTGCATCTTTTTATTTGAATTGTATCTTTTTATACTTACTCTGATTGAACCCTATATTAAAACTCGGAAAAATCTGTTTAACTAACTCACCTTGCTTTTGTGGTTCAATCTGTTTTAACATTCCATTTATTTTTTCTCAGTTCACTTTCCATCTTCCGAACGATCCTCGATACGCTCTTCAATTTCTTTCTTTTCTTCGTGCCACCATAATGCTTCTTCTGGTTCTTCTAAAATCTCTTTTATTTCAGCTTTCTCTTCTACCGCTGGAGGTGAACCTCGGAGAGCTTTTCCTGAAGTATCTTTTAGAAAGAGGGTTACCACAATAATACCGACAATAGATGCAAATATCGCATAGTAGGCAGGTATCATTGGATTCGCCGTTTTACTAATTAACCAAGATACAAGTAAAGGTGTCGTACCACCGAACAATGATGCAGAAATATTAAAGGTAATCGCCAATGCCCCATTCCGCACATTCGTAAAAAATAGAGAAGGTAATAAACCTGGCATTGTTCCTTGGAAAGAAGCAGAAAATATTCCAAGAATCATTAAACCGAAAAATACAAACAAGGTATTTCCACTACCGATTAAATTAAACGCTGGTATACTTAAAATAATCAATCCGATTAAACCGCCTTGAATTACCTTCTTTGCTCCAATACGGTCACTAAAATAGCCCATTAACAGAACAATTGGAATCATAATAACCATTACAATCACAATTAATAAAAGCCCTTCTGTTTCCCCATAACCAAGAACAGCGGTTAAATGAGATGGCATATAGGATAAAACAATATAGTTTACAACAATATAAAAGAAAACAACAAACATACCAATCAGTATTGCTCTCCAATGGTACTGTAATATATGCCTTACGGATTCATCGTCTTCGTCTGATTTTTTTTCCTTCATTGCCTCAAATGCAGGTGTTTCCTCTAAGTTATTTCGCAAATAAAAGCCAATTAAACCAATTGGGGCCGATATGAAAAATGGAATACGCCAACCCCAATCCAACATTGTTTCCTCCCCTAAAATATAAGTAAGTAAAGTAACAAGACCAGCTCCTGCGATATAGCCAACTAAGGTACCGACCTCAAGACCACTTGACATAAAACCTCTTTTTTTATCGGGTGTGGATTCGGCAATAAACGTCATAGCACCCGAATATTCTCCACCCGCTGAAAATCCTTGAACTAGACGAGCAATGAGTAAAAGAACAGTGGCAGTATAGCCTATAGATGCATAATCGGGAATCAAACCAATACTTAATGTGGACAGAGCCATCATGATTAAGGTAATCGCTAAGACTTTTTTACGACCTAACCGGTCTCCCAGCATCCCAAAGAATATCCCACCAAGGGGCCGAGCAATAAAAGCAACTGCAAAGGTTGCAAAAGAAAATACTAATTGCATAGGACCACTTACATCAGGGAAAAATACTTGTCCAATTGTAGCAGCTAGATAAGAGTAAATTCCAAAATCAAACCATTCCATTCCATTACCAACAGCAGTTGCCATAACAGCTTTACGTGCGGAACTCGTGTCAACAACGGTAATTTCTTCTTTTTTCAACTTTGGTTTCGATTTTCTTTTCGGGCGATTATCATTTTTGTTATAAGTCAATCGAAACTCCTCCTTGTTGATTAATCAATGCTAATCTTAAACTTTCCAAAATGGCATTTAATTATTTATAGCTTTTCAATAATCTTCTAACTTTACTTAGTTAGTTTTTACTTAATTTTCCTCTTATCCGGCCTATTTACTTCCATCTGCTTATAAAGTAAAAAACTTTCGAATTCACAATAATAAAAGCTTAATTTCCAAATAATTAAATTGTCCTTTTCATAAAAAAAGACGCTCTCCTTATTTCAGAAAAGGAAAACGCCTGATTATTCAAGATTTTTTACTCAATTAAAAGCCCAAGGATCAAACATTTACTTCTAAGCAATAGTTAAAAGTCTTTACAATTCTGCGGGGGCTGTTACTTGCTCATCAAAATTAATTTTTAAAAGCTGTCCAGCGTGAACCAAACCAGATCCAAATCCGTACATAAGAACCTGATCTCCATTTTTTACTTTCCCCTCACGTATTCCAAGATCAAGTGCTAAAGGAATTGTAGCAGCTGAGGTATTTCCAAAGTTCACCAAACTATAAAGAGTCTTCTCCATTGGATAGTTTAATTTTTCACAGATTGGTTCAATCATTCTTAAGTTAGCGCTATGAGGAATAAACCAATCAACTTGATCTAAAGTTGTTTGTGTTTTTTTCAGAATTTGTCTAATACTATCTGGAACATTCCTTACGACCCATCTAAAAACTTCCCTACCATTCTGTACAAGAAGTTGTGTATCAATCAACTCAATCCCATTGACCATTTTGGATAATCCAGAACGATATACATGTTGTGCTCCACTTCCATCACTTCCTAGATGGAATCCAATGAAATCGTTTGACAGTTCATCTCTTTCTACTAATACCGCACCAGCTCCATCACCAAATAAAACACATGTACTTCTATCGGTATAATCTGTAACTTTAGAGAGGCTATCGGCTCCAATAACTAGTATTTTTTTGTGAAGGCCTGAAGAAATTAAACTATTTGCTGTATGCAAGGCATAAACAAATCCTGCACAAGCTGCACTTAAATCTATGGCACCTGTTTGGGATATATTCAAACGGTTCTGTATAATACTTGAGACAGAAGGAAATGGAAAATCGGGTGTGCTTGTTGCCACAATAATCATGTCTACATCTTCTACTGTTTTATTATATCTTTGCATTAAATCATTTACGGCAGAGACACACAAGTCACTAGTAAATTCATCAGGACGGGCTATTCTACGTTCATGAATTCCCGTTCTTTGAATAATCCAATCATTACTTGTATCAACCATTTGCTCAAGGTCAAAATTTGTTAACCTTCTTTCGGGCACATAAGTCCCTATAGCTGTTATTCTTGCTCCTAACATTCACTCAACTCCATTCACTATAAGTTAGTATTAATACCTGGTACTAATTATAACCTTAATTATCTTTTTTTCAAGAAGAAGGAGGCTTTTTATGGAAATAAAATCTTCTGCGCTGTTTGTTTTAGTGTGATACATTCCTTTTATCAAAATTCCCTCGTTAAGTTCAATTTTTAACATTCTCGCCTTTAAATAAAAAAACTTTCCTTTTTCAAGGAAAGCATCGATTGTAATATAAGATTAATTAGATTTTTCTGGTTCACCTTTTTCTTTAAGGTTTTATTATAACGGTAGTCGGGGCGCCAGTAAGGACTTAATCCGGTCCGCAAATATGAAATAAACCCAATGTATGTATTTATTCATTTAAATAAAATATTGATAATGAACCTAAGATGAGAAGATATATAATAATTAAATGTAAAGTTAATAAGTATCTCTTTTCTTCTCTTGTATTTTGCAAGATAAAAATGCAGAGAATTGCAATGAAAAATACAGAGTGTTGCCACCCAATATTTTTACTGTTTTCTCGACAACGCATTGGCTAAACGGAAGCTCTGTCCCGTATAAG
>NZ_RXNR01000103.1 GCF_003966145.1 Lysinibacillus telephonicus
AATAAAACAAAAACCTTCCAAATTAGATTCGGAGGGTTACTTGAGTTGTGCATTTTTAGTATAGCATGAAGCGATTTTTAATTTAAAAGATTTTTATTGACAATCTATTAGCTGGTTTTGTTGAATAAATGACTCACATTTTCAACTGACTTTATTGTAAGCTAAATAACTGTATTATCTCTGCACACCATAAAATTGTTTATGATTTAGTTAAATCTATCCTTCAAAATCTAGACCTTTTGTGCAAAATAAAAAAGTTATTTAAGAAAATAGCTAATCCTCAAATAACTTTTATATATTAATTAATTTATTACGGCAGGAATTAATGCTTCCCAATGTTGGTCATTAACTAACCCTATAAACTTGTAAACAGGCTGATAATAACCTTTGGAGTCGTAATTATATTCAAGCTCATAGTCATTTATAATTAATTTATCTCCATCGTTGAGATTATTATACATATAAAATTTTCCTTTTAGAATTTCTTCATAAGCTTGTGAAGGACTAATTATATTAACATCTTTTACGAATTCATTTTCCTTCATATCATAAAATACATCAATTGGCATGTGATTATTTTGAGATGGTATAAGCATAATTAAACCTTCAAAAAAATCTTTATCTTCAAAAGCAATTTTTTTAATAGACTGTTTCATATCCCACCGTAGAGTATTATTATCTTGTGTACTAAATACTGCCTCTTTAGGTAATAACTCATTTGATAGCAACCACTTTTCATAAAATTTCCTATAACTATTTAAATCCTCCTGAGCCATATAGACTGTTTCATTACTTTCGGTATAAAATCCCCATGTCCCATCTTTTGAATTGTAATTTAATATTATTTCATTTCCACCATTTTCCAATAAAGACCATATCCGATTGTAGCCATCTATACGGGCACTGCCCTTTTGCGATAAATTAAATGAACTTCGCAATAAATCCGCTATATTATTTGCGTATTCAATATTATGAATTTGGTCGTTATAATATAGAGAAACTGTGTCACCGTCCGTCTCCAATTCTGTATTTAGTACTACTTCAACCTGATTCATATTTTGAGAATATACTGGGCGAATGGAAAGATTCCCAAGCTCTTTTGAATGATATACAACCATTGCCCCTGTGAATAGCAGCGTAAAAACGAGCGGTATAAAAAAAGCTTTAAATAGCGACTGAGCCTTTACTTTTCGATGTACTACCACATCTTGAATTGCACTCATCAAGAGATATCCCGCAATACTTCCAATTGTGTTATGTAGTATATCATTCAATTCAAATATTCCTCTACGTGTGAACATCTGAAAAAATTCAATGCTTAATGTAACAGTTAGAGATATAAGTAAAATAGGAACTATTCGATGAGTTCTTTTTCCGAGAAGCGGCAACAGAAACCCGAGAGGCGCAAACATTAACATATTAAAAATTATAAGTTGCAATTCACTAAGAGACCATTGATTCCAAGCATTTATATAATCGCTAAATAGTCGAAAATTAACCCACCCCTCAAAATTTGCTCCCCTGCTAAATGTTGTTAATACTATAACAACAACAAACCAACCAAATAGTAAAAATAAAGCACTAAATTGATTAAGTGTTGCTTTTTTACTCCCACCCTGTTTTCGATATAGGGTATAAGATAAATAGGTTATTCCAATTATTACGACTGCCACAATTAATGCCATTGGCAAAATCGGTAGTAATTTATCGATAATACTTTTTATATCCAATTTACAAACTCACTCCTTATTTTCAAATAGCTGGATATTCTATTAGTTAAACAGCTGGATAGCTAACAGTATAAAGGCCAATTCTTAATATTAATTGCAGAAACTTCTTAAGTTTTTCTTAACAATGAACGAAAATATTTTTGTATAAAAAAAGAGCCCTTACAAAGGTAAGGGTCCATGAAAGATATATTAATTTTTAATTGTGATTAAGGTAAACAATAGGATGTGGATAAAAAGCGGATACCTGCTTTATCTTGGTCAATTTTTATTAAATAGTGTGATGCATTGTATATTTCGAACTTTGTTTCTTACCTTGTAGCAGTCTGTTTATTTTCGTATAGTAATCCATTTCCCATAAGTTCCGCATCGCCAAAGCCACTCTAATGGACCATACTTAAAAGATCTAAGCCAAAATGAAGAAGTAATGATCTGCGCTATCACTACAAGTACACACGTAATTGTTGCGTCGATATATGAAACTACTGTACCAGCGGGAATAAACATTGCAATAATAACCAAAATAACGGATTGACCTATATAATTCGTAAACGCCATTCGTCCAAATGCGTTTAATGGTGATAACAATTTCTTTACTAAAGGTTCGAGCAAAACAAGAAAGCTAACATAAAAAACAGAGAAAAATGGGGCGAAAGTCAAGGACAAGTCCGCAAAGTCAAAAAATGCACGATTTGATAATACTTGCGTTTCGGTTAATTCAAAACCCTCCATATAGTATACTAACCCATCGACAGGTGCTTTTTGCCAAAGAAAAGCGACTGAAATACTAGTTGCAACAAATGAAAGAACAGCAACCGTCATCCACGTTTTTCTCCTTTTTATATAAGATTCAAATACACGATACTGTCCGAACGCTAGACCCAGCATCATTAAAGGCAAGATTAAAAGCAGTTTTGCTCCAATAAAGCTTCCTATAATAACGCCTGCTATACCTAAGATTAGGTTAATCTGTTTCGGAACCTTATCAAAGAAAACAACAGGTACTCCTAAAACTGCATAAATCAATAAAGCTTCACCAGGGTTTATTAGGTGATGTATCCATCCTACTATACCCAAGATCAACATACGCCGAATAAAAAGTGAATATGGACGATCGTTCTTTTCTTTAGCCCTTGATAAAAAAATCCAAAGCCCTAATCCAAACAAAAAAGAAAATATAGCGTAAAAACGCCCTTCAACAAATAGATACAAGAAACGCTGAACCCAAATATCCTCCTGTGTTCCAGTTAAGTTAATGTTTGCGCTCCAAAATGCAAGCACATTTACAAAAGGAAGCCCCATCAGAGCAAACCCTCTAATCAAATCAATAACATTAATGCGGTACTTATTTATTACTGGCTCCATTATAATTAGCCTCTTTCTTATCATTTTCATACGGTATTCTATCGAATAGTGTGCCTGCCCACAATAACAATCGTTCGCAATAAAAAACTGCGTGTAATTCGTTTTACGTAGATGCATTCAGTCTACTTGCATCCTTGTTAATTTACAAAAATCTTTCCGTATAACAGGGTTTAATTATAAAAATTAAATCTTAAGAAAGAGTGAGGAAAACTATGAAGAAATTATTAAAGTGTGAGTGAGCAGTGGCAGTGGGCACGTATACAACGAATCTCTAGTTCAATCTGGCTCTTTCGTATAATAATTACCTTTAATCAATATTTTTTATAATTTATATTTCCTTTTATTTAAAACATCTCCCGTAAACGTTTTATGTCTTTCATTGGAGGCAAGCCAAACATACGACTATATTCTCGGTTGAAATATGATGGACTTTCATAACCTACCTGGAATGCTGCCTCAGCCGCTTCCAGATTTTCCGTTAAAAGCAATCGACGCGCTTCCTGTAGTCGAAGCTGCTTCTGATACTGGATTGGGCTCATACCCGTGACTTCCTTGAAATGACTATAGAAAGATGAAAGGCTCATACTAGCTTCTCTCGCCAATTCGTCCACCCTCAATGACTGTGAAAATTCACGGTTCAATATTCCAATCACCTTTGCAATCCTTTGGGCCTGACTGCCTACAAGGGCAAAATGTTTCAAGGAATCATTCTGATCATTTTGCAGAACACGGTAAATAATTTCACGTTTGATACTGGCAGCAAGGATTGGTATATCCTGCGGAGTGTCCAAAAGCCTAATTAGCCGTAATACCACTTCAATGAGTGAATCATTGACAATGTTAATTACCAGACCCCGTCCTGGAGATTCACTGGAAATTACTTGACTCGATGATTGTACCACCTCAAAAATTTGGGTCATATCAAGTGACAAATTTACACATAAATATGGATTTTCGGTTGAAGCCTTTATGATCTGTCCTGTGATTGGCAAATGAACAGAAGCAGTCAAATAACTTGCCGTATCGTATTGATAGTTTTCTTCCCCAAGCATGACTAATTTTGATCCCTGGGCCACAACACAAAGGGACGGTTCATAAACTGAGTAAACAGGTTCAGAAATCTGCGAGCTACGAACAAGTCGCAAGCCTGGTATAGCTGTCTCAAACGTTCCATCCATCGGTACATGTCTCTCAATCAACTCTGCCAATTCTTTAATTTGCTCCATGGACAATTCCTCCATCTTTCCAGATATCTTTATGAATCTATCACTCACTATACTATATTTTTTTGGAGTATTAGGCAATAATAGTATAAATTTCGGCTACCTCCTCATTGATGTAAAGTTTCATAATAAGTTTATGGTCAGACACATCACATCAAATGGAGGGTAAGTAATGTATGTCCTTTGGTTCGCTGTATTTACATTTCAACCCTACCAAGATTTGAGTGCCATCCATCGTTTAAGTGAAAGGAGATTTTGAAATGAAAAAAGAGCATGAAAACTATCATTCTTATTTGGGTACCTGGGTGACCGCAGACGGCTACATTCGGCACGAGCTGCTTCCAAATGGACGATATGACGAAGCTCGTGGCGAGCGCAAAAGCGCTTATCGAGGGAGCTATACCATTAAAGGCAATCATATTGAGTATGTCGATGATACAGGCTTTACTGCCGATGGTGATTTTATCAACGGAGTGCTTTACCATGCGGGTATGGTGCTATATCTAGAAAAACATAGTGAAGGGAGCAAGTAAGATGTCAGCACTTAATGGAAAAGTGGTTGTGATTACTGGAGCAAGCAGTGGAATTGGTGAAACAACAGCCCGACTACTCGCAAGCCTTGGCGCTCATGTTGTCATCGGTGCAAGGCGTGTGGAAAAACTAGAGGCATTAGCGGCCAACATTCGTGCAGATGGTGGATCTGTAGTCATTCAACAGCTCGATGTTACACAACTAGAACAAATGCAGGAAATCATGGGAATGGCCCAAAGTCGTTTTGGACGAGTTGATGCAATTATCAACAATGCAGGAGTGATGCCCCTCTCTCCGCTGGAAGCATTGAAGATTGAGGAATGGAATCGAATGATTGATGTTAATATTCGCGGTGTTCTCCATGGCATTGCCGCAGGTCTGCCGGTCATGAAGAAACAAGGTTTTGGTCATTTTATAAACATCGCATCCATCGGCGCCTACGAAGTGAGCCCAACAGCAGCTGTCTACTGTGCGACAAAATATGCCGTACGTGCAATAACGGATGGATTGCGGCAAGAGATTACTGGTCAGGGCATCCGAGTGACCCTTGTATCTCCTGGGGTAACGGAATCAGAACTAGCTGATAGCATTACTGATAATGAGGCAAAGGAAATCATGAAGGAATACCGACGTATCGCTCTTCCAGCTACAGCCATTTCCAATGCTATAGTTTATGCACTTGAACAGCCAGACCATGTCGATGTTAGTGAATTGGTCATTAAACCCGTAGTGAAAGTTAACCAGTAAGACATTAGGAATTCAAATAGCATAAGCCCCTCCATTCTAGTTTAAGTACATCTTTTTAAAAAGTACTTTAAAAGTTCAATTGTAACATAAATAAGTTATCTAATTGTAAGCCTTAAACATGCATAACCCCGTTCTAAGTAAGGACGGGGCTGACTTTAAGAAAAACTGTCGTTGTATTATTCGCTTTTCTTATTCTCGGCATAAAGCATGCAATTACTATTCCGATGATGGCAAATACTAACATAACTAAATATTCGCCATTGGTACTTGTATGTGAGTTAACATGCAGGTAGGGGATTGAATCTTTTATAAGTTAATTAAAGTTAGGTGTTAATCAATTATTGTTAAAATAGCTGACTTAGAAAGGGATATGTAAGAAAATTGCTGTCAAAGAGAAGGAGTATTGTGGAAATTCTTTTGTACTATTTTAATTACATACTACAATAATAGCCTGTAAATTTAGGTATAGAAATATAATTCTCCTTAAAGACGTTGCTCCACAAACTGCCCTTTAATGAAAATAGACGCACTTCTTAATTAAAGAGATGCGCCCTATAATTGAATATTAATATTAAGCTTTTTAAAAGGAAAGCGAGTTACAAAACTCATCAAAGATTTGCTTTTTTATTTCTTGTATAGGAAACTGCTGTGGATAAGTACATATCATCAACATGATCCCTTGAAGCGTGGATGAAAAGTATAACGACCGCTTCCGCGCTTCCTTTGCTCCTAGTTTTTCAAATATTTCACATTGAAACTCAAATTGTCTGGCGTTTTCTTCAATAAGAAAACGACTGTATTTGATTAGCTCATGATCTGCTTCAGGTTGCGTTTGCAGGTGGAGATAGAAACGGAATACTTCCGGCTTCTTGTAGACATTATCGATAGCTCCCTCTATAATATGCTTGAGCTGCTCCACTGGGGTCTCAATAGTCTTTGCTTGATTCATGACTTCAACCATTTCCCCAACCCTAGCGTCAACCATTGTGGCCAGGAGTTCTTCCTTCCCTTTAAAATAATTGTAAAGCAAGCCTTTAGATATGCCAGCCTGTTCGGCAATGTCGCTAATGGAAGTCGCGTGATACCCCTGCTTGATGAACAATTCCATCGCAGCTTTAAGAATACTCTCTTTGGCTAACTGACGAATACGCTCATTCTCTTGTGGTGTTCTTGGCATAGCAATTATCATCCCTCCACAAATTCCATAATATGACGATACAAATCCTCGGGATGAGTTAAAGTAACCATATGATCTGCACCGGAAATTTCAACGATTCGAGCGTCTAATTGCTTTCGAAAGTATTCAGCGACACGAAGGTTATCAGGTAATTCCTCTGTACCAATCATAAATAAAGTTTTAACAGTCAACTCATCCAGTCTTTCGGTTGCTGGAGGATTTGGCCAAATCACTTCAAAAGCTGGCCAATTAAATGTTCGTTTGATATGGTGTCGAAGCATTTGTTCAGTCAGCTCCTTGTGGGGACTAGCCTGGACAACACGATACGACGGTGCACTCTGTGAAACCTCAATCATTTTATCTATGTCTGGTGCTAGCGCACTTACCTTATTCATGTATTCTTCAAACTCTGATGAATAGTTGAACCCTGACAATGCCGGTGCGATTAAAACCAATTCCGATACATATTCAGGATATTCTAATGAAAAGTCTATTGCAATCTGTCCCCCCATAGAATGTCCGATCAATGTGGTTTTATGAATGTTCAGGTGGTCAAGTAGCCCCTTTAAATCTTCCACAAAATTAATATCTCCTACTGGATCCGGTGATTTCCCGGCTCCGCGTCCGTCAAAACTAATAACCATGTAATGTTTTGCTAAAAGTGGTGCAACATATGTCCAGTCACGTAAATCAGCGCCACCACTGTGAAGAAGAACGATAGGGTGCCCAGTACCATTAACCTCGTAATACAAATCCATTGGAATCCCTCCATGCATTTTTGAAGTATTGACTTTATTTTATTATTGAATGAACGTTTAGTCAATAAAAAAACAATCCTCCACAATCTGGTCCTATTCATGAAGAAGGACGCTCTACTTATTTAAGAAAGCGCACGATAGTTGAAGATCGTTGTTCAACTAAGATACCCCTTAGCTTAATACAGTTAGCCCGTTGATTATTGAACTGTAACATTATCAAAAGGTATTGATTCACCATTTACTTGAACATCTATTACATCGTGTTTAGGGTCTGTCATTAAATAAAATGTATTTTGCTTTACCGCTCTATTTTGTAGATTAGTTACATTAAGCTTTATTGTTACTGTATCCCCTTGTGTTTCTAAATCTGCTTCCACATCTCCACTTGAATGAAAAACAATATAGGACCCTTTTCCTCCATCAGTAATTGATTGAAGTCTTAAATTGAAATCAACATTATCTTGCACACTATTAGGTACATTTTCAACTTCGCTAAAACTCGATGTTGATGAATTACAAGCGGTCAAAATCAAAGTTACCAAAAACACAAATAAAAGTATTTTCTTCATAATTCCCACTCCTTCTGCCTTATAATTAAATACTGTAGAAAGAAATATATACTCCTGCTCTTCAAGTAAACTGCGCCGTAGTTTAAATATATTTCTTCATAATTCTACTTAAATTTTAACATAAATATCCAGATAATCTTTACTGAGGTTATTCCATAAAACGGAACTTTCATACAAAAAAAGCACTGATCCATACTCTGGAAATACGCCCGATCGTAATATAAGGTCGGCCAGATTTTGTTGAATAACGATCAGCTTCTATTAGCTGGTTTAATGAAATATGTATTAAATGGGAGCTCCATTCTTCGGAACCATAGAAGAGGAGGCGAGGTATCTAACCATCCATCCTGTTGAAATTGCGAGTCTTATGCAAGGAAAAGATCATATTAAAATTGAGTTTGAACCGATTGTGAATGAGTTAAATAAAGTAATAATACCTGTAGGAATGTTAGCGACTGTTGGGGGCAAATTTTACATGTTAAAGGAAAGTAATGTTAGAATTAAAAGAAACAAAAGTTCAAGTTGTCATTTAAACTTATAAAAAATTTCTCCCACCCCATATCTTTTCGTTTTCGTAATCCGTTTATAAACTAGAGACGTGCTGAAGGAGTGATTGTGATGCAGAGAAACCGTGTGCACGGTGCAGATGATTTATTGAGCTTTATCCGAAGCTGCGACGATACTGTCATGTATTAGCCAAAAATCAATGGGATGGAGAGGAACTGGTACAGAATGCGTTGATGAAGCTTTGGCTACATTACGAGGACCAGACTTCTATTCCAGCAGCTTTAGTGAATAAGATAGCGCATAATGAATGGATTGATACGATTCGAAAGCACAATAAAGAGTGCTTAGAAGCTGATCCTGATGAATTGGATTCGGATGATACGACTAGCAAGATTGCGACTCGCTTTGAGATCATTCAACGATTGATGAGCCAATTAACACCGAAGCAAGTTGTTATGCTTGTTTTAAAAGAAGGGTTTCGCTATCAGCTCGCTGAAATTGCAGACATCTTTTCGACATCTGAGACAGCTGTAAAATCAACTATTCATCGAGCCAAACAACGCTTAATGAAACAGGTGGATCAAGAAGGAAGTCCGCTCATTGACCTTTATTGGGAACAAGAAGAACGTGAACAAGTGGAACATCTACTTCACACCTCATTTAAGAGACAGGATCCAACTATTCTGATCCAGACGATACCGTTGCTGCGCTCGCTAGTGAAAGATCAACGTCCGGCAAGATCTCTGCACCGCACACTCATTCACTCATGTCCTTCACGCCCTGTCCTAAAGGCGGCGTAATTGGGTTACCGCCTAAAAGAAGGAGGAAGCGAAATGAATGTAACACCGTATGTTATCGAGCAATCCAGTCGTGGGGAAAGGTCGTATGATATTTACTCACGGTTGTTAAAGGACCGAATTATCATGGTCGGGGATGAAATTACTGACGGGCTTGCTAATAGTGTCGTGGCACAGCTGTTGTTCCTAGCAGCAGAGGACCCTGACAAGGACATATCGATGTACATCAATAGTCCTGGCGGGTCAGTAACTGCTGGCTTTGCTATATTTGATACGATGCAATACATCAAACCAGATATCAGGACGATTTGTATGGGGATGGCAGCTTCTTTTGGGGCGAACCTACTACTTGCTGGTACAAAAGGAAAACGATATGCCCTGCCGAACAGTGAGATCATGATTCATCAGCCGTTAGGTGGTGCAAGAGGGCAGGCAACAGATATTGAGATATCCGCCAAACGGATCATTAGCCTGCGTGAGCACATTAATCAAATTATTGCAGAACGAACGGGTCAACCGATTGAAAAGGTTGCACAAGATACGGACCGTGATTATTTTATGAGTGCCGTTGCCGCAAAAGAGTACGGCATCATTGATGAAATCATTTAATACAGGGCATAAAAATGCAAGCGTATCTCACTGCATTTGTTGTAAATGTAAAAAGAATGATAAAACTACAAGAAACCGCACTGACCTAAAAAAATGAGACAAATAAAAACACCTTTCGTTGAGAAACGGGTATTAAACCTATAAATCCAACGTGGAGGTGTTTTTTCTATGGGAACAAGAGTTAGTTATCCAGTAGAAATTAAAATGAAAGCAATCGAAATGAGGTTAGCAGGAATACCTGTTA
>NZ_RXNR01000104.1 GCF_003966145.1 Lysinibacillus telephonicus
ATGAACACTTTAAAGCGAAAATTTTATTAAATAATTTATATAAGAAAATTGGGGTTCATTTAGGATAATCGGGGTGCCGTGTAATATCACTTCACCCCAACATTTGACATAGAACCAAAATTATCGAAAATAAAATTGAAGTTGGCTTACATAAAAAAGTAATTCTAAAGCTTGAGTAATACTTTCTATGGATGTGTTTTCATGATTATTAAGTTAAAATATAAATATACATACAATATTAAACAATTTTGGAGAAAAAGCTTATGCCAAATCCGCGAAAAAAAATAATTTTAAATGAAATACTATTTTGGAAACAAAATAAACTATTACCTGATCAATATTGCGACTTTTTAATGACACTTTATTCAGAAGGCAATGAGCTTGAGTTGGAGGAAGAAGTAAGTTATAAAAAAGCCGTTAAAGCAAAAGAAAAGCGAAATAATAATATTTTTCTTATTAGTATTAGCATCATTATAATCCTACTTGTTCTTGGGCTATTTATGACAACAGAATTTGTATGGCTCATCGTATTATTTGTTGGCATTATTGCTCTTGTACTTATGTTAAGCGCCTTTACGTTTGCAAAAAAACATGGCTTAATTGCACCTGTTTTACAAATAGCAGCTGCTCTCTTAATATTCGCTCTTTCAGTTAAAATTAGCCTTGAATATTTTGCAAATAATACTGTCGTTTTATTTTCATTGCTAATTTCAAACTGTGTAATTTGGTTAATAACTGGATTAAAATTGAAATTATTATATTTTACCTTATCGGGTTCTTTAGGTCTTGTAATTTTAATCGGATATCAATTTCTATACTAAAATAATATTTCGTTATCGTTTGTATTAAATCATTTCAATGGTCGCTCCAATAAAAAGCTAATTTTTCATCACTTACAAGAATATATCTATGATGATATGGAAAATTTCGAAATGGGGTGTCCAGATGAATTTTGATTTAACTGAAGAACAAAAGATGCTTTATAAAATGATAAGAGAATTTGCTGAGGAAGTTGTTGCTCCTGGTGCAATAGAAAGAGATCGCACAAAAACATTTCCGATTGACGTGTTTAAACAACTTTCTGAAATGGGTATTATGGGATTACCGTTTCCAGAAAAATACGGTGGAGCTGGAGCTGATACTATTAGTTTCACTATTGTCACTGAACAGTTAAGCAGAGCCTGCGCATCTACCGGTATAACTTATTCTGCCCATATCTCTTTAGGTGGTGCACCAATTCATTTATTTGGCACAAAAGAACAAAAAGAAAAATATTTAATTCCAATTTGCACAGGAGAATCTTTTGGAGCATTCGGCTTGACTGAACCGAATGCTGGCTCTGATGCTGGAGGAACAGAAACGAAAGCGCAACTACAAGATGGTCACTTTACCATCAATGGCACGAAAATTTTTATAACCAATGCTAGCTTCGCTAAGCATCTAGCATTAACAGCTATTACAGGAGTTGAGGACGGTAAAAAAGAAATAAGTGCAATTATCGTTCCAACAGATTGTGAAGGATTTACTATTAACTGTCCATATGAAAAAATGGGTTTAAATGCTTCAAATACAACAGAACTTATATTAGAAGATGTGAAAGTTCCTGAGGAAAACTTACTCGGAAAAAGAGGCAACGGCTTTAAACAGTTTTTAACAACTTTAGATGGTGGAAGAATAGGAATTGCTGCAATGGCTGTAGGAATAGCGCAGGCAGCTTTTGACAAAGCTCTTGCCTATTCTAAACAAAGAAAACAATTTGGGAAAGCCTTATCTGATTTTCAAGCCACACAATTTAAACTCGCAGATATGGCAGTAAAAATTGAACTTGCAAGGAATATGGTGTATAAAGCTGCATGGTTGAAAGATGAGGGAAGAGTTTTCAGTAAGGAAGCATCGATTGCAAAATACTATGCTTCAGAAGTAGCGATGGAAATTTGCGACGAAGCAATACAAATTCATGGTGGATATGGGTATATGAAAGAGTTTGAAGTGGAAAGATATTTAAGGGATGCAAAGTTGTTAGAAATAGGTGAAGGAACGTCCGAAGTACAAAAATTAGTAATTGCCCGCCAAATTTTACAACTTTGACTTAATATTGTCGAATTTGTTACAAACCTCATAAAAGATGTCGTTTAGGGCTTTTCGTTTTTCGGATAATGCAGTACAATAATGATTGTTGACTAGATTCTATATTAATAGATGTAGAAGAATGAAACTAAAAGGGAGGGTAACCTATGAAAAACAATCCAATTATTCCTTATATTCTTATCATGGCATTCGGTATCGGACTCATCTTTTTCATGTCATTAGAAGGTGTAGGAAATAAAGAAGAAATTGCGCAACATGGTGAAGAGGGTACTACTGAAGAAGAAGGCGGCGGCGCTACTGCTGAAGGTGCTGGCGGTGAACAATTAGTTAGCACATGTATCGGCTGTCACGGTGGTGACTTAACTGGTGGTATGGGGCCAAGCCTTGTTGATAAAGATGCTGAACATATTGTTGATGTTTTAGTAAACGGTATCGAAGGCACTCCAATGACTCCAGGTATGAAAACTCCAGAGGAAGCTCAAGCAATCGCTGACTATATTACTTCATTACAATAATATTTTCTCAATCCTTAGCCGTTAGACGACTAAGGATTTATTTTTTTTCGGATAGGAAAGTATAAGTTTATGGATATCCACATAAGTAAGCATTGATTTTCGCATGATTTTCGACAAATCGTGTTTTTTTAATATAATATAATCGACAAATATAGAAAAAGGCGGTAATTTATGAACGCGCAAAAGTTATCAAAACGTTTAGAAGCGGTAGCATCATTTGTTCCAACTGGGGCGGTAGTAGCCGATATAGGGAGCGACCATGCATACTTGCCGTGCTATTTGATTCATCATGAAATTATTAATAAAGCGGTTGCAGGTGAAGTGGTAAAAGGTCCGTATGAATCAGCAGTTCGTCAAGTGAAATCAGAAGGTTTGGATAAACAAATCTCAGTTCGTCTTGCTGATGGACTAAAAGCAATTGAAGAGCAAGATAAAGTAGATACGATTACAATTGCTGGCATGGGTGGACCTTTAATTGTTTCAATATTAGAAAAGGATCCACAGGCATTAAAACACGTTACACGTCTTATTCTTCAACCTAATATCCATGCAAAGACTATTCGGCAATGGGCCTTAAAAAATGGATGGGCGATTTTAGATGAAGTGATACTAGAGGAGGATGGAAAAATCTATGAAATCCTCGTACTGCAAAAGGGAGTAATGACATTAACGGAAGCTGAGATACTGTTAGGCAAATTTTTAATCGCTGAGAGATCAAAGGTATTTATAGAAAAGTGGTCAAGGGAAATCGAAAATTGGAAGCGAGTTTTAGCATCAATACAAGACGCAGAGCAAACATCCGAAATTGTTGCAAAAAGAGGAGAGCTATTGCATTTAATAGGACTTGTTGAGGAGGTATTAAATAATGAAAACCGCTAATGGACAAGAAATCATCCAACTGTTTGAGAGCTGGTCGCCTAAAAAAATTGCCTGCATGGAAAATGACCCTATTGGACTTGCTATCGGTACATTAAATAAACCGATATCCAAAGTGCTTGTAACACTCGATGTAAATGAACAAGTTGCTGATGAAGCTATTGCAAAAGGGTGTGAACTAATTATTGCCCATCACCCTCCAATTTTCCGTAAATTGTCAAATATTCGAACAGATACACCTGCGGGAAAATTATATGAAAAGTTAATAAAAAATGATATCGCGGTTTATGCAGCTCATACGAATTTGGATGTTGCAGAAGGCGGTGTAAACGATTTATTAGCAGATGCACTGCAGCTTGAAAACCGTCAAATACTAGAAAAGACGTATCATGAAAATTTAATGAAGCTGGCAGTTTTTGTACCTGATGATTATGCAGAAAAGGTTCGTTTTGCATTAGCAAAAGCGGGAGCTGGACATATTGGAAATTATGATTCATGCAGCTTTTCAACAAATGGTCAAGGGCGATTTAGAGCACTTGAAGGGGCAGATCCTTTTATCGGCAATATTGGAGAAATGGAAAAAACGGATGAAGAAAAAATTGAAGTTGTTTTTCCGCACTCTTTAAAAAACAAAATTTTAAAAGAGATGCTAAACGCTCATCCATACGAGGAACCAGCATATGATTTATATACACTTGCAGTTGAAACGAATGAAATGGGTTTAGGACGCGTTGGAACTTTAAAACAACCAATGACATTAGAACAGTTTGCACAACACGTTAAAACTCAATTAGACGTACCATGTGTTCGTGTAGTTGGTAATGTGGCAACAATGGTTTCCAAAGTAGCGGTCGTCGGCGGGGATGGCAATAAATATATCTATGCTGCTAAAAGGGCTGGGGCAGATGTTTTTGTAACAGGAGATATGTATTTCCACGTTGCACAAGATGCACAAAGTATCGGGTTAAACATTGTAGATCCAGGTCATCACGTTGAAAAAGTTATGATAAAAGGTGTTGCTGAAAAAATGACAACACTATGTGAAAGTGCAAAAATATCTGTTCAATTTATACAATCTGAAATTAATACAGAACCTTTTATTTTTATTTAAGACTAAATTGGGATTTATGAGCAGTTTTTATTATAAGCCTTAAGAGTAGGTACATGTCTTTTGTGCGATTTTCTGAAATTTATGTGCGATTTTTCAAGGTTTATGTGCGAAATTAATACCGGATTAGCAGTGACCACAAAAAAGCACAATTCAGATCATAATCTGAATTGTGCTTTTTCTTAATTTGAATGTGCCGCCATTACTTTCTCGTTTACTGATTCGTCAAATTCTTTTTCTGATTTCGAAACAACAACAGTTGCAACACCATTACCAATTAAATTAGTCACAGCGCGGGCTTCTGACATAAAGCGGTCAACACCAATTAATAATGCGATACCTTCAACAGGAATCATTGGGAAAGCCGCAAGCGTTGCAGCTAAAGTAATGAAACCTGAACCTGTTACACCAGCTGCACCCTTTGAAGTAATCATTAAAATACCAAGAAGAGTGATTACTTGAATCCATGTTAAATCTACACCGTAAGCTTGTGCGATAAATAAGGCAGCCATTGATAAGTAAATAGCCGTACCGTCAAGGTTAAATGAATAGCCAGTTGGAACAACCAAACCAACTACCTGTTTAGAACATCCGAATCTTTCTAATTTACGCATCATTGAAGGTAATGCAGATTCAGATGAAGACGTACCAATTACTAAGAAAATTTCATCTTTAATATAGGCAATAAATTTAAAAATATTGAATCCGTAGAATTTAGCAATAGATCCTAAAATAACAATAATGAATATAGCCATTGTTAGGTAAACAGAAGCCATTAATAAACCTAGGTTACCTAATGATTCTAATCCAAAGTTGCCAATTGTATATGCCATAGCACCAAAAGCACCAATTGGCGAGAATTTCATTACCATTCCAACGATTTTAAAGAATATTTCTGAAACCTGTTCAAATAATTGAATAACTGGTTTTGATTTTTCCCCTAATGAAGCTGCTGCTAAACCGAATAATACAGCTGCAAATAATGTAGGTAATAATTCACCATTAGCAAGTGCTCCGATAAAGTTATCAGGTATAATACTTGAAATGAAAGCTCCAATACCATGTTCAGATTCTGCTGCAGCAGTCGTATATTGTGAAATATCTGACTCGCCAGCATGTGAAGTATCTAAGCCACTACCAGCATGAATAATAAGTGCAACTGCAATACCAATTGCTAAAGCGATTGTAGACACAATCTCAAAATAGATTAATGCCTTACCACCGATTTTACCAACTTTCTTCATATCTCCCATGCTGCCGATACCGATAACAACAGTTAAGAAGATAATAGGAGCAATTAACATTTTAATTAATTTAATAAATAAGTCTGCTAATATTTTTAAACCTGCTCCGAATTCAGGCCAGATTGCTCCGACAATAATACCTAAAATGATAGCAGTTATAACTTGAACTGTTAAATTTTTAAATATTTTCATTTCTATCCATCCTCCTTATTTCCTTGCTGCGAAAAATAATGTTATCGCTTTCATTGAAACTATCATAACTGATAGTTTTCAGAAAAAGCTGTTTAGTTTTTAAAGTTTATATCGTTCATTTCGTTCAATATCATGCGACTGCATTTGAAAATGTTATAATATCAAGCTTTCAACTGTTATATTACTGCTTTAGAAGGGGTGATTTTTGTTATAGTACAAAATAAAAGTGACATAAAAAATACTGCCTAATTAAAATAGGCAGTTAAATTTTGTTCATTTAGTTCATTTGGATAGAAAAGTATCTTTATTTAGTTCATGTAATAATTCATCTAAATACTCACCATTTACTTCATTATTATATATTTCATAAATTGGTTGTAATTTGGCTTGCCATTGATGTTTATGCGCATCGGTCAATTCATAAATTTGAATCGAGTCATCCATTTCAAGCAGCTTCAGGTTTTCCGTATTTATTTTTTCTGCTTGGTCGTATTGCCATTGCTGCATTTCTTCAAGTGATTCTATGATGATCTCTTGGATTTGTTCATCCAAGCTATTCCAAAAATCTTCATTCATCATCACTGCATAGCAAAGTATTCCATGGTTCGAAAGAGTAATATGATTTTCCATCGTGTGAAATTGTTTAGAGTATATATTTGATATAGTATTTTCTTGTGCATCAATGATTTTATTTTCCAGGTCATAATATACATCACCGAATGAGGAAGCATAAGGCTCTGCACCGAGCAATCTAAATTGCTGTCTTAGTATACTGCTAGGCATCATTCGAATGCGTTCTCCTTCAAAATCTTCAACTTCAGTAATTGGTTGATTTGAAGCAATCTGTTTAAAGCCATTGCTCCAAAACGTTAACCCCTTTATATTCATTAATTCTAATTCATCTAGTAATTTTTTACTAAGTGGTCCACTTAAGACTCTTTTTAATTCATCATTATTTTCTATGATAAAAGGTAAATCAAGAACTTGCCAATTTGGTAGAGAGTTTGTCATCTTAGAGAAAGTAGGTGCTATCATTTGGATTTCATTATTTAATAGAGCTTCTACTTCATTATTATCGCTATACAACATTCCATTTGGATACACTTGTACAACAACACGACCATTGCTTTTCTTTTCCACAAGCTCAGCAAATTTTTCTGCAGCCATCCCTTTTGGTGTATTCTCTGCTACAACATGACTAAAATGGATAGTGATTTGATCTTTTAAACCTATTTGTTCATCATCATAAGGCATTTCAGATGTTGAAAAAATATTTTGACGATACCCGAATAGTACGATTAATATAATGATGGTAATAAAGGAACCAGTTAGAAAGTATTTCATAGACTTCACCACAAGATTATCAGATTTAATATATATTTCATTATAAACAGAAGTAAAAGGAAGTAACAATTTATTAATGATAGGGAGGATGAAAATGAAAAAACAAAGACTATCTGTGAATGGTAAAATAATGTTTTTAACATTTTTCATCATTGCCTTTTCATTTTTAGTGGCAGGTACATTTGTAATGGGGAGTTTATTAAAGGAAAATGAAGAAAATATCGGCCAAAACGCAATGCTTGTTGCCCGAACTGTCGCATACTTGCCCGAAATAAAAACTAATTTGCAGAGTGAAGATGTTGCAGAAGCATCCCAAAATATAAACAATATTATTGAAGAAATACGCTATATTAATAAAGCGGATTATATCGTCATTATGAATATGGACCGTGTGAAATATTCTCATCCTTCAAAAGAACAGATTGGTGAAATTAGTAAATCTACGGATATCAATGCTGCATTTGCTGAGAATTACTATTTATCTAAAGCACAGGGTGCGGAAGGAACAATGATTCGTGCATTTGTTCCGATTATGAATAATCATAATAAGCAAATTGGAGTAGTCGTGGTTGGCTTCTCATTACCATCCTTTATCCAAATAGTGGCTGATTATAAAAATGAAATAATTATTACGATTGGAATATCAATCCTCTTTAGTATATGGGGTGCCCATACATTAGGGCGGCATATTAAGAAGCAGATGTTTGGATTAGAGCCTCATGAAATATCGAAAATGTATGTCGAAAGAACTGAAACATTTAACGCCATGCATGAAGGAATTATTGCAATTGATAAAGATTTTAATATTACAATCTTTAATAAAAAGGCGAGTGAACTTTTAGGAGTTGCTGGTGATCCCGCTAAAAATATAGGTAAAAATATTTTCGATGTATTGCCCGATACAAGATTACCGGAGATTGTCATATCCGGGCAGCCAGTTTATGATCAGGAACTCTACGTAAATAACCATAGTATTATTAGTAATCGAATCCCGATTATTGTTAATGGCAAAAAAGTAGGAGCACTTGCAGTATTTAAAGATTTAACCGAATTTAAACAGCTGGCGGAAGAACTTACTGGAGTTAAAGCGTTTGTACAAGCGTTACGTGTACAAACACATGAGTATAAAAATAAACTTCATACAATTGCAGGACTTCTACATTTAGGCCATACAAAACAAGCTTTACAATATTTATCACAAGTAAAAGATGAACATGATAGTGTAACGAAATTTTTAAATGAAAGAATTTATAATGAAAATATATCTGGTTTACTTTTAAGTAAAATAAGCAGAGGCAAGGAATTGGGAATAACAGTAACGATTGATAAAGAGAGCAGGTTTACAAAATTTCCTGCAAAACTTGATCACCATGACTTTGTTGTTTTATTTGGAAATTTAATCGAAAATGCCTTTGATTCGTTAGTTGCTGTTGATAAAAAAGAGAAAGAGATTACTATTTCAATTGATGATAATGATGGAATATTGGCGATATTAGTAAGTGACAACGGAATAGGAATGTCCGAGGAAGTGCAATCTCACATTTTTGAAAGCGGATTTTCTACAAAGGCAAAGGAAAATAGAGGGATTGGTCTATTTTTAGTAAACGAAATTGTAAATAAAGGAAACGGTACGATTGAAGTCATAAGTGAACAACATAAAGGGACGACATTTATTATTACATTTGAAATATAGTTAGGGGAGTAAAAGTTGGATAAAATTAAAGTACTACTTGTAGAAGATGACCCTATGGTAAGAGAAGTGAATAGGCAATTTATTGAACGGGTTGATGACTTCCAAGTGATTGCGATGAGCAGTAATGGGGTGGAAGGATATAAAAAAATCGTTGAATTAAAGCCCGATTTAGTAATTATGGATATTTTTATGCCAGAGCAGGATGGTCTCAATACACTTCGGAAAATTCGTTCAAATAACTTGCCGGTAGATGTTATTACAGTAACTGCCGCTAATGATATGCAGACTATTCAGCAAATTTTACATCTTGGTGTATATGATTATATTATGAAGCCATTTACCTTTGAACGTATTCAACAAACATTGTTAAATTATTATAAATTTAAGTTAAAGACAAAAGATGTGCAGGATTTAACCCAAAAGGAACTGGATGAAATGATTCACCCCTATTTAGTAGAAATAGATGAAGCTGTTGAAAGTAACACAGTTCTAATGACAGACTTGCCGAAAGGATTTAATCGTTCGACTTTAGATAAAGTGCTGAAATTTGTAAAAGATTCAAAAGATGGCGCATCTGCAGATGAGGTTGCTGCCGGAATCGGCGTTGCGCGGGTGACAGCACGACGTTATTTAGATTTTCTCGAAAAGCACAATTTCATTAAAGTTGATGTACACTATGGTGGAGTAGGTAGACCTATAAATCAATATTTTGTTTAAGTATTAAGAGTCTTTCCAGAGAATAAAATCTGTGAATAGACTCTTTATTTTAGGCTCTATAATATTTGTTGGGGTTTGAAAAAATTTCATAAATAAAAAAGCACGTAATCACCGATTTCTATATACTTGAATTGTCTAGAAACAAGCAATGAAAGGTGATACGTGCAAATGA
>NZ_RXNR01000105.1 GCF_003966145.1 Lysinibacillus telephonicus
CAGGGTCAAAGCCACCAAAAAAAGCCACGTCTTACATCCTGTTTGTGTCATTACCATTATGAACCGAAGGTACTTATTTTCATGCCAGGGTTGGGTGTAAAAAACTCATGATTGTTTATTTGTAAAATATACAGTTAAAGTTTCCATTATTTTTTGATTCTGCTTATAAGGAAATGGGTAAAGTAATAGTAAATACAAGAAGAAAGTGATTCTATGACAACAAATAAAAAATCCAATCGATTAATTGCTGAAAAATCACCTTATTTGCTTCAACACGCTTATAACCCGGTAGACTGGCACCCGTGGGGAGAAGAAGCTTTCGAAAAAGCAAAGAAAGAAGGCAAACCTGTATTTGTTAGTATCGGATATAGTACTTGTCATTGGTGTCATGTAATGGAGAAAGAAAGTTTTGAAGACGAGGAAGTCGCTAAATTATTAAATGAGAGGTTTATTTCTGTAAAAGTTGACCGTGAAGAACGTCCTGATATTGATTCCATTTATATGACTGTCTGCCAATTAATGAATGGACATGGTGGATGGCCACTGAATGTTTTTTTAACCGAAGATAAGGTCCCATTTTATGTAGGAACTTACTTTCCAAAAGAAAGTAGACCACAGATCCCCGGTATTAAAGAAGTAATTATACAGCTATATAATCTTTATAAAAATGATGCGAAACAAATTGAAGATGTTACAAAACAAGTGTATGGAGCTCTTCAAAGTACTATGCAAGCTAAAGAGGAGGATATACTATCTGAAACTTCGGTGCATAATGGATTTCGTTCCTTCTTAAGCATGTTTGACGAGTCTTATGGAGGATTTGGTTCGGCACCAAAATTCCCTACACCTCATCATTACATGTTTTTACTTCGTTATTATCATTACACAAATGATGAACGAGCTCTTAATATGGCGGTAAAAACACTAGATGCCCTTGAAAAAGGAGGAATCTATGACCATATAGGCTTTGGTTTTGCAAGATATTCCACAGATGATGAATACTTAGTACCACATTTTGAAAAAATGCTCTATGATAATGCGTTATTAACTATTGCTTATACAGAATGTTTTCAAGTAACAAATTCTGAAGACAATAAAAAAATTGTAGAAGGAATCATAACTTACGTACTTCGAAAGCTTGCTTCTCCAGATGGTGGATTTTACTCGGCAGAAGACGCTGATTCTGAAGGGGAAGAAGGCAAGTTTTACCTATGGACGTTTGATGAAGTTATTTCAGTACTTGGTGATGATCTTGGGATGCTGTACAATACAGCCTACGGGATAACAGAAGACGGGAATTTTGATGGTAAGAATATCCCTAATTTAATCGATTCATCATTTCCACAGCTTGCAGAGCAAAATGGATTAACGATAAACGAGTTATTAGAACGCCTTGAAAGTGCCCGTAAACAATTGTTTGAATATCGTGAATTACGCGTGCACCCACATAAGGATGATAAAATTTTAACTGCATGGAATGCACTTATGATTGCTGCCCTTGCCAAAGCTTCTAAAGTTTTTAATAATAACAGCTACTTAGAAGCAGCACTTAAAGCTACACAATTTATTGAAACCACATTAACTGTGAATGACAGGCTTATGGTGCGATTTCGCGATGGGGAAGTAAAGCAGGAAGGATTTATTGATGATTACGCATATATGTTATGGGGCTATATTGAATTATATGAAGCGACCCACAATATTTCTTTTTTAAAAAAAGCAAAGAATTTGACTAAACAAATGTTTGAATTATTTTGGGATAAAACCGATGGAGGCTTTTACTTTTACAGTTCTCATTCAGAACAATTACTTATTCGTCAAAAAGAGACTTATGATTCAGCAATGCCATCTGGAAACAGCGTAGCGGCTCTGCAGTTGCTCAGGCTCGCACGGTTAACTGGAGATTCTGAATTAGAAGAGTCGGTTTATAAAATATTCGAAGCGTTTGCATTTCAAATTAACGATTATCCGATGGGCCACTCTTATATGTTAATGGCCTATTTAACAACGCTAATGAAAATGAAAGAAGTAGTTGTAGTCGGTGAAATTACTAATAAGCAACAACCATTTCTAACTGAGTTGCACCATGGCTTTCATCCAGAAATTATGTATTTAGTATGTAAAGATCCTCAAGAACTAAAAGATGTTGCACCATTTACTATGAATTATAAAAAATTAAAAGGAAGCGCCGCATTTTATATTTGTGAAAATTTCATGTGCCATCAGCCTATAACAGAAGTAAATGAGGCGATTGAGCTTGTTAATAAAAACAATTAACCCCCAAAAGAGATATTACTCTCTACTGGGGGTTTACTATTTTTTATATGTATAGAAGTGAAAGTATTGTAGTTTTTCATAAATGTTTTATTTTATTAAAAGTGATAGTATAGAGTATGACAATACATTTATGTTTTTAAAAAAGTTATTAATATTTAAGAAAGGTCGTAATATTTATGAATACAGAAGAAATGATTGTTCAACAAGCGCGGAATGTACTTAATAGTATGAAAGATTTAAAACGGTTGGCTCATAAAAAAGGGAAGGAGCGCTCTGACCTATTTGAGAGATTTTTTGCCAACAAACATTCATTTCAAATTTATTCAAATATCGATTCTGCAATAAAGCAATTAGACGAGGTTCAACTATTTTTACAGAAGTTACAATCCTTTAGTAGTGCATTCGAACCTGCACGCTATGATTTTGAAGGGGAGGTAGATGAAGCCCTGGTTGAATCATCCTATCCAGAAGTTCTTGAAACCTACAATAATATGGTAACAAAACTTGGTTTTGAAAAAGAAATTATTAATGTGAAACGATTTTAAAATTCGCCATAAAGTAAAAAAGGGGTGATCAGAAAGGATAATTTTCTGAACATCCCTTTAATTTTATTAAACTTAAAAACTTAAGCAAATTATCTTTCGCAGAAAACCTTATTCATTCCCGTAATAAAAAGCGGCCGTCGTAAAAGTTAGTTCAAACGGCCGTAATTTTTATTCTTTTATATAATCGTATTTAAGTTCATCCATCATTACATCTAATTTCACATGTAAATTATGATCATTGAAAAACCATAAATCATCTTTTTCAATATAAAAATGTATTCCTTCTTTGACCGTTTCAACACCAATGTCATGCGGCTCATCTTGAGTCATCCCAAGTGAAAATGCCTCATGGAAAGGGGAAGATCCACCGTATCTCGCATAAAAACGAATAGATTTCCCTTGTACTACTTCCATTTCTCTTTTAAACCATTGAAAAGCCTCATCAGAAATTATTAATTTCATGTCGATTGCATCCTTTCAGAACTTGTCTTAGTTCAAATCTATAACCATTTAACTTTTGGCTCTGTACCATCTTTAATTCGTTTAATATTTGCTCGATGGCGATAGAAAATAAATGATGCTAATATGATGACTAATACTAATAAAGAATAATCACCTGTAAGAAAGGCGTAAATAATGCTGTAAATTACACCAATAATCGATACAATCATTGATGATAAACTAACAATCTTCGTGATTTTTAATGAAATAAAGAAACCGATAATTAAAATGATAAACAACGGCCAGGCATACCCTAATAAAACACCACCGGAAGTTGCCACTGCTTTGCCGCCTCTAAAGCTAGCAAATATAGGGAACATATGTCCAACAACCGCAACTGCTCCTAAGATAAGCGGATGTATTTGTGTTTCAGAAAAATATGGAATCAGTGGAAGTAGGGTTGCTGCAGTCCCTTTTAATATATCTAAAATGGTAACAGCGAGACCTGCTTTTTTGCCTAATACACGAAATGAATTTGTCCCGCCTAAATTTCCACTGCCATGTTCACGTATATCCATTTTATAAAATATCTTGCCAATCCATAAACCGGATGGAATTGACCCGATTATATAAGCACAAAGTATAATAATTGCATTAACCATAGGCTTAATCCTTTCAAAAATTAATAGTTGGTACTAGTATGTAGCAATAACAATTTTACACTTTTTTGTGTACATACGAAAGTATAATTTCTAGTATTTATAAAGTCATTACATTTATCATAACAGATATTTTTTTAATAATATGAATGAAGTTGAAGGAAAAAGCAAAAATTATCGTGAATAATTGTACATTAAGCATTTTTCTTATTTACTCAATTGTTAAATAATAGGTAAAATAAGTTTCAATTAAAGTTTGTTTGTGCAACTTGACTTTAGTTTGATACAATAAATAAGCTTATCCTGACATGCGAAATATTGACAGAAAAACCTATTGTCAGTACGATTAAAACAGAAACAGAACGGACGTTTGTATTTTGGAGGGGATTTGATTTGGCAATAAATCAGCCAGGCATCGCTTATGATGACGATGCTATTCAGGTATTAGAAGGATTAGAAGCTGTTCGAAAACGGCCAGGGATGTATATTGGTTCCACAGATAGCCGAGGCCTTCATCACTTAGTTTATGAAATAGTAGATAATGCAGTTGATGAAGCTCTTGCTGGATTTGGATCACATATCATCGTTAAGATTCATGAGGATGGGTCTTTAAGTGTTCGAGATTTTGGACGAGGTATGCCAACAGGTATGCATAAAATGGGCAAACCAACACCTGAAGTTATTTTTACAATACTTCATGCCGGAGGTAAATTTGGACAAGGTGGATATAAAACAAGTGGTGGTTTACATGGTGTAGGTTCATCAGTTGTAAATGCCCTTTCAAAATTTTTAGAAGTAACAATTTATCGTGATGGACAAGTATTCCGTCAACGTTTTGAAAATGGCGGCAAGCCTGTTACTACATTAGAAATTTTAGGTGCAACAAAAGAGACTGGAACACAAGTACACTTCCTGCCGGATCATGATATTTTTTCTGTTACAAAGTTTAATTATGATACTTTAGCAGAACGTCTACGTGAATCAGCCTTTTTATTAAAGGGTTTAAAAATCGAATTAATTGATGAGCGCGGAGAAGGAAGAGCGGAAGTATACCACTACGAAAACGGTATTGAAGCATTCGTTACATATTTAAACGAAGAAAAAGATGTGCTGCATCCTGTGAAATACGTAGAAGGTAATCAAGATGAAATTGAAGTTGAATTTGCATTTCAGTTTAATGATGGCTATTCAGAAACAATTCTTTCTTTCGTAAACAATGTACGTACTCGGGACGGTGGAACACATGAAACGGGTGCGAAATCTGCCATGACGCGTGTATTTAATGAATACGCTCGAAAAGTAGGCTTATTGAAAGAGAAAGATAAAAATTTAGAGGGGACAGATATACGCGAAGGACTTGCGGCGATTGTTTCCGTACGTATTCCTGAGCATCTGCTTCAATTTGAAGGGCAAACTAAAAGCAAGCTCGGAACAAATGAAGCACGCTCTGCAGTTGAAGCAGTTGTTTCTGAGCAGCTTTTATATGTACTAGAGGAAAATGCTGAGTTATCAGCTTCGCTAGTACGGAAGGCTATTCGCGCTCAACAAGCAAGGGAAGCAGCGCGTAAAGCACGCGAAGATGCTCGAAACGGCAAAAAGAATAAAAAAGCAAGCACTATTTTATCTGGAAAATTGACACCCGCTCAATCAAGAAATGCAGCTAAAAATGAGCTGTATCTTGTTGAGGGCGACTCGGCAGGCGGTTCTGCAAAACAAGGTCGTGATCGTACATTCCAGGCGATTTTGCCACTGCGCGGGAAAGTAATTAATACGGAAAAAGCAAAGCTTGCCGATATAATGAAAAATGAAGAAATATCTACAATTATCCATACAATTGGTGCTGGAGTAGGTGCAGATTTTACAATTGAGGATGCTGCATATGACAAAGTAATTATTATGACGGATGCCGATACAGATGGTGCACATATTCAGGTGCTTCTTTTAACATTCTTTTATCGATATATGCGACCACTTATTGAGGCTGGAAAAGTATATATTGCGTTACCACCTCTATATAAAGTTTCAAGGGGTGCTGGCAAAAAAGAAGTAATCGAATATGCATGGACGGAGAAAGAATTACAATCAGCAATTAAAAAAGTTGGAAAAGGCTATATTCTGCAACGCTATAAAGGTTTAGGCGAAATGAACGCTGACCAATTGTGGGAAACAACTATGAACCCTGAAACACGTACGTTAATTCGTGTAACAATCGAAGACGGTGCACGTGCAGAACGTCGTGTTACAACACTAATGGGCGACAAAGTTGAACCACGTCGTAAGTGGATAGAATCAAATGTTGACTTTGGAATGGAAGATGATTTGAATATTTTAGATAGCGAATTCATCCAACATGAGGAGGAACTAGAAGTATGACGGCAACCGAACGTTTTCAAGAATTACCACTAGAGGAAGTGATGGGCGATCGGTTCGGTCGTTATAGTAAATACATCATTCAAGACCGTGCATTGCCTGATGCAAGAGATGGTCTTAAACCTGTACAAAGACGTATATTGTTTGCAATGTTTAATGAAGGCAATACGAATGATAAACCATTCCGTAAATCCGCTAAAACAGTCGGAAACGTAATTGGTAACTACCACCCACACGGTGATTCTTCTGTGTATGAAGCAATGGTTCGTATGAGTCAGGATTGGAAATCCCGCCATATGCTAATTGAAATGCACGGTAATAATGGTTCTGTTGATGGAGACCCACCCGCTGCGATGCGTTACACTGAAGCGCGTCTGTCAGCTATCGCAGCTGAAATGTTGCGCGATATTACGAAAAGAACAGTAGAGTTCGTACCTAATTTTGATGATCAAGATATGGAGCCGACTGTTTTACCGTCAAGGTTTCCAAATCTTCTTGTAAACGGCTCTACCGGAATATCTGCTGGATATGCAACGGATATTCCCCCACACAATTTAGCAGAGGCGCTGGACGCTGTATTAATGCGCCTTGACAACAGAAACTGTACTGTTGACGAGCTTATGACTGTACTGAAAGGACCTGATTTCCCAACAGGTGGTATTATTCAAGGTATCGACGGCATTAAAAAAGCATATGAAACGGGAAAAGGAAAAATTATTGTCCGTGCAAAAGCAGCTGTTGAATCAATCAAAGGCGGCAAAGAACAGATCGTTATTACTGAGCTTCCTTATGAAGTAAATAAAGCGAATTTAGTAAAAAAAATTGATGAGCAGCGAGTCGATAAACGACTAGAAGGAATTGCGGATATCCGTGATGAATCAGATCGTACTGGATTGCGGATTGTTATTGAGCTTAAGAAGGATATTCAAGGGCAAGGAATCTTAAATTATCTATACAAAACAACAGAACTACAAATCAATTACAATTTTAATATGATTGCGATTCACAATCGTCGACCAACATTAATGACCTTGCCGCTAATGTTAGATGCGTATATAGACCACCAGAAAGAAGTGGTGACAAAACGATCAAGCTATGACCTTCAAAAAGCAAAAGATCGCTTACATATTGTTGAAGGTTTAATTAAAGCAATCTCTATTTTAGATGAAGTAATTGTGACGATTCGTTCATCAAAAGATAAACGTGATGCGAAAATTAATTTGGAAACTAAATTCGGCTTTACCGAAGTGCAATCTGAAGCAATAGTAAGCTTGCAACTTTACCGATTAACAAATACAGATATTACAGACTTGCGTGCTGAGCAAGATGAACTACAAAAATCGATTGCTAAGTTAAATGATATTTTAGAAAATGAAAAGCAATTAATTAAAGTAATTAAATCTGAGCTTCTTGAAATTCGCAAAAAATTCGCTGAACCACGTCGTTCAACAATTGAAGCTGAAATAGAAGAGATTAAGCTTACACTTGATGTATTAGTGCCAAGTGAAGAAGTGGTTGTCACAGTGACAAAAGACGGTTATGTTAAACGAACAAGCATCCGTTCTCACGCCGCTTCAAATGGACAAGATTTCGCCATGAAGGATTCTGACTATCTGTTATACGAGCAAACGTTAAATACACAGCATCATTTATTGCTATTTACAAACAAAGGCAACTACATTTATCAGCCAGTCCATGAATTGCCAGATATTCGATGGAAAGATCTTGGCCAACATATATCAAGTATTGTTCCAATTGATAAAGACGAGGAAATTATTGAAGTAATAGGAATTGAGCAATTTGAACAAGATGACGTATTCGTATTAACGGCTACTAAAGAAGGGCAAATTAAACGCTCTTTGCTTTCTGAATACGCTGTCACTCGCTACTCAAAACCGATTAAGACAATGAATATAAAAGCCAACGACGAAATGATCTATGCAACTCTAGTCTCATCGAATAATGAGATATTATTAACAAGCTACTACAGCTACAGTATTCGTTTTGATGTTGAAGAAGTGCCAGTTACCGGAGTGAAAACTGGTGGTGTAAAAGCAATTAACTTAAAAGATGGGGATTTCTTATCAGCTGTAAATGTATTAAAGCAAGGCGATGGACAAGATGTGATTATTGTGACACATCGAGGTGCAGTAAAACGTATGAGCATAGCTGAAATTGAGAAAAGCGGTAGAGCTAAACGGGGAGTAGTTGTTTTGAAAGAATTAAAATCAAATCCTCACCGTATTTTTGCTGTGAAAGCTGTTGAAGTAGACGATGCTATTTTGCTTGAAACAGAAAAACAAATTCAAGAATTAGTAGAAGTAAAATCTCTTTCTAAAGCTGATCGATACTCAAACGGATCTTTAAAAATAGATATTTCTAACGATGGTGAATTAGCACTTGTCAAAGTAATACCAAAACAAGAAACTGAAAGTAAGTAAAAAAGAAAAGCGCAAGCGCCCTGCATCTATTGCTATCGCTTTTGATGCAGAATAAATTTACGTAGCCCCGACAAGCGCTGGCCGACAAAAACGCCACATCGTGTGGCATTGTCGGCACTTGCAATCCATGTGCTGCGGAGGGGGTCGAATCGAAAGCATCTTTCCAGCTTTCGACCGAGGGCAGACCACGACCTCGAGGGGCTGGGCGCTGGAGCTAGACATTTTTATCCACAAGTCGAAATTTCTTAACAGTAAAAAAGATACGTAAAAACAATCTCGTTTTTACGTATCTTTTTTACTGTCTGTCATTTTTTAAATATAAAAAATTATTGAAATTAACGTGAAAACATACTAACATTACATTGTTTTACTATTATTTTAAGGAGTAAGAGTTATGATTCTTCAAGATCGTACTAAAGGGATAGTACTCGTATTAACTGCTGCTTTATTTTGGGGCATTTCAGGCACTGTCTCTCAATATCTATTTCAAGCCTTGCAAATAAGCACGGAATGGTTAACGACCGTCCGATTATTATCTGCAGGTATTTTGCTTACCTTAATTGCCTATAAAAGGGAAGGCACTCGCATTTTTGATATATGGCGGCATAAAGCAGATATAATAGGTGTTACTATTTTTGGGATTGTTGGAATGATAGGGGTTCAATATACATATTTAGCTGCAATCAAACATGGTAATGCTGCAACTGCAACCGTATTGCAATATTTAGGACCTGTACTAGTAACTAGTTATTTTATTTTAATTGCAAAAAGACTACCGACAAAAAAGGAAATTACAGCAGTTGTTTTGGCATTATTCGGTACCTTTTTACTCGTAACACATGGTAGGATAAATACATTGTCTATTTCAACAGAGGCTTTTTTATGGGGAATCCTTTCGGCATTTGGTCTAGCATTTTATACGATTCAACCTATAAATCTCTTAAGAAGATGGGGTTCAACGATTGTAGTAGGTTGGGGAATGATTATCGGGGGAGTTGTTTTTAGTTTTATCCACCCACCATGGCAATTTGAAGGAGAATGGTATCTTTCTACAAATTTCGCTTTTTTTCTGTGAAAATAATTAATCCCTTCGGTCTTTGAATACTATTAATCAAATATGTTTATTCTTAAATTGACCGAAAAAAGCCAATAAGAAAGCAGAGCTACCTGTTGTGGGGTAAC
>NZ_RXNR01000106.1 GCF_003966145.1 Lysinibacillus telephonicus
CCTCAAACTGTAAATGAATTGAAGTATTGTAAAATACTAAAATATTATTCTTTAAAAAATATTTTTTCTATTAGATAAAACGGGTCAAACCGTTGATATATCAACATTTATAGAGGGAGGAGTTAAGTGGCAGATTTACTTTACCAAACGATTGGTCAATTGTTAGAGAAAAAAGCGCAACAATATCCGAATAGGGAAGCGCTTGTCTATTCAGACAGGGATTTAAGAATGTCGTATAAAGAGCTGGATGCACTATGTGATCAAGTAGCGAAAGGTTTAATGGCACTTGGCATTGAAAAAGACGAACATATTGCAGTTTGGACAACAAATACACCTGAATGGGTAACGCTGCAATTTGGCACTGGAAAAATGGGTGCACCGCTCGTTACGGTAAATACAAATTATCGTTCCACTGAACTTGAATATTTATTAAAACAATCGGACTCCACAACACTTATATTGATTGAACAAGTAAAGGATCATCGGTTTATTGATACGGTATTTGAATTGTGTCCGGAATTAGAACATTGCAAGCCAGGTCAATTAAAATCCAAGCGATTGCCAAAATTAAAAAATGTCATTATTTTAGGTGAGAATTCCTACAGTGGAGTTTACAATTGGTCACATATTTTAAATGCCGCAAGCCTTGTTACGGATGAACAACTAGCTGAGAGAAAAGCATCCCTCCATTATGATGATGTCATTAATATTCAATATACTTCCGGAACGACAGGCTTTCCAAAGGGTGTTATGTTAACTCACTCTAATCTAATTAATAACGCCGTTAATATTGCAGAATGTATGAAATTGACTCATGAAGATCGACTATGTATCCCGGTGCCTTTCTTCCATTGCTTTGGTTGTGTTATTGGGACATTAGCGATTGTAAGCTGTGGAGGAACAATGGTGCCCGTTCAAGATTATCATCCGGAAGTCGTTCTTCAAACGGTGGAAAAAGAAAAATGTACGGCACTTCACGGTGTTCCAACGATGTTTATTAGTGAATTGAACTTACCAAATTTTGCGGATTTTGACCTTTCATCATTACGTACAGGTGTAATGGCAGGATCAAACTGTCCGGTGGAAGTAATGAAAGCTGTCATTCAGAAAATGGGAATGAAAGATGTTACGATTTGTTATGGCCAAACTGAATCTTCCCCTGTCATTACACAGACAAGAGCAAATGATCCGTTTGATTTAAAAGTAGAAACAGTGGGTAGAGCATTACCAAATGTAGAAGTGAAAATTGTGGATCCATTAACGAACAAAGAAGTGCCTCCTAATACGCATGGGGAGCTTTGTACGCGCGGTTATCATGTTATGAAAGGATATTATAACAATCCTGATGCAACGAGAGAAGCAATTGACGCCGATAACTGGCTGCATACAGGAGATATCGCAACAATGGATGAAAATGGCTATGTCAGAATAACTGGCCGTTTAAAAGATATGATTATTCGTGGAGGGGAAAATATATATCCACGTGAGATAGAAGAGTTCCTTTATACATTTCCGAAAATTTTAGACGTGCAAATTGTCGGAGTACCGGACGAAAAATACGGTGAAGAAGTAGCAGCGTTCATCATTTTGCGTGAAGGTGAAACGGCGACAGAGGAAGAAATCCGTGACTATTGTAAAAATAAAATTTCACGGCATAAAATTCCGAAGTACATTCTCTTTATAGATAGCTATCCAATGACAGCATCAGGTAAAATTCAAAAATATAAATTAAGAGAGCAATTTGCTGGAGTTGTTAAATAATGCAAAGGATTCTTTAATAGAATCCATTAGGTTCATTATTTAGGTAGCACTGTTTAGCTTAATAGCATCAAATTATTAATTATTAGATATAGCTTTCTTTACATTAATTTACATACTCTCGTAGTGCTACTGCTATTACATTATGGAATAAAGAACAACATTCAAAATTCATTAAAAAGTAAGATATATGCTTTTATATATAAAAGTTTTAGAAGCTTTTGTAAACAATTCTATAGTTAAGATAAAAGAGAAAGCCCATTTATAAAATGGGTTTTTTTATGTTTGGAATTGTTAAAGTTCAACAATTATTCACATGAATTAACATAAATTATTCTCTTTTAATGTATAATTAAACCATTCTTACTTTATGGATATATTGGGGAGTATTAATAATCTCCTAAAGAATGGTGGGGTAAAATGTTACCGATTGAGAGACAACAACAAATTTTATCATGGCTGGATAATGAGGGAACACTGCGAGTTTCAGAAATCAGCAAAAGACTGCAAGTAGCTGAAATGACTGTTTACCGAGATTTAAAGCCTTTAATAGCGCAAAAAAAAGTTTTTAAAACATCAAATGGCATTACACTTTCTATGGAAACACACACTTCCTCAAATCGATGTTCTTATTGCTATAAAGATACAAACTCAAGATTTTCGGTTCAGTTAATAAAAAAGAATCAACAAATCGAACAAGCTTGCTGCCCACATTGTGGTCTTCTAAGATATAACGATATTGAAAATGAAGTCTCGCAGATTATTTGCCGTGACTTTTTGAAAGATACAACGATAAGTGCCAAAACGGCTGCCTTTCTTTTGAATGCGGAACTCAACTTGAATTGCTGCGAGCCACAAGTCATTGTCTTTGATTCTATGAAACAAGCTGCAAAATTCCAGCAGGGATTTGGAGGGGAAATATATAGTTTTAACGAAGCTATTCAAGCCATAATAGCAGAAATGAATAGCAAAGCTTGTTGTCATAAAGAGTGAGGTGGAAAAACATGAGTTCTATAAAAGAAGCAACAAATAAAAAAAATACAAAAGCATCCCTGTACCAAACAGTATGGAGATGGCATTTTTATGCAGGGATTATTTTTGCACCATTTCTTATTATTCTAGCTATAACGGGTTCTATATATTTATTCAAGTCACAAATTGAGAATGTTATTTATCAAGATTATTACGAGGTTAATCCACAAGGAGATCGAATAACAGCCACAGAGCAAATTGAAGAGGCCAAAAGGTTGTACCCTGATTCGGTAGTGACAAAGTATCGTCCGGGAGAAAATGATGAACGTTCGAGCGAAGTAAGTATAATGACATCAGATAATGAGTCTTTGACAGTTTTTATTGACCCCTATACAGGGAAATCACTTGGAGAGTTAAATAATGCTGATCGTATAATGGATAGGATTGAAGAATTTCATGGGGAATTAATGGCTGGAACTTTGGGGGATCGAATTGTTGAATTAGCTGCCTGCTGGGCGATAGTCCTCATTGTTACAGGTCTTTTTTTATGGTTCCCAAGGAAGAAAAAAGACTTGTCTGGTGTACTTATTCCCAGATTTAATAAGGGGAAAAAGATTTTTAGAAGAGACCTTCATGCGGTACCTGCATTTTGGATTACAGCAGGGATGTTATTTCTGATTATGACAGGTTTGCCGTGGTCAGGTTTTTGGGGAAATCAGTTCCAGGCACTTGTTACTAATACGGGCTTTGGATATCCGCCATCTGTATGGATAGGAGATGCCCCTTCCTCTATAGTCCAGACAAAAGATATAGCAGATGTTCCATGGGCAGCAGAAACATTGGAAGTACCGAAGTCGGAAGTTCAAGGGCTTATTCCTATTTCGATTGATGAGGTTGTTGAAATAGCGAACAGTGAAGGAATGCATCCAAGTTATACGGTTATTTTCCCAAATGATAAAGAAGGAGTTTTTACGTTATCTGCATTCCCTCCAAAAGCTCAGGATGAAGCCACAATCCATATAGATCAATATACAGGAGCTGTTCTGGCAGATTACCGCTATGATAATTATGGTTTAATAGGTAAGATAGTTGCCTGGGGAATAACTTTACATAAAGGTACTCAGTTTGGTTTAATTAACCAATTAATTAGCCTTTTAATTTGTCTGGGCATCATTCTAGTAGCAGTTAGTGGTTTTTACTTATGGTGGAAACGTAAGCCGAAAAAAGATTTAGGGGCTCCAAAAGCGATTAGTATTAAGAAAATGAAATTTTTCCTTCTATTAATGATTGGTCTGGGAATAGTATTTCCTTTGGTAGGTTTGTCTCTTATTGTAGTTCTAGCAATAGATTGGCTAATTATTAAAAGAATTCCTAGGTTACGGAAGTTCTTAAATGCATAATTCAATATGTAAAAGGTGGCTTTTGGAGTGAAAAAAAATATTTTTATTATTTTTATCCTTATTATAAGTGCTGTACTTAGTGGATGTTCCCTTAAACCGAACGTGGAAAAATTATATAAAGAAGAGACTCCCCTAGAGGCGGAAATCATTATTCCCAACAATTTTTCAGATAATGAAAAAGAGACTATCCAGGTTAATCTTACCCAAGAGGGAGAAAAAGTGAAGGATGCAGATTTTGTTCATTTTGAGATATGGAAACAAGATGGCACTGTAAAGTATTATATGGAAGAAGCCAATAATCTGGGCAACGGTACTTACAGTATCAGTAAAGATTTTGACAGTGAAGGTCTATACTTTGTAAAAGTACACGCAGGGAATAAGGGTTCCATTATTATGCCTAGAAAACAATTTGTTGTAGGGGAACTTTCTGAAAGTGATCTAGACTTCTTGCGAAAAGGGGCACAAAGCGAAATAGAAGTCCATGAACACCATCACTAAATACAAGGGGTTAAATATTTAGATTTTATTCTTTTAGAGAGTATAAGATTATTCATTTAACTTAGCTTTACAATATTCAACAATCAAGCACTTTCCTAGAATAAGGAAAGTGCTTTTTTCATTGAAGGGACCGAATAACACCTATAATGAAAATTGGATATATATGTTAGTATATAGTTAAGGTTGTGAAGTACTGCACTTCAACAATTATTTGGGATTTAATGTAATGGGTAGTGAAAGGGTGTCTTGATGAAATTAATATTTTCGATATTATTCGTACTTATTGTAATCATTTCAGGTTGTAAAAACGTAGATGATGAAATAGAAACAGAATTAAATACGATACAACAAGCTTCATTAGAAAGTGGTATTCCATCAGCAGATATTATTTATAAAAAGGAAATAACGGATAATGATGCATTCTCTCTTTTTCAAATTCCAGATGGATATGGAGTTCTGCACTTTACTAGTAAAGAAGATGGGTGGGGTTATCGAGGACATTCCGGTTATCAGTATGATATTGGCGATATAACATCTTTTACATTAAGTCAGTCAGCTTGGCATAAAGGGGATATTTCCTTGGATAAAGACAGTCTTTATACAATGGTATTCTTAGGTGAAATAATTGACCCTAAGATTAATAAAATTATTGTTGAATATGACAATATAAAAAGAGAGGCAAGTATTGTAAAAAATAAGGATAGAAGGTTTTGGTATTTATTATCTGAGCAGGAGGACGGTAATGAAAGTGTAAACATGGTTTCTGCCTACTCTTCTGAAGGAAAATTGCTTTATATAGAGGAAGGTTGAGAAGTTTTGATTTTTAGTTACTTAAGGAGAAAAACTTATAAGCTCTACTATTTTAGGCTTGTTTTCAGACGGTAAAGTAATTGAACAGATAACAAAATAATGTTAACTTTCTTATTCAACATAACGTGCATGATTAATTAAGAATGATAAATTCTCTTTTAATGTGAGGTGAAAACATGATAAAAGGAATATTAATTGGAGCTTCATTTGGAGCAGTTCTTTCAGTATGCTTTTCATTTATTTTCATGTTTATTGGTCAAGGAATAGCTGGGGGATATGTATCTTTTTGGGGTGAGAGTTGGTTATACTTTGCTGCTTTATTTCCTTGTGTAATTACTTTCATATATTTATCAACGTACTTTTTTAGAATTGATACTCCTTCAAATAAGAAAATGTGGATACTAAGTTTTTTCGTAACGCTTTTTTTGATATGGTATATTTCAACATTAGGAGCATTAACGGGCGAATATATTGTACGAGGATTAATTCAAAAAAGAGAGACGATTGGTGTAAATGAATTAGGTACTTTGGGTTGGGGTAGCGTTTACGCATTAATATTAACACCGATATTAACTCCTATTAATAGATTGTTGCTTGAATTGTTTTACAACATTCTCACAAAATTTAAAGCTACTAAGTCGAGTTTGAATTAACTAATCCATTAATTGTCACTTCTTTTCAGAAAACGATATAGAATTTGATATGACCCAAAAGAAGTTAGAAGCAAAGCTAATGCTAATGATTTTTGAATTTATAAAGAATCTATCAAAGATTCTTGAGAAAAAAATTATTCTCACTGGAGAAAACTCACCTAAATGCCCTTTGGAAGCAGTTAAGCCGGATGGAACATTGATTAAAATTGTTTGTTGAACTAAACGGAGGCATGAGTTCCTATAATAGGAGTTGAAACATATGGAACAATACAATTATGAGGAATTTCTTAGGGATTTAAGTATGGGCAGAGAAATTCACTTTTTTTATAAAGACGAAGAATACTATATTGGTTCTGGAACAGGTCAATTTATGTTTTGGAGGTTCTATGATTCTGCAAGTGAAATTATTGGAGAAGATATTGAAGATTTGCTTATAAAAGTTAAATTGGACGAGAAAGAAATTAAGGAAGTATGGGACTTAATTGAGATTAATTCTATTTTCTGATGAGTTTAAAATGTATATGTAATATAAGCCGTTACGCTAACGTGGGCTTTGGTTAAATAACAATATTCAACAATGGGTTGCCTTCTAGAAAAAGGAAAATGTTTTTAGGCAATAAAATTGAGTTATTTACAGTTTAATTGAAACCATTTAAAACTCTGTAAGCATATTTAGTTATTTTATTTAGAAGTAGGGAATTGAAAGAGAGCACTATCTTTAGCGCTGGAACACGGAACTCCCTTGTTGTTCTTCCTTTGGCATTAGCTTTACCTGAGTCTTGGGCAAATAAAGCGGCGGCTGTGATTGCAACACAAACTATTGTGAAGTTAATAGGAGAATTAATCTAATAAAGGCAGTACCTAATTTGATATTGAAAGATTCTCCAAAAAATAAAGATTAGTTATTCTTCCTCATGTTGATAATGAACAATACATAGAAATCGCTTAGTCGTCTTCAATATGGTCCACTATTTTCCACCAATATCTAAAACGTCAAAAATCCCTACTTTTTTACTGAAAGCAGGGATTTCATTTGTGCAATTAGAATTTTATAGAAACGAAATACAAGATATTAGGTCTTATTTTTTTCTAAACAGTGTATCCCCAAGAGGGACTCCAAACACAATACCCACAACCGTTAAAACTACCAAAGCTTCTAAAAGAAAATACCCAACTTGATCGAACATCGTTTATCTCTCCTTCTCCTAATATAATTTTTCCCCTATATTCATAATTATCCAAATTTTTACTGTAAAGTCAAACTAATATAGAGCATAATCATTTGTGCTTTTAAAAAATAGTTTACTTCATTACAAGCGTAGGTATGCAGGGATTATATTTTGTTTTTACCACTAAGAACGTTAGTACGATAATGAAGAAGAGTTTATTGGAGTATGTTTAATCAAATGTTCTCGATTGCAGCTGATTAAAACTCCTGATACACGAGCAACTCTTTTATTGCATAGTAGACGTATACAGCGCAACGATAAACTTCAAGTTATCGTTAAAAGTTATCTTCAACTACAGTTTCTTCTAATTTTATTTAAAATCCTCACCCGGCACTTCTTAAATAGGAGATATACAATAAAGTAAACTAGGGTTGATGAGATTAGTATATTGATAACTGCACCTGATAGAAATAAGAATCCACTGGAGTGAGGGCCAACAATACCTTTATAGGTATGATGAATAGCATTTATGTATTCAACATCATCAAGTTCATCTACCTTTGATTTCCCATCGAAAATTAAGCTCCCAACTTTATAATTTAATAAGAAAAGTAGTGGCCAAATAGGAGTTCCTATAATACCACCAATAAGGGCTGAAACTGTATTGGCCTTTACTAGTCTTGCCAAACCAACCGAAAGGACGGGACCTAGCCCGAATGTAGGAATCCAGCTTGGGATAAGACCCATAGTTAGACCTAATGCTACATGATGTGGACTAGATTTAAGTCGAAATAAACGGATTAAATTAAATTTAATTCTACGTGTTATTTTCATCTATGTATATCCTTTCTAAGTACCTTAACACGATTTTAAGAGTCAATGTTTGTAGTGTATTATTACGATAATTTTTCCGGTGCAACTGCAGCAATAAACACCCATTAGGGGAAATTTTAAAGGAAAAGTTATTCCCATTAACTTATTAGTAAATCCCTTGCTTCTAGATGAAAAAAAGGCAGTTATTTAAATACATTAACTATTTTTTATCCTTTTGACTAATAGATTTAATAAATAAATTATATATGTAGGGGCAGCAATATATATTAGGTAAGGAAACTTTCCGTAAGTTCCTTTATATATAAGATATAATAAACATCCTAAAAAAATCGTAACAATTGTGCCGTACTTTGGTAGCGGTACTTCTTTTAAACTGGGTATTCTTATCCTACTAACCATTAAAAAACAAAGCATCGTAAAGATAACTGTTATAATAATATTCGGAATAAGATAACCAAACAAACTAAGTAATGCTAAAATACCACCCGCTGCAGTAATTGGTACGCCAATAAAATATTTTTGAGACGTTTTATTGGTACTAATATTAAATCTCGCTAATCGAAAAGCACCGAACAACGGGAACAATCCAGCAACTGCCAATCCTAGTAATCCAAATTGATAAAAATAAGTGTAGTAAATTAGAAAAGATGGAGCGATTCCGAACGTAACAATATCTGCTAAGGAATCTAATTCTTTACCTAAAGTACTATCAGCTTTTAAAACTCTAGCTAACCTACCGTCCATACTGTCTAACATCATACCAATTATGATCAAAATCGCCGCGTTTTTAAAATGACCATTTGCAGCAAATCCTATTGAAAGAAAACCACAATATAAATTACCTAAAGTTAACATATTGGGGATACTCTTTGTAAAGCGCATACTCAATCACCTACTACTTTTAATTATAAATATCGAACAGTATTTCTTGCTCTATTTAATGGTTATATATTCATCTCGAATCCTACTATTTTATCACTTACATTAGGGTGTGTCGATTATGTATTTTTTCATATGTTGCTAGAAGGAAATGAGTATCTCTTTTAGGTTTCATCGGGTTCTTAAATTGAACAAAACAAAGTTATTTGCTACTCAGTATAAATATACTCTGAAATAGAAGATATTTTTCCGCAATAGGTCGCTTACCTGTAGTAAGGTAAGTTGTTTTTTCATTAAGGGTCCATTTTCTAAAATAAAATCTATTAACTTTATGGTAAAATATGTTAAGTAATCGATATGCTAAGTGTAAATGAAGATTAATTTATGGATGACTAACGGGGGTGAGATTTTTGATAAGTTTTATTATTTCTTCCATAATCATATTTGGATTAGGAATACTTTCAGAAATTTATATAAGAAAGAAATTTGGAATTGAAAAACGTGAGGGTTTTATCTATAAAGGCGTCAATGAGTTACAAAGATGGGTTGAGGGCAGTATTTTAGTAATATTCCTTATATTATTTTGGTTTTTAATTGATTATGTATTTCACCTGCTTATATTTTATTTTGTCATACTGAACCTTTTCCGTGCCTTAATGGAGTGGAGATATGAAAGAGATGTGTATTGCATAATAAAAGTGCAGACTAGTGCAACGAATTTGTACAGAGTCTAGCACTTTTTTAGTGCAAAAAAATAGACTTGCCAGCCACCCCAAGTCACTCTACTGTTAAAGTGTCGA
>NZ_RXNR01000107.1 GCF_003966145.1 Lysinibacillus telephonicus
GCCTCCAGCTTCCTTCAGATTCCGCGTCGCCACGGACACCCTTGCTCTTAGCTAACCTCTACTTCTGTCTTCGGGGTTCGGGACTTGCACCCTATAGTTCATACGCATGCCGGGCGCACACTAAAAATATGAACGATAAATTAAAAGAGTTTCACTACTTTATGTACATTTTAATTCATTAAGATAAACCATTGCTTACATAAAAAGTGAATATATCACATTTCAAATAAGGAGAAAACGACAAATGAAGTTTTTAAAAAATTTAAAAGTATTACAGAAGCTTATTTTGCTAATAGCATTATTTGCGATTTCCGCATTATCAATTGGCTTTGTCAGCTTTAGCAGTCTTTCAAGCACTGCAAATAGTTCTAATACTATTTACAAAGACCAATTGCTGCCAAGTCAAATGTTCAGTGCAATTAGTGTAAACAATCGTGCTATTAATGCTTATTTGTTGGAATTAATGATAACGAAAGATAATGAACGTAATGAATATCTTAATGAACGCATTGATGTAAATATAGAAGAAACTCGTTCCTTATTAGAACAATTAAATTCTATGTCACTACATGATGAAATTGAAAAGCAACTGGAATCATTAAACTCTATTAATACAGATTTAGAGGTTTCCAGAGATAGAGTTAGAGAACTGGCAATGAATAATCAGAATGATGAAGCATATAGTATATTTCAAAACGAGTTAGAAGAAAAACGAGTTATGTTAAATGACCTTTTAACTAGCATTGAAGATTCAAATACAACAAATGCTGAAAGCGTATATAATGAAGCACTTCAAACAGCTGATAGTGCCAAAAGAATTGTAATTATTACTATTCTAGTATCACTATTTATAACAATTACTGTAGGCATTTTAATTTCAAGGTTAGTTACAGTCCCTATTAAAAACATGCAAAAACTATTAGGACTAGTAGAAAATGGCGATTTCACTGTTCAAGGGGACTACCAATCAAAAGATGAAATTGGAATGTTGAATAATTCCTTTAATAGAATGATTGAAGGTGTTAATACAATTATAAAAACTGTAGGCGATACTTCCGAACAAGTTGCAGCAGCTTCAGAAGAACTAAGCGCCAGCGCAGAACAAAGTACAAAAGCAAGCGAACATATATCTACAACTTCTCAAGAATTAGTCATTGGGGCGGAGAATCAAGTTGAAATTATAAAAGAAAGTACTAATGTTATAGAAACTATTAATAATGATACTCAGCAAATTTTTAAAAGCACAGAAGAAGTGTCAAGTACCGTTAATCATGCAACTCAATTGTCTGCTGAAGGAAGAAAAGTAATTAATGAAGTAAATAATCAAATGGAATTTATTAATCGCACGGTAATTTCCTTAGTCGACTCATTTAACCAACTTTCAAACCGTTCAAGAGAAATTGGACAAATCAACGAAGTGATTACAAACATCGCAGAACAGACTAATCTTCTAGCACTAAATGCTGCCATAGAGGCTGCTAGAGCTGGAGAACATGGAAAAGGGTTTGCGGTTGTCGCAGCAGAAGTTAGGAAGCTTGCTGAAGAATCTGCTAATTCAGCTCAGAAAATCTCTAGCTTAGTTTCAGATATTCAACAAGATACAGATAAAACTTTGAAGACTGTTAATGAAGCTACTGGTGAAGTCAAAGAAGGAATCGCTGTTGTTAAAGTTGCAGGAAATACTTTCACCCAGATTGAATCTGTCATTACAAATGTAGTTCCCCAAATTGAAAACATAGCAAAAAATGTGCAAAATCTTTTAGATGGAACGTGTCATGTAAATAAATCGATCACGGAAGTAAGCGAGGTTGCTCAAGAAACAGCATCTGGAACACAGTCAGTTACAGCAGCAACACAGGAACAACTTGCATCAATGGAAGAAATAGCATCATCTTCACAAGCACTTGCGAATTTAGCGGAAGACCTCCAATCGCTTATTAGACAATTTAAAATTTAAGTTAATTTCACCATTTAGCTATTTATAATATAGGGAAAATAATAAGAGCCTGGTTTGATAATCTACATAATCAAACCTGGCTTTTTACATATTACAAAATTTTGTACTATTAAAAAAGGCATTCAGAACAAACCTGTCCTAAATACCTTTTATAAAATTATGAGGTTATCTTCTATTGGCTTTTCATTTAAAGAAATTTTTCATTTAAGTTACTGAATTAATCATACTGGAATATTACTTATTTTCTTCAAGGAAGAACTTTTCGATATCATCTAGCATTAAGTTAGCAGCTACTACACCGCCAGCTGTATTCCAGATTTCATCGCTTACTTTATGGATATTCCCTTCTTTAACTGCACTTAAGTTTTTAAATAAAGGATCATTTACCCATTCTTCTTCTAACTTCGATGCTTCGCCATCACCTGTTTCATAAGAGAAGTAGAAAATAATATCTCCATCCATAGCAGGTATACGTTCTTTTGTTACATTTTTCTCTGCAAAATCATCGACATTTTGAGATTCAGGACGAGCAAACCCTAATTGGTCTAATATAACACCTGAGAATGTATCTTTATGATAAATACGAACATCTCCAGCCATAAACCGTACGATGGACACTTCTTTTTGTAATTGATCACCTAATTTGCTTTTTAGGTCTGCAATGCGATTATCAAAATCTTCAATTACTTTTTTCCCTTCTGCTTCCTTATTCACAGCTTTAGAATAAAGCTCGAAGTTTTTCTTCCAATCTCCTCGTAAATCTTCAGCAAAAACAGTTGGTGCAATGGTGCTTAGCTGCTCATAGATTTTTTCATGACGCATTTTATTTCCAATAATTAAATCTGGTTCTAATGAGGCAATTGTTTCTAAACTTGGCTCCCCTTCAGTACCGACACTTGTTACACCTTCCATATCATCCTTAATATGATCGTACCAAGGATCTCCAGTCCAAGACTCGACGGCTCCTACTGGTTTAACACCTAAAGCTAGTAGGGCTTCTGTGCCCTCATTTGTTAAAATAACAATTTTTTCAGGTGTTTTTTCGATTTCAGTTGTCCCCATTGCGTGCTCAACTGAATAACCTTCTGTACTAGATGATTGATCATCAGATGTACTTTCTTCGTTCGAAGTTTCAGCCTTGTTTCCGCATCCACTAAGAACGATAATAAATAGTAGAACAGTTAAAAATAAAAGTTTATTTTGTTTGAAATATATAGACATATTTCCAGCCTCCATTTGATAATGATAATCATTTACATTCTGAATCATATTGGATAAAATAGTCCATGTCAACATGTAATTGAAAATGATAATCAATTATAAAAAACTTCAAGTTATTAAATTATTAATACATATATAGGAGAAAAGAAATATGCAACTTCATAATAGAAATAGAAAAATAGCTGGATTGGTATTAGGATTCGTTTTACTACTAATCGTAAATTTTCTAAGCCTTGTTCTTGGATATACGGATTTAACTATCAATACTGTGATTGATGCTTTTAACCATTTTGACGGTTCGAACGAACATATTATTATTCAAGATGTTCGATTACCTAGGGCATTAATTGGAACAGTTGTGGGCGCGAGCCTTGCTATAGCCGGTGCTTTATTGCAGGCCTTAACAAGAAATCCCCTTGCCTCTCCAGACATTCTTGGATTTAATGCAGGAGCCAGCTTTTTCATTGTTATTGCACTCATGTTATTTTCTATTACTTCTTTACAGGCAACAACTTGGATTGCTTTCCTTGGAGCAACGATTGCTGGTCTTTTAGTCTATTTCTTAGGATCGATTGGTCGGGATGGGATGACACCTATAAAAATGACGCTTTCAGGAGCAGCCATTGCTGCACTTTTTGGATCATTGACACAAGGCCTACTTGTTATGGATGAATCTGCATTAGATCAAGTGTTATTCTGGATGTCTGGATCCGTCCAAGGAAGAAAACTAGAAATTTTACTTTCCGTTCTCCCCTACATAGTAATTGGTATAATCATAGCTTTAGCCATGGCAAATAAAATCAATATTTTAACTATGGGCGATGATGTTGCAAAGGGACTAGGGCAAAGGACCGGATTTGTTAAGTTAACAGCTGGTATAGCTGTTATTTTACTTGCTGGCGGTTCCGTTGCTATTGCTGGTCCAATTGGATTTATTGGAATTGTCGTACCGCATGTTGTAAGAACGTTCATAGGCAATGATTATAGATGGATTATCCCTTACTGTGGAATATTAGGTGGGATTTTTCTTGTAATTGCAGATATAGGCGCCCGTTATGTGTTGATGCCTGAAGAGGTGCCAGTTGGAATTATGACAGCATTGGTAGGTATACCATTCTTTATTTATATTGCACGCAAAGGTGGAAAACTAGCATGAGAAAGTACACTTCTGTAAGAGCTTTTCGTGAGAAATTCTCTTTTTTAGTTGACCGTAAAGCATTTAAATATAATATATATTTCCTTATTTTTCTTGGTGTTATTTTCCTTCTAAGTGCTGGAATGGGAGAACAGATTTTCTCTCCATGGAAAGTAATAAATATTTTATTTGGAAATAGCAGCAGCTTTGAATCGATGATTGTTCAATCATTTCGTATGCCAAGGATTATAATATCCATCTTGGTTGGGGTAAGCCTAGCAGTGGCCGGGGCGATTTTACAATCTATTCTTCGAAACCCATTGGCATCACCAGATGTAACTGGAATTACCGGAGGAGCATCTGTAGCAGTTGTTTTGTTTTTAGCACTATTTAGTAATGAAAGTAATGTTTTAACTGTAAGCATACACTGGATGCCTCTTGCTGCGTTTATTGGTGCAACAATTATTGCATTTCTACTCTATATACTTGCATGGAAAAATGGATTATCACCCTTCCGTTTAGTACTTATAGGAATTGGATTGTGGGCTTTAACAAAAGCATTAACCAATTTATTTATGATTCTCGGACCCATTGTTCAAGCAAGTCAGGCGAATGTATGGATAACAGGTTCTGTTTATGGAGTAAATTGGAGTAATGTTCAAATTTTAGCTCCAATCACTATTATTTTATTAATTATTGCTTTTATAATGACCAGACATTTAAATATCCAAGAGTTGGGAGAAGATATTGCTTTAGGTATTGGGTCGAAAGTTGAAAGACAGCGTTTAGGAATGCTTTTACTAAGTACAGCATTGATTGGAAGTGCCGTTGCATTTGCTGGTGGTATAGGCTTTGTTGGTTTAATGGCACCACATATTGCTAGAAAGTTAGTAGGGTCATCATTCGGAAATCTTTTGCCGCTTTCAGCAATTATAGGAGCAGTCTTAGTATTACTGGCAGATACAATTGGCAGAACCCTCTTTTTGCCAGTCGAGGTTCCGGCCGGCGTATTTACTGCCACAATTGGAGCACCTTACTTTATCTATCTTTTATATAGACAGCGAAATGCTTAAAAAGGAGTGATTACTATGCATGTATTAGAAACAAAAGATTTGACCTTAGCTTACGGAGACCAAATTATTATAGATCATTTAAACATTACCATCCCATATGGTGAAATAACTGTTTTAATAGGCAGTAATGGTTGTGGCAAGTCTACCCTTCTTCGCTCAATGGCAAGATTATTAAAACCACAGAGCGGCGCCATTTTGTTAGATGGAGAAACAATGATGAAATTGCCTACAAAAGATATCGCAAAAAAGTTAGCTATTTTGCCCCAAGGACCTGTATCCCCTGAAGGTTTAACTGTTTTACAATTAGTAAAACAAGGGCGTTATCCATATCAAAAATGGTACCAACAATGGTCTTCAAAGGATGAAGAAATTGTGCAAAACGCTCTGCAATCAACAGGTATGGCTGAGCTTTCAGAACGTTTAGTTGACTCTTTATCTGGAGGACAAAGACAAAGAGCATGGATCGCTATGACACTTGCCCAGGATACAAATACAATTTTATTGGATGAGCCAACTACTTATCTTGATTTAACCCACCAAATTGAAGTTTTGGATCTTCTTTTTGAGCTGAATGAAAAAGAAAAAAGAACAATTGTCATGGTATTGCATGACTTGAACTTAGCTTGCCGCTATGCACATCATATCATTGCAGTTAAGGACAAAACTGTTTTTGCTCATGGAAAACCAGAAGATATTGTAAATCGAAAGTTAGTTCAAAATGTCTTTAATTTAGACTGTGAAGTAGTTGCAGATCCTGTATTTGGAACTCCAATGTGCGTTCCATATGGAAAAGGAAGGAACTTAAATGGGGTGAAAGATAATATTGTACCCGTTCACGCCTAATGAGCTAAAAGTGCTTGAGGATAAATATCGGTTAACATTTCAAACAAATTCTTCACCTCTATCCGTTCAAGTAAGTCATTTAATAAATGACAATCAGGCTCACATTTATTTAACTACTGTGAAAGAAAAAACGAAGTCAGCTAACCTAGGTGTAGCAGCCTCTCTCTTTGTTAAAAGATATAGCTTTGCAGTACTAATCGCATTATATTCAATGAGTGCGTTTAACAAACGAATCAACTTTTCAATTGATAATTTATCAGTTGAAACTTTAGATGAATCGGATATACTATGGCTCCCTTCGATAAAATTTAATGACATAAATTTAAGCCCAGCATCTCAAGAAAACAGAGCAAGATGGAGAAGTGAAATTTTAAAGGAGATATTTGCAAACCATATCGAAGTGTTATTTAAACAATTAAGTAGTGTCTCAAAACTATCGAAAATAATAATGTGGGAAAACCTTTATATATACATTGTTTGGATGTATAAAAATCTTTTGGCCGATCAACTTTATTCGAAGAGCCATCACAATATTAAAGAAGATTTTGATATGATTACTGCATATGGTGAAAGTATATTATTTGGCGATTATAAAGAAAATCCTTTTGTAAAATTTAGAGGCACAAATGATTGTCAAAGCATTCTAGGGGAAACAGTCTATAATCGAAAAACTTGCTGTTTATCCTATTTAACCGAAAATAAAGGGTACTTTTGCAAAAACTGTCCAATAAAACGGAAACAAAGTAATTAATCAAATGTCTGTATTATTTGTTCAAAAGAAAAGCAATTTCATCAAGCCTACTATCTTCAAGATGATAACAAGGGCGCTGCCCAAAAGTAAAAAAGTACAATTTTTGAATTGTACTTTTTTGCTTTCTAAAAGCGAAGCGACACAAATGCTTGATATAAAATAATTCATATAATGAAAACTGTCCTAGAAGTTATCATATACACTTCTAGGACAGCCCTAAATTCATCTCAAGCTTTTTGGATTTTTTTGCAGAAAATAATTTAATTAAATTTCACGAACCTTCATCTTTTGTAATTCTTTCTGTCTTTTATTGAGTACAATTTTTCTTCCACTAATCCAATATCCTACTAAAAATGCTTCACCCACAAGAATAAACAGAACTAATTTTAAAACAGACCAGTCAACCATTCCTGTTGTCTGCATATATATTAAAAATACTATATAACCAATAGGTAAAAGCAAACCCAAATACGAATTATTTCTAGTTGATAAAAAATGTTGAGCTGCGAATACTAAAACAATGATGGCAAGTCTATACCAGTCGTTCATTTCTTATGTACCTCCTGTTTATATTTTTCAATGATCAATTTTGCATCTTCTAGGCTAATCCGATCATCGATTGATAGTTTTTTAATAAAACTTACGAATTCTTCATTTTCTTCACTTTCATTGATTGTAATTTTTTGAATAAGTTTATCCAATCGAATCCTTACTGTTGGATAGGAGACTTCATAATACTTTGCAATGTCTTTTAATGATCCTGAATTTAATATGAAATTTTTAATAAACTCAACATCTTCTTTTTCTAAAGATAATAACCAACTAGGAATATCATGCTTATCCACAACACCACCCCTTTAATTTATTTAAGTTAATTTAAACATTATTTTTAATAAAGTTCAAGTTTTATTTAACATTATTAATATTTTTTAAAATAAAAAAGGATATTCATCCCATCAGATAAACACCCTCAGTTGATTACAGGCAGCATCTTCTTCAAAATTACTTAAATTTATCCTTTTAAGATATTAAACACACTTGTTAAACCAATTGTTTATTTCGCCTTCGTTAAATGATAACTGTCACTTATCATTTTATAAATCTCTTCCTCTGGAATAGTGCCATCAAGAATAATAGAGTTCCAGTGGTCTTTATTAAGGTGATATGCCGGAACCACTGAAGCATACATTTGCCGCCATAAATCCAATAAGCCAGATTCACATTTCACATTAATCCAAATATGTTCATCTTTTTCAAAAATCCATGCAAACACTTTGTTGTTTTCTTTATGTCGCATCAATGTCCAATTTTTATCCCGAAATGGATAATCTTCATATGTATTGTCAAATTTCAAACAGAAACTAATAGCATCTTTTCTAGTTTTCATTGTTTCCTCTCCTCCCGCTTTAATATGAAATATTATAATCTGTTATAAATTTTCTCTTAATTTAGTTTCTTCTTTCTCGAATATTCTTTTTAATTAAATCTATTAAATAATATATTAGTGAAATTAAAAAAGAAGTGAGGACAACATTTATGATTCCAATCACAACAATTAAACCTTCATCGCCTTCACCACTAATGAAATTAGCAAATAGGAAAAATAAAAATATACTTATTATAATCGTTAAGAAAAATATACTAACGTACTTCCCCAATACAGTCCCCCACCTTCTAATACATTATTTTTTCTTTTCCTCTAATTCTTTAATATGTCTTTTAATATCCTTCAACTCCGCCTTTAAAGCCTTAACCTGCTTTGAAGAATCAATACCCATTTGCACCCCATAGATTACGATAAAAAACAAAAGAACTAAACCGATAAAACCAAATAAGTAAAACTCCATTGTTTGTTCCTCCTCATGAATGTATTTTGTTTAACCATATCATGAAAAGGAAAAATTCTACCCGCGAAAGCTATCTACATTCACTAGCTTTCAACAAAAACGCTTTTCATTTTTGAATTAAATATGTATTTGCCTACTTTTAAATATATATTTTAACAGTGAAACTGTCCCCCATATTAACAACATATAAAAAAGGATTCAAAAAAACTAAATACAATAATAATTATATATCTGCCTAAGTCTTCTAAATCATTGAACGAATACTTTTGTATTTCCTTAATGAGATTTATCGAACTTATAACTAAAACAAGTGGTATAAGTATAATCCAATAAATTTTAGGTAATGTATTTGATAAGCTAAAACTGAGCCACCATAGCAATTGAAAAGTGAGCCACTTTTATATGAAAATAATCCTAACTTTTTAGAGTTAGGAGCGTATAGAGGTGATTTCATTGGAAAAGAAA
>NZ_RXNR01000108.1 GCF_003966145.1 Lysinibacillus telephonicus
GCGGAAAGCGTCCGCCGAAACGGAAATCAACTAACTTATTCAAAAAGGGTTATTAATTTTATTTTAAAAGAAAAAAGACTGTAGGCAAACTCGAATTTTCGAGTTTGTCTACAGTCTGAACTCATGCAAATGCGTGAGTTTTTTTCTATTTATGAAAGTAAATAATTTGAATAGAAAGATGTCAGCACCAATATTCCAGGTACTATTCGTCATAAAGGAGATGGGTTTCTGAGCTAAAAAGCTTATCTAGTATAGGCATTTACCACAAGGTTTAGGCAAAAATGTCGATCGGAATTTGCAGATATTATGGGGAAAACACATTGTAAATTGATTGTTTAACCGACAGCACAGCAAAAGATTACTAATCTTTTAAATTTTTCAGAAAAATGTTTGACAAGTAAAACAAACTGTACTATATTAATTTCATAAATGCCAAACTGTTATAGTACAACTGAGAAAGGAAGATCTTTATGTCAATGTATCAAGAAGGCTATGAATATTATGTTTCTAAGTGCGAGGATTTTGGATTGCAACCAATCAATTTTTACTATTATGTACAACTATTATCTCAGGAGCAGCTTGATGCTTTTAACCAACAAGCTAAAGAATTGCAAGGGAGAATTCAATGTTTCAAAGGTTAATAATGCCGCAATTTAAAAAATGATTTGATATCCTGATATATTCTTATATCAAACGAGCCGAATAGAAAAGGGGACTTGGTTTTGAATAAGAAAGATATATTCTTTAACAACCTGCCTTCTAAATATGGCAAGGTTGTTTTTTAATATCACAAGAGCTTTCCTATAATTATTAAATCTATATGAGCACTTAAATCTCAACTATTTATTGCAAATTTCGACAATTGTCTATTATATATTTATTTTAAGTATTATAATATTTTAAATATAATACTTTCGAGTTGCATACTCTAAGTAATTGGTGATGGAGGAACTTTTGTGAAATATGAAAATGGTTCAACAAATACATCGTTGGAATATAGTTGTGAAGAATTAAAAGACATAAAAGCTGCTCTAGATGAATCTGTCATCCTGGCTGTAACAGATTCAGTAGGTAATATAACTGCTGTTAATGAACGCTTTTGTGAAATCTCTAAATACGCTAGAGATGAATTAATAGGTCAAAACCATCGTATTTTAAACTCTGGTTTCCATCCAAAAAATTTTTTTAAAGAAATGTGGAGAACAATTGGCAGTGGAAAGACATGGCACGGTGAAATTTGCAATCGTGCAAAAGACGGTTCACTTTATTGGGTTCAAACAACGATTGTTCCTTTTTTTAATGAAAAGGGAAAGCCATATCAATATATTTCAATTCGAACAGATATTACAGCACAGAAAAATATTAAACTTTTAACGTATTATGCAAATCATGATGATTTAACAGGATTACCAAATCGTCGAAATTTATCAAGAAGAATCAGTCAGCAAATTGAAATTTGCAATCACAACAAAACCAAATTTGCTGTATATTTTATAGATGTGAATCGTTTTCGCAAAATAAATGATGCATTAGGGCATAATGTTGGTGATTTATTTTTAGTTGAAGTAGCAGAACGCTTTAAGTCCATCGATCCATCAAAAAATTCCTTTTATCGGTTATACGGAGATGAATTTGTATTTATACTAGAAAATATAGACGAAATACATAATATGGCACAAAAAATAATGAAATTATTTGAAAAGCCGTTCCATTTTAATAATTATGAGTTTTATACAAGTGTTTGTATTGGTATAAGTATTTTTCCAGATCACGGTAGAGATATTGAAAATTTATTTATTAGTGCTGATATGGCCATGTATGCTGGTAAAAATAAAAGAGGCAATCAATACGTGGTTTATAAAAAGAATAATAATGGTATGAATGACCATGCTTTGATGCTTGAAACAAAATTGCATCAAGCAATTAAAAATAATATATTAGAGCTTCATTATCAGCCTAAAATAGATACGAAGTCTGAAAAGATGGTTGGAATGGAAGCATTGCTTCGCTGGTACGATGATGATTTAGGCAGTATCCCTCCAAATAAATTTATTCCCTTTGCTGAGGATTGCGGTTTGATTTGTGATATTGGGGAATGGGTGCTGCGAAATGCATCTTTGCAAATCGAAGAATGGAATGAACAATACCATCAAAATTTAAAAGTGGCCGTCAATATTTCACCAATTCAATTTCAGGAGCCAAATTTTATAGAAAGACTTATTAATATCCTAGAAGAAACAAATGTAAATCCATCATTTTTAGAAATTGAAATAACAGAATTAACCTTAATGGATAATGATGATTTTATTCATAAAATTAAGACAATGAAGGAATTAGGACTCACAGTTGCCATTGATGATTTTGGGACAGGTTATAGCTCATTAAGTTATTTGAAGAAGTTTCCTATTGATGTATTAAAAATTGATCGATCATTCATTGTTAATATGAGAGAAGGGGAATCAGGTATTGCAATGGTTGCTGCTATTATCTCTTTAGCACATGCTTTAAAAATGGAAGTTGTCGCTGAAGGTGTAGAGTTGAAAAGTGAACTGGAAATTTTAAGAAAATATAATTGTGAATATGTACAGGGCTACTACTTTAGTAAGCCATTAAATACGACAGATTTTACTAAAAAACTGGAACAAAAAATTTCGATATAAAAAAGAGGTGCCGTACATAAAGTCGTTTTACGACGGCACCTTCACCTATATTATTCACTTAATAAATTTTGAAGCCGTTCATATTCTTCGTTTCCAACAAAATCGTAATATTGGTAAAGTAAATCAGAATCAACTTTTATTGTATCTTTAAAGTTTAAGTAAAGCTCTTCTGTTAAATGACGAATGATGATAGGGACTGGTTTGTTATGATTAAATTGATTCATATGTTTTTTTATAAATGCCTCAGAAAGTTCGCACCATAAATTATAGCCTAGAGCTTCAAAATCAATATAATGTAAATGTTCATTGAGAAAATCTTCCGTTAAGTATGCATTATATTGACATGCTGTTGTCCAATCTAATTTCTCACGGTAGCGGTGCAGCCAATGAGGTTCAAGTACAGCACTGATGAGAGAAACTTGCTGTTTGGTATATTGATTAAATATTACATCCATCTCTTTATTGGTATGTTTTTTAAATCCATAATCATCATATATTTGGCTTGCTAGAGATGGAATTCCTTTCACCATATGTTCGCTGCCATACCATTTGTATTGACCACGATCATATTCGAAAAATTGGTAATCAAGAATTTCCTCTTCTTCATTATCATCCTCGTCATCTAAAAGATGCACTGTACTATACTCGCTAAAATATGTTTCATCTTCGATAAACATTTCTATTTCTTCTTCAAAATGTTCATTGATTTTTAGTTTTTGTCGTTTTAATTCATCAACAATATATTTTTTAAATGAAGCAGAAAGACGAGATAGAACAGGGTAGTTATATTGCAAAGATGAAACATCAACCTTATCTAGATGATCAATTAAGTATTTCTCGGTTAGTTGATCACAAGCATAACAAATATAAGCAAAATCTACATAATCAAGATATGCTTCAAATTCTGATGGATGGAGCTTTACAAGGTTATAGCGCCAAAAACAATAGTCATGAATAAACTTCTTAGTCAAATGTGGATTTGCATCAAGGATCTGATTCATATCAAGTTCATCAATAATTGGTCCTACATATGATGGGATGCAGTCAACGGAAAACCCTTCTGGAAAATTCAGCTTTTCTAACGTTTTTTTCGGGTTGAATTTTTTTCTTCTACTACGGTTTGTTTTAAAGCTATATGTGCCGATTGAACCGCGTTCATCAAGTAAAATATATGCTAATTCTTGTTTTTGATCTCTTGTTAACTTTATATTTTTTGGAAATTTAACAGACGCATAGTACGTAATATTCGCCATATCATAAAAAAACTTATAATCGCCTTCTGGAGTAAATTCAGAGCGTGACGTGTTTTTTTTCCAATATAATAGAGCCCCATTGATAGGGGGATAGTTTGAGAATTGTATATTTGCGATAGAAAAAATATTATGTGATAGAGATTCATCATAGACTGTTTTAATAAATTCAATATTTTTAATTTTTAGCATGCTTTACCTCCAATAAAACTATTATATACTTTTCAGACGAAAAACAGCAGTAAAAAGTGTCGATAAATAAGTATTATTACATATATTTCAATAAGAAAGCTTTGATTTGTCGAAAGGTCATTAAAGATGCTTTTATTTTAAGATTTGGAAGCAAAATACGCCCACTTTACAATAATATTTTGACTATGTGAAATATAGAACTAAATTGGTTTAAGAAATAAGAAGAAAATAGGGACCATAAATATCATATGACCCCCAACCTTGTTATTTTTCTATTTAATTGTATTTTCAGGATTTGTTTGGTTGCTCTGGTGATTTGGTTCATTTTTATGCTGGGAAGCTGGAGATGGTTGATCTTTTGTATTACTTTCCTTTGCTTCATTTTTATTGGATTTTTCAGAAGCGGGTGTTTCTTTTTCATTCCTAATTTTGTTTTGGTTTTCTTGTTGTTGCTGATTTGTTTGTTTTGCTTCGTTTTTCATTGGAAGTTTTTGATCTACATCTTTCGTTGTTGATTCTTGAACTGGAGTAGAATTTTTTTGCTTATTTTCTACTGCGGGTAACTGTTCTTTTTCTTCTATCTTTTGAATCTTTTTGTTATTTTGACTATCCGTCATATTTTTTTGATTCGTTTCATCTGTTGTAGTAGATTGATTTGTTTGTTTAGTTTGTATATCTTTAACAAATTTGTCGATTTGTTGTTTTAATTCATAGGAGTTTTCCTTTTCAAATTCTGTCGAAATCTCAATTTCTTCATTATTAGATGCCAGTTCATCGAAAGCCTTTGAGAGGGCATTTTCAATGGACAAACCTTGCCAATCCTCCTCACTTATAGACGTTTCGTCAAGTGATTGAACGGAAATAACAGTTCCCTTTTCACTAATCCCCAATTCAATTGATTGGCCGGCTTTTAATTGGATATAAGCGTAGGCACTATCCGGTTGAGGCAAGAGTGATGCTATAAGGAAAATCAGTAGTACTGCCGCAGCAAGAGCTGGCGCAAAGATATAAGTCTTGAACTTTTTCTTTTGAGGAAGGGAAGTTGCTGCTAAATAAAATTCTACCTCGTCGCCAATCTCAGGGTTGACAAGTAGGGGGATCCCGCTTAGAAATTCGCCATCAGCAGTCAAAAAAATGATTCTATTATTTTTCTTTTCGCATACAATCCCTCTATATGTGCGCATCATATAATTTCTCCTCTAACATAATCTTTAATAAAAATGAAGTCGCTGTTTAAAAGTAACACAACGGCTATAATATATTTTCTATGACGTTCTATAGTTTTCCTCGATACGTCTACCAATGATTCGAGTTGCTTTAATGGTAATCTTTTATTATCAAGTAAATACTGATAAAGTTCCTTTGAATCGGCAACAATTTGTGCAATTTGAAATGCAGTTTTTCTTGCATCTGAATGCTTTGGAGAAGATTTGGTTAGCTCCTCAAAAGTTAAATTAAATTCCTTAAGTAATTTTTTATAGTGCAGCAGTTCTTCTTTTCTAGATGCAGATTGCTGTTTTTCAGTATATGTATGTATTGATTTTTCATCAAGGATGAAATGTTGACCAGATGATTGTTCTGGGTCGGGTTCTAAAAGTACCCATTTTTCTGTTCTTGCAGTTTCTTTTCTTATGTAATCGATTAGCCGACGTTTAATAATTAAATGAGCAAAAGTTTGGAAAGAAGCTGTTTCAGTAGGGTCAAAAGCCATTATCGCTTCATGAAATCCATCCAAGGCTATACTAAATTCTTCATCGTGTTCATCAATGGCACGTTTACAAACAAAAGTTGCAGTTTTTTTTAGAAATGGGGTACTAGCAAAAAGGAGGTCATTCATAACCTCCTCATTGCCTGCTTTTGCCCTTTTTGCAAGCTCACTTATATTTGTTTTTGTTTTAAAAATTCCTTGAATAATTGACAAAAGCATATATACCCTCCGTTTTCACAAATCCGAATGCCTTTGATTTTATATGGCTTCTTGGAAAATGAAAAGTAGTTTTGATATTTTGAAATATTATTTTAACTTCACTATTAAAATGTTCATGGAAATGAAATATAGAAATGAGAATTTGGTTTTTTGGACGTTTTACGTATTTTTACTTGTTTTCTTTATTGCTTTCTTTTGTTTCTTTTTGTTGCTCTTTTAAGTTTTGTTTTTCTGATTTATGTTCTTCTTTAAGAGCTTTACGTTCAACTTTTTGTTCTTCTTGAAGTGCTTTTTGCTCAGCTTGTTGTTCAGTTTGAAGAGCTTTACGAACTTCTTTCGTAGATTTTTCGACTACTGGCGCTTCTGTTGCTGGTTGTTCAGTTGTTTTTTGCTCTTCAGTTTGCGTTTCTTGGAAAACTTCTTTGTTATCTTCCGCAACAGTTTGTTCTTCATCTTTTAATGCTTCTTGTTTTGCTTCAAACTTTGCAATAGCTTTTTCAGCATTACGTAAAATTGCAGCTTTTGCTGTTTCATTTCCAGCATTTTCATAAGCTTGTTTTAAAGCTACTAAGTTAGAAGAAGGGTAACCTTCTGGAATTTCAGGGAAAGCAGTATCTGTTGTTGTACCTGTATTTACCGTTGCAGAGTCATCAGTTGTAACAGTAATAGCTTTTCCATATTGGTGTGATGCAGCAACAGCTGCTTCTTCAGTTGATTTCTCATCTGCTTGGAATAATGTTTCGTCTGCCCATGCATAGCTGGATCCTGTAACTGCTAATGTTGCTACTAATAGTGCTGCACTTGTTTTTTTGAATTTCATGTTTCGTCACCTCATGGTTAGATTTTGTCCGACTATTGTTCCGGACACTCTATTATTCGTAAAATACTAGATTGTTTTTGGGGGTCGAATATAAAAAATAAAGATTACAAAACTATTACATCTTTAATATAACTGTTTACTTATAAAATTTAATGGGAAGGTTCAAAAAATGAAGGGGTTGTCTGATTAATTTAAGGTAAGAAAAGATCCCCAAAGATAAATAGTTTTTAACCAATTAATCTCAGGGGAATGTTTATATTTTATTCATTTTTTAAATGAAGTAAGAAGTTATTGAATTAATACATATTAATATCTGTAGTTGCGTAATGGCTCAAAAATTCTTTCATTACTTGCGTCTCTCTTATAGAGTCAAACATTGGATCTTCTATTACATATTCAGTATAGGAAGGATCAATTTTATATGCTTCATGTAAATATGAAACAGATTCATTAGGTTGATTATAGACGGATAATATTTGTGCTTTTCCATAATATCCATCAGGAAATTGCGGGAAATTTTCAATTACTTCTTCATAAACAGCTAAAGCTTCTGAATAGTTACCATAATAGGAAAGTAAATCTCCTTTATAAATAGGCCCTGAAATAGAAGGATCAATTGCAATTAATTTATCAAGATATTCAAGAGTCAATTTAAGGTTTCCACTATATTCATAGGCGTATACTAAATACCAATATGCATCCAAATCATAGGGAATAAATTTGAGATATTGATTAAAATTAAAAATGGAATCTGCATAGTTTTCTAAATCATAGTATGATACACCAAGCTGATAGTAAACAATCGCATTATCTTTATTAACTCCAATTTTATGAACTTCTTTATATGTATCTATTGCTTCTTCATATTTTCCTAATCCATAATAAGCATTACCGAGAAAAATATATTCACTTGTGTCATTCGGTTCAATTTCTAAAGATTTCTTATATAGTTTGACAGCTTCTTCATAGCGGCCAGTTTCTAACAATATCCAGCCTTTGTTGGCTAGTGCTGTGTCGTTTTCCGATTCCTTTTCTAAAACGGAATCTAATAATACTAAGGCTTCATCATATTCTTCTTTTTCAAGCAATTCATAAGCTTGGTTATTCTGATCTGAAATAATAGTACTTTTCTTGACCGTTAATAATTCAACGGAGCTAAAAATTAAAATACCGAATAATAAAATAAGAAAAAGGCTTGTAAATGAGTAAAAGAAAATTTTTGCTTTTTTAAACTGATTAATTTTACAAAAGCCAATAACAAAAACCAATACACTCCAACAATAAATTAATGTTTCTAAAAAAGAGAGCAACAAGTAAAGAGGCACTTTTTTTAAGCTATCTATTGAAGGAAATACTTCTTCTTTAAATAGGTCTAGTCCGAAGACATAAATATATATAACCCATATAGGTAAAAAGAGAAAAAGTGGGAAAGAGGCTAGTATATTTAGATTCAGAATTTGATTAAATGTCGCTTTTCCCCTAAATATTTTTCCGATTCCCCAAGCGAAGAGAGTACTTAGCATTAAAAAAATAAGACCAGATATTGGACCGAAAAGCATAGTGATAAAAAGAATTTGGGATAGCTCCAAAATTTCTCCAAAACTTTTAGTACTAAACTGTGATAATAATCGAGAGAATCCAGCGGTTATCGAGATAATGATAATAAAATACCAGCTTACTCTTTGAAGACCCCAAGCTTCTAATGTTTTGATAGGATGGGATAAAAAAGAAAACCATGTTATTTTAAATGTTTCTTCCGTAGGTTCATTAACCTCCTCCTGTAAATATTCATTCATCTTATCTTCCATATATTTTCCCCTTTATATAATTTTTCCTAAATATATCATAAGTTGAATTATAAATTTGAAGAATTTTGGAAAATAGGAAATTGAGAATCATATATAATTGAAAGTTGATATATTTTTGATTTTACAAGAAAAAAACTGTTATAAAAATATTTCGCTAAAATTATATAGGTATAAATTCCTGTGTAAACTTAAAAAACTGTTGAGTATTTAGTTTTTTTCTAACAAGGGATTAATACACCTTTTAAACTGTATAAATTGGAAATAAAGTATAAACAACTAAATAAGTAAAACCTTAATAATGAAACTATCAAAAAGTGGCATATTGAATGATTATATTGTTTAAATAGCAGGGGAATTATAAGTCATATCCGAACTAGTTTATTGTATTAATAACTAAGGAGCATTCCTGTTAGAAGGATTTTCAGGGTCTTGAAATAAAAAAAGCCCTCTAGTATGATGCATGAGTGTCAACAGCCATTGACCCATCATCACACAGGAGGACTCCGTCTATGA
>NZ_RXNR01000109.1 GCF_003966145.1 Lysinibacillus telephonicus
GACTTAATTTTATCAGAAGTGGTCCTTATTTTTTATTTAAAATAATCAAAGCCGGTGAAATTTTACTTATCGTAAAATTTCACCGGCTTTTTCATCAGAGACGGGTTTTGTCCCAGCCTCTATTTTTTAAGAGCTGTTTATTATTGTTCCTCAGTAAACTTTTTTAATTAGATTCTTCTTGGAAACATCTTATTAAGTTATTTAATTAAACGAATAAATCTTTTTTTGCCAATTTGTAGTACCTCTTCGTTCATTAATACACGATCAAATTCATCTTCACTTAATTTTTCTTTATTTATTTGAACACCGTTTTGTTTAATTAACCGTAAAAATTCGCTTTTGCTTTTAATGAATCCTTTATCAATTAGTAAAGGAATGATATCTTGCACCGTTTCAGCTCCAATTTGAATTACTAATTCCGGGATATTATCTGGTATTTCCTTTTTGCTGAAAGCAGTTTCATAAAATGATCTTGCTTTTCGCATTTCATCTTCACCACAATATAATTTTGTAATAATTTCAGCCAATTCGAGTTTAATATCTCTTGGATTTTCGCCTTGTTCAAGTCGTTCTTTTATTTTGTCAATTTTGTCAGGATGTTCATCCGTTGCTAACTCAAAGTATTTAATTATTAGACTATCTGGTACTTCCATTACTTTTTTAAACATCACTTCTGCTGGTTCATTAACCCCAATATAATTGCCAAGACTTTTACTCATTTTTTCAACACCATCAAGACCTTCAAGAAGTGGCATAAAAATAGCAATTTGCTTTTCTAATCCCCAATGCTTTTGTAGTGTACGTCCCATTAAAACATTGAAAGTTTGATCGGTGCCACCTAGTTCGATATCAGCTTGGATCTCAATAGAATCGTATCCTTGCATTAGCGGATAGAAAAATTCATGAATACCGATAGGAATTTGATTTTTATATCTATTTTGAAAATCATCTCGTTCTAATATTCTTGCAACAGAAGTAGTTGCTGCCAATTTAATGACTTCCTCAAAGGTTAACTTCGATAGCCACTCGCTATTAAAACGGACTGTAGTTTTATTTGAATCTAGCACTTTAAAGATTTGTTCAAAGTACGTTTTTGCATTGATTTTAACCTGCTCATCACTTAGAGCTGCTCGGCCTTTTGCTTTTCCTGTTGGGTCCCCAATTCGACCAGTAAAATCACCTATGATTACGACAACTTCGTGTCCTAAATCCTGCATTTGTTTCATTTTTCTTAGTACAACAGCATGTCCTAAGTGAATATCAGGGGCAGAAGGATCAAGCCCTAATTTAATCGTAAGCGGAGTTTGTGAGCGATAGGATTTCTCTAGTTTCACCAATAACTCCTCTTCATTTACTATTTCTTTAATACCTTTCATGATGATCTTTAATTGTTCTTCTGGTTTTACAAACATACTAACATCTCCTTGAAATATTATTTCTAATATTGCAAGTTCTATAAGAAACAAAGGATAAAAAAAAACGCCCTTTTGGATATACCAAAAGGACGATTCATCTCGTGTTACCACCTTTAATTCATAAGCAATTCACATTGCCTACCTTAACAAGTACAGTCTAATGACGATACTTTAGCACATGATTACGGGTGCTAAGCCGGTGTAGCCTACTAAGGGATCCTATTCGGTACACAGCTCCAAGATGTATTCACAACCGTTCAACATGCACCTCTCATCAACCGGTAACTTTCTGTCTGTTTACATGATTGCTACTCTTTCTTATCATAGCCTTTGCTCTTATACTCCGAAATGTTTAAACAAATCTTCGTTATGCAGATATTAATTGACTTTTATTTTATATATTTATTTTAAATTGTCAATAATGAATTTTTATAACCGAAAAAGGCTATTTTTTTTTGTTTATACTATCTTAAAATTATGTTCTAAATTAAAGATTCAAATTTTCCCATATGGAAAAATGCCCTCATAAGCCTCGAAATCTAGTATTTTCTCCATGGATACTCTTAATTTTTTATTTTATATCCTATGTAAAGTATTAAAAACCACACAGGTGCTACAAATAATGCGATGCGCATATCCGGAATAAATGCCATTAAAATAATGACAAACGCTAAAAATATTAGTGCCAAATAGGTAGATAATGGATAGAACGGTATTTTAAATTTAATTTCTTCTATCTCTTTTTTTGTTTTTGATTTTCTAAATTTTAATTGGGCAATTAGGATAATAGTCCAGCTAGTAATTACTGCCACTGTAGCAACAGCAGAAATATACAAAAATACTTTTTCAGGAACAATGTAATTTAAAACGACTGCAATTAATAAAAACAATGATGAGAACAAAATTCCACGTCTCGGACTCCCATTCTTGCTAAGCCTTTCAAAATATTTCGGACCATTATTTTGCAGTGATAGATTGTACAGCATTCTTCCTGAACCAAATAACCCACTATTAAAAGCTGATAATGCTGCTGTTATTACAACAAAGTTAATAATATGGGCAGCTCCAGGAATACCGACATTATCAAAAATTAATACAAATGGGCTACCATTCGTTCCTACCTCATTCCAAGGATATAAAATCATCATGACTCCCAATGCACCAATATAGAAAATTAGAATCCTCCATACGACATTGTTGATGGCTGATGGAATCGACTTTTGTGGATTTTTTGCCTCTCCAGCTGTAATCCCAACCAACTCTACTCCACCAAAGGAAAACATAACAAGAACGAGTGACATGATAATCCCCTCGATTCCATTAGGCATGAAACCTCCATGGGCCCACAGATTGTCAAAACCAATTGGCTGTCCCCCGTTGCCAATCCCAAATAAAATAATGCCTAATCCAAGAAGAATCATTCCAATAATCGCTACAACTTTAATCATTGCAAACCAGAATTCAAATTCTCCGAATGCTTTTACATTAGCTAGGTTTACTATAGTAATTACAATGAGAACAGCAAGCGCCGTCAACCATTGCGGAATTTCTGGAAACCAGTAATTTACATAGACACCAACTACAGTTATTTCCGCCATTCCAACAACTATCCACATAAACCAATAAGTCCAACCAGTTAAATATCCAGCAAAAGGGCCTAAATAGCGATTTGCGTATGTACTAAATGAACCTGACACGGGTTCTTCTACTGCCATTTCTCCAAGCGCCCTCATAATGGTGAAAATAACTAATCCCCCTATTAAATATGATAGCAAAATAGATGGACCAGCCATTTGAATGGTAGCACTAGAACCGTAGAACAATCCAACTCCAATGGAACCTCCAAGAGCAATTAACTGAATATGTCTGTTGTCTAAACCTCGTTGAAGTTTCTTATGATCTTTACTCAATCAATTTTCCTCCTTAAATTTTTTCTAATATTGCAAGTTCTATAAGAATCAAAGATAAAAAAAACGCCCTTTTGGATTAACCAAAAGGACGATTCATCTCGTGTTACCACCTTTGTTCGTATGCAACTCACATTGCTTACCTTAGTAAGTACGGTCATTTGACGATACTCTAGCACATGATTACGGGTGCCAAGCCGGTGTAGCCTACTAGGAAATTCTTTTCGGTACACAGCTCCAAGATGAATTCACAATTGTCAACACGCACCTCTCATCAACCGGTAACTTTCTGTTTGTTCACATGATTGCTACTATTTCTTATCATAGCCTTTGTTCTTATACTCCGAAATGTTTTAAACAAATCTTCGTTATGCAGATATTAATTTATATTAATTCTAACTATTTATTTAATTTTGTCAATGCTGAATATTCTCCTACAAAAATAATTCATTTGTTTAGTCGGATATGTTCAAAAACGTTTTATTTATTTCTATTGACTATTACTTTATGAAGGTTTAGGATAAGCATTAATATATTTAATAGAATAATTCTTTCTACTAGGGGAGCCTGTATTTCAGGCTGAGAAAAAAGTGAGTGAACTTTTTGACCCTCAGGACCTGATCTGGATCATGCCAGCGTAGGGAAGTAGTCCTTTTTAAACTATGACTAGGTCCTTTTTTGGCGCCTAGTTTTTTTGTTTTTATGCCTACTTGGATGAAAACTATTAAATAGATACATAGATAATTAGGAGGAGAATTGAATGAAATTAAGTAAACAAACAGTTTTAATTACTGGTGCAAGTAGAGGATTAGGGTCAGCTATAGCAACTGCTTTTGCAAAGGAAGGAGCAAATGTTGTCATTAATTATTTTAACAGTAAGGAAAAAGCACAAAACCTTGCCAAAACATTAGGAAATCATGCTATTGCCATTCAAGCAGATGTTAGAGATAAGGAACAAATTAATGCATTGGTTGCTGAAGCCAAAAATCACTTTAATACGCCGATTACAACTATTGTTAACAATGCATTAATCGATTTCCGTTTTAATCCAGTTGCTCAAAAAAATGCTTTCGAGCTTGAATGGGACAATTTTAACACTCAATTTGAAGGAAGCATTAAAGGTGCATTAAATACAATTCAAGCTTGTTTAGGAGATATGAAGGATCTTGGGTTTGGTCGTATTGTCAACATTGGCACTAATTTATTTCAAAATCCAGTAGTTGCCTACCATGAGTATACTACTGGTAAGGCTGCGTTACTTGGATTTACCCGTAATATGGCAAAAGAATTGGGGCAATATGGTATAACAGTAAATATGATTTCAGGCGGTCTATTAAAACAAACTGATGCTAGCAGTGTAACGACTGAAGAAGTGTTCAATATCATTAAGTCTACTACTCCTTTACAAAGAGTAACAACACCGGAAGAATTAGCTGATGCAGCATTATTTTTCTCATCACCTTGGGCAAGAGCTGTTACTGGCCAAAACCTTGTTGTAGATGGCGGCTTAGTAATGGATTAAGTGAGGTTACTGTAAATTTTATCGAATGACGACATTAACTCAATAAAAAACAATAAAAAGGCTTTGTTTAAAGAAGCCGTTTTTTATAGATAAGTACGTTCCCCTTTTGAATAGCTCCTTTTAAGGTAACAGATTTTATAAATTAATCTACTTTAAGGGGAGCGTATCACTTTTTTCGGAAAACGTACTTCTTTTAAAATACTTGAAAAAAATATTCTATTTAGTATCCGTTCATTCTATCGTTATTCTGTTCAATTATATCTGTTATAAATGTATAAATATTTTGTGGATATTCTGCGATACGATGTACTAAATATAAGTACCATTCAGTCCCATATGTTACATAAACTTTAGTCTGTATTCCCTCTTCCTTCAAAGTTTTTAAAAGACTCGGGCATACCCCATCCAACATTTCTACTTCAGTATTCAAACTAGTAAGCAATCCCCTTGCTTTTAGGTCCATTAGTAAGTGTTCATCATGAGTAGCAATAGAAATTGGATGTTCATTTTCTATACACATTGAGGTGAATTCAATGTAGCGCTCATTTAACTCTTCAGATCTAGGTATAGATATCTCCGCTGGCTCTTGATAGGCACCCTTCACCAAACGAATTTTCCCCGGTAATCTCAATAGCTCTTTGAGATCCGATAAAGATCGATGTAAATGAACTTGTAATGTTATACCAACATTCGTGTGTATTTTTGAAATATCCTTATAGATAGATAAGATTTTATTCGTCTTATCAGATTCCTCCATACCTAATATTAAATTGATATCATTTTCTTGTGCGGCTATTGCAACTTCCTCTAAATGTGAATATGCTAACGAACTGGAAATCATCATTCCTATGTGGGAAAGGTCTAAACATACAGTCCCTCTTATTTGATTTGCTCCAAGTTCTTTAATTATTTCTATAAATTCACTTTTGGCAAGTCTACATTCACTTTCCGAAATTGTATTTTCTCCGATAAATTCTAATGATACTTGATACCCCTTGCTATATAAGTGACTAACCCGTTCAATCCCTTCTTTACGTGTTTGTCCTGCCACAAATCGATTAATACCATTCTTTAATAGTGGATAAAGTTCTTTTGAATTTTGAACAGATCTTTTTATTTCCTGATTTCTTGCAATTGACTTTAAAGCATTGGAAAATCGAATTTCTTCAGCAACCATTAAAAAATCACACCCTTTAAATATAATTATTTTTAACTCGTTCTCAAGGTAAAAATGGATAAACCCCTCACTGTTAGCTAAAAATACCATGACAAAATGGTTTACTGTAAGTACCACTAATATGATTATTTAATAGTGCCAATTTAAAGGTCTTAAATATGTCATTGATAAGCTAATGTTATAAGCATTTAGAACAAAAATTTTTAAATAGGGATTTTTGCAGGATATAGACTACGTTCTACTCGTCAATAGTCAGAAATACTGGAGGTTCCTCGATTGGTTTTTTTAGAGGCTTACGAACAGTTATTTCCAGAAGATTTTCTAGAAGGAAAAAATGAGTGGAAACAGTTGCTGTTTATGGATTTTCTCTAAAAGAAGTGGTTTCAAAATGCAATATTATAAGAGGAAGTAACCTAATCACAAAAAGACCGATTCTTACCAATTATGTATCCCTGAATTGGAGGATTTATATAAAACATTTGGGTCAGTTTGCAATACATATATGCAACGAAACCGACCATTCTCTTTTTCTATGATTTACTGGAAGATTTAATTATTTAAAAAATACCCTAGCCAATTATTTATTTCCGACAAGAGGTGTTGAATGCCACTAGAAAAAAACTGATTATAACACGGTGCAATCCAATATGAATGCAATTATTTCCCCTCCCCCTTTTACAAAAAAATTACTTTAAATTCGAGTCAATAGGATTATTGGTAACTTGTAAATAACCATAAATAGGACCGTTGTTCAAAAGCTTTCTTTATTCTAATCTGCAATGACAATCTCAGCAACACTTATAAAGTTGTTGCTTTTAAACCCCCACATATTAACATCTCCAATAAATTCATAATTTAACTTTATTAATAATGCTTCCAAGCTTTCTTTATTTTCCTTAAGGGGAAGTTTATATTCATCTATCAAGCGTTCTTCTTCTCCTAAAATTTCATATTGACTAAATAAAATTGTATAAAACACGTACACATACTCTCCCTCTATTCAAAATTACTATTGTAATTCTTCTATAATCTTTAGTAACTTATTAGCAATAAAAGTTTTCTATTAATTACTACTCTCTTATAAAACATAACTACCATTATTATTTTGGCTATAGTGTATCATTAAAAAGTAAACTGAAAATAAACTTGAACGTATAATTGATTTTCAGTTTACATTGCGATGGTAAAATTTTTTATGTAATAATAAGTTTTATTGGAGGCCCAGCTTTATATGTTTAAAATATTAGTGGTTGAGGATGATATAAATACTAGAAAGCTAATGTGTACCGTATTAAAGCAAAACGGTTACGAAACATACAGTGCAGAGGATGGTATTTCTGCACTTAATTTAATGGAAAAGCATTACATAGATCTAGTTGTTCTTGATCTAATGATGCCAAATATGGACGGATATGAATTGACTAGGCAGCTCCGCCTTTCATGGGAGCATCTACCAATCTTAATGGTTACAGCTAAACAAGAACCTCAAGATAAACGGAAAGGTTTTCTTGTTGGGACAGATGATTATATGACAAAACCTGTAGATGAGCAGGAAATGGTGCTGCGCATTAAGGCACTACTTCGCAGAGCTCAGATTGCCAATGAACATAAGCTTAAATTAGGTAAAGTTGTACTCGATTATGATGCGCTTACTATATCACGTGAGGAAAAAATAATTACTTTGCCACCAAAAGAGTTTTACCTTTTATTTAAGCTGCTCTCTTATCCGAACATGATTTTCACCCGTCTTCAATTGATGGAGGAAATCTGGGGAGTAGAATCCGAAACCGATAATCATACATTAAATGTTCATGTTAATCGCTTGCGGGACAGATTTCGAGACTGGCCAGAGTTTGAAATAGTGACAGTTAGAGGACTTGGCTATAAGGCTGTGAAAAAAGTATGAGAGAATTTTTTAAAAAGAGATTAAGTCTTGCTATCACATTGGTAATGTTTGTTTTCGGTGTCTTAGTGGCAACATCTCTGGTAGTCGGAGTAATTACAATACTATTACAGTATTTAGGAGTAATAAGTTTTAAAGATTTCCCTGCAAAAATTTCATTATTCGGTTTTTTAGGTTTCTGTATTCTACTTGGGACTTCACTTACTGCCTTTCTTAGTAAAAAAGCTTTAAACCCTATCAGTACATTAATTAATGCTACTCATAAAGTTGCTGACGGCGATTTTAATGTACAGGTAAATATTAAAGGTATCGGAGAATTGGAAGAGCTCTCTCATAGCTTCAATAAAATGACACAGGAACTTGCAGGTATTGAAACACTCAGGAGAGATTTTATCAATAACTTCTCCCATGAATTTAAAACACCCATTGTCTCTATTAGAGGCTTTGCAAAATTACTCAAGGAAAATAATTTAAGCGAAGAAGAGCGACAGGAGTATCTTGACATCATCATAACTGAATCGGAGCGTTTAGCAGTTCTTTCTACTAATGTACTAGCCCTTTCAAAATATGAAAACCTTGAGATTATTACCGATAAAGCTCCATTTAGGCTAGATGAACAAATTAGAAAAACAATTATTTTAATGGAGCCTAGATGGACTTCAAAAGAGATTACAGTAAATGTGGAACTTAATAAGATTATTTATAACGGTAACGAAGATTTGATCCAACAAGTCTGGCTAAACTTATTAGATAATGCAATTAAATTTTCATATAAAGGTGGCTTAATAAATATAACCCTAGAAGCTGTAAATGAAGGAGTACGTTTTGCAATTCAAGATGATGGACCTGGTATGGACGATCAGACACAGGTACATATTTTTAATAAATTTTATCAAGGTGATATATCACATTCCAAAAAAGGAAATGGGTTAGGACTTGCTCTTGTAAAACGAATAGTGGAATTATGTGGTGGCGAGATTCAGGTACAGAGCGCTAAAGATAAAGGTAGTATATTTACTGTTACGTTGCCAAATTAAATGAATTTATTACTATATATTAAGTAAATAAAGTTCCTGCCCCGCCATTAATAAAGGACGGGGCTATGTTTTTTAAGGCTCTATAATATTTGTTGGGGTTTGAAAAAATTTCATAAATAAAAAAGCACGTAATCACCGATTTCTATATACTTGAATTGTCGAGAAACAAGCAATGAAAGGTGATACGTGCAAATGAA
>NZ_RXNR01000010.1 GCF_003966145.1 Lysinibacillus telephonicus
AAGCTCTAAATTACACTGGCATCATATTTGATGTCCAAAATTTTGTTTCGTTCACTGACGAGGGTCAGCTACTAAAAACTTTATTTCATTAACGTTTTGTTGTTCAGTTTTCAAGGTTCATGTTTGGAGCGGGTGATGAGAATCGAACTCACGACATCAGCTTGGAAGGCTGAGGTTTTACCATTAAACTACACCCGCATATTTAAATTATATGGCGCGCCCGGCAGGAGTCGAACCCACAACCTTCTGATCCGTAGTCAGACGCTCTATCCAATTGAGCTACGGGCGCGTATTTCAGGAAATGTATTGCTGCTTGGTGCGGCCGAGAGGACTTGAACCTCCACGGGGTTGCCCCCACTAGGCCCTCAACCTAGCGCGTCTGCCATTCCGCCACGACCGCGTTCAATGAAGACTCTATTAATTATACACCATCTCAACGTTTTGTCAAGAAAAACTGGTGAGCCATGAAGGACTTGAACCTTCGACCCTCTGATTAAAAGTCAGATGCTCTACCACTGAGCTAATGGCTCTTGAAGAAAATGGCTGGGGTACCAGGATTCGAACCTGGGCATGACGGAATCAAAATCCGTTGCCTTACCGCTTGGCTATACCCCAAAGTGGCGGTCCCGACCGGGATCGAACCGGCGATCTCCTGCGTGACAGGCAGGCATGTTAACCGCTACACCACGGGACCTTAATTATTATCAAATTATATAAGTGGTGACCCGTACGGGATTCGAACCCGTGTTACCGCCGTGAAAGGGCGGTGTCTTAACCACTTGACCAACGGGCCATGGCTCCGAAGGTAGGACTCGAACCTACGACCAACCGGTTAACAGCCGGTTGCTCTACCACTGAGCTACTTCGGAATGTTCTCGACTCATCTTGTCGACTTTTACTATTATAGAGACACATTTCATTAATGTCAACACTTTACTCAATATTTTTTAATAAATTATTTAGACCTTTATTAAACCCTTTATTTATGGGCTTTTCAAAACTTTATTAGTTAACAGCTTTTATAGAATGTGCAGTATTAATATAATTCATCCAACTATTTTTTAGTAAGTATTTTATTAATATCAATGCATTTCTATGTTTAATCTCAAATTTTATTATGTGAACCTTGTTATTTATAATACACGGAATGTTTTTTATCAAGAGAAATTTTAACACTACGGTAATCTATCTTCTACTATTACTTGAACATCCTCCATTAACTTACCTCTTTTTTATAATTCTCACACATTCATGGTTCTTATTGATCTATATCAAACTAAGTCATTAGTTTTTATATTTATGTATTTATTTTATTTTCTTTAAACCGCCATGGCATTTACCACATCGATACTTTGCTACGTTCATGATTCTTTTTCTTGGGTATTGTTGGTGACATTGAACACACTCATAAATGTGGAATTTTGTATTTTTCTTTTTATTCTCTTCAATAGTAGAACAAAATCGTGGTGCACCTACTTTTTTTAATAGTGCACGGAAATCAGCATCTCTATGTTTATAGCCCATACCTCGAATATGCAGGTGATAGTGGCATAATTCATGTAAAATTATCCCGCGCAGCTCTTCCAAACCAAATAGTTCATAAGACTTTTTGTTAAACTCGATATTATGACTGCGCAGTAAATAACGCCCCCCAGTAGTTCGCAGTCTATTATTAAAATATGCCTTATGTAAAAATGGTTGATTGAAATAATTTAATGAAATTTCTTCTACTAGGACTTGAAGTTCATTATCCGTCATTCTACTCCCTCCTCTCTCCAATACAACAACAAATGTATCATAAAAACCCCGCAATTGTTAAATAAGCCAACAATTACGGGGAAGTTAAATCGTCTAATGTTATTCTTTGCTAGTCAACTTGATTTTCAGGCGGAATCATCGTTAAAGATATTCGACCTTTTTCAACTTCAACTTTATCGACCCAAATAGTAACAATATCGCCCAAAGAAACAACTTCTAAAGGATGCTTAACACGTCGCTTTTGCAATTTTGAAATGTGCACTAAGCCATCCTGCTTAACTCCAATATCAACAAAGGCGCCAAAGTCTACAACATTTCGAACTGTTCCTTGCAACTCCATCCCCACTTTTAAATCTTCCATTTTTAAAACATCTGTTTTTAACAATGGCTGCGGAAATGCATCACGTGGATCTCGAGTAGGCTTCATTAACGTATCGACTATATCTTTAACCGTTACCTCTCCAACCTCTAATCTTCTGCTCAACTCCACTATATCCACATCTGCTAAAGCCTCTTCACATTTTTTTGATCCAACATCTTTTTTAGTAAGACCAACAGCAGCTAAAATATCTTCTGCTAATTTATAACTTTCAGGATGTATTCCTGTAGCATCAAGTGGGTTTTTAGCCTCTGGAATACGCAAAAATCCAATTGCTTGCTCGTATGTTTTCGCACCTAATCGTGGAATTTTCTTTAGTTGTGATCGAGATGTAAATTTCCCTGCTTCACTACGAACATTCACAATATTTTCAGCAACTGTTTTCGATAAGCCAGAAACGTATTGCAGCAAGGAAGCAGAAGCTGTATTGACATCAACTCCTACTTGGTTAACAGCTGTTTCGACAATAAACGTCAATGATTCAGCTAGTTTCTTTTGTGAAACGTCGTGTTGATATTGCCCTACTCCAACTGCTTTTGGCTCAATCTTCACTAGCTCAGATAATGGATCCTGCAAACGTCTTGCAATTGAAACTGCACTTCGTTGTTCAACTTGCAAGTCAGGAAATTCATTGCGAGCTATTTCAGATGCAGAATAAACTGAAGCGCCTGCTTCATTTACAATAACATAGGCAATATCTTGCTCTACTTCTTTTAATACATCTGCGATAAATTGCTCCGTTTCGCGGGATGCAGTACCATTTCCAATTGCAATAATACTAATTGGATATTTATTTAATAATGATTTTACAACCGCTTTTGATTTTTCTACATCTGGTTTTGGTGGATGTGGATAAATTGCTGTTACTTCTAACATTTTTCCCGTTTCATCAACTACTGCCAACTTACAGCCTGTCCGATATGCTGGGTCTACCCCTAATACCATTTTACCGCGCATCGGAGGTTGTAATAAAAGACTTCGCAAGTTTTCTGAGAAGATATGAATCGCTTGAGCTTCAGCCTTTTCAGTTAATTCATTGCGAAGTTCCCGTTCAATTGATGGCTGTATTAAGCGTTTATAGGCATCTTCAATCGCTTCTTTTACATGTGATACTGAAGGTGAAAATGAATTTAACGGCAACCACTCTTTTTCCATCAATTGCAGTACTTGATCTATTGGAACAAGTATAGATACCTTTAATATTTCTTCCTTTTCGCCACGATTAATGGCAAGTGTTCTATGAGGAACAATATATTTTACAGGTTCTTCATATTCATAATACATTTCAAATACTTTCTTTTCATCTTTATCTGCATCTTTTACGGCCGTTACGATACGCCCTTCTTTCCGTGAAAGCCTTCTCAATTTATCTCGTACTGCCGCATCATCTGCAAATCGCTCAGCTATAATATCTTTTGCCCCTGCCATTGCTTCTTCAGCAGTAGTTACACCTTGTTCCTCATTAATAAAACGAACAGCAATCTCAGCAATATCCTCTTTACTAAACTTCATTAACTCATCCGCTAATGGTTCAAGTCCTCGTTCTTTAGCTATTGTAGCTTTCGTACGACGCTTTTGTTTATACGGGCGATATAAATCTTCTACACGTTGTAAAACTGTTGCACTTTGAATTGCTTCAGATAATTCTTCTGTTAACTTACCTTGTTCTTCAATTAATCTAATAACTTCTTCTTTTCGCTGTTCCAGTTGCTGTATGTAATGATAGCGATCTTCAATTGATTTAATTTGGACTTCATCTAATGAGCCTGTTGCTTCTTTTCGATAACGGGCTATAAAGGGCACTGTATTGCCATCTTCCAATAATTTTATTACCGCTTCTGCTTGAGACGGTTTTACTTTAGTATCTGTGGCAATAATTTGTAACATTTTCTTAGCGTCCATCATTCCACTGCCTTTCACATTTATATCAATATTACGCATTAGCTAACCAGCATCCGGATTTCGGACTCAGAATGATACTGGTCAGTTAACTGTTGTCGCATGAATGCGATGAACTTCAGTTAGGTTCCTTTTCCAACTTCTCTAGGAAATCTTATGACTCATCGGAGACCTTATGTTCATTCATCTCCTGCCTCTTTAGGTGGGAGATGAATGAACATAAGGTTATTTTAACATTTGCTTACTAGTTTCTCCTATTGTTGTTCATTATAAAATACAAAACGTAAAAGCTGCTTTCATACTTGCATTAAGAAATTTCGAATTTCCTGTCCAGCCAATACAACTCATTTTTTGTTGTTCTCCAGCTTCCTTGTTGCTGCATCATAAACCAAAAAATAAGCCTACCCTAAAAAATTTCTAGAGTAGGCTTGTTTAATCGATTAATTTCAAATTTACTTTTATATTTTTCATCAAGGGAATTTGCCGCTACACTCCACCACTTGCCATAATGACCTCTTGCAGTTTTTTAATTGCCTTTCGTTGTAATCGAGAGACATGCATTTGAGATATACCGAGAATATCCCCTACTTCTTTTTGACTTAATTGCTCTAAGAAGGTCATTTTAATTATTTCTTTTTCCCGTTCAGATAAAATACCCATTGCTTCTGAAACAACTATTTTTAGATTTGTTTTTTCAAATCCTTCATCTTCTTTGCCGATTATTTCAATTAACTTTACTTTTCCACCATCTAAATCACCTTTAATAGAGTGATCCATTGAAAGCGCTTGATAACTTCTGCCTATCTCCATTGCTTCTAATATATCCTCTTCCCCTACCTCCAAGTAACTAGCAATTTCCGGAATAGATGGGGAGCGTTGTAGTTTGACTGTTAAATCCTCTACGGCAGCTTTTATTCTTGGACCAAGTTCTTTTATCCGACGAGGGACGTGAACATCCCACGTTTTGTCACGTAAGAAACGTTTGATTTCACCAACAATTGTTGGAACAGCGAATGCTTCAAAATTTCTTCCAAATGACGCATCAAAACGTCGAATCGCCCCTAATAACCCAAGCATACCTACTTGTACAATATCTTCATAATGGGATTTACCATAAGAATACTTTTTTGCAATTGATTCAACTAAATTTGTATAATGCAAAACGAGATTTGTTAGAGCAACATCATCTTCATATTGTTGATATTGCTCAAGCCACATTAAAACTTTTTCTGTGGATGCATCTTTATGTGGTGATTCTTTCGACATTCTCATTCACCTGCTCTCTCGTGACATATTTTGTCATGAAAACAGTTACTCCACCCTCGTTATTAACTCTCACCTCATCCATCAAAGATTCCATTAGGTATAACCCTAGTCCACCTTCACGCAGCAGTGCTATGTTCTCATCTTCACGGTACGGTCCAATATTTGATTTAATCTCTTCAAAGGTAAAGCTATTACCATAGTCGGAAACCATTATTTCAATTTTATGATTATATAGGGCGCTGCTGATAACAATTTCACCCTCTTCATTGTCGCTATATGCGTGTTGGACAACATTTGTAACGGCTTCACTAACAGCAATTTTCAAATCTTCTATTTGATCATACGAAAATCCAATTCTAGTTGCTATCCCTGAGATTGTTAGTCTTATAACACTAACATATTGTGGTTTTGAAGGAATTCTAATTTCAATGTAGTCAAATGCTTTCATTGCCTAGTCTCCCTTCTTGATCGTTTCAATATCCATTAGTTCACTAAGACCTGTAATTTCAAATAATCTCGTTAATCTTCCTGATAAGTTCACTAACTTTAAATTGGCATTTTCTCTCATCACTTTTTTATAAAAGGCGACAAATACTCCAAGCCCTGTACTATCCATAAAACTTACATTCAATAAATCCAATTCAATAAACAATCCTTCTGAAATGCAAATTGAGTTTAACTCATCACGCAATGTGGGTGCAGTGAAAGTGTCAATCTCTCCTTCAATAAACCCCAGCAGCAAATCTCCTTCTTCCCGAAATTGCACGTTTACATTCATTCAGGACACCTCCATTTATACCTACTTTTCCCTTCCCTTAACTTAAAATATTTAAACCTATTTATTTTTTATTTTTTTATAATTACAATAGTAAAATCATCATCTAAATTGAAGTCTTGTAATCTTTCTAAGTCTTTATATATTTCTTCGCACATCTGTTGGGCACTTAATCGACTATATGAAACGGCAAGCTGCTTAATATAGCCTCTTGAGTCAAATTCCTCTAGTTTTCGAAAATCCGTAACTCCATCTGTCATCAGAACAAGAAAATCATCTTTTTCTAATTTAACGTCATGTTGAATATACTTAAATTCCGGTAAAATCCCCAGCAACAGACCTTTAGATTCTAAATCGTAAAAGATATTTTCTTTTGCTCTATAGTAAAGTGCAGGTTCATGCCCTGCTGAAGCCCATGTAAATATATCGTTATTTAAGTTGTAACGCCCATAAAAAAGCGACACAAACATACTGTCATCTACACTTTTTTCAATAATTTTATTTAATACTTCTAAAACATAGGAAGGATTGCTATTTGCATACCCTAGTGTGTCTAACCCGTACTTCACCATAGACATGCAAAGTGCAGCGGGTACACCTTTTCCTACAACATCTGTAACCGCTACACCTAAATAATTTTCATCATCATGCAAAAAATGAACATAGTCACCATTCATTTTCCTTTTAGGGATAGATACCATTCCTATGTCAAGAAGCTCTGGAGTAGGAATTGTCGTCTCTAATAATAAATTCTGAATTTTTGCTGCTATGTCCATTTCAATGCGCATTTCTTCTTGTTTCAGAAGCAAGAACTGATGTTCCTTAACTTTTAAACCGAAGTGTACCATTAATTCAATTAAAAAATCATAAGCATGAGAAATAGATTCTGGTAAATCTTCATAAATCTCTTCAATAGCCTGTTTGTGAATACCGATTACATCTTCTGGCGTTACATTTTTTTGTATTAACTGTTTAATTAAATTTTGGCCGATATATAAATTACTTTCATTTTGATTTAATATGTAATCCAGTAAAATCTTTTTATACTGAGCTTTTAGCTGTTTCAAAATGTTCACACCCTACCTTAGCCATTTTTCAATTCGAACAATTGTCCCCATCCCTATCTCAGATTGAATTTCGATTAAATCCACAAGTCTTTTTACAGCATGTAATCCAGCTCCATTATTAGCAGCAGGTGAATAATCCAACACTTTACCTACATCTTTAATTCCAGGTCCTTTATCAATAGCGATAATAGCGATTCCTTTTTCGCTGTTTCCATTTTTTGTTATCCTTTTAATAATGATTTTCCCAACACTTGCATATAAAAATATATTTTTTGCTAGTTCACTAATTGCGGTTGCAATTCTTGCTTGATCAACTTTATTAAACCCGATAGCTTTCGCTTCATTACGACCAAGTTGACGTGCAGCTACAATATCTAATTCTGTAACAATTTGAACCGTCGTCTCGTCTAACATGACTGCACCCCCGTCAAAATAACGAAAATATTGGAAAACTATTTCTTATTTTTTATTATACTAGTAAATTATGTAATGAAATTTGTTATTTCTAATATATATTATTGTTTACAATTACATCAATTACATAGTTGATAATAAAGATAATATTTTTATAATAGTGACCAATAATATTTTAGAGAAATAGAAAAAAGCACCTTCTTAAAAGTCATAAATACTTTTAAGAAGGTGCTTTTACTTTTATGTATTTAAAATTTCATTAACCCCAAGCTTATTTCAAGCGCAACGTCAACTTTCTCCATAAGCTCTTCATCTAACTGCGTAATGCGGTCTGTTAATCTAGATTTATCTATTGTACGCAATTGTTCAAGCAAAATTACCGAATTCCGTTCAAAGCCATATTTTTTAGCATCAATTTCGACATGAGTCGGTAATTTTGCTTTTTGAATTTGCGCTGTAATTGCAGCGATGATTACAGTCGGACTAAAGCGATTTCCTATATCATTTTGAATGATTAATACGGGCCTAGTACCGCCTTGCTCAGATCCAACAACTGGTGAAAGATCTGCAAAAAAAACGTCCCCTCGTTTCACAATCAAAAATGTCATCCCCCGCTTACGAGACGCTCTACCGTATGCTCCGCTTCATATTCTGCATGCAGACATTCGCTACTAATTGACAGATTTATTTGCGACATTTCTACATAGCCTTTCATTAAAGCTTCCCGTATTTGATTTGGTTGCTTGTGCGTTGACAATCTTCGAGACGAAATATAAACAAAACTCTCTTTGTCTCCAGATTTTTGCTCAAGTGTAAGATTAAATTCATTTAACATTTCTTGAGGAAAAGTAAGATTTACTTCCTTTTCTTCTTCAACTTTTTTCGCGTACAAAACAAGCACCTCCACAAAAACCGTACCATTCTCATTTCTGTTCTCATTCTATCATCGAAAAGATGAGTTGAAAAGAAAAGAATTAAAAAATCTATCAATCCTTGTAGTTATATCGGTTTTTGTTGGAGATTTTGTCGTATTTTATTGTTTTGTGTTGTAGATTCTAGGCACCCTTGAGGTAATAATACAAGGAACTTCATAGTTTATCGTATCTACTTTTGATGCCCATTCGTCGATTGTTATTTCTTCCTCTTTTTGTTTACCAATTAAAGTTACTTTTTCACCTATATTATATGCTGTTGGCAACAATATCATACATTGATCCATACAAATTCGACCAACAATAGGGACACGAATGCCATCTAACAGTACATGTTGTCCACTATATTTTCGTATTAGGCCGTCAGCGTAGCCGATTGGAATCGTCCCTATATATGACGGTTCTGTTGCTGTAAATGTTGCACCATAACCAATAGACTGACCAGCCTGAATTTGCTTAACTTCGATCAATTCTGTTTCTAATGAGAAAGCTGTTTGCAATGGAAACGGTAATTTTGTTTTAACATAGGCAGAAGGTGCAAGACCATACATTGAAATACCGAAACGTACTGCATCAAATTGAAGATGTTTATCTTTCATTAGCATTGTAGCAGTATTAGCAGCATGAACTATTCTTGGTTTTGCTGGTAAAGCGCTAATAAACTGTTCAAACATATTCGCTTGCTTATTAAAGTACGATTCATCTTCTTCATCTGCAGTTGCAAAATGAGTAAATACACCATCAACTATCAAATTAGAAGATGAATTAATCGTATTATATAGATGCAATAAGTCTTCTATTTTAGTTACACCAATTCTACCCATGCCAGTATCAATTTTAATATGTAGTTTTAATGGTTTAGTTAAAGTTTTTAATGACTGAACATTCTGAACCCATTCGGTAGAAAAGACCGTCAATGTTATATTTTCATTTGCTGCATATGGAGCAAATAAAACTGGGGCATATCCTAAAATTAAAATATCAATATTAGGGAAATGCTTGCGGACATGGAGCGCTTCATCGGGTGTTGCGACAGCCAACATCGATGCACCTGCTTCAATTGCTGCGTGCGCCACCTCTATATCTCCATGACCGTAAGCATTTGCTTTAACCACTGCCATTATTTGAACATTAGGTTTAAGATATTCCTTTAAATGGCGTACATTATTTTGAATTGCTTGTAAATCAATAATTGCTTTTGTTGGACGGAAGTGTTGTATGTTTTGCATAGTATATATACCCTCTTTTACAATTTATAAACTACTAATTTTGGGATTTTTTATATATTTTAACTTCTAATCACCTTCCATCCAACACTTTTTTATTTTAAACTACTTGCTGTAACAGAAGCCGCAACTTCCATCATCTCATCTTTTGTTAAATCATTTGATGCGATAAAGAATGATACTCCATCACGTTCCCAGCTAATTGAATTATCTGTAATTGCTCCAATTGTAAAGCCTAAATCTGCTGGATCTCCTGGTGCAAATACAGGGACTGTTGAGTTTTCCTCATAGACAACTGGCTGTTGAACAAGTGTAAACGCTTTTTCACCTTCAAAAGTTAATATAACTCGTTCTACCCCATCTTCACTAATTGTTTTTTCATCTTTTAATTTTGTAGTATCCCAATTTAGCACAGGATAGTATGTTTGGAAATCTTTACTTTCTATATCGGCACTAGCTGTACTTTTTTCTTCTTCATCATTGAATTTTTCAACAGCATATTCACTTTCTTTATGTTTCATACCTAAATCTATATTTTTAAATTCAATTAACATTTGTTCTTCTTCTGTTTCATTTAATACTGATACTGTTGTTGGCAACATTGTTTTCTTATTTACTGTAATTTTTTGCTTAGGCATAATACTCTTATGATTGTTTCTAGTTGCTGCTGTAAAGATATAATTCTCCTCATCTTCTTCCATTTGCACATTGTTATCAGCAAGCAAATCTTCAGCTAATGCACCTATTAGGTAGGCTTGGCTATTTTGTTTTGGCCATTCACTCTGGAACTTATACGTTTTTCTTAGAGAAGGTGTAACTACAAATACTCCTTCTTTATTTCGTATAATCATTTGAGTTACATCTTCGCCTTGTTGTGAAACTTTTACTCGATAAAAGTCTGGTTCAGTATACCACACGTTTACATCATAAACTCTTGGTTCAGTGCCTGTTTTGATTTCCATTGTGGCATCTAGTTCATATCCTTTTACGTCATTCCATTTGTTATTTAGATCTTTTAAAACTTCCTCCGGTGAATCCTCCCCACAAGCCGCAAGCATTAGCACACTTAACAACATGACAATAAAAGCGATTAATTTGTGTCTCAAAACTCCATCCTTTCTTCTACTTTCAGCTCCGATACGTCAAATATATGAGTGGTTGGACAACTTTATGCTATCTCTTTTGGACAACATTACAAATTATTATCTGTTATATGTATCATTGAACTAAGATAACTTGAGCTGCTGCATATTCTTTAGTATGTGTAATGCTAACATGTCCACTCACTAATTCCCCGTCAAAATACAGAGTTGGTTTCCCTAAATCATCTTTTAATACTTCAATTTGATAAAACTCACAGCCTTTACCAATTCCAGTACCATTTGCTTTAGAATACGCCTCTTTCGCAGCAAACCTCCCCGCTAGAAATTCAACTTTCCTTTTTTCTGATAGTTGATAAAATATATTCAATTCACGCTCAGATAATATTCGTTGTTGAAATTTTTCTGAGCGTTTTATCGCTTTTTCTATCCGGTCTATCTCAACAATATCTAAACCGATTCCTTTTATCATTTTATACGTTCTCCTTTCTTTATTATTTAAATACAATGTATAATGATTTATATAAGAGGTGGATATATGTTTATTCGTAAAGAAAGTTTTAAACAATTTATAAAGTTCTATCCAGTTGTATCTTTTATAATTGGGCTCAATTTGATTGTTTATATTTTAACGATACTGCCTGTCCTTGGTGACTTTTTCTTTTACTCAGGGATGAGTGTTAACTACTTAATCGGTGAAGGACAATGGTGGCGTGTTGTTACTTCTATTTTTATTCACAGCGGCTTTCTTCATGTTTTATTTAATATGTTTTCATTATTTTTATTCGGCCCAGAACTTGAGAAGATTGCTGGCAAAGCCCGATTCTTAACAATTTACCTATTAGCCGGAATTTTTGGAAACGTTGCTACATATGTAGTACAGGACGGTGGATATGCTAGTGTTGGTGCAAGTGGTGCGATTTTTGGCATTTTCGGTGCATTCGTCGGGCTTGTCTACTATACACGAAAAACAATGCCGCAGCTCAAACAAATCATTATGCCTTTAGTCATTATAAGTGTGATTATTACGTTTTTATCCCCTAATGTAAATATGGCTAGCCATTTAGGTGGATTAGTAACAGGCTTCTTGCTTGGGCTATCTTATTTTTCTCCAAAGAATATTATACGCTGGAGAAAAAGATAAAATACGAGTGTGACATCATTAATTTGTCACACTCGTTTTTTATTTTCCATTACTATTCCAAAGACGATTTTTCTAGCCAACGCATGATTGTTTCAGTATCATGCTCATTTAAATTAGATGCCCTTGCTGATGTACCTGCCATACCAGACATTACGGTAACTTGAATGGAGGCGATATTTCTTCTTTTTTGAAAAACACTCTGTTTACTTTCCATTGCTTGTATACGATTTTTTTCAACAATAAAAGTTATTCTGCTAATAACTCGGTATACGAGTGTCAACTGATGCCCACGAATTGCAAATCCCGTTGATTTATATTGCCAAAACCTTATTAAGATAACTGGTACTACGAGTAAAAATGATAATATGCCAAGTGGGAAAAAGAAATAAGAACAAATAATAATTATTGGCATTAACCATAAAAAATCTACTCGATAAAAAAATGGTTTTGCCTTTTTCGGGGGTCTTATTAATGTTACATCCCATTCAAACTGAGGCAATAATTGTTGAAGGGGTTTATATACCTCTTTTTTTGAAATTAATGGAAATAGTGTAATTTGCTTGTCGTTCTTCCCAAAGCCGCCACTTGCACTTTCAACCACAACTGTTGTATATCCAAACAACTGTCTAAGCGGATTTTCTACAAATTTAATTGCCTGAATTCGATTCAACGGTATTGTAATTCTTTTTTTCTCTAGTAATCCCCGTGTTACAATTAACCGTTCCTCTTCCTCTACTACTGTAAAATCATAATAATTAATAAAAGTAATTAATACAGAAACGAGCCATGCTAAAAAGAAAGCTGCGAAAATAGTGACTGCTACAATAGCTACTCCATATTTAAAAAATGAAGATACTTCCTCAAAAACCCATTCATATGGAATTAACTCGGACAGTTGTGTAAGAACAGCTGCTACACCCGCTAATACAACCCCAACACTATTTGAAGTTGTTGCCAACAAGACTAAATCTTTGGCTGACATTTTATGAATTAAGTTGTTATGAGGTTTTTCATTTCCTTCTTCAGTCAATTTCCCACTGTTCTGATCAACCGTTTGCTTTACTTTACGAGTCTCGTATTCAATTGTATTTGCAGCTTCTTTAGTTATTGCAGTTAATATTGCTTCAGGCTTTCCATCTGTACTCCCGGCCGTTTCCACTGTTACTTGAACAAGACTAAATAATCGATGAAATATACCTTCTTTATAATTTAAGCTTTGAATACGGTCAAATGGAATAAAACGCTTCTTTTTTACAAAAAGACCGTATGTTACTCTCAATTCATTGTCCTCAAACCAATACACAAACGTCCACCATTTAATAATTCCCGAAAACAAATAAATAACTGAAACCCCACTGAATATTAAAAGCGGCACAATATCTGCCCAAAATCCTTCTTCCTTAGGATTAAATGAAAGATTAAAACCATTCGCGACAAAAATGATTACAAACGGGATAATTAATTCCCTTAACCCTTTAACAAAGTTAATAATTGCCGAGACCGGGTGAAGTCTATATCTATTTTCAGACATCATCTTCTGCCACCCTTGCTAGCTCAGAAATACGTGCGCGTAAATTATCCGCATCACTAGTTATAAGCATTGGAATAATATGTGTTGTCGCCGCGGTTGAAATCGATATATTTGCTAAATCATATTTCTTTAGTATCGGTCCCTGCGATGTATCAACATGTTGTACACGGACCATTGGAATTAACGTTGTTGTTACAATAAATAGCCCACTTTGTATTTCAATTTCATGTTCTCGAACTTCGTAACGCCAGTGTTCCCAACGAATTTTAGGAAATAACCATATAGAAGTAACTCCAGCGATAATCCCTATGACCACTGCTATAAATTCTATTAATACCGGCCAATCAAAGAAAACAGTTAAAAAAATACAAACTGCTACTAGCAGTACAACGAATAATGTTTTAAAAACGCCATATAAACGCCAAACAGTTAAACCTTTCCTAGGAATTTGGTACATTAGTTGTTTTCTCAAAGTTCCACCCCTTCTCTCTTCCCTTTATACGTTTATATAGAGAAATTGTTTCAAATAGAACGTCATAAATCCATAGGAACCTAAAATAAAAGGCTGTCCAAATTTCTGGACAGCCTAAATTTAAATATTTAATTAATCTTCACGACGAGTTCGGCTTCCACGACGACGATCGCCTTCTCGACGGCCACCGTCACGTCGACCTTCTCTGCGACCTCCATCACGACGGCTACCGCCACGACTGCCGCGGCTGCTATCGCGACGACCACGGGAGTCACCGCTGCGACCACGACTACCTGAAGAAGTTTTGCGCATTGGTAGTGGACGCTCTTCTGTAATTGTAACAGGTGTATCATCTGGCTCTTTTGTCATCGATTTAAGAGCTGCAGCTACTAGATCAACAGCGTTATGCTGCTCTAATAATTCATTTGCTAAAATTCTGTAATCCCCTAAATCATTCGCTTGGACAATTTCCACTAAAGTTTCCATTGCAACTTGTTGTTGACCAACTAAAGCTTCAGATTCACTAGGCGGACGAAGTGGCGTCATACGTTTTTTCGTAGTTTCTTCTACAATACGTAAGTAACCCATTTCACGTGGTGTTACAAAAGTAACAGCAAGGCCTGATTTTCCTGCACGGCCAGTACGCCCAATTCGGTGAACATAGCTTTCCGGATCTTGTGGAATATCGAAGTTGTACACATGGGTTACTCCTGAAATATCAAGACCGCGCGCAGCTACGTCTGTTGCAACTAGTATGTCAATTTTATTCTCTTTAAATTGACGCAATACAGACATACGTTTTGCTTGGCTTAAATCGCCATGAATTCCTTCAGCTAAGTAGCCACGAATACTTAACGCTTGTGCTAATTCATCAACACGGCGTTTTGTTCTTCCGAAGACAATAGCTAATTCAGGTTGATGAACATTGATTAAACGAGTTAAAATATCAAATTTTTCACGTTCTTGTGATTTAACAAAATATTGATCAATATTCTCAACTGTCATTTCTTTTGATTTAATTTTGACTTCTTCCGGCTCTTTCATGAAGTTTGTTGCGATTTTACGAATTGCAGGTGGCATTGTAGCCGAGAATAATAATGTTTGTCTTTCTGTTGGAACATATTCCAATATAGCATTAATATCATCGATGAATCCCATATTTAACATTTCATCTGCTTCGTCTAATACAAGAGTTTGTACATTTTCAAGCTTTAATGTACGACGATTAATATGGTCAATAATACGACCAGGTGTACCAACAATTATTTGAGGTTTATTTTTTAAGGCACGAATTTGACGCCCTATATCTTGGCCTCCGTAAACTGATAAAATTTTTACGCGCTTATCGTAACCAATTTTATAAAGTTCTTCAGAAACTTGGATTGCTAATTCACGAGTAGGTGCGATTATCAACGCTTGAATGTTAGTGTTTTTAGGATCAATTTTTTCAATTAGTGGAATACCGAATGCTGCAGTTTTACCTGTACCAGTTTGTGCTTGGCCGATGATGTCGCGACCTTCCATTGCAAACTTTACTGTGCCTTCTTGTATTGGTGTGGCTTCTTCAAATCCCATTCGCTTTAATGAACGTAATGTCGATTCGCTAATATTTAATTCTGAAAAATTTGTCAAACTCTTCAATCTCCTTTTTTCTTTAAGTTGACAAATGGTTACATTTTCAGATGAAGTGTCGGCAAACTAAGGGCCTAGTTTGGAACGTTTCCGTTACTTAAATAATTCTCTGTGCCTTTTGCAGAGAGTGATTTTATATGAAAAGGAAAGCCCGGTCTTTGCCGAGCGGTTCAATTCTACACTTTTATTTGAGTGCTTTAAAACAATAGAATAAAACCGTTAATTTCAAAAAAAAGCACTCTTCATCAATTTGTGAAGAGCCTTCGCACAAAATGTATCCATTGCTTTACATAGTCTATCATGGCTCGTATTCGTATTGCAACGATATTGCTTTAGTTGTATTAATCTGATTTATTTTTTCCAAGCAAAAATTTTAATACTTGAGGGAACCAAGTGTCACAATCATCACTATAGCAAATATGATGCTTTCCATTTACTGAGAAAAAAATTTGTTTTTCGTTAGAAGGAAGTTGGTCATACAGTAATTGTGCAGTTGCACTAGGAACGATACCGTCGCATTGGCCTTGAACAATAAATACTGGTACATCAATTGTATGGATATAAGGTTCCACCTGACTTACAATTTTCATAAACTGAACCGTACTACTCGCTGGTACATTTTTTATTTTGTTCTCGTAACGCTTAAATAATTCGTTGTCTTTTAATCGACCATTTATTGCATCTTCTGCCATCGCCCTTAAATCCTTTAAAAGTTGCGCTGGAGCAATGTACTTTACTGCGGCACTTAATAGTATAAGCTTACTTACTGGGTATCTTTTCGCTAAATAAAGTGCAATTATACCACCCATCGAAAAACCAATTACGAAAATTTTGTCCACTTTTTTGGCTAAGTTTCGATAGGCAATTTCAGCATCCATTAACCAGTGCTCTGCTTTATAGCCTTTTAATGAAAGAATATCCATATCACCATGGCCAGTAAAGGTAGGTGTTTCAATAATCCAATCGGTATTTTCTTTTATGAAATTTGCTAACGGCATGATTTCGTATGGTCCACCAGAAAAACCATGAAGCATTAAAACACCAATACTCATAAACTTCCTCCTAGGCAATAACATATACGTTTTAATAATCCAGTTAATTTGACAATACTAAAACAAGGTGCCTTTAAGCCAATAATTCGACTTAAAAGACACCTTTCTTAGTTTATTTAAATGATTTTAAAATAGTTTCTAATTTCATTCCGCGTGATCCCTTTAATAATATTAAAGATCGCTCGCTAGCGTGTTCATTTATATATTGGACAATAGCATCATAATCATTCTCTGTATAGAAAATATTTTCAAGTGAAAATTTATTTTTCAATTTTTCATAAAGCCACTTCATTCTTGGACCATATAAACAAACTTTTGAAATTTCTGTTTCATTAATATCATTTGCTATCTGCTCATGAAACTGCTTTTCATTTTCTCCCAACTCAAGCATATCGCCAAGTACAAGCCATCTATCCTCTCTTAAAGGCGTAGATTGAACAAATTGAATTGCTGCTGTCATTGAAGTAGGTGCAGCATTGTACGCATCATTAATAAATAGAATTCCCTTTTCAGTTGGCACTAATTGCATACGCATATCTGTTAGTGTAACTTGAGCTAGGCCATCACGTATTTGTTCAGCTGACAATCCAATTTCTTTACCGACCAGCATTGCATTTAATGCATTCTTAACTTGATGTTTTCCTAAAACCGGGATGAAAAATTCCCCGTTCAATTCTCCACTTACTGTAAAACAGCTTCCTTTTTCAGTTGTTTCGATATTCGAGCCAATTAAATCATTCGTCTCCTGGAAACCAAATGCCTTTGAAAGGAGTTTTGTATTGCCCGCAACTAAATTTTGCAGCAAAGGTTCATCCCCATCATAAAATAGGGCCCCGCGTTCCTCTAATCCTTGAACAATTTCAAATTTCGCCTTTGCAATCCCTTCACGAGATCCAAGGTCTTGCATATGTGCTTCTCCGATATTTGTAATAACAGCAAAATGAGGTCGGGCTAGTTTTGATAAAAATTCTATTTCACCAAAACCACTCATACCCATTTCTAACACTGCAATATCCGTATCTTCATCTAAGGATAAAATTGTAATTGGCAAACCTAACTGGTTATTAAAATTACCAATTGTTTTTTGAACCTTATAAAATGGAGAAAGCATACTTGCTAAAATATCCTTCGACGAAGTTTTCCCATTTGAGCCTGTGACCCCAATAAACTTCGCTTTATGTTCAGTACGATAGGCTCTAGCCATTTGTTGCAGCGCTTCTTCGGCATCTTTAACAAATAAAATTGGTCTATCCTTTGGAGGGTTTGGTTCATCTTCAAGCCATAAAGAAGCAGCTGCTCCTTTTTCAAAAGCCTGTTCTACAAATTTATGACCGTTTACTGATTCGCCGCGGAATGGAATAAATAAATCGCCACTTGAAATAGTGCGAGTATCAATAGAAACCCCCGTTACGATTACCTCGCTAAAATTCTCTAAAACTTTTATATTTAACCAATCCGCAATTTCTTTAATTGTTTTTTTCATTTTAGCTCACTCTAATCTCGATTATATTGTAGTTGTTGTTTTTCTGTATGACGTTCTATTGCTAATTCTATTAAAGTATCAATTAATTCAGGGTAGCTCACACCTGTATGCTGCCATAGTAGCGGATACATGCTGACAGGAGTAAATCCTGGCATAGTGTTCACTTCATTAATGTAAACTTCATCATGCTCTGTAACAAAGAAATCTGACCGTACAAGGCCTGAGCAATCTAAAATTTTAAACGCCCGAATCGCCATATCTTTCATCGTTGCTTCTACACTTGATGAAATTTCAGCTGGGATAATAAGAACCGTTGAGCCATCTTTATATTTAGAATCATAATCATAAAACTCTGTCATCGGTTTAATTTCACCTGCAACAGAAACTTTCGGATTATTATTCCCTAGTACACCCATTTCAATCTCACGGGCTTTAACACCTTGCTCTACAATTACTTTACGGTCGTATTGGAAAGCAAACTGAATTGCATCGATTAATTCTTTTTCATTAGATGCTTTACTAATTCCTACACTTGATCCTAAATTCGCAGGTTTTACAAACATTGGCCAGTTGAGTTTTTGTTGGCACTTTTCAAGAATCTGCATTTGTTGTTGATTCCATTCTTGTCGTATGAAATATACATACGGAACTTGTTTTAAACCAGCTATTTCGAATAATTGCTTCATAATAACTTTATCCATGCCGGCAGATGATGCTAATACACCATTTCCCACATACGGATAATCCAAAACTTCTAATAAGCCTTGAACAGTTCCATCCTCACCATTTGTACCATGTAGTAAAGGAAAAACGACATCAAATTGGACTTGTATATTTTTATCTAAAATAAATTCAGTTATATTATTAGGCAATTTACTTTCACTAGTAAATTGTAATTGTTCTATAGATTCAACTGGTTTCGTTAATTGAGGTCCTCTTAGCCATTGTCCATCCAACGTAATGTAGATAGGATGCACTTCATATTTATCATAATCAATAGCTTTTGAAACCGCTGTAGCCGTTGATAATGATACCTCATGCTCTGCAGATTTCCCTCCATATAATAAACCAATTCGCTTTTTCATAATTCGACCTCCAAATATTGAGTATTTCTAGTTTATCATGAAAATAAATTTTCCGATAAATAATTATTCCCCTGGGTATTCGCACCATACCACTTTCGTCTTATGTGCAGCTATTTGCTTTTAAAACTTGAATTGTAGCAAAAACTCAAAATGTATATCACTTAGTTACTATAGGACGAGGTGATTTTAGTCTGAGTTCCTCCTAATTTAGTAATTGTTAGGTATTAAAATTTTGCATTTATTCTATTCATCTAAGGAGAAAGAAACCACTATGGACTGCCGCTTCGTTGCCTACCTAAAATCATTGCTGAATGAAGAATATAAAATTGACTGTTGTACGTAATTAAAGAGAAAAAACTCCCTGTCGCAAAAGAAACAGTGACAGTGAGTTTTAAGTAATTTTAATGAGTTCATCCATGTTTTGTTTTAGTATCACATCTAAATCATCCCAAACTTCGTCGGGATAATCATAGTCAGAAAGAGTCCGAATTTCTACCCCATAGCAATTATTTGGTTTTTCCATTTTATATAATGATAATAATGCGCCTTCTTTTGCAAAAGGACGATATGCTTTTAAAATAAGCGGATCTAAATTAGGAATAGTACCCTTTGTTTTTTTACGCCAAAAACTTCCGTTACCTTCTTTTTCTTTTATTAATTGGTTGAATAAATTGGAAACAAGTTGTTCTGAATCATGTAAATAACGAAAATAAATTTTTGTCGCTTTTTCATTTTCAGATGAATAATAAATGTACCGATTTTGTAGTTTTGAGAAAAACGGAGAATGAATGGGCTCTTTTTTATGGCTTATATATAGTAATTCAGCTTGTTCAATAGGAGATAGTTGATTTAAGTCTTTTTCATTCCCAAAATCAACCCAGCATAAATCCCCATTACTATCATCCATTTTCTTTACAAATTGATTTATATTTTCATTGGGCACAAAGTCAAAATGTGTATGCATATTGAATGAGCCATCTTCGTAGTGATGTTTTAGCAACAATAAATTTTTGATTGGGTCGACCGCACTTATAAACTGCTTTAAGGATAGACCACTAAAGATAACAAAATGATCGACATCATTCATATGTATAAACAAGTGATGAATAAAGTCTTCAGCAGTTTTTTGTTTTTTTGCCATACGATCACTCTCCAATACTTCAATACAATTGTTATTATATGATGTAATTCTAATTTTTGAAACATTTTCATCAACTTTTCGTTACAACTTTTAGACATAATGAAATGTCCTTTTGCATTTACATATGTTAAAGTAAGATGTGCGAGTACAAATAGGAATATTAAATAAATTATTCATTTAAATAGGTGGAAAAAATGGAAAACAATCGTAATTTCGTAGACCGCTTTGATTGGAAGCTAGCGGTTATACTTTTATTATTTCTTATAGTAAGTTTGTTGGCCATTTCATCTGCCCAAACGACCGGGCAGTACGCTGGCACCAACTTTGTTATTAGGCAATTAATTAACTATGTAATTGTCGCTATAATTATTGCATTTGTAATGTATTTTGAACCAGAACAATATAAAAAGATGGCTTGGTATTTATATGGTTTTGGCATTCTGCTACTGTTTCTTTTATTTATTATCCCAGTAGGTGATTTCGCAATTGAGAGAAACGGAGCAAAAAGTTGGTTTGCAACCCCTATAGGAAATATACAGCCTTCTGAATTTATGAAGACCTTCTATATATTAGCCATGGCATTATTAATCAGTAAACACCATGAAAAGCATGCTATAAAAAGCATTAAAAGCGACTTTATTTTATTGGGGAAAATCGCTATAACTTTAATCATACCTTTAGCATTTATTTTAACCCAGCCCGATTTAGGTTCTGCACTTGTGTTTTTTGCTATTACTGCCGCCTTAATTATTGTAGCTGGTATTTCATGGAGAATTATTGCTCCTGTATTTGCAGGTGGTGTTGCTATAGGCGGCGCCTTACTTTGGATGGCTCTTTATATGCAAGATTTCCTTGAGGAAAAGTTTGGTTTCAGCCCATATCAATTTGCCCGTATTTATTCATGGCTAGATCCATACTCATATTCATCGGGCTCTGGCTATCACTTAATTACTTCACTAAATGCGATTGGTTCAGGAGAAATTTTTGGCAAAGGATATATGGATCGTGAAGTGTATGTCGCTGAGAACCATACCGATTTTATCTTTACAGTAATAGGGGAAGAATGGGGATTTATCGGCGCAAGTTTTGTAATTTGCATGTTTTTCTTACTAATTTATCACTTAACAAAAATTACTTTAACGTTAAAAGATCCATTCTGCACATATGTTTGCGCAGGGATTATAGCGATGATCACCTTCCATGTATTCGAAAATATCGGAATGACGATACAACTTTTACCGATTACAGGGATTCCACTTCCATTTATAAGCTACGGTGGTAGTTCGCTAATGGGGAATGCACTTGCAATAGGCTTAGTATTTAGTATGAAATATCATTATAGAACATACATGTTCTCAGCAAATGATGATGAAGATTAAAACGGTGAAATAAAAGCTCTCGACTTTATATGAGTCGAGAGCTTTTAATTTGTTTATACTAAAAATAAAATTTTATACTTGTGGAGTTTGAGTTGGTGGTGTTAATACTTTGAGTAATTCCAGACGTGACTTTGTAACTGTTGCAGTAACACCTAACTTAGATAAATTCGAAACGATTTTCTTTAAGTCTACTTCCTTCGTCATGCTTCCACCTAACCTTCCGATATATATATTATTTATAACGTTTAAACAGTAATAAAGTTTCAACCGATAAGAGGTCTGACAAGTTATCTAACTATATCATATCATGTTTTAAAGTAAATAAATTTTTCAATTATGTTACAACTTTGCAAATGTCAACTAAATTGCATTATAAATTTTATCCAATTATTTGATTTTCAGTTCATTGATAACTCTAAAATAAGAATGGTCAATATTTTTAAAGTTTAATCAAAAAAATTTCTCACCAAGTTATTATATGACTTCGACTGACCAATTATCCATTTTTTGTATTATTTTTTAACCTTTCTTAAATTCAAAATATCTTTTAAATACTGAACATGAAAGTAAACTGCACCGCGTATATTAATTTACGCAGCAACTCTTAGGGGAAATGTTTAATAATTAAAAATACGTAGAAACTAAGTTACATGAAGAGATGTTTCCTTTTGGACAATACGTAAAATTAGTTGGAGGAATTACGTTGGAATTTGAAAGATTTTTTGAATTGCCACATCAATTAGAATGCTTTCGAAATAAATTAGAGCCCTCTTTATTGAATACTTCATTAATTATTCCATACCATCGTATAACTTCTCTTTCAGAAAGCAAATTTGCTGGAAACCCCTATTTGCCTAAAATGCAAAATTACCCAAAGGACCCCGACGGAGATTATATGTATTTGTTAGCCCAAATCAATTTTGCCAAAGCACCATTGATGTTTCCATTTCCTTCACAAGGAATAATGCAAATATTTGTATCAAAAAGTGTATGCTATTTTGAAAATCAAGTTCAAGAATTTTTATTTCAACAATATTTTAAAATCCGTTACTATGCAACAGTGTTACCAGAAGATCAATTAACAACCGACTTTACTTTTTTAAAGTCCAGTTCGAATGAAGTTTTTCCAATTATTCAAAACGAGATGGCTTTGACATTTACTAATCGAGTTGAACCAGTATCAGCGACTGATTATCGAGTTGAAAAATATTTACCTCTTTCAAGTTTTGGAGTTATTAGTGAAGATGAAAGAACATTGGAAGATATTTATTTTGAAAAGTATTTGGCAGCGGAACATAAGATTGGAGGATATCCTTATTTTATTAACAGCGACAAAAGAAAGGACTCTTCATTTTTAAGAAAGTACGACACATTATTATTACAAATTGTTTCTAACGACGAGCAAGGAATAATGTACGGAGATACAGGTATATTGAAGTTTTTCATTAGTAAGGAAGATTTAATTAATCTTAATTTTTCAAACATATATTTCCACGGGGAACAATATTAACATTTTTTAAAACTCCTTTCCTTCGTTTAAATAAGCTATAATAAATAACATAACAAAAACAAAGTAGGTGATATTAAATTGAGTCTCCTATTTATTACTGATTTGAGTCTCCTAAATATCACTGAATCACCCTTTCCTTATTTTTTAGTTTTAAATATTATATTGGCTATTACAATCATCTTTTTAGAAAGAAAGGACCCTTCCTCAACTTGGGCTTGGATTCTTGTATTATTTTTCCTTCCTCTAGCTGGATTTATTTTGTATTTATTGCTCGGTCGACCGATACGAAAAAAGCACTTATTTAGATGGGAAGGACAAAAAGATATTGGGATTGATAAATTAATTTCTTATCAAATTGAAGCCCTCGAAAGCAATGTGCTCGAGTTTAACACAGATGATGTTGAAAAATATAAAAACCTAATCCACATGAATTTAAAAACAGGTGATTCAGTTTTAACTCAGGATAATCAAATTCGAATATTCGATGAGGGATCAAAGAAATTTGAAACATTAATCGAGGACATTTTAAACGCAAAAGATCATATACACATTCAGTACTATATTTTTAAACTTGATAACCTCGGGGGACGTATCTATACAGCTCTTAAGAAAAAAGCCAAACAAGGAGTCAAAGTAAGAGTTTTATATGATGAAATGGGGTCACGCAGCCTTAAAAAAAGAAACTTTAAAGAGCTTCTAGAATTAGGAGGAGAAGTCGAAGTATTTTTCCCATCCATTCTACCACTCTTTAATCCTCGACTAAACTTTAGAAACCATCGCAAAATTGTAATTATTGATGGACGCATTGGATATATAGGTGGATTTAATGTCGGAGATGAGTATTTAGGGTTAAACAAAAAATTTGGATATTGGCGGGATACTCATATAAGAATTGAAGGTAGTTCTGTACACCCTTTGCAAACTAGATTCTTACTCGATTGGAATCAAGCCAGCGATAACAATATCGATTATTCGGATCGCTATTTCCCTGCAATCCCTAAAAAAGGGGATGTCGCTATGCAAATTGTTTCAAGCGGACCAGATACAGACTGGCCTACAATAAAAAATGGTTATTTGAAATTATTAATGAGCGCCAAACGTTATATTTACATTCAAACGCCTTATTTCATTCCGGATTATAGTTTTTTAAATGCGATAGAAATTGCTGCATTATCTGGAATTGATGTTCGAATCATGATTCCTAATAAACCTGACCATATGTTTGTTTATTGGGCCACATATTCCTATGTAGGGCAATTATTAAAAGCAGGAGCTAAAGTCTATATTTACGAAAAAGGATTTATACATGCGAAAACAATCGTTATTGATGACGAAGCTTCAACGGTTGGAACAGCTAATATTGACGTCCGCAGCTTCAGTTTAAATTTTGAAGTAAATGCTTTTATTTATGATGAAACAATTTCACATGAACTAGCCGAGATTTTCGAAAAGGATATGTTTGATTGTACCGAATTAACCCTTGAAAATTATGAAAATCGTTCCAATGTAATAAAATTTAAAGAATCTATTTCGAGATTGCTTTCACCGATATTATAAATTGTTATTTATTCCAAAAAAGAAGCCGCCTCAGTTGTGAGACGGCTTCTTTTTTATTAAATTCCCAAATATTCTTCTAACGTTAAATTTGATGCCTTCACTTTTGTTGCTAATTCAACACCCAAGTATCGGAAATGCCATGATTCATACATATAACCGGTAATGTTTTCTTTCCCTTCTGGATAGCGTAGTATGAATCCATATTTATGTGCATTTTCGACTAGCCACTTGCCTGCAGCTGTTTCGCCAAATTCACTTGTGAGCCATAAATCTTCCTTGCCTTTTTCTCCAATATCAAATGCTAAACCTGTCTGATGCTCAGAATAACCTGGTCTTGCACTGTAGCGGTCTGCATTTTCTTTCCCATCACGACTAACATAGTTATTATAAAGTGTTTCTTGATATTCGTAAGAGCGGTATGTACTGAAAGCCACTAATTCAAATCCAGCAGCTTTTGCATCTTGCGCCATGTCTTCAAATGCAGCTCTTGCTTCCTTATTTTCCCCTGGAGCAAAATTACTCGGAAGTGGGTGCTTTTTGTTTGCAATTAGCACTCCGTCTATATACGTTGGTTCTGTTGGTTCTGGTTGCCCTTCGATATATCCACCAACTGTTGTATTTCCTTCATTCGTTTTAGGCTGCTCTGTTTCTTGTACAGGATCCTCTTCAACAGGTGTAGTAGGCTCATCCTGTTGCTCCTGTTTATTGTCTATAGAAACTTCTTCTTCAGTTTCTTGTTTTTCTTTGTCTATATTTTGCTCAATTGCTTCATTGGGTTTTGATTGTTCTTCTGTTTCTTTTTTTGGATCATTCACTATAGTGGCTATTACAATAATTGCAATTAATAAAACAATTGAAACTATCGCGATTATTATATATTTACTTTTATTTTTTTTCTTGTTGTTTAATATAGGTCCTGTCATAAGCCTAGCCTCTTTCCTTAGCAATGATATTATTTTAGCATTGTTTTCTAAGTTTTACCTCTTATTTATCATAAAATTTTGGAACTTTACTAGTTTAATAATTTAGCAATTAGCAAATAAAGAGACCGTCCGAAAACCATTTTTGGGACGGTCCTTTTACAGCAAGTATACGGATACTATGGCAGGTCAATCTAATTAAATAAATTTGAGAGGCTGTTCAGAAATTTTACTTTCTGGACAGCCCCCCCTAAATTCAACTATTATTTTGAAGGTTGTGCAGGATGCTCTGAATAATACTTTCTTCCAATATACGTTTGGATGATCAATAACAGACCGCTGACTGACCAATAAAGTGGCAGGGCTGCCATCGATGAAAATGAAATAAATACAATCATAATTGGAGAAATATAAATCATTAACTTCATTTGAGCTTTTTGTGATTCTGGAACAGTCCATAAAGATACTTTCGCTTGGATGAAATACACAATACCAGCTATAATCGTCATTAAAATATCAGGTGTACCTAAATTGAACCATAAAAATTCATGTGTCTTAACATCCCCAGAATATAAAATTGCAAAGTATAGACCCATGATGATTGGCATTTGAATAATAATTGGTAAACAGCCCATATTTAAAGGATTAATGCCATTTTCACGGTACAATGTCATCATTTCCTGCTGAATTGCCATTTGCTCTTCTTTCGTACTAGCTGCTTTTAATCTTTGTTGAATCTCGTCCATTTTCGGTTTAACGACATCCATTTTTGATTTCATTAACGACTGTTGACGATAATTCTTCAACATAAATGGCATTAAAATTAATCGAATTACTACTGTGATTGCGATAATTGCTAATCCATAGCTGCCGTTAAATAAGTCATTTCCTAAAAAGTCTAGTAACCAATTCATCGGTTTAACAAATGTACTATAAAAGAATCCTTCTTGATTTTCAACCGCTTGACATCCAGTTAGAACAAGCAACAACAAGCCAAGCATCGAAAATAGCTTCAGTTTTTTCATTTTTCCACCTACTATATTATTTAACTAAGTTGAAGTATACCTTAATAAGTTTGTTAATATCAAATTGCAGCGACCATTTTGATTACAGTTTAAAGCCATTTGAAGCGAAATACAGTTGGCACATAGAATGCCAACTGTATCTAATTAATATTATACTTTTTCATACTCATCTTCAGAAATTTCAAATCGGTAAAATTCGTGATGTAATTCATCTCTAAAATGCTTTGGCGTAACACCAGTATACTTCTTAAAAATTCTAGTAAAGTAACTTTGGTTGCAGAAATGGAATTGTTCTGAGATAGATGTAATGCTTTTATTCGTATGTCTTAAATAATATTGTGATTCTTCCACTCTTCTCACATTTAAATATTCAACTAAAGTTATTCCTACATGCTCTCTAAATATACGTGATAAATGGCTAGTGCTTATGTGGAATTTTTGAGCAATGCTCTCTACAGTTAAATCATTTTCTAGTTCATCGTTTATGTACATTATCACTTTATTTACTGTTTGATGTCTAAATGTCGGCTGCTTTCGGTCAGCAATAAAATACACATAAAAGTCAATTAAATCATCCGCAAATTGGAGAAACTCTGCATCCTTCATTTTGTTTTCAATCATATCTGCACAAGCTAAATTGAAAGCAAACGCTTTCTTAGAGGGTACTTGATTATCCAATAATTTTCGCGCGACAATTGAGGATAAAATAACAAAGTAATTTCGTACAACCTTTATCACTTGTTTACCGAAACGTATCGAAAGAATATCAATAATCTCGTGCAGGGATTTTTTCGCTTTTGCTGCCTCTAAGTGGAATATCTCAAATAACAGCTTTGATTCAATATTAAAAAAATCCTCGACCCCGTTATATTGATTTATATTATCAATTTCTTGAAAGTATCTTTTAGAAATTGTTTCAGATATTGAATGTTGATGTAGCTGCATAGATTACCCCATCTTTCTTCAGAATGCAATTCGCATAATTAATTTCAATTACAATAATTAACATCTACTACACTAATATAACCTAAAATAAAATTCGAATATAGCTTTTATTTATATTTTAGAGATGAAATACATGTCATATTGAGTATATTATGCTAAAAAATTAATTTAAAATTTATAAATAAATGAGAATAAAGCATTAATCATTGTTAACTAATGTGAATATTACCATAATTTCATTTTTTTTCAACTTGATTTTATGTTGAAAATACAAGGGATAATAAGCAACATAAACACTATGAAAAATATAATTATTATATTAGTACACAAATTATTTCGGTAATATAAGGTATACTATGATTAGCGTTCATCTGAAAAAGTGACAAAATTAAGGAGATTTTTTTCTTACTAGCTGAAAATTCCTTATTTATTCAATAATCTTCTCTATTTTATTTGTTTTAATATGTAGTAAAATATATGATATATATAATATAAAAATGTATACAAAATGAGGTGAATTAAAGTGGATCCAAAACAAATTGAAGAAATTATGGATATAATAAAAGATTTCTTCCCAGAAAATACATCTATTGCTATTTCCGATAAAGAAGAATATTTGTATTATCAACCAAGCAAAAAAGTAGATTTAAAAATTAAACCTGGAGACCCAGTAAAAGAAGGATCTGCAGCTTATAAAGCCCTTACATACGGCCAAAAAATTAGTTCATATATAGAGCCTGATGTATTCGGTGTCCCTTATTATGGAATGAGTATTCCCTTAATCGAAGAAGGCGAAACTAAGGGAGCAATCACAGCTATCTTCCCTCAAAAACCATCACCATTTTTAACTAATTACATCACAATTAAAATTGATGATTGCTGGTATCCAATTAAACATAATCAAGTTATTTATCTTGAAACACAGCTTCGTAAAACATTTGTTAAAACCATGCACCGAGAAGGCTATCACCGTTTAAATCTTAGCGATTTAGAACTATTCTTAGCATCAGATTCATTTATCCGTTGTCATCGCTCATATATTGTGAACATTGACTTTATCGATGAAATTCAACCTGATTCACATTCGACATTCCTTTTAATTATGAAAGATGGAACAAGGATCCCTGTCAGCCAAAGATATGCAAGCTATTTCCGACGTTCGCTAGGATTTTAAATTCAATTTAACTTTTCATTATAAGACGACCTTTGTACTATTTGCAAAGGTCGTCTTGTATTTTTATGCATGGAAATCTTGTGGTTTTATCTTTGTTATCAATCGCATTTTATCGAATATTACATTTTTTTCTCGAAAAATACTTTTTTAAGCACTTTCATGCATTTCATGAAGATTTTGTGACAATTTGGTGTTATTATTATTTATGCACATTGAGTATTAGCTCACATGAATGTACAGAAAATTCTACATAATTTTCTCTTTATTTATTTTGACCATCCAAATTTAGGGGGAGGATTTTTAATGGATCCAAGAGTTGAGAAACGTTTAGGATTAAAACAATTAACAAATAAAGTTGTATCTGCTGAAGAAGCTGCAAAACTTATTACTGATGGCGATGTAGTTGCAATGAGTGGTTTTACACGTGCTGGAGATGCAAAAGTTGTACCAATGGCATTAGTAGAACGTGCTAAAAACGAAAAATTCAAAATTGACATTTACACTGGTGCATCACTAGGTCCAGAAGTAGATAAGTATTTAGCTGAAGAAGGGGTTATTCGTAAACGAGGACCTTTCATTGCAGACCCAGGCATTCGTAACAAAATTAACTCTGGTGATGTTTTATATGTAGATGCTCACCTATCTCATAATGCTGAATTAGTTCGCCAAGGTATTATTGGCCCTATTAAATATTTAATTGTGGAAGCTGCTGCGATTACTGAAGATGGATTAATTATTCCTACAACTTCTGTAGGTAACTCACCAGTTTTTGCTGAGTACGCGGAAAATATTATTGTTGAATTAAATATCTCTCACCCAGAGAGCCTTATCGGAATTCACGATATTTATGTTCCTGCACCACAAGGACAACGTGAACCAATTCCAATGACAGATGCTAAAAAACGCATTGGTGAAATTGGTATTAAAGTAGATCCTGCGAAAATTAAAGCAATTGTTATTTCTGAAGAGCCAGATGCTCCTTCATTAATCGTACCACCAGACGAAGAGACTCAAACAATGGCTAACATTTTACTTGATTTCTTCCGTTCTGAAATTAAAGCTGGTCGTTTAACAAATAAATTAATGCCATTACAATCTGGTGTTGGTTCTGTAGCAAACGCAGTATTAGATGGCTTTGCAGACTCTGAATTCGAAGATTTAGTAGTAGCATCTGAAGTGCTTCAAGATGCAGTATTTAACTTAATCGATGCTGGTAAAGTAAGCTTTGCAGCTGCAACATCTATTACAATTTCTGAAGAATTACAGAAAAAAGTCTACGGCAACCTTGAAAAATATGCTGATAAATTAGTTTTACGTCCACAAGAGATTTCAAACCACCCAGAAGTAATCCGTCGTCTCGGTTTAATTTCTATCAACACTGCACTAGAGTTAGATATTTACGGAAACGTAAACTCTACACATGTTAGCGGTACAAAAATGATGAACGGTATCGGTGGTTCTGGAGACTTTGCTCGTAACGCTCGTCTAGGAATTTTCGTAACAAAATCTTATGCAAAAGGTGGAGCAATTTCATCTATCGTTCCAATGGTATCTCACGTAGACCATACAGAGCATGACGTTGACGTAATCGTAACTGAACAAGGTATTGCTGACTTACGTGGACTAGCTCCAAAAGAACGTGCAGCATTAATTATTGAAAACTGTGCACACCCTGATTTCAAAGAACAATTATGGGATTACTACAACCGTGCTGTAGAAGCTACTGGTAATGCACAAACTCCTCATATCTTAGAGGAAGCACTTTCTTGGCATGTAAACCTTGCTAAAAATAAAACAATGAAAAAAGAAACTTCAAACGTTTAATAAAAATAAGGAGCTGTTCAGAAATATTCTGAACAGCTCCTCTTTTATTATTTATTGGTCGAACTACCATATTATCGATGTCCATTACGTTACCTTTTTGGACATTTTAAACTCTAATGTACTTGGTGTTGGTTGCTTTCATTATAATAAGCTAATGCCGTTTGTCCTCCACCTTCTCCGATGAAGTTATTTTCACGAATTTTAGTACTTGTTGACCCTGCGCCTGTTTCGGCGATTTCCTTCAAAGAATTGTATTTCATTCCGGAATTTTGTTGCTGCTGAGATCCTAAAAACGAACTTGCTTTCATCTGCATATTTTTAAATAGCTTCATCACTTGATCACGGTTCCTTTTCTTACTTAAAAATGAAGCAGCTCCTGCAACTAATGCTGTTGCCACTACACCTTTCCCTTTCAATTTGGCCATACATAATCCCTCCAAAATGTTTGTATGCATTATTTTGCCCTTAATAATGATTTTCAAACTTATTTCATGAAAGAATGAACCTTTTAAAATATGGCAACTATAATGAATTTAGACACAAAATCAAAAATTTTTACATAATATTGCTTTTTGTTCTTTATTGTCTAATTTTTTATCAAAAAATTATTATTATATTATGAATACTTTAGTTAATAGATGAATAACCTTATATTACTGTTCTATTTTACACTCTATGAATGGCAACAATTAAATAAATCTATGTACCTGCATTAACAGAAGTAAGAGTTAAACATTATAGCGATAAAAGGAGAGGAAGAATTGTATGAATAATTATGATTTCACTTATGATTGGAAAGAAGTTACCTCAATAGCCGTCGCATCAATCATTCTAACTACACTTATTTATGTTTTTTCTAATCTTTATTAAAGACACCCTCAGCAGTAGATTCTGGTAAAATGCCACCATATTGATTACTCAACATAAGCAAATTATAATTTTTTACTTAATACAAAAGGCAATCAAATTGTTCTAGATAACAATTTGATTGCCTATTTTTTATGCTTTTACATCATCGTACGCATCGCTTTTTTCAAACGCTGATACAACGTAAGAACATATTCCATTCATTTTATATTGATTTTCTCTAGCATAGTCAGCAGCTCTATCTAACAGCTTTTTTGCTACCCCTTGTCCGCGCAATGCATCAGAAACGTAAGTATGAGTCATGTCCATAACACGATCATGCTGAGTCCACTCAATTTCCGCTAATTTTTCCCCGTCTTTCTCATATTCGAAAGCAAAATGATTTGGACTTCTCTCCGATAATTTAAACTCCATTTTCATCCCTCCCATTTCCTACTAATATAACATATCTTAATTTTTATTTTAATTCATTTGCTTTTTTCTACATCGCCATATGCAGCATTATTTGAACCAAGATGAAATGGTATCAATTAATTTATTGAAGAAATCTTTCACACTACTCCAAAATCCTTCATCTTGAAGAATGTCGCCAAATTTCTCTTCAAATTTAGTTGTTAAATCGGATAACTGATCGGATAGCTTCGAAAAGTCGATATCCAACTGGCTTATACGATTCATTAAATCAACAAGTAATTGACGGTCTTGTTCACTTAACTCAATGTTTAACTTTGATAATTGATCTTGTACAATCTGTTCTACTTCTTCTTTTGTAGCAGGATTTAGTTCTGCAATTTGCTGCTTAATACCTGTTAATAATTCAGCAATTTGTTCATCAGTAACATTTGCATTTTCAGCAATTTGTGTAGCTACAGATAATTCATCATTCGCTACATCTGTTCTCTCAATATCTAATGTTTCCCCAGTTTTCACTTCATATGCTTTATAAATCCCTACAAGCGCTGAATGGCCAGTTACAGGCTTTGGAGCCGCGATTTCAACGCTTGCATCTTCAATACCTGCCGTAAGCATTGCATTTGCATACATCTCTGATGTAACCTCTGTAATATTTTCAGGTGTTACAATGCTAATAACTAGTCCCGATCCCTCTTCTTCACGAGTAATTTTTGCTGAAGAGTACATACGTGAACTAGAATTACTATTTTTTATATACTTAACTAAATCTTCACCAGTTACTGTAATTTCATCAACTTCAGGTTCTTTTTCTAATTGCAAGGCATCTTTAACAGTCTCTTTTTCTTCTTCAGAAAGATTTCCACCATAAACAACAATCGGCACTCCTAATTTTTCGTTTATTGCTTTAACACTGCCTTCTGCTGCTAAAGCATTCATTGGAAGAAGCAATAAAAAAACTACACTTAATAAAGATATAAACATTGAAAACCCTTTACGTTTCATTGTTATCTCTCCTTTCAAAACAAATCCTCAAATTTTATGATTTGTTCATTCAATTAATACGTAAAAAAAAGCAAAAGGTTCCAAAACAAGTTGCACAAAGATTGAGCCCCAAGAAAATAATATAGCGAAAAATTAAGCTGTGACAATCAAAATAGTCACAGCTTTACTCAACCTAAGTACTATAAAATTTCAGTCCATCCATCTTGTTGCTTTACTTTACCATTTCTCATCAATGTACCTAGGGCACGTTTAAATGCACCTTTACTCATATGGAACATTTCTGAAATTTCTTCAGGCGTTGATTTATCACCGAATGGCATTTTTCCCCCAACGCTTTGTAAATAGTCGTATATTTGTTCAGCATCTTTCCCTAAACGTTCGTGCTTACGGGGAAGCATCGAGCCATTTAAAGATCCATCTTCCTTCACTGCAATAACTCGAACGTCTACTTCTTGACCAAGTCTAGGCTCTTGCTCCATTTCAGTATTATGGACAAAAATTCGATAAGGAGTTTCTGTACCTAGCAAGAAAGAGCCTACTGGCAATAAACGGTAAGGTCGCGCTTTTATGTTTTTATTATGCATATCTTCAAGAGCACCCTCGTAAAGTTCATTTACCTTTTCTTCTGTTACTAAACGGCCAAATAAATCTCCATTACGGTCAGTACGAAGCGTCATATATAAGTGGTCTCCTACTTGGGGCCATAATTCCCTTAAAGGTGGTAAATCTTCTTCTTTTACCAATACCTCTCTTGAAGAACCAATATCAACGAATGTGCCCTCTTTTGTCACCTTTATAACCCGCGCCCAGCCATATTCACCTTGTAATATTTGTGGTATTGCTGTTGTCGCCTGCAAATTTCCACGTCGATCTGCATAAAGGAAAACTTTTATACGATCACCGATAGTAAGAGGTTGTTGTACCTCAGAGCTATTCAAAGGAATTTCCAATACACCGTTTGTCAATATCCATTTTGAAACTTGCTCTTCAAGTACTGTTAACTCATGAACTTCACCTGATTTTAATTCGCTCAATTTCGTCTTTCCTTTCAGCTTACTAATTTTTCATTGTGTTATTGTTCTTTCATTTCTTCGAGTTTTTTTACTAAGTGCTCATTTTCTTCTAAAAGTTGCACTAAATCTGCAATTCGATCAATTGAATTCCAGCTTAAGTGGTGCTCAATACCTTCAACATCCTCGTAAATTCGTCCTTCATCTACGCCGATTAGACGTAAAAATTGTTCTAGCAATTCATGTCTTTTCACTAGACGTTTTCCTAGCTTTTCACCTTTTGATGTTAGTGTTAGCCCTCTATATTTTTCATATACTAAATATCCGTCTTTATCTAATTTTTGAACCATTTTTGTTACGGAGGAAGGAAGAACAGATAATGCTTCAGCTATGTCAGACACCCTCGCATATCCTTTATTTTCAATTAACAAATAAATTTGCTCGATATGATCCTCCATACTAGGTGTTGGCATAACAAGTCTCCTCACATTTAAAATATCAGTTTAATTTTACTACATCCTCTATGAAAAGGTAACTTAAAACAATAAACAAATAGGTATGTATTAAAGTCAAAATGCCCAACAAGTCAATTAGACAAGTTGGACATCTTTTTATGATCTGGTTTTTTGCCTACTGCATGAATCGATAAAATAATTTGTTTATTTATCATTTCAATATTTTCAGGTGATTTAAGTTTTCTGAACGCTTGATCTCTCGCTTCAGCTGTTGATACATAATAAGACGGTAATTGATTTAAGACGTCGGCGGCAATTTCCTTTTCACAATAATCACAATGACAAAAAGTTTGATACTCTGTTCCATATAATAGAAACTTTACAAGGCCATTAACAATTTCTTCTGTTACATTTACTAAAAATGGTTTTGACATATATGATTTCGCCTACCTAATCTTTATTATTGCTAAATTAATTACTTGCTAATCGTAACTTATATTATCTAGGTTATCAATAGGTATAGAGGTCATAAAACATACATTTTACCTATGAATTGAAATTAAGTTTATATGCACAAAAAGTATCACACCATAAATTAACAGTATACCCAATAAGTAGTGATGGGATATTTTAAATAAGTATATTTTCATACAATTAGTAACTTTTAACTGAGGTGAAAGGAGTTTAGTTTTAAAACTTAATAAAAAAAGAAGCCGCCCAGCAAGTAATAATTCTTAAACACACCTACAATTTTTTAGTAGATATAAATAGAAATTATTATTTATTTGATGCATCCTCCTCTCAGAAGAGTCATACTCATCACAAAAGAGCCGCCCCTAAATGTCTTTGGGGACGGCTCCTTTTACTTTATATTCAGTTGCTTTACCTTTAAAACTTATTCAGCTTTTAATTGAAGTTCGTACTTCGTATTAAGGTCGCCATCAATATTTGTTTCATGATATCGACCATATACCCAATTAGAAATTTGGTTATCGTACCATTTCGATTTAACATGTCCACTTTGGCCAGGTGCAACCATATGGTAGGCACTAGATAAATCACTTAAATCCGCTACAAATCTCCATGAAGCACCATGATTAACATTTCCTTCACCATCTTCTGATGCAGCTTGAACAGTCACCTTAGAACCACCTACAGACAGCTTTTCTGGGTTTAAATAAGTTGCTAAGTATTCTGAAACTCCTGATAATGGATGGTCAAAAGTTAGTTTGTTGTAGCTGCCCCAAGTCCATTTTGAAACTTTCGCACCATACTTTTTAGTGATTTCTGCAATTGTTGTTTCAAATGAATGATAGACTAGCTCGTCTACACCGCCTGCTTCGGATACCCAAACCCCTTCATTTCCTGCATATGCATCACGTAATAACTGATCTGTAATTTGGAATTTTCCAGGCATCATTTCATATACATCTTCAGGCATCGCATCTTCAAATAGTGTATCTTGAATTTCCGTCATTAGTAAATTGAAAACTAAAGGAGCACCTTCATCCTTGTTATCAAATAACTCCCACTCTTCAAGAAGTTTCACAATATCCTCATATTTCCCTTCACTATCCATCTTCTTAATAGATGTTAAAATATGTGGTAAAAACTCTTCTGCCTGTAAGTTTTTCTTATCTGATTGCATTCCTTGCATGTCACCAACAGTTAAGCCTTCAATTACTTCACCATCTTCATCTGTTTGGCCTTTTTTAACAGATTCAATCATCTCAACAATCCGTTCATAACGATAAGGCGGCGCCCAGTAATTTGTAATATGATAAGGGTATTCGTCACCTATAATTTTGTTATTTGCTGTTACAATATATCCTTCTTCTGGATTAATGACTGTTGGAAGTTCTTCATATGGTATATAACCTTCCCAACCATACTCAGAAGAATCTCCTGGTACAGGGAACTGCCCGTCGCCAGCCTTGCGAATCGGGATATTACCGTTTGCTTTGTAGGCAATTGTACCATCAGTTGAAGCAAATACGAAGTTTTGAGCAGGTGCTTTAAAATCCTCTAATGCCTTTTCAAACTCTTCCCAATTACTTGCCTTGTTATATCCAATAACTGCTTGCAACTCTTGTGTTGACTCTAGAGCTGTCCATTGCATTGAAAATACAGCAGTTGGTTGTTCTTCTTCAAATACAAAATCTGAGATTACAGGGCCATGGCGGGTTACAACCACTTCATAATCAATTGTTTTACCGCCTTTTATTTTTATCGGTTCTTTACGAACTTCGGCTTGCTCCCATTTACCATCATACTTAAATTGAGTTGGATTATCTGGGTTCGGTGTTTCAATATACAAGTCTTGAACGTCTGGTCCAACATTTGTTACACCCCAAGCGATTTTTTCATTATGCCCCAATATAATACCAGGAACTCCAGGGAATATTACTCCACTTACATTTTGCTCTGGCGATTGTAAATGCATTTGATACCAGATAGAAGGAGTACCTAATCCTAAATGCGGATCATCTGCAAGCAACGGCTTTCCACTTTCTGTTCTCTCACCAGAGACTACCCAGTTATTGCTGCCATTAAATTCATTTGGCAACAAATCAGTATTAAAAGCTCCAGCAACTTCTATCGGATTTTCCAAGTTTGCTTCAATAATTGTTTTTGCATCTTCTGGATAATTAATAATTAGCTCTTTAACTTGTTCTTCTGTAAAGTTTTGTAATGCCCAATGGTTAAAGGCTTGAAGACTCCAGTTGCCGCCTAAATCATATGCCATATATTTTCCGATAGTTAATGAATCAATTGGCGTCCATTCTTCAGGTTCATATCCTAATAGTTTGAACTCGTAAGAAAGTTTACTAGTGCCTTTTACTTCGTTAATAAATGCGTTAACGCCTTCAGCATACCATTGTAAAATTTGTTTAGAATTCTCATTGTATCCTTCCCAAGATTTTTCTGCTGCATTTCTTAAACTAAACGTACGGAAAAATTTATCAGATTCAACAGCTGATTCACCTACAACCTCTGCTAAAGTACCGCTGGCTTGTCGTCGAGCTAAATCCATTTGGAAAAGACGGTCCTGGGCTTGTACATACCCTTGAGCGCGATATAAATCCGCATCAGAATTCGCTTCAATATGCGGAACACCTGTCCCATCACGAGTTACCATTACATCATCATCTAATATAGAAACAATTACTTCTCCTTCTATTGTTGGCTTAGAATTTGATACGTAAAAGTGGATTCCAACCACTATTAGTCCGCCTGCTACAATAACCAAGCCTATTATCCATATAAGCAAATCTACTATTTTTCTACTTTTTCTCTTTACTGCTTCAGTAGACATCTTTTATTCCACCCTCTCATTAAGAAAAGCGCAAGCGCCCTGCTTAGCCCCAAATTGGAGAAAGCACAAAATCCATATCTATATCAGGTCGGAATGACTAATTTCGTATGACACTTAAGCATCGAAGAAGCACCTCGACCACAAGGGACTGTAGCTTGCACTAGAACTCTTCAAAAAATTTTATAATTTCTTAAGTTAGCAAGGATCAATTTCCCTACTATAATACATTTATTTTTCAAATAAAATAAAGTATCATCATTAGATGATTTTATCATTTCACATCTTTTAATTCTAATACGATTGGACAATGATCGCTACCTAAAACTTGCGAGTGGATGTCAGCAGCCTGAATATAGTCAACTAGTCGATTAGAAACAATAAAATAGTCAATTCTCCAACCGATATTTCTCTCCCGAACTTTATTCATGTAAGACCACCATGTATAAGCGTCAGTTGTGTCCGGATTGAGATGGCGAAATGTATCGGTAAAACCAGATTGAAGCAGCTCTGTCATTTTCCCTCGCTCTTCAAAGGTAAACCCAGAATTGCCAATATTAGATTTAAAATTTTTCAAATCGATATCCTCATGCGCAACATTTAAGTCCCCGCAATAAATAACAGGCTTCTTTTTATCAAGCTGTTTTAAATACTCAATTAGGTTTACTTCCCAATGTAAACGTATTGGAAGTCGTGCTAAATCTCGCTGTGAGTTTGGTGTATAAACATTAACTAAGTAAAACTTATCGTATTCTAAAGTAATAATACGGCCTTCTTTTTCGTTTTCATCATCGCCAACCCCATATTTTACAGATAAGGGCTTATGCTTTGTAAAAATTGCCGTACCTGAATAGCCTTTTTTCTCCGCGTAATTCCAATATTGATAATAACCTTCAAAAGGCAAATCAATTTGACCTTGTTGACATTTAGTTTCTTGAATACTGAAAAAATCGGCATCTACTTCATTAAAGTAATCAATAAATCCTTTGTTCACGCATGCCCTAATTCCGTTTACATTCCACGATACAAATTTCATACTTGACCCTCTCTATGTATACAAAGCGCCCTTCATAAATAAAAAGGCGCCTTAAAAACTTATTTTGTTAAATCTTCACCAACAATCTTTACTTCAAGCTCAAGATCTACATCAAATTTTTCTTTAACAACCCTCTTAACCATATTAATGGTCTCAATGTAATCTGTTGCTGTGGCATTCCCCTTATTAATGATAAAACCGGCATGCTTGGTTGATACTTCTGCATCTCCAACACCTTTTCCTTGCAATCCACTATCTTGAATAAGCTTCCCTGCAAAGTATCCTGACGGACGTTTAAATACACTGCCTGCCGAAGGGTATTCTAAAGGCTGTTTTGATTCACGTTTAAATGTTAAATCAGCAATTTTTTCATCAATATCTTGTTGGTTTCCCTTTTCAAGTTCAAATCTAGAAGAAAGAACAAAGTAACCTTTTTTTGCGATAATACTTTGACGGTATGATAACTCAAGCTCATCTTTAGTTAATACGATTTTTTCTCCTTCTTGTGTTAAAACTGTAGAATCTATAATAATATCCTTAATCTCACCGCCATATGCGCCAGCATTCATTGCCATTGCTCCCCCAACAGATCCCGGGATTCCACAAGCAAATTCGAATCCTGTTAAGCTATTTTCTGCTGCTAGCTTCGAAACATCTTTAATTAATGCCCCACCTTGTGCATAAATTTGAGTTCCTTCAAGGTGAATCTGGTCTAGCTTTTGAAAACAGATTACAATTCCACGAACCCCACCGTCACGAACCACCATATTAGAGCCGTTCCCTAACATTAATATTGGAACATTATGATCATGCGCATACTTTACAATTGCAGTTGCTTCTTCTTCTGTTTCTGGTAAGACAAACACATCGGCTTTACCACCAAGTTTCGTCATTGTATATGTTTTTAAAGATTCATTTATTTTAATATTACTTGGATTAACTATGTTGGCTAAGTCTTGTGCCCATTGCTTAATTGTCATAAAAGCAAATTTCCTTTCTTACTTCATACTCTTTCTTAGTATGGATAATCCAAAGCTTTTTGACAAGTAATACATATCTTTTTATTTACCAAGCCTGTGACTATTTTTCGACTTCTTTAAACGTTTATGTTCCATTACCAAACAAAAAAAGCAGCAGGTTAAATGATTATAAATTTATGTTAATATAAAAATTGGGAAAAAGTTGAAACTAAAAATAGAAATAAACGTATTTGAAGATAAAAGTTTATCTTTTAAAATAGTATTGTCGAATTTCGCACCTAAAGAAGAACAATTTCAGTACACCATTACAAATTCATTACTTCAAAGATTTTATGAATTACCATACATTTTTATTCATTTCGACAATTTTTATAGTTAACTGGGGGAATGTAGAATGTTTTTTTTCGAAGATATTATGTTTAACCTTGTGCCAATATTTATAATAATTATTGCCATTATTGTGTTTGGAAGTATATTGTTGAAATTTACTGCTGGTATTAAGCAAAATGTTAAAAATAATGCTTCTCCTGTTTTGACAGTACCTGCCCAGGTTATTGCAAAACGCACGGAGGTACGCGGCGAACATTCCCATACTTGGTATTACTCAACATTTGAAGTTGAAAGTGGGGATCGTATAGAATTTGAAATTTCTGGTAAAGAATATGGGCTGCTAGCAGAAGGAGATTTAGGACTCCTTACTTTCCAAGGAACACGATTAAAAGGCTTCGAGCGAAACCGTTAATAACAAAAATTCTAAAGGGCTATCCAGAAAATAATTACTTTCTAGACTGCCCCTACTTCTTTTAAAAATATATGCTCACTACTCTTGTTTCAGTGGTTATCCATCCTCGCAAAAAAGCCATCCAAAAGTGATTTTTGGATGGCTCCTTTACATTTATTTTTACGCAGTTACTGTTGCTAATTTTTGTGCAGCAGCTTTAACACGTTCTAAACCTTCTGCGATAATTTCTTGAGCTTTATTTGGTTCTGCATTATGACCTTCAATAATTACTTCTTCAAGAAGCTCCATACCTGCAATACCACTAAATACATTTTTAATGTAGTTAGCTGACATTTCCATTGGTTGTGCTTCTGGAGATGAGTAGTACCCGCCACGAGCATTTAATACAACATATTTTTTATCTGTCATCAATTGAACCATTTGACCTTCAGAATTATATTTGAACATATAGCCTGCTGAATATACATAATCAACAAACGTTTGTAGAACTGCAGGGATTGTTAAGTTCCAAAGAGGGAAAGCAAATACTACTACATCAGCAGCAGTTAATGCATCCATTGCTTTTTGTTTTGCAGCTAATAATCTAGACTCTAAATCAGTTAATTCTTCACCATTTTGAACTTTCCCGAAAGCGTTGAAAAGATCTTGTCCAAAATACGGCATATCTTCTGCATATACATCATATGTAGTAAGATTTAAACCAGCTACATTTTTTGCTTCTTCTACAAAAGTTTCATACATTTTAGTTGAAACACCGTCAGGACGGTTATTTGCTTTAACTACTAATACATTTGTCATATCGTTTTATTACTCCTTTATCTATTAAAATATAAATCTTGAATTCAAGACATATGGTTAATCTTAAAGGAAGATGAGAATTATTTCAACAAAACTTCCCTCAGACTTTTAGCTGATTTTTAGTACTTTTCAACAATTAGATAAGCTACTATAGATCACATTGTCCATCTGAACAAATGCTACCGTTATCTCCAACTATTTTCAATTTCGGCTTAAGTCCTGCTTCACTTGCAGCTTTTGCTATCGTTTGGTTAAATAATGGTTGTGGTTGTGCACCAGAGATACCATACTTATTGTCAATCACAAAAAATGGAACTCCTCTTACTCCTAAGCTTTGTGCCTCTAAAATGTCTTGCTCAACTTCATCTGCAAATTGATCACTATTCAAAACATCTTGTGCATCCTTCCGGTCAAGACCTACTTCTTCAACTAAATTTAATAGGACTTCGTATCGACCTATCGCTGCCCCTTCTAAAAAATATGCCTTCAATATTCTTTCACTAAGTTCCGGACCCCTTCCTTTTTTGGCAGCCCATTTGGCTAGTCGGTGTGCAGCATTAGTATTTGCATTTTTCATAATATCAAAATTATATTGAAGACCTACTTCTTTAGCACGCTCAGCAACATTATTAGTCATTTTTTTAGCTTCCGCTTCTGTAGTATTATATTTATTTGCTAATGAAGTATAAACTGATTCTTCGGCATCCAGTGGAGTATTTGGGTCTAGTAAAAAGCTTTTTAACTCTACCTCCACTTGACCTTCATACCCAGAGTCTTTAATAGCCTTTTCTAGTTGACGTTTACCTATATAACAAAATGGACAAACATAATCTGACCATACTTCTACTTTCATGTTTCATTCCTCCTTTTTCATCAGTTTACGTATGAATTAATTTTCCTACAATAAATGTGCTCATATGAATATTGTTTTCACATTTATCCAATACTTTTAAAAAATGAGTATAATTGGGGGCGCTTATGCAAAACTCTCTTTGGCTAAAAGACGTTGAGTCATTATCATTACCTACATTATCAAAATCTTTAGACTGTGATGTTTGTATAGTTGGCGGTGGTTTAACAGGAATATATACAGCATATTTACTCGCAAAAAAAGGCATTAATGTTATACTGCTTGAGGCAAAGCCTTCCGTTGCACTTGGTACAACTAGTCATTCAACAGGAAAATTAACTCCTCAACACGGTATTATTTTTTCAAAACTTTTAAAGAATTTTTCTGAAGGTGATGTTCGTACCTATTATCAAGCAAATAAAAATGCAATAGATTCGGCTTTACAGTTTGCACCAATTGAAACATATCAAAAAATAGATTCTTTTATATATGCACAAAGCAATTATGGCAGCCGGACAATTCAGGATGAATTGAATGCCTATAAAAAACTTAATTTACCAGGCTATGAAACAACAGATACTGAGCTGCCGATTCCTATTACATCTGCATTAAAAATGGAGGATACAGCACAAATACATCCTACAAATTTCACACTCCATTTTGCCAAGCTCGCCTTGAAGGAAGGGGCAACTATATTTACAAATTGCCGTGTAACTAGAGTGATTATCGATGAAAAAATAGTTGAAACCAATAGCGACAGTCGTATATCCTATAAAAACTTAGTACTATGTACGCATTATCCAATAGAATCCATTAGAAATTTATATACAACAAAGCTTTCCATTGAACGCTCATATTTAATGGCTTCAAAAGCTAGCGAGCTGTTACAGGGGCAGTATTTATCCGTTGAAAATCCTTCAAGGACCATAAGGACTGCATTGATTTCAAACACACCATATTTTATTTATGGAGGAAGCAGTCATAAGGCAGGTGCTATTAAACATACAAAAAGCTATTACAAAGACCTTGAAACCGAATTAGTTTCCAATTTCGACCTACCTAAGCCAACGTACTTTTGGAGTGCACAGGATCCAGATACACCTGATTACATTCCTTATATTGGGCAGCTTACTGATAGCGAGCCTAATATCTATATTGCAACGGGTTACCGTAAATGGGGGCTTTCTAATTCGCTAGTAGCAGGAGAAATTATTTCAAGCGCAATTACTAAAGAAGCCCATATGGCAGCATCCTTATATAGCCCTTCAAGAGGACAATTTGGCCGAAATCTTTTATATTCCTTAAAAAATATTGGTTTTGTTGCAACAAGTCTGGTTGGTGGTTATATTACAAGAATTGAAGCACCTAAATGTACACATCTAGGATGTAAAACAAGATGGAATGAGGCCGATGAAACATGGGACTGTCCATGCCATGGATCCCGCTTTGACAAAAATGGAGATATAATAGAAGGGCCAGCTGTCTATCCTTTAAAATTAAAGAAACAAATGTAAAAAGGATTCATCCAAAAAAACTACGTAGAATTAACTTTACTGCGATAAGGATAGTTATTGCCACAAGGAGCAATGTTTAATTAATAAAAAGAGGGGCTTTTACAGAAAAGTAAACTTTTCTGTAAGGCCCCTCCTTATTTATTAAAGTGCTTCTGTTAATACTGGCACGATTTGTTTTTTACGTGATACAACACCTGGTAAGTCAACTAAGTCGTTGTCTAATTGTTTACCAAATGCTTTTGCTGCTGCTTCAGCCGCGCTTCCTACAACTACAGCTGTAGAATCGTTATTTAAAATATCTGTTACTACGAAGAAGAATAACTGTAAGCCATTTTCTTCAATGTTCTTATTTAATAAACTTACTAATTCATCCTTGCGATTTAATACATCATTTATATCAACTGCATTTACTTGAGCAACTATTGACTTTACTTCACCAAATGTAAATTCTTTCGCATCTAATGATAATAAATCTTCCAGTGATTTATCAGAAAGGTCTGCACCCGCTTTTAACATCGCTAAACCATATTCATTTACATCTACACCAGCTTTTTCAGCTAATTCTTTACCAGCTTGTACATCTTGTTCTGTGCAAGTTGGTGATTTGAATAATAATGTATCTGAAACAATTGCAGAAAGCATTAATCCTGCAATATTTGAAGGAATTTCCACATTATTTTCTTTGAAAATTTTATTTAAAATTGTCGCTGTACAGCCAACAGGTTCTGCACGGTAGTAAAGTGGATCAGAAGTTTCAAAGTTAGCAATACGGTGATGATCGATTACTTCAGTTACTTTAACTTCTTCAATCCCATCTGCAGATTGCTGACGCTCATTGTGGTCCACTAAAATTACTTCGCTTGCTTCATTTGCAACATTTTCAATTAATCGTGGTGCTTCGAAACCAAACTTTTCTAATGCATATTTTGTCTCGTTGTTCACTTCTCCTAGACGTACTGCCTCTGCATCTACGCCAAGTTGTTGTTTTAAATATGCATAAACGAGTGCAGAAGTGATTGTGTCTGTATCTGGATTTTTATGTCCGAAAACTAATACTTTGCTCATTCAATGAGTTCCTCCTATTTATGAATGTTCTTAATTCCGAGTATATTTTATCATACCTGTTACTGAATAGAAAAATAGAACTTGTTGTGTTTTTAGAGTGAACGAGCGCCTTCCGCTTTTCTTATTGTCCAGCTTCAGGCGCTAGCTCCTCGACAACTTCGGTGCTTCCTTCAAGGGCAAAAAGCGCCCTTTCGTCAGCCCCTCCAGTTGTTGTCGGAGCTGAACGAGCGCCTTCCGCTTTTCTTATAAAAAGCGCATTCGTAAATGCCCCCGCAATTTACGAATACGCTCTCGAAAGTATGATTAGATATTTTGTGCTTTATCTAAAAATAAAAAGTTACTCTCTATTTGTGCATTAGATTTTTGGAATGATGTATATTGTTTTTTATTTTGTGCAACCATTCCTTCAATAAGTGCATGGATTAGTGAATGTGATGCTGTAATTACTTCTGTTGAAGAATGCTTATGCCCACCTACCGTAAAGATGACATCTGCATAATCACGAATTGGTGATAAATTTGAGCTTGTAATTGCGATTACTTTGGCATTCTTATTTTTCGATAGTTTTGTAATCGTCAATACATCTTCAAGTACAGTATCTAGAGCAATTACGATGAGCAGCGATTGATCATCCATTCCGCTAATCTGCTGTACAATATTCTCCACATCGTGCTGGATTTGTTTTACATGCTTGCGATAGCTGCTTAAAGTGCTTGTTAAGAAATTTGCAGAAGGTGAAGATTGTCTAAAGCCTAATACATATAAGAATTTCATTTCATGCATCCACTTTATAGCTTGTTCGAACTTGTCCTCATCAACTTGTTGAATCGTACTTAAAATACTCGTGATATCACGATTCATCACCTCACTGACAAGATGCTCATGTTTTTTTGTTAAAAGCGGATGATCATAAATAGGAGATTCTTTCTTTTCCATTAGATCTTCTTTAACCTTCTCTTGCAATTCACAAAAACCAGATAATTCCATCGCATAACAGAACCGAATAACAGTCGATTCACTAACACCTATCAACTTCCCAACATCGGAAGCTATATGAGTCGCTATGATATTTGGGTTATCAATAACAAATTGAGCAACCTTGCGTTGTCCTCGAGATAAACGGATAAAACGCTTCTTTATATCATCACATATGCCCATTTTAACTTCGACTACCTCCTTATTTTGTAAATTGTACAATTTAATAAGAGATAGGTTAACACTATTATTGATTGAATACAATGAGTTTTCAGAAAAAACTTTATTATGCTAAATTAGAAAGTCAAAAATTTGTCAAATCTTAGTATGATTCCCTCAAATAAAATTGAAGAAATGAAAAGACTGACCATTAATTAAGAATTTTTAGGCAGTCCCTCTAAATATAAGTTTAAAAATATTACTCCATCAGTACTTAGCATCCTACTTGCAAATGAACTATTTAACCCAATTCTCATAATCCTTACTACTGTAAAGGTAATTTGGCAACACACGTTCTTTTTTAAGCTTATAATTCTAATTCTGTTTGTTTTGTTTCTTTTCCTAAAAATAATACCGCTGCAGCCCCAATAAGTATCGATACGCAAAATATTGCAAAAATAGACCCAATACTATATTCAAGCTTTAATAAATAGCCAACAAGTAGAGGACCAAAAATTCCTCCTATACGGCCTACTGCGGCTGCTATCCCCGCACCGGTTCCACGAATAACCATCGGATATTGTTCTGGAGTATAAGCATATAATGCTCCCCATGCTCCTAAATTAAAGAATGATAGTAAAATACCTGATATAAGTAATGCCGTTACGGTTTCAGCATTACCAAATACATATGCACTTGCAGCAGTACCGATTAAATACGTCACAAGGACGAATTTTCGTCCAAACTTCTCTATAAACCACGCTGCTGTAAAATAACCGGGAAGCTGTGCGATAGTCATTATTAGAACGTACTTAAAGCTTGATATTAAGTCAAACCCTTTTCCAACCATTACACTCGGCAACCATAGAAACATTCCATAGTAAGAAAAAACTACCGTAAACCATAGAATCCAAAGCATCAAAGTTGAACGGACATATTTTTTCTTCCAAACCCCCGCCATATTTTGCATAATGGAACGATTTTTTGCTTCTGGTTTGGCTGCAAACTGAGGTGAGTCAGGTAAATGCATTCTGATATAAACCGCATAAAATGCTGGAATTGCTGTTAGGATTAAAGCAACCCGCCATCCTTCAATTGGCCAGAATTCAGCTGGTATTACAAAATAAGAAATAATCGCAGCTATAAGCCACCCTGCAGCCCAAAAGCTTTCTAGCAACACTACTACTCGACCGCGTTCTTTTGCTTCTACACTTTCCGATACTAGGGTTGAAGCAACTGGCAGCTCCCCTCCTAACCCCATACCAACAAAGAATCGTAAAATCATAAATGCAACAAATGTCGTCGTTAATGCAGAGAGACCACTAGCAACAGAAAAAATGATTAAGGTCCACATAAAAATCTGTTTGCGCCCTATTTTATCTGCAAAAATACCAAATACCAAGGCACCAACTGCCATACCAATAGAGTTAATACTTCCTATCCAACCCATTTGTGTAGAATTTAGTCCCCAATCAGCGGCTAATGCGGCGATGACGAAAGACAATATTCCAACATCCATTGCATCAAACATCCAGCCAACTCCAGCAACTCCTAATAATTTATTGCGTGAAATTGGTGCTGTACTCTTTTTTACTTCCACTTATATTCACCTGTCTTTACATTTGAATTTACACCTATAACAATACACCTGTTTTAATAAAGTGACAAGGAGATTTTGGCCTTTTTATAATTTTGTTAAATTCTCATTTTCTATTGAAATCTACCTCTAACTTGCGTTAAAATGTCTTTTATATACAAACAACTGTTCATCCAGTGAGAACAAAAGGAGAATGTTCGCTATGTGGAAAGGTCTTATAGAAGAATATAAAGAATTTTTACCTGTTACTGAAAACACACCTGCATTAACTTTAAATGAAGGTAATACTCCTCTTATTCACTTAGTAAATCTGTCCAAGGAATTAGGCATTGAATTATACGGCAAAATCGAAGGCGCAAATCCAACAGGATCATTTAAAGACCGTGGTATGGTCTTTGCTGTAGCAAAAGCAATTGAAGATGGTGCAAAATGTGTTATCTGTGCATCTACCGGCAATACATCAGCTGCTGCATCAGCATATGCAGCTCGTGCTGGAATTCAATCTATTGTTGTAATACCTAAAGGAAAAGTTGCACTTGGTAAATTAGCTCAAGCATGTATGTATGGAGCAAAAATCATCGAGATTGATGGCAACTTTGACGATGCACTTGCAATTGTTCGTCAAGTTAGTGAAACAACACCTGTTAAACTAGTCAACTCAGTAAACCCATACCGTATTGAAGGGCAAAAAACTGCTGCATTTGAAATTGTAGATAGTTTAGGACAAGCGCCTGAATACCTATGCATTCCTGTGGGCAACGCAGGAAACATTAGTGCCTACTGGAAAGGCTTCAAAGAATATAATGAAGCAAAAAATACTGGTTTACCAAAAATGTATGGCTTTGAAGCAGAAGGTGCTGCTGCAATTGTTAAAGGTGAACCTATTACAAATCCTGAAACAGTCGCAACAGCAATTCGAATCGGGAACCCAGCAAGCTGGAAATTAGCTGAGGCTGCGCGTGATGAATCAGAAGGTATTATTGATTCTGTTACGGATGATGAAATTTTAGCAGCTTATCAATTAATTGCTCGTTCTGAAGGTATTTTTGTTGAGCCTGGTTCTGCAGCATCACTTGCTGGTGTTATTAAATCCGTTAACAACGGCAAAATCACTAAAGGTAGTCACGTTGTTACTGTATTTACTGGCAATGGATTAAAAGACCCTGATACAGCAATGAGCGTATCTAAAGTCGATTTAGTATCACTTAAAAATGATGAAGAAGAAATTCGTCAATATATCGAGGGAATTTTATGAGTAAAAAATGGCAAATCACTGTTCCTGGGAGCACTGCTAACTTAGGACCTGGGTTTGATTCCATTGGGCTTAGCTTGTCCTTATACTTAAATCTAACAGTGTCTCTATCAGACAAATGGGAAATTATCCATTTATCTGACCATCTACCAAAAGAGTTCGAAATAAAAGATCATTTAATCTACAAAATTGCAAAAGAAACAGCAGCCCGATTTAACAAAGAACTACCTGCTTGCCGAATCGAAATGACGAGTGAATTACCTTTTGCACGAGGATTAGGAAGTAGTGCAGCAGCTATTGTTGCTGCGATTGAATTAGCCAATATCGTCTGCGACTTAAATTTATCTACGCAAGAAAAATTAGATATCTCTTCGCAAATTGAAGGACATCCTGATAATTCATCAGCTTCCGTTCTTGGCGGTTTAACAATTTCCACAATGGATGAAAACGGAAATGTCGATACGATTCATATACAAGATTTAGATGCTTCCTTCGTAGTGTTCATCCCGACTGTTGAATTAAAGACTACGGAAGCTCGTAGCGTATTACCGGATCAGTATGACCGAAGCCATGCTGTTAGTGCAAGTGCAAATGCTAATATGTTAGCAGCTTCATTAATCTTAAAAGATTATGAACGGATAGGCCGCTATATGGAATCTGATTTATTCCATGAGCCATTCCGTGCAAAACTGATTCCTTACTTTAATGAAATTCATTATGCTGCTCGAGAGGCTGGCGCATATGGTACAGCACTTAGTGGAGCTGGTCCTACTGTTATATCTATTATCCCGACTGAAATAGAAGAGCAGTTCATCAATAAATTAGAAAAACAGTTTCCTACACATGAAATATTATTAACAAGAGCTGATCAACAAGGTGTATGTGTAGTTGAAGTAAAAAATGACGTACTAGCCTAAGGAATTTGACTTAAAAACTAATACAAATGCCCAATGAATCATATATTGAATCATTGGGCATCTTTTTTTGGTTAGTTATTTGAATATAGCTGGCCAACGGTTTTCATAAGATGTCAACATACCATGATTTTCAGGATTACTAGTCCTTTTAGTATGAGAAACAGTTTTATTTAATGGTTTATTAAAAATCATTAGAAAGGAGTAGCTCAAAATGAAAATCGGCATAATTGGAGCGACTGGGAAAGTTGGCAGCAATATATTAATTGAAGCTAAAATGAGGAATCATGATATAACGGCTATTGCTCGAAACAAAAAAGCATTACCAAACATGAATATTACAATTTTGGAAAAGGAAATCTTTGATTTAACGAAAGAAGATGCAACACAGTTTGATGTACTTGTAAATGCATTCGGTACATTCCCAGGAGAAGAAAGCCTGCATGTTAAAGCTGGGCGCTATTTAATTTCTTTATTAAAGAATAGTCAAACGAAGCTATTTGTCGTTGGCGGCGCCGGAATTCTATTTAAAGATAATGGATATAAAATACGATTAATAGACCTCCCAGAATTCCCTAAAGAATATAAATTAATCGCTAATCAGCAATTACAAAACTTAATCGATTTACAAAACTCTTCTATACGGTGGACGTTCTTAAGCCCTTCACCATTATTTGATTCTGATGGCCCTAGAACTGGTCATTATATATTAGGGAAAGATCGACTGCTTTTAAATTCACAGCATCTTAGCTATGTAAGCTATGCAGATTATGCCGTCGCAGTGCTAGATGAGATTGAAAATCCACGTTATGAGAATAAACATTTTACAGTAGCTTCAGAAAATGCTACTACTGCATCATAATAAAACAAAATAAAAAGAGTTTTCGGCTTTGCCTTTCGCCTTATACAAGAGGACGTCTTATGTAAGACGTCCTCTTTTATGCTAATAACAGTAAACTAATAGCCATAACTGCCATCCCTGCTACGAGACCATAAATTGATAAATGCGTTTCATCATATTTTTTTGCAGCAGGCAATAGTTCATCTAGCGAAATAAATACCATAATTCCTGCAACAGCAGCAAATATTACGCCGAACATAACGTCATTTAAAAATGGCATTAAAATTAAAAATGCAACAATCGCCCCAACCGGCTCAGCTAGACCAGAAATGAATGATAATTTAAATGCCTTTTTACGATTGCCTGTTGCAAAATAAATTGGAACAGCCACTGCAATTCCTTCTGGGATATTATGAATGGCAACCGCAATCGCAATAGCAATACCGACATTTGGATCTTGAATTGCTGACATAAACGTTGCAATTCCTTCTGGAAAGTTATGAATACCAATTGCTAAAGCAGTAAATAACCCCATTTTCATTAGTTGTTCTTCATTAATTGCTTTTGCATTTAGTTCTGCTGCATGTACGTCCTCAACAGTTTTTACTTCATGTGGATTATTTTTCTTTGGAATAAAGCGATCAATAAGCGCTATAAATATTATCCCTGCAAAAAATCCGACAACTGTCATCCAATAGCCCTGTGTTTCACCTAATGCGGCTGTTAATGAATCTTTTGCTTTTACAAAGATCTCTACCAACGATACATAAATCATAACACCCGCCGAAAAGCCTAATGCAATGGAAAGGAATTTTTTATTTGTTCTAGATGTAAAGAAAGCAATTAATGATCCTACCCCTGTTGCCAAGCCCGCAAATAAAGTTAAACCTAGCGCTAAAATGACATTACCTTCCATTTAGTATCCTTATCCTCTCTTTATTTTTATAATAGTATTATATATTCAAAAGTTTCCTTTGTGCAACTTTTTTTACTTAAGTTATATCTTATGCACAAGGAAAACTTTTAAATGTAGTCATAACGTCTTATAATATGTTCTTTGTATAATTTGGTTGTTTTGTTATAAATAATGCATTTGTTTTCATCTTTCAAATAATTTAAAGAGCCTTACTACATAATTTACGTAATAAGGCCCTTTATTTTTGAACAGCATATTTTTGATTTCAAAAGGTTTTGCTCAATTATTTAAACTTACCATTAAGGTGCTTTCTTTTTTTCCACTCATACCAAGCGGCACAAAAAACAAACCAGCTATACCCTAAGCACCACCCAGCTATTACATCTGAAGCATAATGTCGGCTTTCAGCAATTCTTGATAGTCCTATAAAGAATGAAAGAACAATAGCCAAAATCCATATTATAATAACTTTCTTTTTATTTGATAAAATTTCTGATAATAAATAGGCTATTGTAAATAAATACAACAATGAGAGCATTGCGTGACCCGATGGAAAACTAAACGTAGTTAACTGATCCAGAATCTCAGGTCTAGGACGGTCTATCCAATTTTTTATTAATTGATTTAAAACCTTTCCAGCTGCAACCGTTAACAAAACAAATGCCATTCCTAAATAATTTCGTTGTCTCAGCCAAAGAAAAATTAACATAAAAATCGCAACGATAATAATAGTACTTGTATTACCAATATAGTGAAATGCAATAATAAAAGAATTGCCACCCAAAAGTTCAGACATTGTATTATCTAGCCATATTATCGGAGACTTCTCATAACTTAACAATAATCCAATAAAAATAAACAGAGTAATAATGGCAATCGTAAATCTCCAATTTTTCACTGCAATTCCACCCCTTGAAAAAGGATAATCTAATTGCATTTTACCATTTGTAATTAAAATATGCCCAAGAACAAAAAAAATCCCGATATTCGGGATTAATTAATAACATTATATACTTCTTGGCTTGACTCAACTATATAATCTGGTTTCGGTTTTCCAGCATTCTCCTTATGTCCAGCTATATGATCTGGATGCTTCTCCCAGCCTTTCCATGCTTCCTCTGACTCCCAACGTATCATTATAAGAACCTCTTCATCGCCTCGTCTTACTTTTTTCAATAATACTTGTTTATCAATAAAACCAGGTTGTTGCTCTAACAAAGATGGACTACTTTTCTTCGTTGCAAAACGTTCTACAATCTTATCTGAATTTCCTTCAGTTACAATTATTCGCTTAATTTGAACAAACATTTTTTTCCTCCTTGAGAAAAAGCTGTCCTATTTTTGGACAGCTTTTTATTTTAATAATTATTAACTTAATTTCTCAATTATTTCTTGAATTTTTAATAGCTCAGATTGTAAACCGCCTCCAGCTAAGTACCATAGAGCACCATCTAAGTAAATAATTTTACCATTCTGAGCAGCTGTTGTTTTGTTAATAATATCATTTTCGATTGCTTCTTTAATGTTTGATTCTCCACCTGTAGCAGCTACACGGTCAACTACGAATAAAACATCTGGGTTAATTTCTAATACTTGTTCATAGCTTAATTTAGCACCGTGAGTTGAATTTTCAAGTGATTCATCAGCAGGTGTAAACCCATATACACTGTGTACATGTCCGTAACGTGAACCATCTCCAGGGCCATATGCAGATAATGTTTCATTGTAAAGAGTTACTAAAGCTTTACCGCTATCAGCAGCGATTGCTTTTACTTCTTCTAAAGCTTTATCAATTTCAGCAAGTTTAGCATCAGCTTCTTCTTGTTTATCGAACAATTGACCTGCAATATTAACTGATGCTTTGAATGAATCATAGTAATTTGAAGAATCAGTTCCAACAAATACTGTTGGTGCAATTTCACTTAATTGCTCATAGAAGTCGCCTTGACGACCTGAAATGAAAATTGCATCTGGTTCCATTGCAGCAATGTCTTCAAGTAACGGTTCTTTTAAACCACCAGCATTTAAATATTTATCGTCAGCATATTTAGCTAAATGTTCTGGGAAATTCCCTTTAGCAACAGCCATTACATCAACACCTAAAGCGTCTAATGTATCTAAGAATCCATAATCGAATACAACAATTTTTTCTGGAGCTTTATCAAAAGTTACATCTTCATAGCCTTCAACTGTAGATTTAATTGTTAGTGGGAAAGCTGAAGCTTCTTCTGTTGCAGTTTCTGTCTCCGTTTCAGCTGCATTGTTTGTTTCCTCACTTACTTCTTCCTCTTTAGAACCACAAGCTGTTAAAACTAAAAGTAGCATAGCCATAACAACCGTTAATAACTTCCAATTCTTCATATTTTATTCTCTCCTATCTTTTATCGATACTGATAATCATTATCAACTAATTGAAATTATATCATTCTTATCGTATTCGTCAATGTCTTTTTTTATAATTTGTTAATTTTGTTAAATTTGTTAAGAAAGGGCTTGCACTATACTACATATTTGATCGACTTTTTGTAGCCATCCCGTTTTAGACACCTATTCGATTTTAAAGGATACACAAACTATTCCCTCGAATTAGGTACAAACTATTGTTTTCTAAAAACTTTATAACAGCATATTAAGCATAAAAAATGATTTAGAAAAACAGAAATGCTTCCCTAAATCATTTTACTTCTTAAGAATGAGAATTAAAATATACACAAATACGGCATCCATTTTGCTCTTGTACAGGGATATCCATATCATAAATTTGCTTTAATGCATCTGAATTAATAATTTCATCTGTTGGTCCTTCTTTAACAACTCGACCATCCTTTAATGCAACAATACGATCTGAATAAACAGAAGCAAAGTTAATATCATGAAGAACGATAACTACAGTTTTGCCAAGTTCATCTACAAGCTTGCGCAAAATTTTCATAATTTGAACTGAATGCTTCATATCCAAGTTATTTAGTGGTTCATCAAGCAATACATAATCAGTGTCCTGTGCAATTACCATTGCGATAAACGCACGCTGACGTTGACCGCCAGATAATTCATCTAAATAACTATGTTGAATATCAATTAAGTTCATATATTCAAGTGCTTGGTCAACATATTTTATATCCTCATTCGTTAAACGACCTTTTGAGTATGGGTATCGACCGAAAGAAACGAGCTCACGAATCGTCAATCGCACATTCATGAAATTAGATTGTTTTAATATAGATACGCGTTTAGCGAATTCATCAGATTTGATACGGCGAACATCATTAGTATCTAATAGCACTTCACCTGTATCAGCGTTAAGTAAACGACTAACCATTGAAAGTAGTGTTGATTTCCCCGCACCATTTGGACCAATAAAAGATGTTATTTTACCAGTTTCAATAGTTACGGAAACGTTATCAACTACTGCTTTCTTTCCAAAGAATTTACTTAATTCTTTAACTTGAATCATCCTGCAGCCCTACTTTCCCTTAATAGTAAGTAAATAAAGTATATTCCACCTATAAAGTTAATAATGACACTTAAAGTTGTAGATAGTTCAAAAATATGTTCTACAATAAACTGTCCTCCAACCAACGCAATAATACTAATTAAGCTTGCACCAGCTATCAATACAGAGTGTTTGTATGTCGGTAAATATTGATATGAGAGATTTGCCACAATCAAACCTAAAAATGTTATTGGACCAACAAGAGCTGTCGATGTTGCAATTAAAATTGCAGATAGTACAAGGACATTCATAACAAGTCTGTCATAATTCACACCAAGATTAATTGCGTTCTCTCGTCCTAAAGACATAACATCTAGCTGTCGCATGATTTTAAAGCCATAAATAAACGCCACTATTAGAATTGCAAATGCTACCCACACTAAATCGGCATTTACCTTTGAAAAACTTGCAAACAACTTACTCTGTAAATTCAAATATTCATTAGGATCTATCAATACTTGTAAAAATGTCGTTGCACTTCCCAGCAGTGTTCCAAGAACCATCCCTACTAACAATAAGAAATAAATTGGGAACTTATCTGCCCTAAATAGGAAGCGATATAAAATAAGAGCAAACAACACCATTAGAACAATAGAAATTGTAAAGTTTAAATACTTATTAATAACTAAAATTGAAGTCGACCCTAGAAAGAAATATATACACGTTTGTACAACTTGATACATTGAGTCAAGACCCATAACAGAAGGCGTTAAAATTCTGTTATGGGTAATTGTTTGGAAGACAACAGTTGAATAAGCAATAGCAATACCCGTGATTGACATTGCAAAAATTTTTATAAGCCTTCTTGGAAATGCGTAGCTAAAGCCGCCTTTTATGTCATAGAATGCATAAAGTAAAATACACACAATTGCAATAACAGCTAGTAATATTAATTTCACACTATTTCGCATATGCTCTCCCCCTAAACAACATGATTAAGAAGATAGCACTACCGATTACACCGACTGTTAAACTAATTGGTATCTCATACGGATAAATAATAATTCGTCCAACAATATCACATGCTAATAAAAATACAACACCTAATAGAGCAGTATGTGGCAGCGTCTTTGCTAAATTATCTCCCTTAAATATAGATACAAGGTTAGGAACGATTAACCCTAAAAATGGTATAATCCCTACCGTTAAAACTACTGTAGTAGAAATTAGGGCTACCAGCACTAATCCTAAGTTCAGAACAAACTTATAATGAACTCCAAGATTTTTTGCAAAATCTTCTCCCATCCCCGCTACAGTAAAACGATTCGCATATATGTACGCAATAATCAATACTGGAATACTTAAATATAGAAGTTCATATCGACCTTTAATGATTAATGAGAAATCTCCAATTAACCATGCATCGATATTTTGAAGTAAATCTGCCTCATACGCAAAAAATACAGTGATAGCAGATAATATGTTACCGTACATAATCCCGATTAATGGAATGAAAATTGCATCTTTAAATTTAATACGGTTTAAAATTTGCATAAATACAAGTGTCCCTATTAACGCAAAGGCGAAGCAAAATATTATTTGCTGTGTATAGCTCGCACTTGTAAATAAAAGCATACAAATTAGAATCCCGAGCTTAGCAGCGTCTAATGTACCTGCAGTTGTTGGCGATACAAATTTATTTCTACTTAAACTTTGCATTATTAAACCAGCAACACTCATTCCAATACCAGCTAATATAATAGAAGCTAGGCGAGGAATACGGCTAATATAGAAGATTTCTGCTTCATCAGAACCGAAATCTAGTAAATCCATTGGTGTAATGTCTGTAGCACCAAGAAATAACGATATACTCGATAATACAATTGCGGCTAGTACTAAAATCCAAAGTCTCATTATAATCCCCGATAATTTTATTTTATAGTGAAAATGATTATCATTATTCATTATATTTTATTATAGCATATAATTTTTTCTACTCCAATACTAATTGAGAACTTTTATCACCATTTCAGACTAAATAACAATCATTTAAATATTAAAAAAAGGGTTTGTAAAGTGCAGGAAATATATTAGAAGGAAGGATAAATGTCATAAGATAAACTAAAAAAAAATTGTATGGTATATATATTATTATAACATTATACGGTTTAAGCTATTAAAATCTTCATATAAGATGTTTTTCGAGAAAAAGCGTAAAGGCAAAATAACTGTCTTTCCTTTCGATATATTCTTAGCACCTTGATTTCGAAGAGATCATTAAATTTTAGTCTTTATTTCCAAGTAAAAAGAACTTAATTCAAATTTCTTGAATTAAGTTCTAAAAAGTTTAGTATTGAACTTCTACAGCTTGATCAATTACTTCTTGTGGTATTGTGATGGCTTCGACTTCATTGAAGTTGTTGAACGCTATTTTTGCATCCGTTGAAATCTTCATTGATTTCCCATCAATGTCAATTGTGATATCAAAAATTGTATCCATCGCATGAATATCGAATGTTTCTTTATCAATTTTAATTACATAATTAATATTATCGAACTTCATATTCTCAATGATTTTTTGTTCTTCTTCAGTCACACCCATCATTTCCGTTACTCGCATTTGTTCTAAAATAAATTCACTAAACTTTTCACTAGCTGCATTTAATTTCAATACATATTCTGTTTCAGTTTGTTCAAAAGTAAAATCTTCAATAAATGATTCAAACTGTTTTAACTGTTCGGACGCATTCACTTGATTTACAGTTTGTCCGGCGATTGCTTCAAATTGTTCAGATGGAAGCTTCATCCACTGCTTCGTTTCAGGGTTTTCCATGAAAAACCCTTCCTCAGACATGTACATTTCCATATCAACGTTCATATTTTCTCCCGTCGCAGGATCTGCCATTGTCATTGCTCCATCTATATGCATAGATAGCGGTTCGCTAACCATATCCATTGTCATATCAGCAGATGAGCCCATTTCATAAGCTTCAGTACCATCATTTAACTCCATTTTTTGGTTCATATTAATATCTGCACTAACACTTTCCAATGTGTTTTGTCGTTCTATTGCCTTTTCATAAACTTCTTGTAAAGTTAGCTCACTTTTGTTACTAACTTCTTTTCCCTCTTCTCCTGATGTTGGCTCAGCAGTACTATTACATGCCGATAAAGCTAGCACTAATAAACTTACCAAACATAGCATGACTACTTTTTTCATTATTATTCCATCCTTTCAAATTGTTGGTACCAATTTAGGTTAACATTTTTTTGCGAAAGGATAATGAGTAATTTGTATTTTTTTCTATTTATCCCCAAATAATACATACATACTAGAAAAAGTGGGTACTCATACACATATGAGATACCCACTTCTGCAACAAAAGGACCGATATTTTATATTAATTAATTCCACGCATTGCCTTTGAAATAATCGGAGTTAAAACTAGCAAAATAACTCCTAGAATAATTGACATAGCTCCAAGTGCACCAAAGTACGTAATTTCTGATACTGCTTCATAAACAAGTACAAGTTGTGCATTTATAGCTTGGGCAGCAGCACTAGTTAAGAACCATAGTGACATTGTTTGAGCTGCAAACGCAGCTGGAGCAAGTTTTGTAGTTGCTGACAATCCAACCGGAGATAATAATAACTCCCCTACTACAACTAGGAAGAATGATAGAACTAACCACCAAGGACTTACAAGTTCTGTTCCTCCTGACATTTTAGCTGGGATAATCATGACTAAGAATGATAGACCAGCAAAGAATAATGAAATGGCAAACTTCTTAGGTGTTGATGGTTGTTTATTGCCTAGACGCAACCATAACCACGCAAAGACTGGTGCAAAAATAATGATGAACAATGGATTTAGAGATTGGAACCAAGATGCTTGAAGTTCAAAGCCTCCAACCGATAAATCCGTTCGAGTATCAGCATACGTAGCTAAAATTGTTGCACCTTGTTCTTGGATCGCCCAGAACATTACCGCTGCAATAAATAAAGGGATATAAGCTAACAAACGAGATTTTTCATCTTTATTTGTTTTAGGACTGCGATACATAACAAAAAAGAATATTGTAGGAATTAATATACCAAGTGTTGTAATAATTAAACTAAACACTGCCATTGTTAAATTTCCAGTAGCATAAAGAATACCACCAATTACCAATATTGCGATAATTCCAATTGCGAAATTTCGAAGCGCTTTCTTTTTCTCAAGTTCGTTCATTGGATTTGGAATCTCTTGACCTGCTAATCCCAGATTTTTCTTTTGTGTTATATAGAACACAATTAAACCAATAAACATACCGATTGCTGCGATACCAAATCCTAAATGGAAGTTAACTGTTTCACCAATTGTTCCAACAATAAACGGAGCAATGAATGCACCCATGTTAATACCCATATAGAAAATGCTAAAGCCTGAATCACGACGGTTATCTTTTTCGTCATACATATCTCCGACGATTGTTGAAACATTCGACTTTAATAAGCCTGTCCCAATAATAATAAATAGCATTGATATTAACAGCCCTGTAAAGCCTAGTGGTAATGCTAATATTATGTGACCAATCATGATTAATATTCCACCGTAAAATACGGTCTTACGCGTTCCCCATACTCTGTCCGCAAACCATCCGCCAATAACACCAGACATATATACTAATGAACCATACATCGCCATAATAGAGTTGGCAGTTCCGCGATCTAATCCTAAACCGCCTTCATGTAGCTCATAATACATATAGAAAATAAGAATGGCGCGCATTCCATAGTAAGAAAATCGTTCCCAGAACTCAGTAAAGAATAATGTAAATAATCCTTTTGGATGTCCAAAGAAGCCCTTTTGAGGAACGGATTTGACTATTTCTTCTTTGCTGTACATCAAAATACCCTCTTCCGTTTTATTAAATGTTAGTTTTTTCTGACAATTTAGTTCGAAGTAATCAATTGTCTGACAACTGTTTTTTTACAATAAAGCATTTTGAAAGTTTTTTCAATATATTATAAAAAAGTTCGAAATTTCTTTATCTTCTATAAATTCTTTCTATTTTTCTTCATTTAGCATCAATAATGGCTTAGCTCTATTATTTCAAAATAATATTAGCTCTTTTTCCTCAATAAAAAAATAGGTAACGACCTTTTTATCGTTACCTATTTTTACTATTTTATTACGTATTGTTCATATTTTTTCATTACCGACTCTTTTAATTCAACCTTAATTATTGTTCCACGTTCACCATATTCCATTTCTTTTATTAGAGCATTAGCACTCAAGTATGCAGCGATATCACCTTTATCATAGGGGATTAACATTTCACAAGTTAAGTAATTCGAAAATATATGCTGGCGAATCTTTTGAATTAACTCATCCAGCCCCATCCCTTCTCTGGCGGAAATCCAAATATTATCGCCACTAACCAAAGGATAGTTAACATCTGCAACATCCGACTTATTATATACATAAACTGTTGGAATATCTTCTACACCAACATCTTTCAATGTTTTATTTGTAACATCCATCATAAAACGATACTCTTCGTTTGAAACATCGACAACATGTAATAACAAATCAGCTTCCCTAGCCTCTTCTAATGTAGAACGAAAGGCCTTTACTAAGTGATGAGGCAATTTGCTAACAAATCCGACTGTATCCGTTAAAAGAAAAGACTTTTTATCTGGCAGCTCTATATTTCGTACTGAGGTATCAAGAGTTGCAAAAAGCATATCTTTTTCAAATACTTGCTTATTTTCCTCCTGTCCTAATTTTCGAAGTAATTGATTCATGATAGATGATTTCCCTGCATTTGTATATCCAACAAGTGAAACAACAGGAATTTCATTTTTACGACGTTTTTTTCTTTGTGTTTCACGCTGTTCCTGCACATTTATCAAATCTTTTCGAAGTTTAGCAATTTGGTCCTCAATTTTTCGTCTGTCTAGCTCCAACTTCGTTTCACCAGCACCACGGTTTCTAAAGCCCCCTCCAGTACCACCGCCTTGTCTTGAAAGAGAGGCATGGAGTCCTACTAACCTTGGCAGCATATATTGGAGCTGAGCTAATTCTACTTGCATTTTTGCTTCTCGTGTTTTTGCACGGCGATCAAAAATATCAAGTATTAACATCGTACGGTCAATAACTTTACATTCTAAATCATGCTCAAGATTACGAATTTGAGAAGGAGAAAGCTCATCATTAAAAATAATTAGATTTGCATCTGTTTCATCAATGAAACGTTTTATTTCCTCGATTTTCCCTGTTCCAACATAGTGTGAGGGGTTGATGCGTTCTAAATTTTGTGTCACCTCACCTACTATTTCTACCTCAAGTGCTTGAGATAAATTCGCTAACTCTTCCATTGAGTACTGGAAATTCTGGTCATTTTGCAAATTAACACCGACCAGTATTCCTCTTTCGATTATTACTTCAACTTCCTTCATATTTCTCATTCATGTTCCCCCTATAGAGGTTTTTTCCCAATCGTATCTTATATTATATCCCTTTTTATATAAATAAAGACCCACACGAGGATTCGTGTAGGTCTTAAATATATACGGATTATTTCTTTTCAGATTTTAGCAGCTCTAATGTTTCATCAAATTCTGTTTCAATTTCTTTATTTGGTTTATAAGTCACTAAACTTACAATTACAGCCAAAATAAGGTTGATTAAGAAACCAGGAACGATTTCATATAGCATACCTGATAACGCTTCATTTTGTCCCCAAATAAATGCAACAACTGCACCGACAACCATACCAGTTAATGCACCAACATTAGTTAGCTTTCTCCAATATAATGCCAGTAAAATCGTTGGACCAAATGCGGCACCAAATCCAGCCCAAGCAAATCCAACTAGGTCCAAAATAGAACTATCTGGATTCCACCCTAAGATTGCAGCTACAATTGACACAACAAGAACTGCTAAACGTCCAGCTGTTACATAATGTTTATCTGAAGCATCTTTTTTAAACAATGCTTTATACATATCTTCAATTAATGCAGAAGATGTTACAATTAATTGTGAAGAAATTGTACTCATTACTGCTGCTAAAATGGCAGCTAACATAATCCCAGCAATAAACGGATGGAATAAGATTTGTCCCATTACGATAAATATAGTTTCTGGGTCATCTATTTCCATTCCATTTTGTTGGAAGTATGCTAAACCTACTAATGCAGTACCAATAGCTCCGAATAAACTTAAGATCATCCAACCGATACCAATACGACGTGCTTGTTTTGTTTCAGCAACAGATTTAATTGCCATAAATCGAACAATAATATGAGGCTGACCAAAATAACCTAGACCCCAAGCCACTGATGAGATAACCCCCGCAACTGTTGCCGTTGATGCAAATAAACTAAATTGTTCTGGATTTACCGCTTTAATTGAGCTAATTGTGTCACCTAAACCGCCAGTAAAGAACACACCAATTACTGGTACTAAAATTAACGCCAAGAACATAATTAAACCTTGGATAAAGTCTGTATAACTAACGGCCAGGAATCCACCAAATAACGTGTACCCTACAGTAACAACCGCTACAATTAACAGACCAGTATGATAATCAAAGCCAAATGAACTTTCGAAAAATTTACCGCCTGATACCATACCTGAAGATACATAGAACGTAAAGAACACTAAAATAACGATTCCTGAAACTATACGGATTAACTTCGTATTATCACGAAGACGGTTATCCAAAAAGCTCGGAATCGTAATAGAATCCTTCGAAACTTGTGTGTATACACGTAAACGCGGTGCAACAAAAAGCCAGTTTAACCAAGCACCTATAGTTAAACCAATTGCAATCCAAGCTTCGACCATACCCGCAGCATAAATTGCACCAGGCAAGCCCATTAGCAGCCATCCCGACATATCTGCAGCACCAGCACTTAATGCTGTAACAGCAGGTCCTAAGTCACGTCCACCTAACATATAATCATTTAAGTTGCTTGTTCTTTTATATGCGTACCAACCAATGATAACCATCGCGAGCATATAAAGAACAATAGCTAACAATTGAAACCCATGATCTGACATTGTCTCTCCCCCTGATGTAAATTAATTTTTTTTGTTAAAAATAGTGTTAAAAACAGTAGAATAATATCATATTCCAGTACACTATGCCATACAGATAATTTACCATACAATAATGATTTTGTGTTCAAGAATTTTTTAAAAATTCAATTTTAGTATACTTTTTTATACTAAAAATATTACCTCTATCTGTTATTGCTACTATTAACACTTTCTAGGGCTCCTATGTTAAACTATTTCCATCAAAATTAGAAGAAGGCTGATTAATATGGACTTTGAGCAAATGAAAACAGAATTTATAAAACGTATTGATAACAAAGAACTTATAAATGCTACAATTAGTCAACCACGTCAAAAATCAAATGAAATTAAACGTGTTAAAATTAAACCTATTGAATTGAAAGGGAAATATCATATTCAAATTGAGTACCAATTTGAACGAGTTTTAAAACACGAAAATGTTTTATTAGAAAAGTTTTCTGAAGCATTTGAATTGTTATTACAACAGTTTCGTCAAATTCATGCTCAATTTATAGATGAGAACATCCAAATACAATTATCTAAAAAAAATAAAGTACTTTGGAAAGAAGAAAAATCAAAATCATATAAGCAAGTCGACCTATCTCATAATCGCAAAAAGCAATATTTATTAGACGAGTCTACCCCCTACCCCTTCCTTATCCGCCTAGGTGTACAAACGGAAGATGGAAAAATCAAAAAACAAAAATATGATAAGTTCCGTCAAATCAATCGTTTTATTGAATTTATCGACGATTCATTAGCACATTTACCAAAAAATCGCCAAATCCGAATATTAGATTTTGGATCAGGCAAATCATATTTAACCTTTGCACTTTATCATTATTTAAAAGTGGAAAAGGGTCTAGATATACGAGTTACTGGACTTGACTTAAAAAAAGAAGTAATAGATGAATGTAATCGCATTGCACAGGATTTACATTATGAGCAGCTTGAGTTTTTAGTTGGAGATATAAATGATTATAATGATGAAACCTCTGTGGATATGGTAGTAACTTTACATGCTTGTGATGTTGCAACAGATATGGCGCTTGCCCGTGCAGTAAAATGGGGTGCTAAAGTTATACTAAGCGTTCCATGCTGTCAACATGAATTAAATCGACAACTGCAATCACCTGCTCTTGAAATAATGACTCAGCACGGCTTAATAAAAGAGCGATTTGCTTCGCTAGCTACAGATTCTATTCGCGCTGAAATTCTGTCGCTTGTTGGATATGATGCACAATTGTTAGAGTTTATTGACGTTGAGCATACTCCAAAAAATATTTTAATACGAGCATACTTCACAGGTAAAAAGCCAACAAGCGAGCAGCGTACACGCTATAATTCATTCATAGAATTTTTATCTGCGAAGCCATTTTTGCAAAATGAACTTCGTGAATATCTCTAAACAAAAACCGTAATAAATAAATTTTATTAGGCAAATATATAAGTATAGGAGCAATATACCTTTTATATATTTGTCTTTTTTATATTCAGATATTATTTTTTGAACATTATGTATATTACAGCAATGTAAATTTTGTATATTTCAATAGATATTTTATGTAGATTTTTTAATTATTTTGTTATGATATTCTATGTTTCAGTTTTAAATTTTAGTTAAAATTACACGTATACCAGGGGGCAATTCCATGTTTAGTTCAAAAAAATCAGATCCATTTTTCCTATCTTTACATAAGATAGCTGAAAATATGAGAGAAGGTATTCATTATGCTAGAGATTTCCGAATAGAATCAATAGCAGACTTAAAAGAACTTAGCGTAAAAATGAAAAAATATGAAACTGATGGAGATAAATTAATTCATGAACTAATCGTCATGCTTAATAAATCTTTTATGACACCAATTGAACGTGAGGATATTTTAGCGTTAGCAAACAAAATGGACGATGTACTAGACGGTGCAGAACATTGTATCGCACACTTTGAAATGTTCTCTTTTATAGACATAGATGAGTCAATGGAAAAGTTTTTAGACTTCATTTCGAAAAGTGCAGATGAAATAGTCGCAGCAACAGACCTGTTAAATAAAAAACATCTACTGGAAATGCGTAAACACATCATTCTAATTAAAGATTATGAACGCGAATGCGATGAAATTTCCCGTTCTTCTATTAAACAGTTATTCTTAAAAGAAAAAGATCCAATTCGTTTAATTAAAATGAGAGACATTTATGATCAACTAGAGGAAATTGCCGACTCATGCCAAGATGTAGCAAATACATTAGAAACAATTATTATGCGCAACGCATAAGATCAGGAGATTTTTAAATGGACACTATTTTATTTATCACAATATTAGTCGTAATCTTTGCTTTAGCTTTCGACTTTATTAACGGTTTCCATGATACTGCCAACGCTATCGCTACTTCCGTATCTACACGTGCATTACCTCCGCGAGTTGCTGTATTAATGGCTGCTATAATGAACTTCCTTGGAGCAATCACATTTGTAGGAGTGGCGAAAGCAATTGCAAAGGATATCGTTGACCCATTTGCTTTAAATGCTGGTCCAGATGATACTACTGGTACTATCGTTATTCTAGCAGCTTTAATTTCCGCAATTACTTGGAACTTGCTTACATGGTACTTCGGTATTCCGTCAAGTTCATCTCATACATTAATTGGTTCAATTGCAGGTGCTGCAATTGCCGCTGCTGGCTTTGGTATTTTAAATTATGGTGGATTTTCCAGTATTTTAATAGGTTTAATTGCATCGCCATTTATTGCTTTGGCAATAGGATTTTTATACATGTCCATATTTAAAGGCTTATTTAAAAATTTAAACCTTTATCGAACAAATAAGGGCTTTCGAACACTACAAGTTTTCACTGCAGCATTGCAATCCTTTACACATGGTACTAACGATGCTCAAAAAGCAATGGGAATTATAACAATGGCGTTAATCGCTGCGGGATTACAAACAGGCGATGAAGTTCAAGAATGGGTTCGAATTGCCTGTGCAATTGCGATGGGACTTGGTACATCAGTCGGTGGTTACAAAATTATTAAAACTGTGGGCGGTAAAATTATGAAAATCCGTCCAGTAAACGGAGCAGCAGCAGATTTAGCGTCCGCTTCCGTAATTTTTGGGGCTACATTAATCCATTTACCGGTTTCAACAACTCATGTTATTTCCTCAGCTATTATGGGTGTAGGTTCAGCACAGCGTGTTAAAGGAGTAAAATGGGGCGTTGCTCGTAAAATTGTACTGACATGGATTATTACAATGCCTATTTCAGCTCTAATGGCCGCTATTATTTACTCTATACTAAACTTATTCTTCTAGATTTTGCATGGTAAATAGGGATCTTAAGATTTAATTAAATGGGTCTAACCAGAAATATCCCTTTCTGGTCAGACCCCTTTTTAAATTTCAACTTTTATATGAAGTTAAAAATTGTGATGAAATCTGCGCAAATGTAACCGTATCTTCTACCTGTTTTGGTTCATATGTTGCAAAAAATACTTTAATGGCTATTACAACTAATAAACTGACTAAAAGTATAATTCCTATTAATGTAATTGCAGCCTTTTTCCCATTCATTTTAACTCTTCCCCTTTATTTTTTGGGCTTAAAGCCTTCTTCAAATAAATATTCTACCGCTGCTTCACGAGTACCAAAGGATTCTTCTAAATTATTTCGGAAATAAATATTCCAATTTCGCTTTTCATGAACTAGCTCTAATAATACACCTTCTCTAGAAGTCCAATTTTCTACAATCGGTGTTTCCATATCTTCAGACATATAGTCTATCGCATCTCGAATAATTTCTCTTAACGCTTGCTCATCGTATTCACGAATATTCACTAGCCCTTTTTCATTTGCTTCCTTCTCATATTTCAATAAATCTCCTACATACACAAACCCATTGCCGTTTGGATGTAATTTTTCAATAACAATTGTTTTTTCATGTAAACTATTCTCGAAATGATAGTTTAATCGGTTTAACGAAATCTCTTTTTTAGTTAGCTCTGGAAACGATTCAATAATATCTTGCTTTTGTTCAAATGATAGCATGGATGAACTCCTTTTCAATTCAATATACAAATACACTTTACACTAAAAAGAAACACAGTACACCCTTTTTTGGTATACTGCGTTATGCACTTATCAAACTGACTTTGTTGCAGCTTCTTTGATTTTTTTTCTTTCTTCATAAATGTTTTTAACAATAGCTTTTAACACAGCATAGGTTGGGATCGCAATAATAATCGCAATAAATCCTCCAATATTGCCTGCTGCAAGCACAATCGTAATAACCGTTAATGGATGCACATCTAATGATTTACCCATAATATTTGGTGTAATTAAGTTGCTTTCTAATTGCTGTGCAACGAGTGTAACTACACAAACCCAAATAACCAAAATAGGGTCTTGTATAAGCGCGACAACAATTGCTGGCGCAAGAGCAATCCACGGCCCTATAAAAGGAATCATATTCATAAAAAAGGCGAATATCGCAAGTAATAATGAATACTCAAGACCAATCAATAAGTACCCTATAAAAGTCATTAATGCAAGGATAAGACTGATTAGTACTTGTCCTTGTACATAGTTTCTTAATACATGATCAATATCAGCTAATGTTTCTTTTACCCATGTTCGTCTTTCGCCTGAAAAAATTTTATATATATTTGGTGCAAATTTTTCATGATCCTTTAACATGTATATAAAGAAAAATGGTACTAAAATTAATGTAAAAGTCGCAGAAACAGTACCACTCACAATGGTCACAACATACTTACTTCCTGCCATTGCAATATCCTGAATCGAACTTGATATCGAATCAATAAACTTTTCTACTTGCGGTGGAAGATTATCCTTATTTTCTAAAACGATGTCTGCTACATCCATAATCTTATCCTCAATATATGGTGCATTTTTTACTAAATTATTAACTTGTTCTGTAATAGGATTACCAATCATTAAAAGCAGCCCTGTTACGATGCCTGCCAATAACAGCAAAATCGTTGAAATACTTGCCCACCTAGGAGCTCCTTTTTTCTCCATAAATCGCTGTAACGGTTCTGATATATAATAAAGAACGCCGCCTAATAACATTGGAATAAATATCGTTTTAATAATGATAAAAATTGGATTCAAAATCCATCGAACTTCAATAACATATTTAATAATTAAAAGGGCAATTAATACACCCATTCCTACCTGGAACCATACTTTTTTTGTCATATAATATATTCACTCCTTTCCACATTGTACCATATATGCAACTTTCCTATTCACCCATTATATAACTATTTACGTTTTATATTAATTTTCATTTCGAGATAAGTCGATTCTGGTCACATTTTTTAGAGACGAAAGCGAAGCTGCTCGAGCCGTTGCATTCGAAGCACTCTACTGCAGTTATCGTGTATTTTCTAAACTAAAAAATGCCCATTTCCAATAAATGGGCAAATTCTTTTTAAATAATTATGACACTGCTACTTTTAGATTACTCTCTAATATTTTATAAACTTGTATCATCAATAGAATTTAAGTAGTTTTCAATTGCTTCGATAACAGATTGTATACATCCATTGTCAAACGGAGAGATTAAGCCTGCTTCTTTCACTAGCTTTGTAAATGGCAAAGAACCACCTAATTTGCAAAGATGAATATAGTCTTTCCATGCCGACTCAAAGTCTTCTCTAGACCGTTTCCAAAATTGCAATGCACAAACCTGTGCAAGTGTGTAATCTATATAATAGAATGGATTCGCATAAATATGTGCTTGACGCTGCCAAAAACCACCAGCTTCTAAATATTCATAGCCATCATAATCACGATGAGGCAAATATTTTTCTTCAATTTCCTTCCAGGCTTTTTTACGCTGTGCTGGTGACATAGCTGGATTTTGGTAAACAATATGTTGGAATTCATCAACTGCAACACCATATGGTAAAAATAATAATGCTCCACTTAGATGGGCAAATTTATATTTTTCCGTTTCTTCCTTAAAAAATAGCTCCATCCACGGCCATGTGAAAAACTCCATACTCATTGAATGAATTTCTGCTGATTCATAAGTAGGCCATAAATATTCCGGAATCCCAATATGTCGACTGGAGTACACCTGAAAAGCATGCCCTGCTTCATGTGTCAGCACATCAATATCTCCTGAAGTTCCATTAAAATTCGAGAAAATGAAAGGTGATTCATAGTTTTCAATAAATGTGCAGTATCCTCCACTTTCTTTCCCTTTCTTCGCCTCTAAGTCCATCAATTCATGATCAATCATATAGTTGAAGAACTCACCTGTTTCAGTGGATAGCTCCTCGTACATTTTTTTGCCGTTTTCAACAATCCACGATGGCTCACCTTGAGGCTTTGCGTTTCCGGATAAGAAATTTAAGCCTTCATCATAAAACTTAAAGTCGCTTATACCAATTCTTTTCGCTTGCCGCTCATATAGTTTTGTTGCGATTGGAACGATCAATTTGTGAACTTGATCACGGTAATTTGCTACCATTTCTGCATCGTAATCAATACGGTTCATGTTTATATAACCGAGTTCTACGTAATCTTTGTAACCTAATGTTACCGCAATTTTATGGCGCAATTGAACAAGCTGATCAAAGATTTCATCGAATTTTTCAGTATTTTCGCTAAAGAAATTAAAACGAGCCTCCATCGCTTGCTTACGAACTTCCCTATCAGTTGATTCTGTATATGGTGTAAGTTGAGCAAGAGTTAGTGTCTTCCCGTCAAATTCAATTTGTGCCGATGCAACTAATTTGCTATATTCGGAAACAAGTTTGTTTTCTTTTTGCATTAGTTCAATTACTTTTGGTGAAAAGCCTTTTATCTGATTTTCAGCTAATGCAAAAAGCTGTGTCCCCCATTTCTCCTCTAATTGCTTTCTAAATGGAGATTTAACGAGCCCTTTGTAATAATTAAAAACTATTTCTTCTACTTGCGGCGTAATGTCGTCTAAATAATCACGTTCAACTTGGTAGAATTCATCGTTCGTATCAATAGAAGCGCGGATATAAACTAAATTTGCCTGGGTGGAGAAATCATTGCGTAATGCATTAATTTGTTCAATTACTTTACTTTGAGAATCAACAGCATCAGCTTGTTTAAATTGCTCTAATAATACTCCTGCCTTCTTCTTCATCTCCTCCAAATTTGGACGTCTGTACTCATAATCTTTAAAAACAACCATCCATGACACCTCTTTCATTTTTCGAATCCGAAACTTTAATAATTATTATTCATGATATTATTTTAAAGCGCAATTATTCTGCTAATCAGCATATAGTTTAATATAAAGAGCTCAAGCAGTTTCCCTTAGACTGCTTGAGCTCTTACTCAGCGTACAGTAAATTGCTGTATGGATTCTTGTAGGGCAGATAATTCCAGCGATAAGTCTTTAGAGGACTCTGTTACAAGTTGAATCGCTTTTTGCTGTTCTTCCACTGATGCAGTAACCTCCTCAGCTGTCGCAGCATTCTTTTCACTAATTACAGCGATGTTTTCAATTGCACGAGTCATAATATTTTTAGATTCATTTAATTGATTTACACTTGACGATACATCTTCAATTGTAAGTATAATATTTTTAACTGCAGCTTCAATGTAAGTAAATGAGTTTTCTGTTTCAGTTACTGATTTATTTTGATCTTGTACAATGGAGTACGTTTTAGACATTTCCTTTGTTACTACATCTGTCTCACTAACAATACCGCGCAGCGTATTGCGTACCAACTCGGTTGCTTCACTTGTTTGGTCAGCTAATTTCCGTACTTCTTCAGCAACAACGGCAAAACCTTTTCCATTTTCCCCAGCACGAGCAGCCTCTATGGAAGCATTTAATGCGAGTAAGTTTGTTTGATTTGAAATTTCAGTTATTGTACCTACAATTCCTTCAATTTCTTTTACTTTTAAAATTAAACTATCAATTACATTTTGCACCTTTGTAATTAACTCATATGATTCATGAGAACGTTCTTTTAAGATAATTAAATTTTTCAATCCTTGTTCATTCGAGCTTCTCATAATTTTCGATGATTCTAACATGGATTCATTTTTCTCATGGAGCATCTCTATTTGTTTTGCGAATTCAATTGAAGTTCGGTTTGTTTCCTCCGTGTCCGAAGCTTGTTGTGTTGCTCCATCTGCTACTTCAGTTACTGCTTTTACAATATCCTCTCCATGAACAATTGTTTCTTCTGCCACAGAGGAAAGATTAGCTGATGTCGTTTGAATTTCAACAATTGTAGACTCTACACCTGAAATTAAATTTTTTAGCTGCTGTACCATATTGTTAAAGCCATTGTTTAATGCTCCAATTTCATCTTTTCGATTTAACTCCTGCAGCTCAACTGTTAAATTTCCTTTCGCCACTTCTCTTACTCTCTTTGATAGCTTCATTAATGGACGTGCTAAATGGCGTGAGAACAGAATCGTAGCAAGCCCGCCTATAATAATTGATACACCGATTGTTATTAATATAACTGTTAATAGTTGATTGGCTGCTGCATTAAAGTCTTGATTATATGTACCTGAAGCGATGATCCAGTTCCAATTTGGATCTAATTTTGAATATATTAATTTTGGCGCAACAGTGTCTTGTCCTGGAAGCTCAAATTCATAATAGGTAAAACCCCCACCCTCAATTGCACGGTCCTTTACTTCGCGAATGAAAAACTGACCTGAGCTGTCTTGGTCATTCCAAAGATTATCTCCTTCTCTCGTTGGATGTCCAAGCAATGTGCCATCATGTCCTAAAATATAAATATAGCCATTCTCTCCTAAATCACCTGGGTAGGCAATTTTGCGAGTCCCATCCGCCCTCATTTCTCCTATAAGAGTCGTTTTCACTTGTTCTTGCGCTTCTTCTAGTGTAAGAGTACCATTTTCAACTTTCTGATTTACTGACTCTATCAGCTGCAACGAAGACTCCACACTATTTTTAATAATCGTTTCCCCTAATTCATCCATACTATTTTTCGCCTGAAAATAACTAATGATTCCAATGGTTAAGCTAGGTACTAAAAATAGTAAAAACGAAAAAACTAGTAATTTCCCCTTAATTGATTGCTTCATTTCTCCACCCCTAAAAGACCAATTTATTTATATTATTTTCTACTAATATTATACATATTCCTCATTTTTAACAATGCTGTATTAGTAGATTTTTATACTAAATTTCTGTTTGAAAACGTTTTTCTCAAAAAGTAACTTTTTAATAATTAATCTATGAAGGACAACTAGGTGAAAATTGTAGCATTTAACGACTTCTCCAAGGGTATTTTAAATATAAAAACACCCAGTAGTCCAACAACTACTGGGTGTTATTTACAATTTCAATATAAGATTTACTCTCCCAAATCCGCGTTATGATATACACGTTGAACGTCATCTAAATCTTCTAATGCATCAATCATTTTTTCGAACTTCGCTTTATCGTCACCAGATAATGCTACTTCTGTTTGTGGCAGCATTGTCAGTTCAGCAACTGTAAATTCCTCAATTCCTGCTGCTTTAAATGCTTCCTGAGCAGTATGGAATTGATCCGGCTCAGCATAAACAATCGTTACATCTTCTTCCTCAAATACATCTCTTGCATCAACATCTGCTTCTAATAAGATTTCTAAAATCTCATCAGCAGATTTCCCTTCAATACCAAACACTGCTGTTGAATCAAACATGTATGTTACAGAACCACTTACACCCATGTTGCCGCCGTTTTTACCGAAAGCAGCACGAACGTCAGAGGCTGTACGATTTACGTTATTAGTAAGTGCATCAACGATGACCATCGTGCCACCTACACCAAAGCCTTCATAGCGCAGCTCATCATAGTCTTCGCCGCCAGCACCTTTTGCTTTATCTATAGCTTTATCAATAATATGTTTTGGAACATTGTATGTTTTAGCACGTTCTAAAACTGCTTTTAATGCTGCATTTGACTCTGGATCTGGTTCACCTTTTTTGGCAGCTACATAAATTTCAGTACCAAACTTAGCATAAATGCGACTAGTATTTTTATCTTTCTCTGCCTTTTTATCTTTAATGTTATTCCATTTACGACCCATTGGATTCACTCTCTTTCAATTTTTTAATATATTAATTGAGGCATCGTATTAACTTAGTTAAATAAAGTAAATGAGACTGTAATATTATACACCAATATGAACAGAAAGAAAAAGGTCGGATATTCCTTATCCTATTTTTGGAATTACCTAAAAATGGATTGTATTTAAACGTAACGCTACATTGCTTCTATAATTTTCTTCAGCAAAGCTTCGCATCCTTCTGAAACTAAATCATAGGTTTCTTGGAAATCCCCAGTATAATATGGATCTGGAATATCTTTTTTGTGGGATGTTAAATCTAATAGGCGAAAAATTTTTGGATGTTCAGGCTGACCAAGCATTTCTCGAATATTATTTACATTGCTGCTATCCATCCCCACGATGTAATCAAAGGCTTCAAAATCATCATTCTTTAGTTGGCGGCTCTTCATGCCACTTGTTGAAATACCGTATTCCTTTAACTTTAACTGTGTTTTTCTATGTGGAGGTTCTCCAACATGCCAGGAGCTTGTCCCTGCTGAATCAACTTTGATTGCATCAGCAAGCCCTCTTTTCTCGATTAAGTCCCGCATAACTGCTTCTGCCATCGGAGAACGACAAATATTCCCTAAGCAAACAAAAAGCACACGAATCATATATTAATCCTCCAGAATTAAAGCACTCTCCATAATCGGAAAGTGCTTTACATTATTTTGTAATTTTTAATTTCAACTCTTCTGTTAAACGTGATAGCTCTTGTTCTAGATAATCAGTAGACTCATCACGTGCTTCTTTACCACCAGCAACCGTAAAAGGTTTGCCATAAATTAAATAGCCCTTTTGACGCTTAAATACCTCTCCTAAATTTCGAGGCCCAACATATGCTGCTGGAACTATTTGTGCTTTTGAAAGCTGTGCAATTGTGATGGCACCTTGTTTTAACTCTACATTTTCCGTTGAACGAGTACCACTAGGAAAAATACCAACCACTTTCCCCTCTTTAATCAATTGACGTGGTATTTTTATTACACTCGGACCTGGATTATCACGGTCAACAGGGAAAGCATTTAACCTTTTAATCAATGGACCCAACACTGTTATATCAAATAATTGCTTCTTAGCCATAAAATGAATTTGCCGCGGCATTAACGATACACCTAAATTAAAAATATCGACATAGCCATTATGTGTACAAGCAATAATATAGCCGCCTTCTTTAGGCAAATTTTGTTTTCCATAAACCTTTGCTTTTGCACCGTTCAACCATAAAAGAATACCGATCAGTCTTGCTCCAAAATTATATAACACTGCTACATTCCTACCTTTTATTTTACTATTAATACGTCATTTTTCATCTTTTTTAGTCGATATGTTTATTCTATTTCAAAATGCTTAGCCCATCAATTTAATTAGAAAGCTTGCCAACTAAAATTTCAAGATCAATGGTAATGTCATTCAGAGAAACTTCCTTTTGCAAATGCCATCCTAATGGAGTCATTTCAAGAAGCTTTGGAACTAGATGCGGCTCCAGCTCCATTGTGTACGTTATCCGCTCTTGCTCAACATTTGCAAAATGCTCTTTAAATCTTTCAACCGTTTGCTCATTTGAATAATTTTCCTTTTCAGAGCTTGCAAAGGCTTCTTTTCTTAATTCTTTTAAGTAGCCGGATTGGGGCACAACCTTAATTACTTTCCCATTCGGCTTTAATAATCGGCTAAATTCATCATAATTAGCTGGAGATAATATGTTTAGTATAATATCAAATGATTGTTCTTGATAAGGGCTGTTTGCTAAATCTCCTACACACCATATTTTATCTTCATAATATTTTGCTGCAGCTTGTATTCCTTCTTTTGATATATCAATACCCACAGCAAGTATTTGACGATTTAATAAGCTGCATATTTTTTCTAAATGTGAGCCCTCTCCGCAGCCAGTATCTAGTATTGCATCAGCTTGTTTCCCAATAAGGTTTGCGATTGCTTTTTGTATTGGTTCATATAATCCACTTGTTATAATTTCCTGACGCGATTGAAATAAACTTTTACTATACATTGAAGGTGAAGGCTTAATCATAAAATTCACATAGCCTTGTTTCGCAATATCAAACGAATGTTTTTTGGCACAAACAATGTGGCCATCATCTCCGACATTCATGCTGCTTTTACAGATTGGACAGGAGAAAAGTGATTGTTGCTCTTTCATATATAAAATGCTTGCAGTTCTTTTTGAAACTTTCCCCACGAAGAATACTCCTTTTTATTTTCTGTTAGTATCATATCATTCATTAACAAATAATGAAAAACTAAACAAATTCTTTAGATGGTTGTTTTTTAATTAAAATGACAAATAGACTTGCTATTAAACAAAATCCGCCAGCTAATAAAAAAGCCCACATGTAAGAATTAAAAACTTTATAAATAATACCCCCTGAAAACGCAGCTACCCCTGCTCCAACCTGGTGGGCTGCAGTTATCCAACCATACATCATAGCACTTTTTTCAATACCAAATTTTTGTCTTGTCAATCCAATTGTTGGCGGTACTGTAGCAATCCAATCTAGACCGTAAAATATTGAGAAGATGACAAGCCGAGTATAGGAGCCTTGCGCCAATGCAAATGGCAAAAATAATAGAGATACACCTCTTAAGGAATAATACCAAAATAACAGCCAACGATTATCAAAACGATCTGATAACCAACCCGAAATCGTTGTCCCAATTAAGTCAAATACGCCCATAAAAGATAACATAGATGCTGCGGTTACTAACGGTATTCCAAAGCTTATACAATATGAAATAAAATGTGTTCCTATTAGACCGCTCGTCGATAATCCACAAATAAAAAAACTTCCTGCAAGCAGCCAAAACTCCTTCACCTTTAGTCCTTCAAATAAAGAGGCAATTGCCATTTTAAAAGGGTTTTGTTGCTTAACTATCTTTGGTTCTTCTACAGCAATCTCTTCTTGGCCATATGGCATAATGCCGATATCTTTTGGCCAACTTTTCATAAACATTGCAATAAGTATAAGCATGGCAATACTCAAAACAAAAATTAATGCAATTGCCGTACGCCAAGAATAATTTTCGACAAAGCTTGCTAGTACAGGAAGTAGAATTAATTGTCCAGTTGCTGTTGCCGCTGTTAAAATACCAACAGCCAACCCTCTTCTTTTAACAAACCACCGATTTGCAACTTGTGTACTTAATACAGTTAAAAACAAACCAGAACCAACACCAAGCATGACACCCCAAATTAAAATCAGCTGCCATTCACTTTTCATAATAAAGGTAAACCCAAGTCCAATTGATAAGATGGACATTGAATAAAGCATCATTCTTTTCAAACCAAATACATCAACAAATGCCGCCATAAACGGCCCCGAAAACCCATATAAAAATAAACATAAAGCGAAAGAGAAAGAAATCGTTGGGCGATCCCAACCAAACTCTGTTTCAAAAGGATCAATAAAAATTCCCGAGGAAGAACGAATAATCCCTGCAACGATAATAGTAATAAAAGTAATTGATAAAATTACCCAGCTAAAATGTATTTTTCTCATTTATCCACCTTAAAATTTGTTTTTCTCTATTGTACATGAACTATATTTATTAATTCATTGAAATTTCAGAAGAAAGGCACATAGCTTAAAGATTCCCTGCATCAGTTTAAACACTTGCATCCATGACCCGTTTTTTGTAAGCACAATTAATTATCAATAGGAGGGTAGCACTCGACTTAAAAAGTTGGGTGTTGGAGCTAAACAATTTTCAACAAATTTATCCTTATTAATAATAAAAAACCGAGTCTATAAGGCCCGGTATAATTAGGAAGAAAGATTTTAAGTTTTTATAGTAAACAAAAATTATGCCTTTAGATGTAAATCCAACAGTCTCAATCTCCTGCACGAAATTAAACTAGTTATACTTTATTTAATTAGCAGTTATATTGTTAATAGAAGGCTGCTTTTTATTTTCTTTAAAACTCACGTATTTTTCTAATGCATTATAAATTTTATTAATTTCTTCCGTTGTTATTTTTTTATCCAAATCATTTTTCCAATAATTTTTTAATTCTTTTACTTTAACAACATCAACATTTTGTGAATGGATTTCGATCTTATTAAAGGAACAGTTGTCGTTAAAAACAATTAAGGACTGGAAATGACCCCTTGCTAAGTTTGGAAGTACTTCCTTTAAATCCAAAATTGCAAGTTTAGTATCAATAATTGGATTATTAAACTTAATTAATTTATCTTTATGTAAAGCTTGTGCCCATAAGGAATCTTGTTCCCTTCCAAAAATCCAGCCTCCAAGATTCTTTATATCTGTTACGAATATACCGGCTTCGTGGAGTATTACCATATCAACATTTCTGTTATTAGGGAGAACTAAGTTAAATAAAATCTTATAATTGTCACTTTCTTTTGGCAAAGCCCGGACAATTTTATATAAGGATTTTATTTTTTTATCCGTCCACAGATCAATAAACGTATACCCTGTCGTTTTGCTAAACGGGCTATTCTCATACATATATAATGCAAACAAAAATAAGATTCCAATAATAATTGCAATAAATAAAATTGAAATTGCCATCTGTCTCACCCTCATTCATTTTCCATTATTTTTAATTGTAGCAAAACTATTCAATATTAGACATATTATTTTGGTCTCTACCTATTTTAAGAAGGTATTCAGTCGAATAAAAACGAATGATTGATATATAGGTCATTTCCTGGGAAATCACCTTGATTCAACGCTGATTATGTTCTTTACAAACTGTTAATTAGCTAATAAGAATACAGTTTATTTACAATTGAGGTGTATTTAAATGAATAAGAAAATGTTTTTTGTCCTTCTTACTATCGTTATCATTTTAGGCTGTTCTATGTTTTTATATAAAAATGCTGAAAAGAGTGATTCACAAATAGCTAATGAGTCTGAAACTAAAGTTGAGGACTATTCACCTGTCCTTCTTGAAGATATCTTTACTCAATCGAAACAGGGAAAAATCCTGAACGCACCATTTATCGCAGGAAAAACGAATTTAGAGGAAGTAATTGAATTGTGGGGTAATCCAAATGTGATTGACAATACTTCAGTTGGGGATTATTCAGATTATATTTCATACGAAGCAACAATCGGTTCGGTCAATTCAGTTGTAGTTGATGTTCGTTCTTATAAATCTGATTTAAATACAATTCGTTTAAAGGATATCGAAGCTTTTGCCGGCAAGCCGGATAAAATAACATATTACCAAGATAAAAATAATGATCAAATCATACTAATTTACAATGTTAGTTCAACATACCAATTAAAATGGATATTGCCGCGTCCAACAGAAAGTGAACCAAATCCAAAAGTACATCATATTTCTGTTTTATCCCAAAATAATTTAATGATACAACAAATACAAAATAAAATTTCAAAGATGACTTTAGAAGAAAAAATAGGTCAAATGATTTTTACAGGCATCTCAGGAAAGACCCTCAATGAAAATGATTTGTCGTTAATTAATGAATATAAAGTTGGAGGCATTATTTTTTTTAAAGGGAATTTAGTATCAACAAATCAAACACTTAATTTACTAAATGAAATTAAATCAGTTAATGAAAAAAATGATTTCCCTTTATTTTTAGGCATTGATGAAGAAGGTGGGCGCATTTCAAGACTGCCTAAAGAATTGATTGGCATCCCTTCAAGTAAAAAAATAAGTGAGTCGAATGACGTATTTTTTGCCCATGATATTGGCAAAATACTTGGAAAAGAATTATCTGCTTTTGGTTTTAATTTAAACTTTGCACCAGTATTAGATGTAAATAGTAATCCGAAAAATCCTGTAATTGGTGATCGGTCATTTGGAGACAACCCTGATATAGTTAGTTCCTTTGGTATAGAGGTTATGAAAGGATTGCAGTCACAGAATATTATTTCTGTTGTAAAACATTTCCCTGGACACGGAGATACTGCCGTAGATTCACATTTAGACTTGCCTGTAGTAAATAAATCATTAGACCAACTTAAGAAACTTGAGCTTATTCCTTTTAAAAAGGCTTTTGCCGAAGGAACCGATGTTGTAATGGTTGCCCATATTCTTCTTCCAAAAATTGATTCAACATTCCCATCATCTATGTCTAAAGAGATAATTACGGGAATTTTAAGAGAACAACTTAATTTTGATGGAGTAGTCATTACAGATGATTTAACAATGAAGGCAATTACAAATAACTATGATATTACAGCAGCTGCTGTTAACTCTGTAAAAGCGGGCAGTGATATTATCTTAATCGCTCACGATTATCATAATGTCATTTCTAGTTTTCAAGCATTAAAAAAAGCTGTAGAAAGCGGAGAAATATCAGAAGAAAGAATTGATGAAAGTGTAACACGAATTCTTCAATTAAAAGAAAAATATAAAATCGATAACTCAAAAGTAAATAAAATTAATATTGAGGAATTAAATCGTACCATTAATAAAGTTCTTAACAAATATAATTCATAAAAATAGATATAATGTAAATAATAACGATAGTCTTTCACACACCTATAGAAGACGGAGGTTTTTACTGTGGATATCATTGAAGAAAAAGCAATTCCTGCATTTCTTGAATCGAATGAGCTGATTTATGAACTAGAAAGCCTTGATGTTTATAACAATATCATCTTTCCTGTTCAAGCAAAGGAATACGATATCGATCCACAAGTAGAGGTACCGTATGACATAACAAAAGAAAAGAATGCACAAAAAAGTGTAGATGAAGGACATTCTCCTTGGAGATTAGATCCTCTTATGACAACTCAAGTATTTGTTAGTTTGCAGGTTTCGCCTGGTGGTATAGAAGGAGACTATCCTATCGAGATTGGCAATTTAAAATTACTGTATAGTACAGATGAAATTGCTGTCGTAGAAGTGAATGATGAGGATACACCAATCAACATTGTCTATTTGAAACGTTTAATCAGACAGGATCCAACAGGGATTTGGACAGTAATTGGTTACGATCAATTAGATAAATAGCCTATTATTAAAATTTTAAAAGGAGAACTCCACTACGAAATTCTCCTTTTAAAATACTAATTAACACAAGTTACTCTATAGGAGGTATATCCTCGATTGAATCGATATCCATATATTTTGGAACTACCATGCCAATCTTGGCACCTATTAAGTTTTCACCTAAATCGATAATGTCATCCTTATATTGTTCATAGAAAGAAGCATGTGTTGCAGGCAACCATGGAGCAACCGATACATCACCTTCACCCGAAGCAATTGCCTGGAACATAATCACTGGATCTACTGGTGTTAATGTTACCTTATAGCCTTGTTGCTCTAATATTGTTTTCATCACATTACCGGAAGCACGTTCAGTATCCCAAGGTGTTGATACTAATTCAATCTCTTTTCCATCTACCTTTTCCGTGCCTTCTGTCCATTCAGCAACTTTATCTTGATTTTTTTCTACCCAATTTTTTGCTGCCTCTTCAAAAGAAATATCTTGTGCGGCAAACATCACTTCTTCCATATCTTTCGGTTCCCAATAAAATCGATCAACAATTTTATATGCATCTGGCATGTCCTCTTCGAAACCTTTTCTTACAATTGTGTTGATATTTTCAATTCCTCCAAATGTACCTTTTGGATCTTCTAAATATTTTAAATCATAATTAACAAACATCCAGTGTGGAGTCCAACCTGTTACAATAATTGGTTCCTCATTATTTATCGCTTTATCCAGAGAAGATAACATTCCTGCAGTGGAGCTTTCTATAAGTTCCCAGCCCTTTAGATTTTCATATTCCTCTAAAGTGTTTCTAGCAAGCTCCGTCGTTCCTGCTCCAGGTTCTATTCCTGTAATCGTATAATTTAATTGTTCACCTAAATTCGCAGGATCCCCTTCGGCATTCCCACTACCCTGTACATTTTTCGATCCTGCTTCGCTACCACAGCCAGTTAATAGTAAAGCGACAGATAAACCAAGCATTGTTTTCAGTAATTTTAATTTCCTCAATTTTCTATCTCCTTAAAATTTAAGGAGTTATCTAAAATTTAGATAACTCCTTTTATTTTTTAGCAATGTTAATATTCTTAACATCCATTAATATAGAATTCTTATTAGAAATTAATGATTCAAACCTAGCTTATTCTACACTTTCTGTCCATTCAGCTACTTTATCTGGGTTTTCTTGTACCCATTTTGCAGCTGCTTCTTCTGGGTCAGTGCCGCCGTTTATTTCAAGCATTACAGCTTCAATATCTTCTGTTGTCCAGTGGAATGCATCTAATACTTTATAAGCTTCAGGCATTTCTTCCTCTAATCCTTGGCGAGCAAATGTATTAATTGTTTCTTCTCCACCAAATACACCTTTAGGATCTTCTAAATATTTCAAATCATAAGATGAGAATTTCCAGTGTGGAGACCAGCCTGTAACAATTACTTCTTCTTCATTTTCAATTGCTTGCCCTAATGCAACAGTCATTGCACCAGAAGAAGATGGTAGCAATTCCCAATCCGCTAAGTTTTCATATTCTTCTAAGGCTTGTTCTGTTGCAGCCATAACACCTGCACCAGGTTCAATACCTGTAATTGCCTTGTTTGCTTCATCTGTTAAATCTTCAATTGAATCGACATCCATATAAGAAGGCACTACTAAGCCAATTTTAGCACCTGTTAAATTTTCGCCTAGCTCAACTAGACTGTCTTTATATTGTTCATATTGTGCAGCATGTGTATTTGGCAGCCAGCCAGCCACCATTGCATCTGCCTCACCATTAGCAACTGCTTCCCACATAATTGCGTTATCTAATGGAGTTAATGTAACATCATAGCCTAAATCTTCTAATACTTTCCCTACAACATGTGTCGAAGCTACTTCAGTATCCCATTCAACATATGCTAAGTTAATTTCCTTAGATTCTTCTTTTGCTGCTCCATTCGAATCACCTGTTGATTCAGAAGCATTTTCACCTTCATTAGCACCACCGCATGCTGCTAATATTGCACCCATACCAAGCACTAAGCCCATCATTTTTAATTTTTTTAAGTTCATCCAATCTCCCTTTCTATTTTTATTTCTTTTTATTCAAGCTTTGCGTTAAACGATCAACAATAATAGCAAAGATTACTAGACTAAGTCCCGCAACAAAACCATTGCCTACTTGAGCACGTTGCAAAGCAGATAATACTTCTCGACCTAAACCAGGAGCACCAATCATTGAAGCAATAACTACCATCGATAAAGATAACAGTACGGTTTGGTTAATACCTGCCATAATTGTAGATTTTGCTAGTGGCAATTCAACTTTTATAAGTTTTTGCCATCCAGTACTACCATAAGAATCAGCAGCTTCTACTAATTCTCTTGGTACTTGTCGTATTCCTAAGTTAGTAAAACGAACTGTCGGTGGCAAAGCGAAAATAACTGACGCAAAAACACCAGGTACAACTCCAATACCAAAAAAAGCAACAGCCGGTATTAAATATACAAAACCAGGCATTGTTTGCATGAAATCTAATATAGGTTTGACAATTGCTTCTGCAATTGAACTTTTCGACATTAAAATACCAAAAGGAATACCTATAATAATTGCGATAATACTTGCAAATATGACAAGCGTTATCGTATTCATTAACTCTTCCCATAAACCTTGGTTATATATAAATAACAACCCTATTATTGAGAATACTGCTAATCCAAATTTCTTTCTCGTTGCAAAAAACGCTATAAGCGCTATAAGAATAATAAATACAACCGGTGGAACAGCAATGAGTATATCTGTAATAAACTCCATTGCTGTTTTGCCGCCACTTTGAACAAATTCAAATAGCGATGAAAAATTTCCAGTTAACAAGTCCATAAAGCTCTCAACTGCATCTGCAACAGGTAAGCTAGGAATACTATCCAGCATCTTACTCATCCTTATTCACCCCCTCAGAATTAGAAGCAAGTGATTGGATAACAACGCCTCTTATTAATACCCCAGCAAGTTTATTTTCATTTACAACTGCAATAGGTGTCGGTGATTCGGAAATGAGACCTAATACATCTTGAATAAGCATATCTGGTGGTACTGTTGGCATATCTGTTTTTAAGAAACCGACCACGCTTTTTTCACCGCGTTTTGATGCCTCCAGTGCATCATCCGCAGTAATATAACCTTTAAACTCTCTCTTTTTGTCAACGGCAAGTAATACACTTACCTCTTCTTCACGCATACGTTGCAAAGCCACTTTCGGTCCATCCATCTCAATATTTACTGAGATTGGGCGTATCATTGCATTTTCCACTGTTAGCACTTTTGAACGGTCAACATCTTCAAGGAAAGTCTTAACATAATCATTCGCGGGATTAGTTAAAATTTCTTCCCCTGTTCCAACTTGGATGATTTTCCCATCTTTCATTAGTGCGATGCGGTCTCCAATACGTAAAGCTTCATTTAGATCATGCGTTATGAAAATAATTGTCTTTTTAAGTTTTTGTTGTAAATCTAATAGTTCATCTTGCATGTCTTTTCGTATTAATGGATCGAGCGCAGAAAAAGCTTCATCCATTAACAAAATATCAGGGTCATTTGCTAATGCTCTTGCTAAACCAACACGTTGCTGCATACCACCTGAAAGCTGGTTCGGATATTGATCCTTATATGGTAATAATCCCGCATTTTCTAAAGCCTTTTCTGCTTTCAATCGTCGTTCTTCTTTTGAGATGCCGCGTACCTCTAATCCATATTCGGTATTTGCTAATACTGTTCGCTGTGGAAATAAACCGAAGTTTTGAAACACCATGCTCATTTTTTCACGTCTAATTTTTCTGAGCTGTTGTTTGTTCATTTTGGAGATGTTTTCGTTATCTATGTAGATACTGCCACTAGTAGGTTCGATGAGGTGATTTAATAATCTAACCAATGTTGACTTACCACTGCCTGAAAGACCCATAATAACAAATATTTCACCTTCATTAACTGTGAAGCTTGCATCATAAACGCCTATCGTAGCACCTGTTTGTTTTAATATTTCAGTTTTACTTTGTTTTTGCTCGACAAGCTTCAAGGCATTGCCAATATGCTTACCGAAAATTTTCGTAACATGTTCTACTCTAATTTTCTCCATACCATACTCCTTTCCAATTATTTTCATAAAAGTATCAAAAAGATTACAACGAAGTGACAACCTAATCGTAACAAAAGGTTGTTACTTGTGTCAAATAACCAATATATGTATCTACTGGTATTTTTATTACTATTACGAGTTTGAAAGAAAAAATTGCAATTCAACATAAGTCTGAATTGCAATTTTTCTCGTTTGAATTTTACTCCAAATTTCTGTAGATGCAGCGTAATGGAGGGCTGATTCTTCCATGATAGAACTATTCTTTTTGAACACACCGAAGTAAAAAAAGGAAGTTGCCTTCATTCAAACTAAACAAATAAAAAATCTGCCCCATCTAAATAGATTGAGCAGATTGATAAAATTCTTTGTAGAAGTCGATATTCAGTTAGTCCTTCATTAATTTGGATATAAAAATTTTTGTACCCGCTCTAAGCATTCATCGTTTCCAATGAAATATATTATGTCATGCTGTTGGAAAGTTGCATAAGGTCCTGGGGAGAGTAATAGTTCATCACCTCTCCTAATTCCAACAATTGTCGCCATTGTATTTTGCCAAAAATTAATCGTTCCAATAGATTGTGAAATATATGGAGAGTTTTCAAGAATTTCAACTTGAAAAGGTACAAAAGGATTCACTGATTTAAATCTTTCTGTACGATTTACAAGACGTTCTGTTGTTTCCTGCAACACATTCAGCTCTTCCCTTTGCCGCTTTATACTTTCAAGCATCTCTAACTGTACTTGATAAATCGATTGGACTTCTAGAAATTGATGAACAAATTGCGCTGCCTTTTCGTAGGATTTAATCATGACTCCACTACCCTTAGTAGCTTCTACTATTTCCAAGTCTTGAAGAACAGCAATTGCCCTTCTTGCCGTCTCTGAGGATACACCATACTGACTTGCCAAGGAAGATCTTGCGTAAATTTTTTCCCCGACTAAATATTTCTTTTCTACAATTTTTGATGCGATATCAGCTGCTATTTTTTGATATTTCGGCTGCTTTACTTGAATGTTTTTATTTTCCATCATTGCTGCTACCTTTCAAATGCATGTATGTCATGATTAATATTATCCGATTAATAATTTATAATAAACATTTTTAAATATTAATTTCATTTGTTTTTATATTCTTCACTTCCATCAAAATGGGAATAATAAGGTAGAGTGCATACGCAAAACTCATCCATGCAGTAAAAGAAATAACCTGAGATGGTTCTAAACTAGGAAAAATAGATTTGTAATTCGAGATTGAAAACATATCTAATGTGAGTCCAATAATTGTACCTACTAATCCAAATTTTAAAGGTGCATGTTTTGTTTTATCGAAAAGCATGTAAATCCTTGTAGTGAAGTATAGCAAAATTCCTGTGCCTAGCAATAATAAAGTTAAACTAACTAAAAAGCCCTTTGATCCCGGTGCATAAAGAACATACTCCCCAAACAAAACAAAAAATAGAGTTGCAAGGAACCAAACAATTAATCCAAAAAATGAAGTTTTTATATAACTTTTCATTTTTTCATTTCCCCCATACTTAAAGAATTTAATCCTAAAATCAAGTTCTCTAATTGATCGTATACTTTCTCAACAGGGAAATCCTTTTGTAGGATTGTTTGTAATGCAATTCCATCAATTATGGCATTGAAGATTATACCCCAAGTTTCATTATCTACACCGTTTATTGGAGATTTTGTCCAAGCACTGCTAATTTTATTGTATAACGCTTCATTTTCTAAAGATAAGATTTGTCCTAATTGTTCACGGATTTTTACATTATTAAAACTTGCCGCTACTAAGGAAAAAAACAGTTTATGAAAAAAAGAATCGTAAGTACAACGGCTTTTTGCATATTGCAAAGCTTCTTTAACAATTATTTCATCTTTTTTTGATAACTCATTCCAAGTTGATTCACAAATTCCTTCAACAATTTCTATAAGCAGTTGTTCTTTCGTTCGAAAATGATAATAAATCGTCCCTTGAGTTACTTCGGCTTTATCCGCTACTGAACGCAGAGTGAAATTTTCGATGCCATTCTCAACTATACATTCTTTGGCGCTATTAATAAGAATACTTTTATTAATAACATTTGGTTTTGCCATAGTATTACACTCCTTTTTAGTTATTCAACTAACTAACTTAATACAAATTTTAACATTACCAAAAATTTATTTCAATTAATTTATTGACATTCACGTTACGTCAATCTTTATGATAAAAATCAGGAGGGGGATTACAGTGGAATATACAATAAGCAAGCTAGCAAAATTAGCGAATGTTAGCGCCCGAACATTACGCTATTACGACGAAATCAATTTACTAAAACCGGCGAGAATTAATAGCTCCGGTTATCGGATTTATGGTCAAAATGAAGTCGATCGTTTACAACAGATTTTATTTTTCCGAGAATTAGATGTCGATTTAGAAACAATTGTCTCAATCATGAATGATCCAAACTTTGACCAAAAAGAGGCTTTACACCAACATTACAAAAAGCTTATACAAAAACGTACCCGCCTAAATAAATTAATCGAGACGGTTGAAAAAACAATCGCTCATGAGAAAGGAGAAATCATTATGCAAAATGATGAAAAATTTGAAGCATTTAAAGACAAATTGATAGCAGAAAACGAGGAGAAGTATGGTAAGGAAATACGAGAAAAGTATGGGGATAAAGTAGTAAATGATTCAAACGCTAAATTACAAGGTATGTCTAAGGAAGATTATGCGGCGCTGGAGAAACTTGGGGATGAGATTCTAAATCTTTTACCAAAGGCCTATGAAACAGGTGACCCTGCATCGCCCTTGGCACAGCAATTAGCTAGAAAACATAAAGAGTGGCTAATGTACTCATGGCCATCATATACAAAAGAAGCTCATGCAGGACTAGCGGAAATGTATGTTGCAGATGAACGCTTTAAAGCATATTACGATAAAGTAGTTGAAGGTGGCACCGAGTTTTTAAGGGATGCTATTTTAGCTTTCTTAAAAGAGAAATAACTGTTGTTTATCATTTCAATAAAAGCGCGAGGCAAAACAGCTTCGCGCTTTTAGTATTATCCTATTTTTTACATATTATCGAATTTTTCATGGTGATTTTGGTAATTATATAATTAGGCATACTGCCATTTCATGCTTTTAAAGAATGGATATATATCAAGGCTCATAAAAGATTAAAGGAGATAATAACATCAATGCAAAACCATGAAACAAAATTAAAAAAAATTCATTATGAATATGATAATCAGGAATACATAGTTATCAATAAGTGTCCTCATTGTAATTTGGATATTCACCCGAATCCTGAGAGCAGTCATTCTTTAGAAAACGGCAGCTTTAAAATTGGTGTAATATCTTTATCATGTCCCTCATGTAAAAAGCATTACTTTATCTTTAATGACTTTGGTAATGAGGTAGTTTCGAGTGACAAATACCTTATCTCCATTCCAAAGTATGGCTTTAATGAAAGTTCATTAATAAAGAATACGTCGAGTACTTTCCAAAAACTTTATATACAATCCATTAATTCGGAAATATTAGGGTATAACGATATTGCATTTTTTGGTTTTATCAAGTCGCTTGAAATTTTACTGAAAGATATCGCCATTTTGGAGCATCCCGAATCAGAGGATGAAATTCTTTTTTGCAGCCTAACAACATGCTTGGAACAATTTCACGCAACAAATATCCATCTTTTCTCTAAAAAGTTATTGGAAGTCCTAAAAAGTGACTATTTACATTACCAAAAATCCCCGGATTTTTACGTATATACTGAGTTAATAAAGGATTGTATCGATTACTTCCTGCTGTACTTAGAGCTAATGCTAAAAACAATTACTCTAAATGATGATAAAAAATTATTAGATAGGATTAAAAAGGAGCATTGATAACAAATTCACTGCTCTTTTTTAGTTTTTATACGTACTCATTTAGCAATCATTTAGGTTTGCCAGTCTCTTTGCATATTTAGAAACTACTTGGAAAAACTAACTTTAAAAAAGGAGATTTTACATGCCTAAAATTGCTTCAGTTAGTACATATAATCCTCCTCATATATTAAAGCAATCCAATATAGAACAATTGACAAAAGAACTTTTTCAAAACAAAATCCCTCATCTAGAACGATTATTAAAAGTATTTGAAAATGGTGAAATCGAGCAGCGCCAGTTTTGTGTTCCCCTTGACTGGCATAAAACCAACCATAGCTTTGAGGAACGCAATAATTTATATATAGAGCTGGCAGTGAGTTATAGCGTTGAGGTCATTAAATCTTGCCTCCAAAATACAAACTTTTTAATGCACCCCTTATCGACTGAGGAAATTGATGCAATTATTTTTGTTTCAAGCACAGGCATTTCAACTCCTAGTATTGATGCAAGAGTTATGAATAAACTGTCCTTTTCGGATCGTATTAAACGAATACCAATATGGGGCCTCGGATGTGCAGGCGGTGCCTCAGGTGTTAGTAGAGCTTTTGATTATTGTTTAGCTCATCCGAATGAAAAAGTACTCGTTGTTTGTGTTGAACTTTGCAGCTTGACCTTCCAACAAAATGACTATTCAAAAAGCAATCTTGTTGGAGCCTCACTTTTTGCTGACGGTGTAGCATGTATTTTAATATGCGGAGATAATGTTAATTTGAATAATAGGAAGCTTGTCCCACGTATAATAAGTACCGCTTCAAAATGGTTGCCAAATTCTGAAGATGTAATGGGGTGGGATATAAAAAACGATGGTTTTCATGTCATATTTTCAAGAGATATCCCTTCAATTATTTCTAAATGGTTAGGACCATTCATAGACGATTTTCTAAACGAACAACATATTTCAAAAAAACAACTCCATAATTTAATCGCTCACCCTGGCGGCAAGAAAGTATTGAAAGCATACGAAGATACATTACACCTGACCGAACAACATACAGCCATTTCACGCAAAGTGTTAAAAAAGCATGGCAATATGTCTTCACCCACTGTGTTATATGTACTTGAACAATTTATGCTAAAAGAAAACCCGCCAAATGCATACGGATTACTGGTTGCACTTGGTCCTGGATTTAGTGGAGAAGCTGTATTACTTCAATGGAGGGAATAAAATGTATTTTATTATCTTTGTTATACTTGTGATATTGCAAAGAATTATAGAGGTAATTATTGCAAAACGAAATGAAAAGAAAATGCTGTCAAAAGGGGCATACGAGGTTGGAGCATCTCATTATCCATATATGATTGCTATGCATGTCAGTTTTTTTATTTGCTTAATTGCAGAAGTAATTTTGTTTAATCGAGGAATCTCTCCCCTTTTTTTATGGCTATTTATTCTGTTTTTAATTGTTCAAGCATTACGGATTTGGTGTTTGCTTTCTTTAGGCTCTTTTTGGAATACGAAAATTATCATCCTTCCAGGAAGCCATGTTGTTAAAAAGGGGCCATATCTTTTTATGAGACACCCTAATTACACTATTGTGAGTATTGAAATTCTACTAATTCCATTAATGTTTCAAGCTTATATAACCGCTTTTAGCTTTACTATACTTAATTTCATAATGCTTTCAGTTCGGATTCCACTTGAAGAAAAAGCATTAATGGAAGCTACGAATTATACAAAGGAATTTAAAAAGAAAATGTCGACGCCACTCCCAAATAACCACAATCATTAACATCTTTCGACACAATTATTAATTGTGAGCACTAACTACTACTTATAAGAGCTAATAGGTGCAGTTACGAAACACATTCTTCTAAAGTTCGTACTTTATTATTAGACAAAAAATAAAAAATAATATTTATTAGAAATTTCAAGAGATAAGTCGTATAATTCAAACTATACAGCACATAATGTTCAATAATTTGCAACATTTTTGTACAAAATCACCATGTCAGAATTATGCGAATCTTAGTTAAAATGTTTTGTTGCATTTCCAACTAATCTTTTTATAAAAAGTCTATTTGTTTTAGAGATTATTTATATTATCATGAATTACGTACCAATTTTTTGTATAGATAATTCACATCTAGTAAAAAGATTAATTGGAATCAATTGAATTGAGTGGCTATATGTGAAAAAATTATCAAACTTATCTAAATAATAAGCAGAAATGCAATGTAAAGGAGAATTGGATATGTCAGAAGAATTGATTCAAGCACAGTCAACTGGAAGCCAACAAAAACAAGATCTACTTGATCAATTATTAAAACCTGAAGTTCAAGAATCATTAAGTACTCTAGTAGAGCAGTTGCCAAAATTGACTGAGGCTGTAACTCTTTTAACAAAAGCTTACGACTTAGCTCAATTAGTAGCTACTGATGAAGTATTAAAAAGCGATACAGTAAACGCTGTTAAAGAAGTAGCAGAACCAGTTATTGGCTCAGTAAAAAATCTTGCTTCAGCTGCAATTGAAGCAAAAGAGCGTGCAGATGAGGCAACAGAAGCTGTTGGTTTATTTGGTGTATTAAAATTATTGAAAGACCCTGAAGTTCAAAAACTTTTGCGTTTCGCAAACGCGTTTTTACAAATTCAAGCTGAACGAAAAGCTTAGTATAGATTCATTCAAAGAACTTAGTTAGGACGGAGGATTATCATGGCAAAAGAAATCGTCATCTTAGGTGGAGGTTACGGCGGTTTATTAACTGCTCTAAAATTTCGTGAATATTTGGGTAGAGAAGAAGCTAAAGTTACAGTGGTAAATAAATACCCTACACATCAACTTATTACAGAATTACACCGTCTTGCAGGTGGAACAATTTCAGAACCTGCAATTTCGTTCCCTTTAACAAAGTTATTTAAAGGAAAAGATGTAGATGTTGTAGTAAATGAAGTTAAATCTTTCTCAGTAAATAATAAAGAAGTATTTCTTGCTGATGGATCAGTTTTACAATACGACTACCTTGTAGTTGCCCTAGGAAGCCAAACTGGTTTCTTCGGTATCCCTGGTCTAGAAGAAAATAGTATGGTATTAAAATCTGTAGATGATGCAAATCGCATCAATGCACATATTGAAAGTAAAATTGCTGAATTTGCAAAATCAAAAAACCCTGCTGATGGAACAATCGTTATCGGAGGCGGCGGTTTAACTGGTGTTGAACTAGTTGGTGAAATCGTTGACAATTTCCCAAAAGTTGCAAAAAAATATGGAGTTGACTTCCGCGATTTAAACATTAAATTAGTAGAAGCTGGTCCAAAAATTTTACCAGTACTTCCAGATGATTTAATTCAACGTGCTACTGAGTCCCTATCAAAACGTGGGGTTGAATTCTTAACAGGACTTCCTGTAACTGGTGTTGAAGGAAATAAAATTTCTCTTAAAGATGGTACTGTTATTGAAGCAAACACATTCATCTGGACTGGTGGGGTTGCTGCTCTTCCTTTCGTTCAAGAATCAGGACTTGCTTGTGATCGCGGTAAAGCAACAATTAACGAATTCCTTCAATCAACTTCACATCCTGAAGTATTCGTTATTGGAGATGCTTCTGTTGCATTGCCAGCAGATGGCGGACGTCCATTATATGCACCAACAGCTCAAATCGCTTGGCAAATGGGAGAAACTGCTGGATATAATTTATTTGCTACACTTCGTGGTCATAAACTTGAATCCTTTAGCCCAGTCAACTCTGGTACACTTGCTAGCCTTGGCCGTAAAGATGGTGTTGCAACAGTTGGAGAAAACAACATTCCACTTAAAGGCTTACCAGCATCATTAATGAAAGAAGCTAGTCACGTTCGTTACTTATCACATATTAAAGCATTATTTGGATTAGCATATTAAGATAAAAAGAAGATTTCGGTAATATCCGAAATCTTCTTTCAGGTTGTTGACAAAAGACCTTCAGAATGGGCTTATTCTGAAGGTCTTTTGTAATTTTAATAGATTATTGGGTATTTAACCGACTTATTTGGGGTAAAAACACTCTTCGAGTATTATA
>NZ_RXNR01000110.1 GCF_003966145.1 Lysinibacillus telephonicus
TTTACTATTATAATAACAAACGAATGAAGTCAAAATTAAAAGACCTAAGCCCGGTGGAATACCGAACTCAGGTCCTTGGAGTAGCCTAATTATATATGTCTAACTTTCTTGGGTCAGATCATGCAAAAGGTGCTTTTTTAATAATAATGAAAATTCTAGAGTTTGAATAGGGGCCAGTAATGGTAAGAATGCTGTTACTCTTTAAATATAATATTTTGGAACCCTGCTAGATTGCAAGTATGTCTGTAGTCGAGAATTATGCCTATTTTCTATCCGCCCTCTATCCCTCTATTAATGCTTCACATCTTTTAAATTGAAAGGTTCCATTCTTTAACCAGTTATTCATTGCCTCAATATCCTTAGAAAATACTCGATCTGCATTAATAAATGGAACAATTTTTCTTGCATTCTCTAAAAATCCTCGTGTAGTTAAAGCCATCTTATCTTTCCCTCGAATTTCCGCAGCCTGCAGCCCGCAAATTGCTTCAATCGCTAACACTCGACGTGTATTTGTAATTACCTGATATGCATGTCTTGATCCAATCGTCCCCATGCTAACGTGATCCTCTTGATTTGCGGATGAAGGGATGGAATCCACACTTGCTGGGTGTGCCAAAGTTTTGTTTTCTGATACAAGTGATGCTGCGACATACTGCATAATCATCGCACCTGATTGTAAGCCTGGTTCAGGACTTAAAAACGGTGGCAAATCATTTAATTGTGGATTTACTAGCCGTTCAATTCGGCGTTCTGATATGTTTGCTAGTTCCGCCACGGCAATTGCTAAAAAATCCATGGCAAATGCAATCGGTTGACCGTGGAAATTACCACCAGATAAAACTTTTTCACCGTTATCAAAAATTAACGGATTATCAGTAGCAGCATTCATTTCAATTTCCAATTTTTCTTTCACATAGTTTAATGTCTGCCACGAGGCACCATGTACTTGTGGAATACAACGGATTGAATATGCATCCTGTACACGAAGTTCTCCCTGCTTTGTTGTTAAAGAACTATCTGCCAAGTAGCCACGTATGCGCTCTGCAACTTCAACTTGCTCTCTATAGCCACGTGCAAGATGAATGTCTTCGTCAAATGCATCAATAATCCCACGTAAACCTTCTATTGTAACTGATGCAATTAGTTCAGTTTGGTAAGCTAATTTTTCTGCTTCCAAGTAAGCAACAACACCCATTGCAGTCATCGCCTGGGTACCATTAATAAGTGCTAAACCTTCTTTTGCTGTTAACGTAATCGGCAAAATTGCTTCTTTCGATAATGCTTGTATTGCGGGTATTTTTTCACCTTTATAAAAGACTTCTCCTTCTCCGATTAATACTAAAGCTAAATGTGACAGTGGGGCTAAATCACCACTAGCACCTAGTGACCCTTGCTGAGGAATTACCGGATGAATTCCAGCATTTAATAACTCTAGCAACCTTTCAATGACAACAGGACGTACACCGGAAAAGCCCTTTAATAATGCATTTGCTCGAAGGAGAATCATCGCACGTGATACAACTTCTGGAAAAGGCTCTCCTACCCCGCAAGCATGGGAGCGAATTAAATTTAGCTGTAGCGCTTCAACATCTTCTTTTCCTATAAACACATCGCTAAATTTTCCAAAACCTGTTGTAATTCCGTAAACTATTCGCTCCTCGGAAACAATTTTTTCTACCGCTTTTCGACTTTCCTGAACCTTTCTCATGCTTTCCTCAGAGTAATCAACTTTTTCTCCATCAAATAAAACTTTTCGTACATCTGAAAAAGTAAGTGTTTGACCATTTAATGTAACCATCTTTTTGTCTCCCTTCAAATTCCTTTTGACCAATTAGAAAAGGGGACTATATCAAAGAAATCACTAAAAAGCGATTACATGATATAGCCCCCTATTAACTAAATTCTATGGGCAAATTATATGTGATTAATTCCTAAACCGATTGTTTCATGCTCAAAGCCTTTAACCGGTGCGCCAATTGTCCCGTATAAGGAAACAGCAATCCAATCTCCCTCTTGCTCATTTTCATATGGGTTTCCACGTAAAACTGCAAATGATAAACCAACTGTTCTTAGTACAGATCCTAATTGCACTTGACCTCTCGTTATCCCATTCAACGCTTCAATAATCGCATGGTATAATGCGTGTGATTCGCGATAAACATCCGGATTTATAATCCCATTTTTCTTAGCCGCTGTTTCAATTGCAGCAACTACCTTATGTTCATCCATCGATCCAACTTTTCCCGTACAACTCTTCCAATTCAACTGCTCGAGCATTGCAAGATGTTCAGATGAATCATCAGAAAGCAAAAGTAAGATAGCGTTTTTACCAATACGATCTTTACTTAATGCCATTTAAACAACTCTTTCCATTTTTCTAAGTAACGTATAATAACTAACTAAATGTTCTAATGTCTAATAGCTAATTTAATTGTAAACGCTTCAAAATCAGGTGTCAACTTGACTTTTTGGAAATTTAATAAAAATTAGATAATTGCAATCCTGAAGGTATAAATCATATTTACTGGCCATCTCATATATAATGGTGCATCCATGAGGATCTCTTGGAAGGTGGAGTCTAAAAAATGGTTAGTTATTTTGCGTTAGTAATATCAAATCCATTTTTCGGAGAATTAGATGGATGGAATCGAATAAGACTAATCACTTCCCTCCTACTCGAATCTCATATTAATTAACCCTCACTTACTTATGGTACTGTTCAACATCATAACTGTGAATGAGGTTCCACTTAAAGGACATAACGTTTTATTATTTTTTACTGGTCTATCTTTTTGAAATATTTATAAATCCTTTCTAACTTTTTCATCTGATTTCCTTTTGGACTTTCCATGTTCCCAAATTCGAAAAACTTCACTTTCTTGATCCCTACAAAATTAAATAAGGCTCTTTTCATTAAAATTTTATGCGCATTATTCAACCAAAGAAATGGATAGTGAGTAGGTCCCTTCATGGTAGATACACATACTACGGATTTCCCCTTTAATAGACCTTCTGGAAAGTACCCTTTTTTATCTTTATATGCAAAATTGGAAGCAAATAATTGATCGATATATCCCAAAAGCATCGCAGGGGGTCTTCCCCACCAAATTGGATAGATAAAGACAATCTTGTCAGCCCATGTAATTTGTTTTCTGTATTTTTCAATATTAGGATCTGTATGCATATCACGTCTTCGTTTTTCCTCGTTAAATACTAGAAGTGGATTAAACCCCTCTTCATATAAATCGAGAACTTTTACCTCCGTAATATAGGGATTTTCGCTACTTCCCTTCATTACATTTTGAAAAAATGCGTAATTCAAACTTTTATGATTTGGATAAGTATAAACGATTAGCATCTTCATGGCGCACCTCTTATTTATCATTTGATAATCAAATCATATCACCATCTAACTTTGTTATCAATTGATAATTGTATTTTGATAATCTTTTTGTTACCTTTGCAATAAGAGGTGAGAGAAATGGACAAAAGTATCCTTTTTAATAAATTCGTATCATTTTCGGCATCAGTACATCGTGTAACTCATGAATTAACTAAAGATGTGAAATCTGATTCAATTACCCAAGTTCAATATAAAATTCTTGAGAATATTGCAATAAGTCAACCAGTGACACCTAGTGAGATTAATGACTGTATGCAAATGTCTATGCCAAACACCAGTCGTGAACTAAGCAAATTGAGTGAAAAAAATTTAATTAAAAAGATAGGGGATAGTAAAGATAAACGAAAACAATATATTTGTTTATCTCAAGATGGAGAACTTTTAATGAACGAAGCTTTTGCATCCATAGAATCCCGCTTTTTAGAGCGAATTCAAAATGCTACTAAAGAAGATTTAAAAGATATAGAGCGTTCAATAGATATTCTTCAGACTAAATTATTTTATTCTAATTATAAATAAAGCATTAATGACTCCTGCAATTGCAAATTATTAATCTCTTTCAACAGAGGGGTTTGTTTGGTTATAAAACAGTACCTGTCACTCCCTGAATAATGTCGATAAATTAATACGGGTGGTGACAGGTACAATTTTTAAGGCGTCTTTCTTTTTATATTATTAATTCAAACTTCCACTTTACTATCACTTGTGATACCGTTCTCCATTACTGGTCTAAGTACGTTTCCAATGAAATGAACAGTATTAATCCTAACAAAATACCTTTTTTGTAATACATTTAGAGGGAAAAAACAACATACCGTTGAATTAAATAACTACTAATCTTTTAAAGGAGCTTGTTCAAAACATATGTCTTTATTTACATTCCTAGTTTCTGATTGTCCACTAGAAGAAGTAGATTATAGCGGTATTACTGAAATTACAGTAAGAGAACTAAAGAAATTATATCCAATTTCAGACAAAACACCAGTGCAGTCTTGGCATTCGATGGATGATGATACACGCATTTTACATGCACCGGATGCGTCAGCATTTGGTGAGCTGGTAATATCTTTTTGTAATAACCCACCTTATGATTTAGCTTTTTATACTGAAAAAGAATATGCTTATTCGTTAGACGGAAATTGGAAAGGCAAATTTTTAACTGATTTTGTAGATTATATAAAGACACATATAAAGGCGAGTGAAAACGTACAGTTACTTATTTTTTGGGCTGGTGATGGGGAACAGAAATTAATAGAACGAGAGATTAGTATTGAAGAAATCCAGCCGAATCACCTTGAACAGTTTAAACGTAAGAAAAATATTCGTATACAATTTGTATAGGTTGGAAAAATGGTCAATCAAATATACTCTTAAATAGAAAAACATACTCGAATATTACACATACTTATCTACATATTTTTAAATATAAAGAGCACCATTCTCGTATTTAAATAGTACTCTTCTAAAGAACCGTATTTACTTGTGATACGGTTCTTCGTAAAATATCTAACTAAGGTTTTATAACACTAATTCAAGCCTATTATTCAACATATAAGGTTTTATGGTTTCATTATATCTCGCCAATTTCCATTTCCGGGAGGCAACTAGCGAGTAATTTAACTCCATTTTCAATTTCTTCAATTGATAAACCACCAAATCCTATCATGATATAGGAATTACTCTCGATGGACGGATGAAGCCAAAACATTGCAGGGGAATAAATTTTGACACCCTTCTTAAAACCCCTTTCGATCAGCTCTAAGGCTGTTATCCCTTTTAGTTTCAATAAAATATGTAGGCCTGACTTTTCTCCAACAATTTTTACTTTAGTACCCATGTATTGTTCAATACTTTTTAGCAGGGTCTGATGTTTTTTTTGATATAGCTTGCGCATTCTTCGAATATGCCTTTCGAATTCACCGGATTGCATGAACTGAGCCATAGCCCCCTGAATAATAGGAGAGACAGATTGATTATAAGCCGAAAACTTTTGTGAATATTGAACCATTAGAGAAGGTGGAAATACGATATAACTTAATCTGACTGAAGGAAGAAATGATTTAGAAAATGTACCTAAATAAATTACCTTTTCCTCTTCATCTAGAGATTTCAACGATGGAATTGGCTGTCCCCGGTATCGAAACTCACCGTCATAATCATCCTCAATAATATATCCCCCTGTTTGATAAGCCCATTTTAGTAATCGCAATCTTTTTGTTATAGGCAAAACCATACCAAATGGAAATTGGTGAGATGGTGTTAAATATACCGCTTTCGCCTTGCTCGTGTGTATAGTTTCTACTGACAATCCGTCCTTATCAAGAGGCACAGGTTCAATATTACATCCCTGATCTCTAAAGACCGATCGTACTCCACTGTAGCCTGGTTCTTCCATTGCCACAGTTTTCCCCTGGAGTGATAAAAGACGGCAGATCAATTCTATTGAAGTTTGTGTACCAGCTGTTATAAGAATCTGTTCTGGTGTTGAGCGTACCCCTCTGGATTGCAGCAAATAGTTTGAAATCTCCTGCCTCAATGCAAACTCACCTTGTTTTTCACTATACTGAAATAACCAATTGCTCTCTTGATCAACTGCATCTGACAGACATTTCTTCCACTGCTTCAATGGAAATTTGTCAAGATCCACATTGCCATATTCAAAATCTACAAGTACCTCACTTGAAGGCTTATATTCCAACATGATAGGATGTTTTACTTCAGTAGAATTTAGCAAAGGTTTCTCAATCTCAGCAACCCATATTCCACTTTTAGGGACACTTTCAAGATAGCCCTCTGATTGCAGCTGCTGGTATGCTGCCTCAACTGTGTTCCGGCTGACTTTTAAATGCATCGTTAGCTGGCGAATTGATGGCATCTTCACACCTGGTAATAGCCTTCCTTCTTCAATTTCTTTCCTAATCCAATGATATAACTGACTATATAACGGCTCTGACAGGTCTCTATCTAAAAATGGGGTGAGTTCCATATTTAACCCTCCATCTGTCCCTATTAAACTTTTTAATTCTGTCACTTTTTTTATGTACAGATATTTCTTAAAATAATTTTATCATTTTTGTAGAGAGTGGGGATGGAAAATGAATAAGATCCGCCAAGAAAAGTTAGAATGTACTGATGATAATCGTATTGAACAGTTTTTAAGCCAAGCACGGACAGGTTACCTTGGATTAACGGATGGGGAAGCTCCTTATGTTGTCCCTTTGAATTTTGTCATGATGAATAAGGCTATATATTTTCATGGAGCTGCACAGGGGAAAAAAATAGATTTGATTCATGCTAATCCCAACTGTTGTTTCACAGTATCTGAGGATTATGGAACTATGGTAAGCCCTATACCAGCCAAGACAGACACTGCTTATATGAGTGTAATGCTATTCGGTGTATTAGAAACGGTAAATGATATAAAAGAAGCTACAGAAGCAATGCAAGCCATGTTGGATAAGTATGTACCCGGTTACTATGAGAAAGAACTTTCACAATCTCATATCGAGAAATATCGATCTTCTTTAGGAAGTCATACTGTTGTTTTCAGACTTACTCCGGATGTAAGGACTGCAAAAGAAAATAAATTGAATCCGCAATTATCTTTCTTCCCAGGCAGGAACGCTGGAATGGATATTTAAAAATAATACTTATTGTTTATCCAATGGGACTAGGCATAAATAGAACTAAAAAGGGAGACGGTGATTGCCTCCCTTTTTCCCTGCTGGGTACTATTTAGTTTCAACCATGACGATATCACTAACAATTGAAAATTGTTCCGTTAATAACGTTAAAATAGTTTCTTCAACATTATTATCAACTTCGCAAATCGTAATGGCCGGACCATTGATTTTTGAACGCTCATTCGCCATCCGTGCAATGTTAAAACCATTTTTATAAAGAGCTCCTGATAATTCAGCGATAACTCCTTTACGATCAGTATGGCGGATCACCAATGTTGGACGTTCGCCGGAGAATTTCAACGGATAACCATCCAATTCCTGTACCTCGACTTTACCGCCCCCTAAGGAGCTAGCGAGTACTTTGACCTGACGCGACGCCCCTGATAATTCAACAAGAACTGTATTAGGGTGATTGCCTCCCAACGCCTTTTTTGTAAATTCATATTGCAGGCCTTGTATTTTGGCAATAGCCTTTGCATTTTTAATACCATCATCCATTGTTGATAATCCCATAACACCACCCAACAGTGCTAAGTCTGTTCCATGTCCTTGATAAGTATCAGCGAAGGAACCCATTAATGAGAACTTTGCAGATAATGGTTTTTCATTTAAAAGTTGATAGGCAATGTTCCCAATTCGAACAGCTCCGGCCGTATGTGAGCTCGATGGGCCGACCATTACAGGGCCGATAATTTCATAGGCACTTTGGTATTTTGCTGGACCACAATCACTGTTTTTTTCACTGAATATCTGATCTTTTAATTTCTTGCCTGTCGGAGTTCCGGCAAGACCTCCTATCCCCGTTTCCCTTAACGACTCAGGCATTCGCTGTCCTACCTCATGCATCACATGAACTACCTCATCTGGTGGGATAATGCTGACTACTCCTGCTAACGCCATATCTGCTGCAGCTTGTGCCGTAATCGCATGCAAACCATTGCGAATGATGCACGGGATTTCTACCAGCCCCGCCACTGGATCACAGACTAGCCCTAATGAATTTTTTAAAGCGATTCCAACAGCATTTCCAACCTGCGTCGGTGTTCCACCTGCCAGTTCAACAAGGGTGCCGGCTGCCATTGCTGTAGCAGATCCAACTTCGGCCTGACACCCGCCAGTTGCCCCTGAGATTGACGCTCTATTCGCAATAATTAAACCAAGAGCAGAGGCAGTAAACAATGACTGGATAATTTGCTTACGAGTAAATTTCCCGCTATCAAGGGCATGAACGAGTACAGCTGGCAGGATTCCTGCTGAGCCTGCTGTCGGCGTTGCCACAATTCGACCCATCGCTGCATTCACCTCTGAAACCGCAAGCGCATTTGCTGCAGCATTTAATGTCATAGGGTTAACAAAGGAATCCCCCTTTTTTGCATATTTGTGAAGTCGGTGGCCATCCCCACCTGTCAAACCGGTCCGGGACATAACAGGACTCATCGTTCCATTACGGACAGCCTCCTCCATCACTGCAAATTGTTCAGCCATTTTATCAAGGATTGCCTCTTTGGATTTACCTTTCTGTTGTACCTCTGTATATATCATTAAATCCGCAATGGTTGTTTTTTCTTTTTCAGCAAGTTCAATTAATTCTCTTAAACTCGAGAAGGACATATGCTCACTCCTGTTAAAGAAGACGAGGCTGGGACATAACTAGCTTCAAATAAAGAGAAAGGTGAATTTGAGGGAACTCAAATTCACCTTTCTCACTTTTTTCACATTAGTTCTTCTATTCCCTTAGTTAATGGCCGTGAATTTTCTTAAATTCACGGCCATTAACGCAAGACCCATTTCATTTTCAACCTTCGATTTTCCTCGCACAGAAAATCGAGTGAAACGCAAATTAGCCTTCA
>NZ_RXNR01000111.1 GCF_003966145.1 Lysinibacillus telephonicus
ATTTAAATTCTTTGTCGTAACTTTTTCGATTTGTCATCCTAGACACTCCTAGTAAATTATTGAGATTATTATACTTTATAAACTCCCAATTTACTGTGTCCATAATTTAGACTAACATCAGTACATGTTGCAATTTTTAGAGTGCAACTTTTTGTTCTATTCAGCACGCATTAACTTTGGAGCCTTTTTTATTGTCCAGCTATACGCTAAAACAAAGCAACCTAATAGAATGATGCAACCTAATATAAAAGGTGAAGGAATCTTCCATTCAAGTAAGACTCCTGCTAATGCAGGTCCTATCATATTGCCTAAACTCATGTATGCGTTGTTCATACCAGCCGCAAATCCTTGATCAGCCCCAGCAAATTTAGAAATTAACGAATTTGCTGCAGGTCTGATAAATACAGTAGAGATTTGGAAAACTGTTGAAACTGCTAAAATAATAAAGAAACCACCAACATAAATCATTAATAGCATTGTAATAGCGGCTACAACTAAATTAACTAAAATAACTTTCATTTCACCATATCGTTTAAATAATTTATCAATAATAAACATTTGAAGAACTACACCGACAAAACCACCTACAGTAATAACAATTGCAATATCAGTTGGTGAATAATCAAATTTAAGAGTTAAAAACATGGATAAGGTAGCTTGGAAATTAGCAATACCAAAACTGAAAGTAAGTACAACAATTAATAAAATAAAATAAGGTGTTTTTACTGAACGAACTAATTGTTGTATTAAGTTATCACGAGGTTGAATATTAGCCTCTTCAATTTGCGGTTTTATATTTGATAATACGACAAACGATAAAATAGCCGCAGCCAATGCTACAAAACCAGCTAAAAAGAATGGGAAATGCAAGTCTACGTTGGCTAAAAATCCTCCTAAACCAGGTCCAATCATGAAACCTAATGAAATAGCGGCACCAATCATTCCCATGCCTTTTCCTCGTTCTTCAATAGTTGTAATATCTGCTACATAAGCCATGATAGGCGGCATAATGAAAGCTGCACCAACTCCGCTTAAGAAGCGTGAAAGGAAAAGTATCCAAACTTCAGTGGCTAATCCAAATAACAATTGAGATATACCATAAACAATTAGCCCACCGATAATTAATATTTTTCGGCCGTAACGGTCTGATAAATCCCCTGCAACAGGCGACAATAAAAATTGTGCAAATGCAAATACAGCGATTAAAAATCCTAGAACTTGACCACCTACACCGAATTTCTCCAAATAAGAGGGTAATACAGGAATAATAATTCCTATACCACCCATTGTAATAAACATATTAAACATTAAAATTAGCAAAGCTATTTTTTTCTTTTTTTGAGACATTACTGTCCACCTTTCTCATACTACATCCGAAAATATGTAAAAATTAATTGTATTCAATAGCTTACCATATTCTATCTTGATTAACTACAAAAAATGGTTGTTCATTTTAACCAACATATACAAAAGCCGACGAAATTTTAATTCTAATTTCGTCGACTTAATCAATAATATAAAATGATTGTTGTGTGCAAATCCTAATCGAGGAGCTTGTGCTTTTCAAACTATCGTATAGACATTTTAAACTTTAAGAAATACTCATTGTATTTTCCTAACCATTTAAGGCCTAGGTTTTCATAAACTTCTAATTTATCTCGTAAATCTTCTCCTGGGTAAAAACGTTCGTCTTCAATTACTTCAGGATCCATTAAAGCCATTGCTGCTGCATTAGGTGTTGAGTATCCAACATAATCGTTGTTTTGTGCGGAAATTTCAGCATCTAGCATAAAGTTTATAAATGCATGAGCACCATCAATATTTGCAGCAGTTTTTGGAATAACAAAATTATCAAACCATAAATTTGAACCTTCTTTTGGTACTGCAAAATCAAGTTCTTCATTTTCCCACATCATATCGGCAGCTTGACCAGACCATGTTAAGGCAACAGCTGCTTCGTTATTAATCATTAATGGTGTAATTTCATCTCCAATGATTGCTTTAATATTTGGCGACAATGTAATCAATTTGTCTGTAGCTTTCTTAAGCAGCTCATCATCTTTTGAATTAAGTGATTCACCTAAAGAATTTAGGCCCATTCCCATTACTTCACGTGCACCATCAACTAAGAATACTTTGTCCTTTAATGAAGGATCCCATAAATCTTCCCAAGTCGTAAATGTTAAATGATCGTCAATTAAATTTGGATTATAAACAATTCCGACTGTACCCCAGAAGTAGGGGATTGAATATTTGTTTTTAGGATCAAAAGCCAAATCTAAAAAGTAAGGGTCAATATTTTTTAGGTTTGGAATTTTAGAATGATCTAATGGTATAAGGAGGTCTTTTTCAATCATCATTTGGACCATGTATTCAGAAGGTACAGCGACATCATAAGCAGAACCACCCTGTTCAACTTTTGTCATCATAGCTTCGTTTGAATCAAATGTTTCATAAATTACTTGTATGCCGGTTTCTTCTGTAAATTGATCAATTAAACTTGGATCGATATACTCTCCCCAGTTATATACCGTGATGGTATCTTTGCTTCCTTGTGAACCAGCAGTTTCTAATCTATTTGCTGCAAATAATAGGAGTGCACATACAATTATTATTGCTATAGTTGCTTGAATTAACGGTTTCATCGCTGTACCTCCTCGCTAACTCGTTTTGCACGATTCGCAACAAAGTAGTAGCCAATTACAACTAAAACAGTAATTAAAAAGATTAATCCTGATAGGGCATTAATTGTTAGCGAAATACCAGTACGTGCCATCGAGTATATTTCTACTGAAAGGGTAGAAAATCCGTTTCCTGTTACAAAGAAAGTAACAGCAAAATCATCTAGCGAATAAGTTAACGCTAAAAAGAAGCCTGCAAAAATCCCTGGCTGAATATAGGGAAGGATAACTCTTGTTAATACATCCCGCTTAGTTGCTCCTAAGTCGCGTGCCGCATCAATTAGTGACTTATTCATTTCAAGAAGTTTTGGTAAAACCATTAGTACGACAATAGGTATACTGAATGCTATGTGTGAAACTAAAACAGAAGTGAATCCAAGTTTTACACCGATCATTGTAAATAATATTAAGAAGCTCGCACCAATAACAACATCAGGACTTACGATTAAAACATTATTTAATGAAAGAAGTATATTTCTCATTTTCGCATCTTTTATCGATACAATACCTATTGCACCAAGTGTACCTATAATTGTAGAAATCAATCCAGAAAGTAATGCTACAATCACTGTGTTGATTAAGATGACGATTAATCTTGAATCTTCGAACACCGCCTTGTAATGTTCAAGGGTAAAAGATTCAAAATTGTTCATCGAGCCGCCGCTATTAAATGAGTAAAAAATTAAATAGAATATAGGAGCGTATAGAATAATAAAAACGATTATAAGATAGATCTTTGAGGCAGCAGATAATTTTTTCATTATGCACGGCCTCCTTTTCTTTGTCCTGTAACAAGCATAATAATAATCATAATTATGATTAAGAATACCGCAATTGTAGAACCCATTCCCCAGTTCTGGGATACAAGGAATTGTTGTTCAATAGCAGTTCCTAATGTAATGACTTGGTTCCCAGCTATTAAACGAGTAATCATGAATAATGATAATGCAGGGATAAACGTTACTTGAATCCCAGATTTCACTCCATCAATTGTTAAAGGAAAAACAACACGACGGAATGTTGTAAAGCTCGAAGCTCCTAAATCACGCGCTGCATATATTAATGTTGGGTTTAATTTATCTAGTGAATTGAAAATAGGAATAATCATAAATGGAATAAAAATATATACTGATACAAAAATAAAGCTGAAATCAGTAAATAAAATTTGTTTTGGTTCTATTCCGAACACTTCTACAACAGCATTTATCGGACCGTACAAACCAAAAATCCCGATAAATGCATAAGTTTTTAATAATAAATTAATCCATGAAGGAATAATAATTAACATTAACCATAAATGCTTGTGCTTTGTTTTTGTTAATAGGTAAGCAGTTGGATAAGAAATTACGAGTGTAAAAAACGTAATTAAAAATGCATACCAAAAGCTTGTGAATGTCATTTTTATATAAGCAGGGGAAAAGAATGATTGATAATTACTTAAAGTGAATTTCCCCTCTAAATCCAGCAAAGAATAGTAAACTATTAAGGCAATAGGTGCAATTACAAATAATAAAATCCATAAACAATAAGGAAACAACGATCCTTTAGAAACTCTATTTGTCATTTTAGTCTTCTCCATAGGACTCAAGTCGTTTATCAAATTCTTCTTCTGTTTCGTTTAAGCGCATTACATGGATTGCCTCTGGATCAAAATCTAAACCTATTTGTTCACCTACATCTGCCTTTTTAAGTGAATGAACTAGCCACTCATTCCCATCCTTATCATAAGTTGAAAGCTCGTAATGTACACCACGGAAAAGTTGTGTATCAACTGTTACAACGAGTTTTCCTTTATCAACACTAGTGATTTCCAAATCTTCTGGTCGAATCACTATATCTACTTTTTCATTTGGCTTCATGCCTTGGTCCACACATTCAAACGTTTTACCGTTAAATTGAACTTGGAAATCATCAATCATTACCCCGTCAACAATATTTGACTCTCCTATAAAATCTGCAACAAAGCGATTGATAGGTTCATCATAAATATCAACGGGAGTTCCTGATTGCTGAATTTCGCCATCATTTATAACAAAAATTTCATCAGACATAGCCAACGCTTCTTCTTGGTCATGTGTAACAAATACAAATGTTTTACCTAAACGTTGTTGAAGCTCTCTTAGTTCATATTGCATTTCGGAGCGTAACTTTAAATCGAGTGCAGATAATGGTTCATCTAATAAAATTATTTCAGGATCGTTGACAATTGCTCGTGCAATTGCAACACGTTGGCGTTGTCCACCAGACATTTCCGAAATTTCACGATTGCCGTAGCCACTTAAGTTTACAAACTTTAGGGCTTCCATTACTCGATTTTGGATATCAGATTCCTTTAGTTTTTTGATGCGTAATCCGAAAGCTACATTTTCAAAAACATTCAAATGAGGGAATAGAGCGTAATCTTGGAAAACGGTATTCACTTGTCGTTCATTGGCAGGTACGTTATTAATATTCTTGTCGTTAAAATATATAGTTCCGTTTGAAGGCTCTGTAAATCCTGCAATTAAACGAAGGATGGTTGTCTTCCCACAACCAGAAGGTCCTAGCAACGTATAAAATTTGCCTCTTTCAATTTCAAAATTAATATTTTTTAATACTACTGTCCCGTCATCATATGATTTTGAAACATTTTCAAATCGAATGATTGTGTCGTTCATTTTTTTGCCTCCTAACCTATAAATAAGATTCTGTTGCAACTAACAACAACATTGTTTTGCCATTGTTTGCATTAATAATTTGATGTTTTTCTGATGCTTCGTAATAGACTGCATTTCCCTCACTAGCGATATATTGTTCTTCACCTAATACAACTCTTATTTTTCCTTTTAAAACATAAATAAATGTCTCTGATAATGATGGCTCAAATTGTTTATATTCGCCGCCGTTTTGAAGAGTTATTAGAACTGGCTCCATTTCTTTTTCATTTGATGTTGGGATAAGCCATTGTATTTGATATTTTTTATCTTCATCAAAATAAGAAGTTTGGTCTTCTTCGTTATAAACGATTTTCCTTTCACTTAACGAATCATCAAAGAAATCTTTAGGAGTTGTACCTAACACTTCCAAAATAGTGAATAATGTTTCGATTGAAGGAGAATTTAAGTCACGTTCTAGTTGTGATATGTAACCTTTTGTTAAATCTGTTCTTTCCCCTAATTCTTCTTGTGTTAGTCCTTTTTTAATTCGTAATGCTTTAATTTTTGCGCCAATTTGCATAATAAATCTCCTTAAAAGTTTAGTGTTCATAAACTTCCAGTATAAAAGTTTACTTTAACAAAACTTAAAGTTTACAACAACGATATTATTATACTGGAAAAAATACGTAAATCAATACCTATTTTTTTAAGTTTTTATAAATCTTAAAGTTGAATTTCAGATTTACTTTGAATGTAACGATTTGAAAGACTTTAGAATATTTTATATTCGATCGATGCTACATTTTTTATTTCATATTAGGGGGAAATATAAATGAGATTACGCACACCAATGCCTGAATTAGAAGGGGCATCGAAATGGATTAATGGTAAAGTGACACGTTCACAATTAATAGGAGAAAAACCAACTTTAATTCATTTTTGGTCAGTTAGTTGTCATCAATGTAAAGAAGCGATGGCAAATGTTAATAGAATTTGCGAACAGTATAAGGATCAACTAAATGTTGTTGCAGTCCATATGCCTAGATCAGAAGAAGATACGGATATAAAGCAAATTAAAAAGACTGCTGCTAAGTTCAATATTTCTCATCCGGTTTTTGTCGATAATTTTTTGAAATTAACAGATGCATTTAATAATCAATTTGTCCCCGCATATTATGTTTTTGATAAATTTGGAGTATTGCGGCATTATCAATCAGGAAGCAGAGGAACGAAAATGGTGGAAACGAGTATTAATCGATTAATACAAGAAACTTAACAAACTATTAATTGCCATTCGCGCTTTACGCATTCAACGTTTATTTTGGCGAGGGAGCTGTTAATTTACTCTTTATTTTACAGAGAAAACAAAGCGCGAATGGAGCTTTATAAAAATTAGTTATAACATCTATGATTTTTAGCAAATATTAATTATAGTCCATATACTTTACAATCTATTTAAATAACTTTACAAATAATGTGAATATATGGAGGTCAAAGATGAACACTACTAAAAAAGATAGTTGGAACGCAAAATTATATGATGAACGCCATTCATTTGTATCGAAGTATGGCAGCGATGTTATCGAACTATTATCACCACAACCTGGTGAGAGAATCTTAGATTTAGGATGTGGAACAGGGGATATAGCGAAAAAACTATTTGATATCGGTGTTCATGTAATTGGTACAGATAAATCGGAAAATATGATTGAACAGGCAAAAGCAAAATATCCTGAAGTAACATTTTTAGTTAAGGATGCCATATCTCTAGATTACGATAATGTCTTTAATGCAGTATTTTCGAATGCAACATTGCATTGGGTACAGCCTCCTGAAAAAGCGATTGCTGGCATCTATAATAGTCTAATACATGGAGGAAGATTTGTTGCTGAATTTGGTGGGAAAGGCAATGTACAAGTTATTACAAACGAAGTTATAAAACAGATAAAGGCATGTGGAATAGAATATCATGAGGAAAATTATCCTTGGTATTATCCAAGCATAGGAGAATATTCAACTTTAATGGAAAGTGTTGGTTTTCGGGTGGTTTATGCATCACATTTTAATAGACCAACACCATTAGAGGGAACAGACGGTTTGAAAAATTGGATTAATATGTTTGGAAATTCACTTTTCGATGGGGTAAATCAAGACAGAAAGGATTTTATCATCGCAAATGTCGAAAACGCTCTTAAACCAATTTTATTTAAAGATGGGCGATGGGAAGCGGATTATAAGAGAATAAGGTTTGTTGGAGTCAAGGAATAATAATTAACTATACTATTTGTACAAAGCGGCGCCACTAAGTTAAAATAGGTGAAGCGAGGTCTTGTACGGAGGGGAAACATGAGAAAAGAATTTGTCGTAGTTGGATTAGGACGTTTTGGAGGAAGTATTGTAAAAGAACTGATTAGGCTAGGTGCCGATGTACTGGCAATTGATACTTCTCCTGAGCGAGTTGATGAATATGCTAAAATTGCGACTCAAGCAGTCGTTGCAGATACAACAGATGAGGAAGTAATAAAATCTCTTGGAATTCGTAATTTTGAACATGTAATTATTGCCATCGGTGAAAACATTCAAGCAAGTATTTTAACAACTTTAATTTTAAAAGATTTAGGAGTTCAACAAATTACCGTAAAAGCACAAAATGATTACCATGCTAGAGTGTTAAGAAAAATTGGTGCAGACCATGTAGTTCATCCAGAACGTGATATGGGAATTCGAATTGCTAATAATATGATGTCAAATAATGTACTTGATTACTTAGAGCTTTCTGATGAGCATTCAATTATGGAAATAAAAGCAAATGAACAAATTGCAGGGTTCTCATTAATTGATTTAGATATTCGTGCGAAATATGGAATTAATATCGTTGGCATAAAAAGGGGCGACTCCATCATCATTTCTCCTGCAGCTGATGATAAAATATTGCTTGGTGATATTCTGTTAGTTATTGGTGCAGATGTTGATATTAACCGCTTCTTAAAGAAAACAATGAGTTAAATGTTGTTTCATCAAAACGTAAATTTCCATTATGAAAAATAAATAAGGGTTGTCCAACAGTGAATTCTGAACTGCTCCCCGTCAAGTAGACAGTATAAATAATAAAAAGATTTTAAGCGGCTTGAGCTCGGAATTCTAAAGGGCTTAAGCCGTTTAATTTTTTTGTGTAACGATAATGATTATAAA
>NZ_RXNR01000112.1 GCF_003966145.1 Lysinibacillus telephonicus
ATATAATACTCGAAGAGTGTTTTTACCCCAAATAAGTCGGTTAAATACCCAATAATCTATTAAAATTACAAAAGACCTTCAGAATAAGCCCATTCTGAAGGTCTTTTGTCAACAACCTGAAGGGACGTCTCACACTTTTATGAGACGTCCCTTTTATATACTATAAATTATTCTTCATCCATAAATGGATATGCGATATCTGTAGTTGGTGCAAAGTTTTCTTTAATAACGCGAGGAGTTGTCCAACGAATCATGTTGAATACAGAACCTGCTTTATCGTTTGTACCAGAACCACGAGAACCACCAAATGGTTGTTGGTTAATCATTGCACCAGTTGGTTTGTCATTGATGTAGAAGTTGCCAGCTGCGCCAGATAAACGTTTTTCTAAGTGCATAATCGCTTGACGATCTTGTGCAAAGATAGCACCTGTTAATGCGTACATAGAAGCTGTATCTACTGAATCTAATGTTTCTTCTAATTTATTATTATCATAAACATAAATTGTTAATACTGGTCCAAAGATTTCTTCTACCATTGTTTTGAAGTTTGGATTTGTTGTTACGATGATTGTAGGTTGAATGAAGTAACCAACTGAATCATCATAAGTACCACCAGCAATAATTTCTGCTTCTTCAGATGCTTTTGCATATTCGATATAGCTTGTAATTGAATCAAATGCAGCTTTATCAATTACCGCACCCATGAAGTTTGTAAAGTCACGAGTATCCCCAACTTTAAGTTTTGCAGTTTCTTCAATTAAACCAGCTTTTACTTCTTCCCATAGGCTAGCTGGGATGTAAGCACGTGAAGCTGCTGAACATTTTTGACCTTGGTATTCAAATGCACCACGAACAAGGTTAGCTACGACTTTGTCTGCTTGAGCAGTTTCGTGAGCAAATACGAAGTCTTTACCACCAGTTTCCCCAACTAAACGAGGGTATGATTGATAGTTTGCAATGTTCTCCCCAACTGTTTTCCAAATAGTTTGGAACGTTGCTGTTGAACCAGTAAAGTGGAATCCAGACATACGAGGATCTGTTAATACTATTTCTGAAACTTGTGAACCACGAGATGGTACGAAGTTGATTACACCTTTTGGTAGACCTGCTTCTTCTAAAATACGCATAAAGTAATAGTTTGCTAGAATAGAAGTTGTTGCTGGTTTCCAAACAACTACGTTCCCCATCATTGCCGGAGCTGATGGTAAGTTACCACCAATTGCAGTGAAGTTAAATGGAGAAATCGCTAATACGAAACCATCTAATGGACGGTAATCTAGACGATTCCAAACATTTTTCATACTATCTGGTTGGATTTGATATACTTGGTTAGCATAATCAACACCAAAACGTAAGAAGTCTGCTAATTCTTGTGCTGAATCGATTTCAGCTTGGATAACTGTTTTTGATTGCCCTAACATAGTAGCAGCATTCATAACGTCACGGTAAGGACCAGAAATTAAATCAGCAGCTTTTAAGAAGATCGCTGCGCGGTGTTCCCATGGCATATTAGCCCATGCTTCTTTAGCAGCCATTGCTGCTTCAACAGCATCACGCAACTCTTTTTCACCAGCTTCTGAATAGTTAGCTAAAACATGTTGATGATTATGTGGCATAACTACTTGCTTCACTGTGTTTGTTTTTATATTTTCACCATTAATAATCACAGGGATATCCACTACGATACTAGATTGGCGTTGTAATTCTGCTTTTAATGTTTCTCTTTCTTTTGTACCTGGAGCATAAGTATTACCAGGTTCATTCTTAGGTGTTGGGATTTTAAAAATTCCGTTGCTCATTATTTCACATTCCTTCCTGATGATTAAATACTCTGTCATTATATCATAGACATATCCGTCTATATTGATAAATTATAACATACTTATTCTATTTTTTTACCTTTCAATTCCTTTACATTTTTTAGCAGAATTAAAGTTGAGCCTAGTATTATCTAATAAATCAAAGATTGCATAAATTATTAAATCCTTGTTAATTTTTTGACAAATTATCACCTAAGCATAAAACACTTATCTTAAAGCTAAAAAAATTATTGCAATAACCTATTTTATGTTTAATTTTAAGAGGTATATTCTGCTATGGCAGTAAACCTAAACAATATTCTAGTAAATTAAAAAAGCGTTAATCCTACTCCCTGGATCAACGCAACGGTAAGCCACAAATCATACTTCCTAACAGATAATATTTAAACATAAATAGTTTACACTTCATTTAAATCCTTTATCACGGCAACCAAACTAATCGGAAGTAATACTTTTTATTCTTGATCAAACCATAAAAGCTCTTTATCATCAACATCGCCGTTATAATTAATTAGAATCTCTTCTCCTGCTTTAATATCTTTAAAAGCATAGAAGTCAAAAGTATGATTATTGAAATTAATTTCATAAATCGCATTCGGTTCATAGGAATGATTAAACAACATTCCATAACCAAGAAGAATTGCAGTATGGTTTATTCCGTATTCAAATGCATAATCTGCGAGTATAGTTTGCTCAATGTATTGATGCTGGTCGTTTGGATAAGATATAACAGGGGCTTCATGAATAAGTACCCCTTTTTTAATATCACAAGTAGCAAATACCCCTCTATTAAATTCTCCGTTACTTATCTGAGATGTCTTTATTTCAATAATTTTAATCGCCTACTTACTTTTTAATTTTCTTTATTACTTTAACATTAAATTGAACATATAGCTCCTTTTACCCTTTTTAATTTACAAAATAGACTTCCTTTATAAATCAATAAGATTAATTCTAATTAGAATAACTCTTTTTTCAAACCCGCTCAACTGGACTAAAATTTAGTAAACAATTTAAGTATCGTCATATTCCCAACCCTCTCTACGCTAAATTACGTTCCAAAACGATTACCTCTTAGGTTTTAAACTAAGAGCGAAATATGTTTGAATAAATAATAAAATACAACCGATTCCAACAATGCTTATTAATTGTGACTGCTCTGTAAAGATGGAATAGAACATTAATCCAAATCCTAATAATATTAGCAATAAAATTAACCAATAGTATAACTTATACAAGCCTTTTAACATTAGATATTTTTCACCATCATCAAAGCTATCAAAAAGTTCTTTTTGGTAAGTTGGCGAATGTGGATCTGGAAGTTCAAAATTAGGATTCGAATAACGTGTTAAATAACTAACAAGCACTAGGCCAAGAAATGATGCAATAAAAAGACAAATTGAATATAAGACTATTTTGGGGTAATAATCACGAACAAGCATAAATCCTGATATAAAAGAAACAAACGAAATAGAAAATGCAACTTGCACCCAAATTACAGTGCTATAAGATTGCCTCTCCACAAGTAATAAACGCTCATCCTCTTCCTCATCGCTCATCTTTTTTACACCGTTTACTTGAACAAATACCCCGTAAAAACTGGCTATTATTAAGCAAAGTAAACAACTGATATTGGCCAAAACCAATAAATTATAAGTAAGAGTTTGTTCTTTTATAAAACCCAACCAATTACTCAAGGAATATAGAAATATAACGAGCAATGAAATTGGTAATAAAAACTTCTTCACAATAATTCCTCCTCTGAAAGAATAAATACATCTTCAACTTTTTCATTAAATACCTTTGCAATTCTCACCGCGATAAGTAAAGAGGGCATATACTCTTCCCTTTCAATTAGACTAACAGTTTGTCTAGATATCTTTGCTCGTTTTGCAAGCTCTGACTGATTTAACCCATCTCTCGCACGAAATTCTTTGAGTCGACTTTTCACTTTCAACACCTCTAATAAATTGTATGTAAAATTTTCCACTTTGACAACTATTATAGTCAAAATGACCATCTTTATTTTCATACAAAAACCGTGCTACAAATTTTTTGTAACACGGTTAAATACTTTTATAACTTTCTTGAATTAAACTATTCCATTAATAAATTAACTATCGTTAAATCATTCCATAATTCTTTTCATTTCCTCGGACTCCATGATTATAGAATTTCCAAAGTAAGTACTTGCCGCTAAAAATACAACTAACCCCATATAAATTACAAATAATTTTAGCTTTGTTTTATTGTCGGTTTTATAATATGCTGCCTTTCGTTCGAATTCATTCTTTATTTTATGAACCTGTTCATCGAAGCGTAATAGGAATTCATCTATAATCTCTCTATCTTGCTCTTCTGTAGTTTCCAATTCTTCTACTTTATTTAAAATATTAAATGTCTCTCTCAATTGTTCGTTTAAAATATCCTTTTTAAACGAACCTGCATAATATGTAAAATTACTAACTGATGCTCTTTCAGAATGTTCTCTTAACAGATTGTTTGTCGTAATATAGGATGATACTTCCTTTTTATCTTTCGCAAGATTTTTTTGTTGCTGATAAATTCTATACCACTCCATCGCACCAATTATTGTTATGATAAATCCTAATATACTAAAGTTATAGATTGAATATCCAAGGAGTATGATTAATCCTACCGCCCATAATTTTGTGCTAATCCCAGCAGCAATCCGTCCTCCATCTAAAGGTGTTATGGGAATTAAATTAAATAAATTCAATAATCCTCCTAAAAAAATAACAAGCGCCCAAAAAGGATCCTCACTATAAAAATACAGTGGAAATGCTGGCAAAAACGCAAGAAGTCCGAAAACCGGCCCCATATAAGCTAAATACGCTTCATCTTTAGCACTCTTTGGCATTTCTTTCATAGCAATGGCGGCTCCAACAAAAGGTATAAAAATAGCTGGGCTTACTGGTAATTTAAGTCTTTTCGCAGCATATGTATGTCCCATCTCATGTATAAATATTAAATAGACGAATGCAACAGCGAATTTCCACCCATATATTAGTGCATACATCCATAAATAAATAGCCATACTAATTAATGTTTGCAGCTTTAATACCTTCAAAATGACTAGAACAAATTTAAATTTTGATAAAACTAATAAACCTAATGTAATAATTACTCCCCAAGCTTTTTTATTCTTCAACGTTTACTCCACCTCAAATTCATAATGTTTGAATACTAATCTATAACCTTTAGTCCGACGAACGTTACTGCATAACTATTGTGAATGCAGATTGCCCTTCCGTTATAATTCAAAATTCTATTAGAATGGATAAATATGAAGACACTAACACCTTATAAGTCTCAAAATATATGAAGATATCGATATACACAATTACAAAAAATCCCAAGAAAAAACTCAGTTCTTTATTATTAGAACCAAGCTTAATATCTTTCCTTTCATAACACCTAAATTATTATCCTAATATTTCAGCCTTAGCATTTAAAGAGATCCTTCTCAAATTTCACATTATCCAATTGTTAAAGCATAAAAAATAGCAAACATAATAATGGCGAAGCCAAATACAATTCCAAGAACAATACTAATTATGTTCCATTTCCTATTATAGGTCTTAAAATCCTCTTCAGTTGTTCCTCGGTCAACCTTACGAATATGCAATAACATTGTAGTGTTCAATAAAATTAATAAAAGGATTAATAATCCACTAAAAAAAAGTAAATCTACTTCCATAATCGTCTTTGAATTAAGATTAAAGAAATATTGAAAAAAGAATAAAACACATAAAAAGATACTCCATATTCGATTACTTTTTCTTTGTTTTATCCACTCTTTCCCCATCTTGCTCTTTTCATAAATGTTTACTTGTTCAAAAATAGGAATGAATGATTTTGTTGAAGATCCTTTCACCATACTCAAAATTACTTGAATAAGCATCAGAATACCCACTAATAAATATTGAGTTGAAATTGTTATGTTAACATTGTTAATAAATACAAAATATAACATAAGCATAGTTATAAATAATAAATTAGTTACAAGCATTTGCTTCTTTCTCATTGCCTTTAGTTCAGTTGTATCCATCTCCGTCCCCCTAGAAAATAGGAATATACCAAAATAACAATATGATGAAACTAAATCTGCTCATTTTACTCTTTGAAAATATTGTCCTAATCCAATTATACAATATGTGGAAAATAATCCAATGATAACTACACTATTACTTCCATAATCTTTGAAATCGTTCGTTTCTATTAAATAATAAAACATCTCCCCTCTAGACTATCATTGAAGGAAAGATGCTTATAATTAGAATTTAATAATCTACCATTATCTTAATAAAACTTTAGTTACTTACCAAAAACCTTATTCACTCGAGACTTTTTCTTGTCCTTTTTGCCGAAACAATTCTCCAAATGCTGCACCTCCTAGAATCAACACAGCTCCTGCTACTTGAACAAGACTTAACTCTTCTCCTAAAATTGCAGCTGAAAAAATCAGTGCCGAAAGAGGCTCCAAATATCCAAGAATTGACACTGTCTGTACAGGCAAACTTCCAATAGAAGAAAAGTAAAAATAGCACCCGATTCCAGTACTTGCAACACCTAAGACAAGTATAGGAATCAAATTTCCATCCGAAATGTTAACTGAAAATCCTTGTTTTAAACCTATAAAAATTGCCACCGTTATAAAGCTTATAACTAACTGACACATAGCATTTTCAAGTCCCGTTATACTGCTTGCCTTTTTATTAAAAATAACCATAATAGCATACGTGATTGCCGATAACATCCCTAAAATTAATCCCCAAGAAATTTTCCCCTGAACAAAAGCTTGCCCGTTTACACAAAGCATCCCCAATATTACAGCAAGAAATCCAACCACTTTAGCACTTGTCATTTTCTCCCTAAAAATAAAGGGAGAAAGCATCATGACGATAACAGGGCCACAATAATAAATAAGTGTGGCTATACTTACACCAATCTGTGCAAATGCTTCAAATAAAAATATCCAGCTTGCTCCCATCGCAACCCCGGAAATAACTAAATACAGTAAATGTGATTTATTTCCCCAAAACTGTAATTTTTGCTTTGACAGGAAAAATACTATAATGAGAAAAATGCTTCCAATCAAAGTCCGTAAATAAACAATTTCATAGCTATTCAATAAAATATAACTTGCAACAATTCCGTTAGAGCCAAATAACAGTAATGCGACTACATATTTTACATAAGCATTCTTCAATATACCCACCATACTTCCTTCCTACTTCATTTTATTTGTGAATAACAGGTGGAATGTATTCCTGCAGGAGTGTTATCTAAATCCACCTAATTTTGGTATTCAAGCTTGAATTTTCAATAGCAATAGATTAGCATAGCTTTACATATTACAAAACCGAATGTTTCTCATGTTATCTATGACAAATTAGAATGTTAAAGGTGGAAGTTATGAATATCCAAAAATATATCGCATTTGTTAAAGCAGTAGAATATGGAAGCTTTACAAAGGCAGCTCAAAGCTTAAACTATACACAGTCTGGCATCAGCCGTATGATTAGCGATTTAGAAACGGAATGGGGAGTTTCTCTTTTGGAAAGAGGACGAGGAGGTATTAGTTTAACTTCAGATGGCTTAAAGTTATTTCCTCAATTAAAGAGAATCTGTAATGAGCACGAAATTTTAATGATGCAACTCGAGGACTTACATGATATACAGTCCGGGATGATACGTATTGGAACGTTTTCAAGTGTGGCAACCCACTGGCTTCCCAATATGATTAAATTCTTTAGGAAGGATTATCCAAATATTGATTTTGAATTGCTGCTAGGGGATTATACAGAAATAGAGAATTGGATTATAGAAGGACGAGTTGACTTTGGATTTTTGCGGCTACCATCAAAAGAGCAATTTGAAACAATCTTCTTAGAGCAAGACCGTTTACTGGCAGTGATTCCTGAAGATCATCCACTAGCTAATTGCGAAAAGTTTCCAATCAGCGAGCTACTAAACAGACCATTTCTGCTATTAGAAAAAGGGGCAAAAGCAGAAATCTCCGAAATTTTTGAGAAGCATCAAATATCACCGCAAGTTCATTTTACAACATGGGACGACTATGCCATTATGTCGATGGTGGAAAATGGTCTAGGGATTAGCATACTACCAGAATTAATTTTGCAGCGCATCCCTTACCAAATTATTGCGAAAGAACTCGAAATCCCTGCCTATAGAAATATAGGAATTGCTATGCGAGAGCAAAAATCACTTTCACTTGCAGCCAAAAAATTTTTAGAATATGTATCTTTTAGAAAAAAAACTAAAAAAGTGTAATCTATGAAATCAATTATTATCCAAGTTGGATTAATTCCCGTTTTAAATAGGCCTCCCAATTTAAGAAATACATCAAGCTAATTAAAGTTCCCAGAAAAATAAAAACTAATAATTTATAATAAAGTTCGTTTAAAATTCCTGTGTTGAAAAAAACGCAGGATTTTCTCTTATTTCACAAAACCAGCTAATAGATTGTCAATAAAAATCTTTTAAATTAAAAATCGCTTCATGCTATACTAAAAATGCACAACTCAAGTAACCCTCCGAATCTAATTTGGAAGGTTTTTGTTTTATT
>NZ_RXNR01000113.1 GCF_003966145.1 Lysinibacillus telephonicus
TTAGAACGTTACTTAGAAGTTCACACTGTGATATAAATTGAAACGCCGTATACGAGACCCGTACGTACGGTGTTGTGAGAGGGGCGAAAATAAGTCAACTTATTTTTCCTCTACTCGATTTACTGACCATAAGAGCAAGAATGAGGATGAAATAGAGTTTGATTACTTGTTAAAATGGGTCCAATAACATATAAGATAATAAATAAGATTCAGGAGATTAATGAGGCTAATTTTTATAGGAAGCTAATGAGATATTTATTGTATGTTTCATTAATAAGCATGAGTTCATCACTAAATGGATTATCTTTATCAGAACTAACTAGTTGTAATAAGCTTAAGGAACAAGGAGCAAGGGATATAGTTTTGGAAAATCCGTACGTTAAAATGATTGATTAGAAAAGAAGACGAGCAGATTATAAGCAATGAAGCGGAATGTTGCATGTTCTCGAATACTAACGGTGAAAGGAAAGTGAGCAAACAATGGTGAATATCAATCTTTCATTTGAAGAGATGTGGGAAAAAATTATCGCTTGTGATCGTAAGTACGATGGTCTATTTTTTACCGCAGTAAAAACAACAAAAATATACTGCCGCCCTTCATGCAAATCAAGGAAGCCTAAAAAAACGAACGTAGAATTTTACCATGACATCAATGAAGTTGAAGCAGCTGGCTACCGCCCTTGTAAAAGATGCCAGCCGGAAGTGGAGCACTCCCCGCAAATTGAAATTGTCAGAAATATCATCACCTTCCTAGTCAATCATTATAAACAAAAATTAATTTTAAAAGATATAGCGGAACAGGTTGGCTTAAGCCCTTATTATTTGGAACGCTTATTTAAACAAGAAACTTCTGAGACTCCACGTACTTACTTAGAAAAAATACGCATTGATAAAGCGGCCCACCTTCTAAAATCCACAAGCCTGACAAACTTAGAAATCTGCTATGAGGTGGGATTCCAGAGCCCTTCTAATTTTTATAAAGTGTTTAGAAGCTTAAAAAACTGTTCACCTAGTGAATATCGAAAGGAATTCCAAAATGCATTTGAATGATTATGATTCATATATCGAAATTTGTCCCCCTAAGGAATTTAATTTTGAAGAATGTCTCATTTTTTTAGGAAGATCCGACCAGGAAGTGCTTCATCAAATTAGAGATGAATCGGTTTACAAACTTCTCAAAGTCGATAAAGAGTTGATTTTATGTAAAATCGGATATGTCAATAATGCCATAAAGGTTGAGTTCCCTATTAGCATACCAACTAGTTATGCTCGTAAAAAGATTGGAGAGTACGTTTGGGAATGGTTTGGTTTATCTCAAAACTTAGAGAAATTTTATCAAATGGCGTATCAAGATAAAATTTTACAAAGTCTTGCACATGAATATTCTGGTTTACGGATAATAGGCATCCCCGATCTATTTGAAGCTCTCGTATGGGCCATTATAGGACAGCAAATTAATTTAACCTTTGCTTACACATTAAAGAAACGCTTCATTGAACAATTTGGTGAATTTTTAATTTTCGAAGGACAAAAGTTTTGGTTATTTCCTTCATTTAAAAAAATAGCGCTCTTGAATATAGAAGATTTAAAAAAATTTCAATTCACTACTAGGAAGGCTGAATATATCATCGACATCGCGAAAGCTATGGCAAAGGGTGAATTATCAAAGGAACAATTAGTTCAGAAAAAAGATTTTCAGCAAATACACTCTTCATTATTGCAGTTTAGAGGGATTGGTGCTTGGACAGCAGATTATGTGATAATGAAATGCTTGCATTATCCCTCCGCCTTCCCAATTTCTGATGTTGGTCTTCATAATGCATTAAAGAATCAATTAGGCCTTGAGAGGAAACCGACTATCGAAGAAATTAAAGAGTATGCAGCAAATTGGGAGGGTTGGCAGGCCTATGCAACCTTTTATCTTTGGAGGTCCTTGTATGATAACGAAATATAAAGTAGATTATGAATCACCGATTGGGGTAATAGAAATAGCCGGCACCCGCGAAGCAATTCATTCTATTCTGTTCTCTGAAAACCAGAAAAGTGTGAATGTATTTCATGCTGAAACTCCTCTGGTTTTAGCTGAATGCTATAACCAACTAGATGAATATTTTAAAGGAAAACGCCATGAATTCACATTTCCTTATCAATTAGAAGGGACTAGCTTTCAAAAAATGGTATGGAACGCTTTAAATGAAATCCCCTACTCAAAAACGTGGTCCTATAAAGAGATAGCATTATCCATTGGGAATGAAAAGGCAGTTCGAGCTGTAGGTAGCGCAAACGGTAAAAATAAGTTAAGTATTGTTATTCCATGCCATAGAGTTATCGGTTCAAACGGAACATTAACCGGTTATGCAGGAGGTCTATGGAGAAAAGAATGGCTGCTTCATCATGAGAGGGTAAATAGACGTTAAAACTACTGATATCTCTAGCCAAATAGGAGTAAATGGTGTTTCGAAATACAGCTTTTTTCTTAATGAGAGAGTTGGCCATTGTTATATACGGAGGTTAATTTTTTCGCTAATTCTGGTAAAGAGTGATATGGTTACATTAAATTGAATACGGCTGACTAAATTAGGCAGTTTATTGAAAAAATAAAGATAGTGTAGTTGGTAAAAGTAATAAGCTTGGGATGTGACTATATGAAGTATAATAAAGCAGTAATGACGAAATTAATTAACCAGCACAGGGATTTACATGATGAGTTAAAGAAGATAAAAGTGGAAATGGGCCTAGAAAAAAATTTGGCGATTAAGGCGCTATTTCATTCAGCTGTTGCAGACAATGGTCCATATATGAAAGAGTATCAAGACTTAGAGCGATTGCAATAAATGCAGCACCTTGCTTCGGCTAACGGCGAATCAAGGTGTTCTTTTATTTATAATGTCTCCGGTCACTCATTATGTATTTTCAAAGCTATGAGCATTATTAATCCAATTTTATCCGGTACATAGTATAATGTAAGCGAAAATACAGACAGTATGGAAGGGAGCCGTTAAAATGGCACAATCTTTAAATGGAAAAGTCGCATTTATCACTGGTGCAGCAAGAGGTATTGGCAAAGCAACTGCACTTCACTTAGCAAAAGAGGGCGTAAATGTTGGCTTAGTTGCAAAAACGGAGCCAGCCTTAAAAGAAGTGGCAGAGGAAATTGCAAGTTTAGGTGTTAGTGTCGCTTATGCAGTTGCTGATGTTTCATCTAAAGAGCAAGTAGAATCAGCTATTAGTTCACTAACAGAGAATTTAGGTACTGCTGATATCTTAATCAACAATGCAGGGATTGCAACATTTGATACAGTTTTAAATATGGATCCAGAAGAATGGAAAAAAATCATTGATGTAAATTTAATGGGTACATACTATGTAACACGTGCCGTATTACCTCAATTGATTGAAAAAAATGGTGGAGACATTATTAATATTTCATCGACAAGTGGTTTAAATGGGGCAGCTACTTCCAGTGCATATAGTGCATCAAAATTTGGTGTTATTGGTTTTACTGAATCATTAGCTCAAGAAGTTCGCCGAAATAATATTCGTGTTTCAGCTTTAACACCTAGTACTGTAGCAACAGATTTGGCGCTTGACTTAAATTTAATTAAAGAAAACAACGACGCTAAGCTAATTCAAGCAGAAGACATTGCTGAATTTATCGTGGACCAATTAAAACTAAATCCACGCGTATATGTAAAGACTGCAAGCTTTGTTGCAACAAATCCATTCTAACTATAACTTGAGAGTAAAAATAGAGTTAAAAAAATCCTTATCAATGGTTCTGATAAGGATTTTTTATTTTATCTAAAGGTTAACGATACATTATTTTTCTAACTTGATTCCAATGGAGGAACCATTCCTTGTATCATCAGCAACTCCCTTAAATAATCCATTCTCATGATCGATTAATATACTTTGAACATTTCCGATTGTTATAGGTGTGTCACCGAATGAATGGCCCATTCCGTTTAATTTCAAAATGACGCTTTTTGGAATCTCCTCTTCATAACGGTAAGAATTAAGGTTATTTGTATAGATGCGCGGCTCTGCAATTGCATCTTCAAGACTCATATCATATTCAATAACATTGACTATCGTTTGTAATACGGATGTGATGATTGTTGGGCCTCCAGGTGATCCTACCGTTAGCACTGGTTTCCCATCTTCAAAAACAATTGTAGGAGTCATACTGCTCAATGGACGTTTATTTGGTTGTACCTCGTTCGCACCACCAGGGATTGCATCAAAGTCAGTTAATTCATTATTCAGCATAAACCCATAGCCAGGCACCATAATACCCGAACCAAAAACTTGCTCAATTGTTGTCGTATAGGAAACAACATTTCCGTACTTATCTGCTACGGTAAAATGCGTTGTTTCGCCGTATTCTTTATCATCAGGCTGTTTAGTCATATCATAGTTTGCCACACTATTTTCATACTTCCACGGATCTCCCGCTGTCGGGTTTTCGTTCACTTTATTTAAGTCTATTAACTTACTTCTTTCAGCAAGATAATCTTTGTTAAGCAATCCATTTACTGGTACATTAACGAATTCCGGATCTCCCGCGTATACTGCACGATCAGCATAGGCTAAATGCATAGCCTCCGCTAATAGGTGATATTTTTCCCAAGAGCTTGTGTCATACTGAGAAAGATCAAAACCATCTAAGATGCCTAGCATTTGTAAAAGGAAGACACCACCCGAGCTTGGCGGCGGCATACTTGCAATGTCATAGCCTTGATATTTACCCCAAATAGGCTCATCAATTGTAGGGTTATAGTTTGCTAAATCCTCGGGAGTCATAGAGCCACCAAATTGCTGCACTGTTTTAGCTAAAACATTTCCAATTTCACCATAATAAAAAGCATCTGCCCCTTTTTCACTAATTAAAGTTAAGGTTTTTGCTAAATCTTTTTGTACAAGAAGATCGCCTTCCTCAAGAGGTTTATTATTTTTGAAGAAAACATTCTTTGCAGCCGTACGTAATAATTTATCTTTAGAATTTGCAATCTCCTGAGCTAGATAATCATTGACGGGGAAGCCATTTTTTGCAAGTGTGATGGAAGGCTTGATTAGTTCTTCCATTGAGCGAGATCCCCATAAAGCATGTGCTAATTCTAGCCCTTTAAGTGTACCAGGCACGCCTACAGATGTCCCGTGCTGTACGCGCTCATTAAATGGAATTGGATTGCCATCTTCATCTAAAAACATATCAGGTGTAGCACCAGCTGGAGCACGCTCGCGGCTGTTGATGATGGTTGTTTCCTTCGTATTGCCGTCATAAACCATCATAAATCCTCCACCACCAATACCGGACATCATTGGTTCAACTACTGTTAAAGCATACTGTATAGCAATAGCAGCATCGATGGCATTGCCACCTCGCTCAAGTACCTCTGCACCAATTTGGGTAGCTAACCCATGGGAAGTAGATACCATCCCACCATTAGCTGTTGCAACTAAATCATAATTGCCATAATCTGTGTCGTAAATTCCCTTGTAATTTTTGGCCTGTCCTGTTAATGGTAAAACGCCAACAACTAGAATCGAAACTAAAAGGAAAACGCTGAATTGTTTTAGAAACTTTCTAATCTTCCTCTCCCCCTTTTCAATTATTTATAGATGAATAAAGCTACTTTCATCTATCACTTAACACTAAAGTGTCTATTAAAAATATATTCTTTTAAGTTTAGTAATATTCCATTTAGGTATTAGTATTCTAGTTTTTTATAGTTAGTAGCTTTTAAGAATCTATTAATTTTATTGTATATATCTTATAAACAGGGGAATATATAGTCTTAAAAGAAGGAATAAAGGCGTGTAGCTTATAGGAAATTTTTTGATGAACCAATAAGAGTATTTTTTATTCGATTAATAAAAACAGCCCGCTTAGAAGTTGAGCAACCAGTTAACTTCTAAGTGGGCTTTCAATTTTATTGTTTCAACTCAATGACAATTGGTTCAAGTTCGATTTCATTATGACCTTGTCCAGAACCAAGACTTGCGATTTCAACAGTTTGAATAATGAGTTTACTCGCACCTTCTTGTATAGCACCGAATGAAGTAGTTCCTTTAAATGTTTTCCCATTATCAGGTGATACACCGCCACCACCTGTACCATTAATATACACATGACCGAGATCATCAGTCACATAGAATACGGGTGTCACACTAGGCCATTGTTCTAGCAGTTCATCTGTTACCGCTTGCTCATATGAAATAACGGTTGATACATCTGTAAACTCAACAGATTGTAGCGTGAAGCTCACGTCTTTGTGTTGAATGGTTTCATTTACAAGCTGTATATCTCCGTCTAAACGGTCTAATGAAAAATCGAATGACCAATCACCCTTAACCTCTAAATCATTGGACATACTATAAAAAGCATGGGGCGACCAGGTAACTTCCACAGTTTCAGGATATTTTCCGTCCTTAAAATGTGGTGTGAATGTTGATAATCCAACATAGCGTGTATCGCTAATTTTAGTAATTTGATTACTACCGCCGCTACCGCTTGCACCAACGATATCAAACCAATTTGGCGCACTTATTTTCATCGCTTCTCCAAAATCATGATCAGTCTCAATGGCGAACGATACAGTAATGTTCGTTCCATCATATACCGCATTATCAATCATGACTGTAATACCATTGCTTGTTTCTGTAAGACCAATATCAGTAGAGAAGGCCTCAAAATTTTTATAGTGTTGCTCTTCGTCATTAAAATAATTAATGACATTATCCATAAACGGAATTTGTGATGCAAGGGACGGGAATGCAAAACCTGTTGCAGTACTCGCTCCAACAATAATAACAGCAGCAACGGCAATATTATGCCAAAAAGGTGCTTTTTTCCGTTTTTTAAGTACATGTTGTTTGACGCGTGCCTTTTCAATGTCTGTTACGTCTAGTAACTCAAGTTGATCGATATCCATATCTATCCATTCTTTCATACTCATACAAATAGCTCCTTTAACTTGGAATTTGTAGCTAATATTTTCTTACCTCGATACAACCGATTATCGACTGCAGCCTTTGATATATCTAGATTGTCAGCAATTTCACTATTTGAAAGCTCCAAATAATATTTCATTATAAAAATATCGCGGTCAATTTCCTTTAATTGACTAAGCGCAAATAATATTGCGTTTTTTTCTTCTTTTTTCAATACAGATACATCTGTTTGTAAAAAACTTGCTTTCTGTTCTAATGGTGTGTCCGGTTGTTCATGTGCAATCTGCTTTTTTGTTTGACGGTATCGATCAATGGCTTTGTACTTCGTAATCATGCCAATCCATTTTTTAAAATCTTGAATGTCGCCTTGAAACTGATAAGCATTTTGCCAAACGGTTAGAAAAACATCATTGATACATTCATCAATATCTGTTTGCTTCATATTGTGTAAAATTTTTGTGGCAATGGTTTTCACGAGTGGCATATAGTCATCAATGATATACTCCAGTGCATCTTCTTTTTGTGTTTTTAATCTACTAATAAAGTTTATCGATGAACTTTTCATTTACTCTGCTCCTTATTTGATTGAAAAAGCTTTTTCATAAAGTACAACGAAGGGTCTAAGTGTTTATTCTCAAAAAAATTCAATTATTTCCTTATTTATTCATTAGGCTAATTTTTACTTAGGGTTATATTGCTGTCAATTTTATTGATGATATTCCAATTGTGGGGGATAGGGAGGTGAATATGAAAGATAAATTCAATAATTTTAATGTTTATGTCAATAGAGTTGTATTAACAAAAATTAAACAATTATTTATAGAGGCTGGGACATAACTAGCTTCAAATAAAGAGAAAGGTGAATTTGAGGGAACTCAAATTCACCTTTCTCACTTTTTTCACATTAGTTCTTCTATTCCCTTAGTTAATGGCCGTGAATTT
>NZ_RXNR01000114.1 GCF_003966145.1 Lysinibacillus telephonicus
CTTTCGTACGAAGTCGGTTGACCAGACCTGACTTTATTGTACGACTGGAGTTTTTTTTATGTCCATAGCTATAAGCTTTCCGGAACCCCCTGCATAGCAGGGGGTTTTCATTTATACAAAAAAACTTAACGATTTTCGTTAAGCTTTTAAATAACTACTTTACTATACCATTCCAATATAGAATCTCCGTAAAAATAAACAATAACTGCAGCCAGCGCTATAGCTGGTCCAAATGGTACAGGAGTTTTTGTTCCTTTCCCCCGGGCTTTTAACGTAGTGACACCGAAAATCATACCAATCACAGAGGCAATAAAGAGTGTAAGCAGAGAGTTTAAAGTTCCTAGTACTAGACCTATTAAGAAAAAGAGCTTAATGTCCCCTCCACCTATGCCGCCTTTTGAGAGGATGGCAATTAACAAAAGTATGCCAAAGCTAATAAACGCACCAAGCAAACTATCCCACCAAGGATCAAGTGGTGATAAAATTCTCCCAGCCACTAAAAAAGGGAGAAAGAATAGTAAAATTTTATCTGGAATTAACATATATGCAAAATCCGAAACAACAATGATTATTAAAAGCGAGATGAAAAAAAATGCTGCAACAAGTTCGCTGTCTATTCCTATTTTCCAAAACGCAAAGGCAAATAATGAGCCGGTTGCGAGTTCTGTTAATAAATAAACCGGCGAAATTTTTGTACTACAGTTTCTACATTTTCCCTTTAAAATTATGTATGAAAGTACGGGTACTAAGTCGACAATTGTTAAACGGCGTTGACAGTTTCTACAATGTGATGATGGGGTGAGAATTGATTCCTTAATCGGTACCCTTAGTCCAACGACATTAAAAAAGGAACCAAATACAAGACCTAATATCAATACAAATATTGCAATAATAGTTTCCAATTTAACCTCCCCTTACTTTTACCTGGTAGTAATGATTGGATTCGACTATGTTGTGCGGAATCAAAAAATTTTTATTTAAATTCAAACTTTATTTTTCACACACAAGCATAGCATACAATATTTTCTTATTTAAATATACAAAGCTATTAAACCCTTCATTAGTACGTTAAATAGATAAAAACAAAAAGTTTGCGTTAGTATACATACAGCAAGGAACTTTTTGTTATAAAGAGCGACTTTTCTCGTTATATACGAAAAAAGTTGCTAGTTAAGCGGGGTGTTTTTTCAGATATATGGCAAACAAAAATAGACTGCTATCAAAACAGTCTATCCTTTTTGCACTATTCCTGAATTTTTAATGAATACTGAAACTTTATCGTTTATTTCCACTCTTCCTTCAAAATTGCGTAAAAATATTCATCCCACCATTCATTATCTTTTGGGATACATTTTTTAAAGTATCCTTCTCTTCTCATGCCAATCTTCTCCATGACTCGGTATGATGGAATATTTTCAGGTTGACATGTAGCTATAATTCTATGTAGATTCATGTTATTAAAGGCATATTCTAAAATAGCTTGTGCTGCTTCAGAAGCATACCCTCTATTTTGATATTGTGGATTAAACACCCATCCAATTTCATAAGTATGGTCTCCAAAATACTTATGAAAAATAATGTGACCTATAAGAGTATTTTCACCTAATAGTACTACAGGATATTTTTCTGCCTTTTCACCTTTATTTTTATTTACAAAGTCTTTTGCATCTTCTTTAGTAAAAACCCCTTCTGGTATATACCTCATAACATTAATGTCTGATGTATACTCATATACAGCTTGCCAATCTTCGAATTCAAATTCGCGTATTAGTAGCCTCTCTGTTTTTATATTCATTAAAATGATCCCTATAAAATATCTTCCTTTACTTTTGAATATAAGCTTGCAATCTTTTATGTTATAAAATCTTATTTCTCGCCTAGATGCATTAACCAATTGCGTAATTTTTCTTTAGGATAATATACATTATCATTCAATTTAACATGCGGTATATCAGGATACTCTTGTATTAATTTTTTCGCATCTTCTTTCGATATACCGATAAAATAGTGTACCTCATTTTCTTTAATAAGTTCATGGCCGTCATCTTCATCTAAATCTTCAATAAAACTTTTATAATTAGGGTTTTTAAAGTTTTTTAACCCTTCTCCAATAAAGTATCCCGCTACGGCGATTCCAATGCCAATCCAAATTAATTCCATCTTTGCTCACCACCCTATATTTATTTACTTATTATTCAAACTAAAAGTTTCATTTTATTACCTTATTTTTATTATTCTTCTTAATGTAAAATGCCCCAAAGATTTATAAAGTAAATCCCTGGGACATCTTAAAAATTAATATTAGATTATTAAAATTATTTGTAAAAATTAATTTCGATTAATACATTTTTAAGTATTGTTCGCGTTCCCATGGGTGTACTGTTGTACGGAACATTTCGAATTCAATTTCTTTTGCTTCTTTGAAGTTTGCATAGATATGTTCACCTAATGCACGTTTAATTACTTCATCGTTATCAAGCGCAACAAGTGCATCGTCAAGTGAAGCTGGCAAGTTATCGATACCGTTTGCTTTGCGTTCTTCCTCACTCATAATGTAAATATTGCGGTTGATTGCTGGAGGAGGCGTCATTTTTTGACGAATGCCTTCTAAACCAGATTCTAAAATAGCTGCTAATGCTAAATAAGGGTTTGCTGATGGGTCAACTGAACGCACTTCAATACGTGTAGAAACACCGCGAGAAGCTGGTACACGAATTAAAGGTGAACGGTTTTGAGCTGACCAAGCTACATAACAAGGTGCTTCATATCCAGGAACTAAACGTTTATATGAGTTTACAGTTGGGTTTGTTACCGCTGTAAATCCTTGAACGTGAGCTAGTACACCTGCCATGAATTGCATTGCTGTTTCTGATAAGCCGATTTCAGCTTTTTGATCATAGAATGCATTTTCTTTACCTTTGAATAAAGATACGTTACAGTGCATTCCTGAACCTGCTTCACCAAATAATGGTTTTGGCATGAATGTTGCGTGTAAGCCATGTTTACGAGCAATCGTTTTAACAACAAGCTTAAACGTTTGGATGTTGTCACATGCTTCTACAACATTTGCATATTTAAAGTCGATTTCGTGTTGACCTGGCGCTACTTCGTGGTGAGAAGCTTCAATTTCAAAGCCCATTTCTTCAAGCTCTAATACGATATCACGACGGCAGTTTTCTCCAAGGTCTGTTGGTGCTAAGTCGAAATAACCACCATGATCGTTTACTTCTAAAGTAGGTTCGCCTTTTGCATCTAATTTGAATAGGAAGAATTCTGGCTCTGGCCCTAAGTTAAAGTGTGTAAAGCCCAGCTCCTCCATTCCTTTTAAAACTCGTTTTAAGTTGTTACGAGGGTCGCCTGCGAATGGTTCGCCGTCTGCAGTATAAATATCACAAATAAAACGAGCTACTTTACCATTTTCAGTAGTCCATGGGAATACCATAAAAGTATCAAGATCAGGATATAAGTACATATCAGATTCTTCAATACGAACAAAACCTTCAATAGAAGAACCGTCAAACATCATTTTATTGTCTAATGCTTTATCTAATTGACTTACTGGAATTTCTACGTTTTTGATTGTTCCTAAAATGTCTGTAAATTGTAAACGAATGTATTTTACTTCTTTTTCTTCTACAAGACGTTTAATGTCTTCTTTTGTGTATTTACCCACAGAATTCCACACTCCTACTCTTCCCTTACTAGCAAATATGTTTAGTAAATAAATTTATAATTTACGCGAATTATTGATAAAATCGCGATAAATCTCCTTGTCTTAAAGATGGTTTTTGATGGCGCCCTGAAATACGCATTTCTTCACGTAAAATTCGCCGTAATTCTGAATCGGAAATTTCTTCTTTTGCTTTTGCAGCTTGAACTGCAGGATTGTTCTTCATGTCAAATACTTTTTTAATTCCTGCCATGTTTACGCCTTGTTCAAGCATATCTTTAATATCAAGAAGAGTGTCTACATCATTTAGAGAAAACATTCTTCGATTGCCTTCTGTACGGTGTGGCTGAATTAAATCATGTTCTTCATAATAGCGAATTTGACGCGCTGAAAGTTCTGTTAATTGCATAACAGTACTTATCGGTAAAAGCGGCATTGATCTTCTTATTTCACTAGATCTGCTATTTTCACTACTCATTTAATTCACCTCCCTTTCAACCATCATACTCTCGACCATATATATTGTCAATGTCACGTAAGAAAAACTAACATAAAAATATAAGAAATAGTTGCACTATTTACAAAATACAATCAATATTAAGCATATAACATACACAAAGCATAAAAATCAATAATAACATTTCTTGTTAACTAACATTCAATCAATAACTAAAACTGCCTCACCTTAAATAAATGGGAGGCAGTTTTAGGATAAACATTATTTTCTTATATGATTAGTAAACTCTCGAATATTTAAAAACATATTTATAAAATTTAAATAAAGTCCTAGAGCAATTACTATTACTTCACTGTCCTTCACAAAATTGTTCCTCATTATATTTAACTCATAAACCGTATAGAGAGCAAACATTAAAACAAAAAGGCCACACAGAATTAAGAAAAATGAACTGCTTATTGGAATAAAAATATAAATAAAAGCGAACACAACAAATACAGATAATATCGTTAATAGATAATTTGCCATATCTGGAACTTCAAATGTTAATTTTAATCCAAGAAACGCTAATAATAGAAAAATAATAATGGTTCCAATATAAACGGATATGACTAATGCTGTCCCGAGCCATTCAATAAAAACAATCATAATTAAAAATTCAAGCATTCCTAGGAAAAAAGGAATTAAATAAAGAATAATGTTGGGAAGTTGAATTTTTTGCATCAGATATGTACTCACTAACAACACAATACTTAGAATTGCTAATGGTATAACAATGGAGTATGGCAGCATTGTTGCGAGCAGTACACCTAAGATAGTTAGTACCCACATAAAAACAAAATGTTTTAATATGAAGTTGAAGTTCCGATTTCGACTCATATAAGTCATAAATTACTCCAATCTGTTGTCGTTTTTATTTACTATATTTTTATTTTCCTTATGTTATTAATCATTTTAACAAGGAAGAAAGGACAGTATTTTTCGAACTTTCAGGATCAACTTCATTTTTTCTAATAAATATAAATAAGCGATTCCTTTCAGAACCGCTTTAAAAATTATTTTAGTTTTTGTACCGCGCTGCAGATAGCAAACTTTACGTGCTCGTAAGTTAATCCACCTTGAATATAAGCTGTAAATGGTGGACGAATTGGACCGTCAGCTGTAAGTTCAATACTTGAACCTTGTACAAAAGTTCCAGCAGCCATAATGACGTCATCTTCGTACCCTGGCATGTAAGCTGGTACTGGAGCAAAATGGGCATTAATTGGTGATGCCGCTTGAATTTCTTGGCAAAATTCCACCATTTGCTGAGCAGTTTGGAATGACACGGACTGTATTAAATCCGTACGATTATCTGTATAATGGGGGTATGTTGACATCCCCACTTCTTCAAGCATAGCAGATGTAAAAATTGCACCCTTTAAACTTTGTGCAACAACATGCGGTGCTAAGAAAAAACCTTGGTAGAAATCCGCTAGAGTATTTAATGAAGCACCTGCTTCTGCTCCAATGCCAGGTGAGGTCATTCTATAAGCGCATTTTTCTATTAAATCTGCACGCCCTGCAATATAACCACCGATTTTAGCTAATCCCCCACCTGGATTTTTAATTAGTGATCCAGCCATTAGATCTGCTCCAACCTCTGTTGGTTCCAATGCCTCAACAAATTCACCATAGCAATTGTCTACAAAAATAACGACATCTCGCTTAATGTCACGGATTTTTTTACACATTTCTTGAATTTCTGAAATCGTGAATGATGGTCGACTTGCATAACCTTTTGAACGTTGAATCGCAACCATTTTTGTACGTTCGTTAATGGACGCAACTACACCGTTCCAATCAATTTCATGATCATCAATTAAGTCTACATGTTGATAACTTATCCCAAAATCTTTTAATGACCCTGTATCCTTATCTCCCCCATCAACGATTGATTGAAGCGTATCATACGGTTTTCCAGTAATATAAACCAATTCGTCACCTGGTCTTAACACACCAAATAAGCTTAATGTTATAGCATGTGTTCCCGAAATAATTTGACTTCGTACAATTGCTGCTTCTGCTCCAAAAACCTCAGCATAAACCCTTTCCAAATTATCTCGACCCTCATCATCATAACCGTATCCACTAGAAGGATGTAAATGATAATCACTTACTTGGTGTTTACGAAAGGCTGCTAAAACTTTTTGTTGATTGAAAAATGCCATTTTATCTACTTTTTCATGAAATGGACGGATTTTTTCTTCCACTTTACTTGCAAGTTCTATTGTTTCTGGTTTCAAAGTTGAAATAAATGTCATGATAATAGCTCCGATCTTAATGAATTCCTCTATCATCTTACCAATTCTTTTTATCTTTTCAACTATTTTAGATTTTCCAAGCATTTTTCTGCTATTTCAAATCAATTGCACATTGGCGTTTTGTATTGGATTTCTGATGCATTTAAGCCTATTTTAATTTTGAATTTCATTTATCTCAGTCAATGATACTTATAAAGGCACAGGGGGATAGCCCTATTGAATAAAACTATAATCTATATTCATGTCCCTCCTAAAAAGGCAAGGTAACTTCAGTACTTGTCTTGATTAAAGATAAACCATAAAATAACTCTTTACGAATATCTTACAAACTGCTATTCTCAAAATTGCATGAAGTAAGGGGGATGTTTTATGGCATGGGATGTATTTAGTATTATTGGAACAATCGCCTTTGCAATCTCAGGTGCAATTGTTGCAATGGAAGAAGAGTATGATTTATTTGGAGTGTATTTACTCGGCATTGTAACCGCATTTGGTGGTGGAGCTATTCGAAATCTTTTAATTGGCTTGCCAGTTTCGACATTATGGAGTCAGGAAATGATGTTCCAAATCGCTATTGCCGCAATTACAATCTTTTTCCTCGTTCCACATCATTTAATAAAGCATTGGAATCGTTGGGGGAATTTTACCGACGCCATTGGTTTATCGGCTTTTGCAATTCAAGGTGCAATGTATGCTGTATCGCTTGAGCTTCCTCTTAGTGCGGTTATCGTAGCAGCAGTTTTAACAGGTTCAGGCGGAGGAATTGTTCGTGATTTACTAGCTAGAAGAAAACCTATTGTATTACGTGATGAAATTTATGCGGTTTGGGCAGCTGGAGCAGGGGTTATTATCGGGTTAGAATTATTTACTGGAGACTTCTTTCTATATATGCTGTTTATAGTTATCACTTCATTGCGTGTTTTATCATATATGAAGCATTGGAAATTGCCAGTGCGAACATTAAAAAAGGATTTAGAAAAACCGGCAGTAGTTATTTCTACAGATAAAAAAGCACATAGATGAATTGGATAAATTCATCTGTTGTGCTTTTTTGACCATAATACACATTTTTTGGCTCTATAATATTTGTTGGGGTTTGAAAAAATTTCATAAATAAAAAAGCACGTAATCACCGATTTCTATATACTTGAATTGTCGAAAAACAAGCAATGAAAGGTGATACGTGCAAATGAATTTTAACATGAATATTCCAGGATTAAAAGGTGTAACTGTTCATAAGGTGGAGGAGATGGGGGAACGTATTGTTCTACACGTTTCCAT
>NZ_RXNR01000115.1 GCF_003966145.1 Lysinibacillus telephonicus
AGGGTCAAAGCCACCAAAAAAAGCCACGTCTTACATCCTGTTTGTGTCATTACCATTATGAACCGAAGGTACTTATTTTCATGCCAGGGTTGGGTGTAAAAAACTCATGATTGTTTATTTTGACTTAATCGAATATATATTTGATTGTTGAGGTATGAGAGGGGGGCGGTAATTGATTAGAAAATTATTGCTCTTTTACAATTTCAGAAAACGTATATAAAATACTTCACATGACTAAGCCAATGATGATACCTTTTTATTTATTAGCGCCAGGCTGCTGCTTTTTACTAATAAACAATCACTATCGTATAAAATCTTTTCGTGTAATAAGGTAGGCAAATTTAAAAAGCTATTCTATTTTTATTTTACATTGCCTTAAAAGAAGTCTTTAAATATTCAATAAATACTTTCATCATTGGGGTAAAATGCTGCTTTTTACGATAAATGAGGTAAATATGTCGTTCATTCACATAATTCGGTAATGGCTTTACAAACAAACGTCCTTCTCTCATTTCCTTTTCAACACTTAATTTTGGCAAAATGGCAATTCCAATATTTAATTCCACCGCTTCTTTAATTGTTTGTATTGATCCGATCTCCATAATAATATTTAAATCCACTTTGTTTTGGTACATCCATTGTTCAGCTAGTTGGTGACTAACTGCTTTTTTCTCATGCAAAATAAATGGATAACGTGTTAATTCATAAGGTGCAACGTTCTCCTTTTTACATAGAGGATGATCGTTTGACATAATCAATACTAATTCATCTTCCATAATTGGCACGATCATTAAATCTGGATCATATAAGTCTCCATATGCGATTACACCAAAATCCAACTCAAAATTTTTAACCTTTTCTAAAATAATCGGTGCTTTATTTACAATAAGCGATATATATACCTGATTGTGCTCTTTTTGAAATTGAGCTAAATAAGGAGGCAATATGTATGAAGCAGTTGTTTCACTTGCCCCTAATTGCAGCTTCCCTCTTTTATTCAAGCGATACTGTTCCATTACTTGTTCTGATTCATGAACAAGGCTAACTATTTGTTGTGCATAATGATAAAAGTCTTTTCCTGCATCAGTTAAAATCCACTGTTTGCCGCTATGATCCTCAAAAAGTGCCACTCCTACATGCTCTTGCAATGCCTTTAAATGAAAGGTTACTGTTGGTTGTTTTATATTTAACTGTTTTGCTACAATACTTAGCTTGCCACTTTGAACAGTACAAACAAATACTTTTAGCTGCTGTAAATTCAAACTATATCACCTCACTCAAAATATAGATAAAATCTATTTATTAATCAATATTATTAGATATTATTTAACCCTTTCTTAACAATCCCTTCACATTCTATTAAATGCGAAACGATATGCTTACATTGTTCAAAAAATTATGAAAGAGGTAGAACAATGAAAAAATCATTATTTGCATTAACTGGTTTTACTGCTCTATTTTTAGCCGCATGTTCTTCAGGAGATGAATCAAAAACGAACGAAGCAACTGCAAACACTACGCCAACTGAAGAAATAACTACAATTGAAGAAGTACAACAAACAGAGCCACTAGTAGTCTACTTAAATGATTTCGATGAATTAATTGAACCGTTATTTGAAGAAGAAACAGGTTATGATATTGAACTTGTTGCAGGAAACGGTGCAGAAATTCAATCACGTATTGAATCTGAAAAGGGAAACCCTAACTGGGACGTTGTGTGGATGGATGGACAAGCATCGTTTTCACGTTGGGATCAAGAAGGAATATTTCTTAAAGATTTAGCCTTAGAAAATGAAGCAAACTTAAATGATTTTGGTATTTCTCTTCTACCAGAAGATAAAGCTTACTATCCAACAGGTGCACATGCTGCAGGGATACTCGTGTACAACACAAACGAAATTTCAGCAGAAGATGCACCAAAAACTTGGGCAGATTTAGCTGATCCAAAATTTAAAGATATCGTCGGTATGGCTGATCCATCTATTGCAGCTCCTGCATTTCCTTTTGTTTCATGGTTCTTTGAAGATTTAGGTATGGACGGTGGTAAGGAATACTTTGCTTCACTATTTAATAATGGAGCAAAAGTATATCCAAAAAACCCTAACATTGTGGAGGCATTACTTGCTGGAGACTTAAAGGTCGCTGCTTTACAAGAATCCAACGCTTATAAAATGAAGCAAGACGGAGAGCCAATAGAAATTGTTTGGCCAGAAGAAGGTGCACCAGCATCTGTTCGTTATGCAGCAATAAGTAAAGATACAGATCAAGCTGAGGTTGCAAAAGCATTTATTAATTTCTTACTGGAAAAAGAAACACAAGATGAAATGGTCGCTGCTGGTGTTGAAGGTTACTACACTTCATCAGTTAAAGATGTTGCAAGTCCAAAAGAACGCGATGCCAATGCTCCTCTTCTAGTTGCTGATCCTGAACTTGCTGCTGAAAATGAAGCGGAAATCAAATCGTGGTTTGCTGATCAATCTGTACAATAATTGCTTAGGTAATGTATAAGTAAACTTTATATTACTTATACATTCTTTAAGTTTGCATGAACAAGCACTTTTCTATCATCTTTTTTCCTCCATGATTTATATATAGATAGAAAAGTGTACGTTCATTTATCATGTCTTATAGATGAGGTATTAAAGACGTTATGCTAAAACTCACTAAAAAACCCAGCGCACCAACAGTACTAGGGTGGGGCGTTGTCTTTATATTAATATTGTTTATACTATTGCCACTTGCTGCAGTGTTAATTCAAATCGTTCTACCAGGAATTTTTTTCGGAAAACTTGATTTCCAAGGGTTTGGATTAGTTTTTGAAATATTTGAGCGCAAATTGTGGAGTAAGTCTTTATCGAATTCTTTACTACTTGGAGCTGGAACAGCAGTTCTCGGAACCGTTATAGGTACTGCTTTGGCTATCATGAGGAAATCTAGATCTTTTTATACAGCTATTTTACTTGATTTTACCGCTTGGGCGCTTCTTATTTTACCTTCCTTCATTATCGCGCAAGGTTGGGTTCTTTTTTCAAACGGAAATGGGATTGCCAATCATATATTGGGCTTGCCGTGGGTAAATGATTTTGTGTTTCAACCGATGGGACTCATTTTTATTATGTCATTATGTAAATTTCCATATGCTTATTTAGCAGTAACAGCTGCACTAGAATGGAATGTATCTTACTTTAATGATGCTGCTCGTTTAAATGGAGCGACGAGTTGGAGAGCGCTAAGGACGATTCAAATTCCATTAGTCATTCCTGCCCTTCTATCAGGGGCAGCGTTAATATTTATGGATACAATTGGTGACTTTGGGTTACCTGCCTCGCTAGCGGCCGTATATAGTTTCCCGACGTTATCATATTCAATTTATACTGCTCTTTATACAGCACCTATTCGTTACGATATGGCTGGGATACTTTCTTTTTATCTAGTAGCCATTATTGTCTTCGTCATGCTTTTCCAACTTTGGATATTACGTAAAGGAAACTATTCTACAATTTCTGGACGTGCGATTCGTACAAATCCATTAAAAACAAAAAATAGTTGGTTGTACGATTTCATTAATATCGGCTTTTTACTAATCGCACTTGGAATACCAATTGGTAGTAGTATTATCGTATCGTTTATGGATTCTATCGGTGGTGGTATAACGATCAGTAATTTTACACTTGAAAATTATCAAGAGTTATTAAATATTGACTCTACAATATTAGAAGGTTTGAAAAACTCGTTAACCATAGCTGCACTTGCAGGAGTTATTGGATTAATTGTGGGCATTGGGATTGGATATGTCCTTATCTTTACGGATTTTAAATACCGTTCATTTATCGACTCGTTATCAGTCGTGTCATTGGCTGTACCAGGCGTAGTCCTAGGTATTGGGTATATTTTCATTTGGAATCAGCCATTTCTGGAGCATATACACCTTCATTTATATGGCACACCGGCTATTTTAGTTCTAGCAAGTGTTGCAGGAGCCATACCAATTGCAGCTAGATTAATGATTAGCTCTATGACAAAGATTCCTGCTAGTTTATTAGCATCAGCATCAATTCAAGGAGCGTCATTGACTCGCCGAATATTTACAATTTTACTTCCTTTAATGCGAGCGTCGCTTTTAACAGCTGGGCTTACTGCATTTGGAACGAGTATTTTTGACTTAGCGATTACATCAATTTTGTATCCGCCAAATTTTGTTACTTTACCTGTTGCCATCAATAAAGCTTTTGAAGATTTAAATTATGGTTTTGCAACAGCTGCAACAATAACAAGCGGTACAATCATTATTATTTTCATGATGACATTTAAATGGTTTGTAGAAAAGGGAATAGATTACTTTCTTAACCTAGCAAAAAAGGAGAAGTCCCATGTCTTTAAAGATTCAAAACGTGTCAAAGAAATTTAAAGATTTTCAAGCAATCAACGATGTTAGTTTTACAGTTGAAACAGGCGAAATTGTTAGTATTTTAGGACCTTCAGGTTGTGGAAAATCTACTTTAATGCAAATTGTAGCAGGATTACAAACGTTGGATTCTGGTCAAGTTACATTGAATGGGAACGTTATTTCGTCTGTAAAGCATATAGTACCTCCTGAAAAACGTGGCATTAATATGGTGTTTCAAGATTATGCGTTATGGCCTCATATGACAGTGCTACAAAATATTTTTTACGGTTCAAAAATTCGTAAAGAAGACAAGTTTGAATTACTCAAAAAGCAAAATTTTTTGTTTAATTTATTGCAACTAAATGGATTAGAAAATCGATATCCAAGCGAGCTTTCAGGTGGTCAGCAACAACGTGTTGCAATTGCGCGTGCATTATCAACAAATCCTTCACTTCTTTTAATGGACGAGCCTCTTTCAAATCTTGATATGCAATTGAGGTTTGAAATGCGAACAGAGCTTTCTTACTTATTGCGTCAATTTGGAACAACAGTTTTACATGTAACACATGATCCATTAGAAGCATACTCGTTAGCTGATCGAATTTTAATCCTTCGTGAAGGACGTATTGAGCAATTTGGCACACCCGAGGAGGTTCGTCAAAATCCAGCATCTCTTTGGGTCGCAGGACTTCTTGGAATGACAAATAGAATAACAGCAACCCCATTAACCGAAACAACTGCTAAAGTTGGTGAATCGATCATTTCAGGTATAGGGCAATTATCGATGAGCAGTGATGCAGTTATTGTTGTTGATTCTGATGCACTTCGTATTCTAAAACATATGGAAGATAGTAATAATGCAAATACAATTGATGCGAAGGTTACACATGTTATATATGAAGGACAGAAATGGCGCATTATTTTACAAACAGCAGGTGGACGAATTTCTGCATTAAGTAAAGAACGATTCGAGGTAAATCAAGCAGTAAAGGTTGCATTTGAACCTCAACAAACATTCCTTTTTTCTAAAGCAACAAGTTTTGGTAATAATATGGGAGTTTTGAAATAAGAAAGCAGGCGAATTATGAATAGAGTTTTGGCCATATCCGACATTCACGGACATCTTGAAGCGTTACAAGCGTTATTGCATTTTGCCGAGTATGAGCCAAATAAAGATGAACTTTATTTTGTCGGAGATTATATCGATAAAGGACCAAATAGCGAAGGAACATTACAAGCTGTAAAACAATATGTTGAAAATGGAGCTAATGCTATTATGGGGAACCATGAAAAATGTGCAATTGTGGATATCGAATCTGGGAGTCCGAAATGGAGCTATTGGTCCGATTTTTTAAAAAACCTTCCTCTTTTTATTGAAAGACCTCCATACATTTTCGTTCATGCCGGAATACGGACAGGCATCCCGTTACATGAACAACATGAAGAAGATTTACTTACAATAAGAGAACCTTTTTTTAGTGAAAATATACAGGAAGACGCAACTATTATATTTGGTCATACACCAACTCATCGTTTAGATGTCCCAGTAGGAATGCTTTGGGAAAAAGCGAAAAAAATTGGCATTGATACAGGAGCTGGTATAAACCATTATTTAAGTTTAGTTGATTTAACGAATCGAACTCACTACCGCGTGCCTGTATTAAATCCAGTTATCCAACAAGTAGAAGTCTTTCAATTTTAACTGTAACTTTTATGTCCTCCTTACAAGTGTAAGGAGGTTTTTTATTGTTTCTAATTTGCACATGTTACTCATTTTTCGACCAAGGCATGTAATAATGTGGAATTTTTGGCTGCGGAGAATCGGTAAACTTGGTAGGTCCGTTATTATCTTCACCAAATATTGATAAAAAACGATGCCGTTTTCTTTTGCAGTTTTCGTTAAACTTAAACAAATGACGTTTGCCTTTGCACCAGTGCACTAACAAAGCTAGTTTTTCATCCAATTACATTTGGCGAATTGCATTTTCTGCTAGATTATTATCAATTTTAACTCGATCATCGTACAGAGAGGCTTTTAATGTATGAGCCAGATTTATGTAAACTTTTATAACGTTCCATCCTCCATCCCAAAAATAAAAAGATGGAACCACCATACGGACTTCTTTCAATTCAATTGAATCATGAATGAGTGTAACTAACGTCAATGCCTTTCCATATATCGGTCTCGCAAATAATATAAATGTATTTCGCGCCCGTAAAATCATGAAAGGGAAATTTATATTGCGCCAGTCGCGCATGCGTAGGCGCAGAAAACAATGTAGCCTCACTTATGAGACTACGATAAGGGCTAAAATAACTAAAAAAGTACTGTACTAATGAGGGATTTATATTGCGCCAGTTGCGCATAGCTTAGGCGCAGAAAACGATGTAGTCTCACTTGTGAGACTACGATAAGGGCTAAAAAAACTAAAAAAGTACTGTACTAATGGGGAAGTTATTTTGCGCCTGTCGCTTCGCTTTCGGCGCAGAAAAC
>NZ_RXNR01000116.1 GCF_003966145.1 Lysinibacillus telephonicus
TTTAGAACGTTACTTAGAAGTTCACACTGTGATATAAATTGAAACGCCGTATACGAGACCCGTACGTACGGTGTTGTGAGAGGGGCGAAAATAAGTCAACTTATTTTTCCTCTACTCGATTGCAAATTCGGAGAATTATTAGAACAATGTTTTGTCTTCAATAGTATAGGGGGCAATTACTTTATTTTCATAAGATGATAAAACGATATTAGTTGAAGGTGAACCGTATTGCATTGAATTATCAATAAATTGTTCTAAGGTTTCTACAGAATGTGTTGCTAACTTCACAATATAGCTTATTTCCCCAGCTACTCGGTAGCATTCGAGTACATCTGGATGGTTATGGCAAAACTTAGCTAACCCTTTACAATCCTTTGATTCAAACAATACTATCGCGCTAATTGGACGGTTGATTTTTTTCAGTGAGATGTGTGCGTGATAACCTTCAATAATTTTTTGCTCCTCTAATTTGCGTACTCGCTCGATAACGGAAGGAGAAGTTAAGTGAACAGCTTCTGCCAAGTCTTTCATTGAAATTTTTGCATTTTCTTGTAGTATTCTAACGATATGTTCATCAATTTTATCCATAAATTATTCTCCCTTTTTTTATAAGATAGAATAACGTAAATACTTAATCAATTAAAGGTAAATATAGAAATATCCTTATCAAATTTATATAAGAGTTGTTTTTATTTTTATAAAATATGGATATATATAGGGAGGCGATTTGGAATATGAAAAAGGTATTATTACTATTGGCTGATGGCTTCGAAGCAGTAGAAGCTAGTGTATTTACAGATGTTCTAGGTTGGAATAAATGGGAGGGAGATGGCTCTACCGAGGTTGTAACAGTTGGTCTCCGAAATAAATTAACTTGTACATGGAATTTTACTATCATCCCTGAAAAAACGATTAATGAAATTCAATTAGATGAATTTGATGCACTCGCTATTCCAGGAGGATTTGAAGAAGCTGGCTTTTACAAGGATGCATACAGTCAAGAATTTTCAAATGTTATCCAACACTTTTATACTAAGCAAAAGCCCATTGCAAGCATCTGTGTGGCATCATTAGCACTTGGGAAAAGCGGAATTCTTACAGGGAAAAGAGCCACTACATACAATCATCCAACGAGCAAACGCAAGGAGCAACTAAAGAACTTCGGTGCAGTAGTACAAAATGAATTAATCGTTCAAGAGGGAAATATTATTACATCTTCCAATCCAGGTACAGCTTTTGATGTCGCATTTTTATTACTTGAGAAACTAACATCTAAAGAGAATACAGAACATGTAAAAGAACTTATGGGATTTTCCACAACAAAGACTAAATAACAATGAAACAATTTACGGATAATGAATACTTTTTATAAAATATAAGGGATTTCTGAAGTCTGAATTTCATCATTAGGCAATAGTCTTAAATGGTATTAAACATAGGGCAATGCTTAATAGTTGGCATCGAATTTTTATTCAACAAATGAAGTAAATTAGTAGAAACAAGCGAAAAATTAATCGTTAAAAGTTAAAGCATTTCTTTGTCATAAGGAATGCTTTTTTCCTGTCTGAAAATAAAAGAGCAATTCTTTATCAATAATAAAATTATTAAATTCGATATATATTTATTGTAAAACGATAAATTTTGTTTTATTATCAAGGTGAAAATAAATTGTTAAGTGAGGAGCTTTTTATGAAACAAGTTACGACACTCTTTTTAAAGATTGCTGTTATTTTTATTGGAATCCCAGTTCTTGCTTTATGCATATTTTTGGTGCCTGAGTTAGGAAATATTTCAGTAAAATTGCTGCCGGAGTTAGCCTTTATAAAATACATCGTTTTCATTATTTTTTATGGATCGGCTATACCCTTTTACTTTGCTTTGTACCAAGCATTTAAGCTTTTAAACTATATTGATAAGAATAATGCCTTCTCGCAAATATCAGTAGAAGCTTTGAAGAAAATCAAATACTGTGCCATTACAATCAGCGGCTTGCACGTTCTAGCTTTACCATTATTCTATCTATTTGCAGATAAAGACGATGCCCCAGGTGTTATTTTTGTCGGATTAGTTGTTCCTTTTGCTTCATTGGTTATAGCAGTCTTTGCTGCTGTTCTCCAAAGACTTTTACAAGAAGCTATTAATATAAAATCTGAAAATGATTTAACGGTCTGAGGTGAAAACAATGGCAATTATAATCAATATTGATGTCATGCTGGCTAAACGAAAAATGAGCGTTACAGAACTTTCTGATAGAGTTGGAATAACGATGGCAAACCTTTCTATTTTGAAAAATGGCAAGGCTAAAGCGATTCGTTTTTCAACTTTAGAGGCAATTTGCAAGGCTTTAGACTGTCAACCTGGGGATATTTTAGAGTACAGAGATGATGAAGACAGTCAAAATAAATGATTTGGGGATATTTTATTAAAATGTAAATAAATAATAAAGGGGAGCTGCTTATGGAGTTGACCATTCAAAAATCAAGGTTCATGAGAGCACTAAAACAACTCGTTCATTTTGGTTGGGAACAAGCTTTATCATGTTTATTTCCTGTCGTTATTTTTGCCTCATTGGCCTTAACACAAATTATGCCGCTTCCCCTGTTGCCAAGGTACGACTGGTTGCTTATCATCTTTCTTTTAATGCAGTGGTGGATGGTGCGTTCTGGGCTCGAAACAAAGGATGAATTAAAGGTTATCACATTGTTCCACCTTATTGGACTTGTACTTGAAATTTTTAAGGTGCATATGGGTTCCTGGTCTTATCCAGAGGAAGGATATTTCAAAATTTTGGGGGTACCTTTATATAGCGGGTTTATGTATGCAAGTGTTGCAAGTTATCTTTGCCAGGCTTGGAGGAGGTTAAAGGTTGAACTGATTAAATGGCCGCCTTTTTTGGTGGTTGTACCTCTTGCAGCTGCTATTTATTTGAATTTCTTTACCCATCATTATTGGATTGACATTCGTTGGTGGTTAAGTGGACTTGTTATTATCGTCTTTTGGCAATCATGGGTCTCATATGAGGTAAATGGAACTCGGTACCGTATGCCACTTGCACTTTCGTTTGTGCTTATTGGATTTTTTATTTGGATAGCCGAAAATATCGCTACGTTTTTTGGTGCTTGGCAATATCCAAACCAAACCGATGCTTGGAGTCTCGTTCATCTAGGAAAGGTAAGTTCATGGCTTTTATTAGTGATAGTGAGCTTTCTTATAGTAGCAACGTTAAAACTGATTAAGGGGAAAAACTCCACCGGGATAGATACTAGTCACTTTTAAACTAAATACAATAGCAAAATAGTGTATTCAGCGGTTTATAAAAAATGTTATTTTAAACTATATTATTGCCTTCTTTGGGTATATTACAATAAGAGGTGATAAATAGTGAATAAGAAAAAAGAACATAACGAAGAAAGAATAAATGTGGAATTGGGTGGAATGGGACTCTATGGGACAACCTCCAATACAGAAATAGCTGGTTATAAGGTTTCTGGAGACATTGAAAATGCGGGAAGATTAGATAAAGGCTTTCAAAAAATTGAAGATGATGATATTACTCCAACAGCTTCAATAAAAGAGGGAGATCAAAAGGGATATTAACCCTTTGTTCCCCAGTGAATTTTTTAGAGCTTTCCTTTTTAGTGGGAAAGCTCCTTTTATTTAAGCAAGTTATATTTGAAGAAAATGTAGCTTAGAATAAAGTTTTGATTATAAACACCTCACAAACAATATTCTAAGGTAAATTTAAAAAACTCCCTTTTAAAGAAGATTGATAAAAGGTGGTCTTTTTAGCAGATTTAAGTATGACTTTTATAAAAAGGTTTGATAATTTTCTTCCTATATTGTTCAATAATTGCACCCGATTGTTAAATATGGAAAGTGTGAAAAATTTAAAATTGGTACACTAATTTTTTTACTAAAGAAAGTTAGTCCAAAAAGAAATACAGAAGTTAATCGTGGTTTTTACTTAAAAAAGAACTCTTTTTTAGCATGAAGTCATTTAACACTAATGGATTAATGATGCTCTCAAATCACTGATACCATTTTCCAAATATCCTTTTAAACAAGTTAACATATATACCCAACCTTCTTTTTGTCCTAGCATTTTATTTACTATTTCAGGGTCGTCTTCATTAAGGCCTGATTCGTTTACCTCAATAATTGTACTTGCATTATCTAATTCTTTTAGTGTAATTGTAACAACCGTTTCTTCATCAGATTCTCCACCCCATGAAAACACGATTTTCTTATTTTCCTCGGCTTCTAATACATTGATAACGGCTTCAGCTTCGTATTCATCATATCTTAATGTAATGGACATTCCTTGTTTCCATCTTTCGGAACTCGATGAGAACCAAAAATTCCCGATTTTCGCAGGGTCTACTATGGCTTCAAAAACCTCATTAGTTGGCTTATGTATTTTAAATTTCGTAGTTACTTGAGTATCCATAACAAAAATCAACTCACTTTCAGAAAATTTATTACTTCTTCCATTATACCCAATGGTAATCTTCCATTACTACCAAGGTTCTTATTTTATTAAGAGCAGGTTAGTTTAAAGTGAAACACTTCTCAAATAATCTTTAAACAGTAATCTTTCGTTTACTGTTTCCTCCACAATCTGGCCTTTAAATGTAAAAAAGCGCAGATCCTTTACTCTAGAAATGCGCCCGATTGTGGAATAACAATCTGCTTCTATTTATAAGTTATGCCCAAAGTTTTTAGTCTCCAACAACGCTTGCATTTCTTCTGGGGTTTCATGCATACCTCGGCGAATCCATTCTTCAATCCAGCCGAAAAGAGCTCCAGCAAACCACGCTTTCATATAAGCAGGAACATTCTGTGATTCGTTTTCCACACCAACCACTTCTTTGATAATTAATAAAATATAATGTGATAGCCCACAGCGATAAAGCAGCAAATAGAAATCCTTGTACTTGTAATAATGCCTTAATAAACTTCCAGCCCAATCGGGATCTCCTATAGCTTCAAATTCTTTTCCCCATGTTTTAATTAATAACATCATATAGTGATAAATGACATCTTTACGGCTTTTATAGTTTCGGTAAAAAGATGCCCTTCCAACACCAGCATTCTGCACAATCTGAGTAACTGTAATTTCTTCGAAAGGAAACTGTTCCATCAATCTCAACAAAGAATCCGTAATCTGTTGCTGCACATAGGAAAGTTTTACTTCATTTTTCATGATGCAAAACCTCGTAATTGTCTCATTTTCACCAAACCTCTTGTAGATGGACAAGAGCTAATGATACACTCATTTCATTCTCGATGATACAAGTGTCTCAGGTGAAGGTCAAGAGGAAAGAAGGTTATGATTTATGAAAAAAGCTATCAAAATTTTGGTATTAACTGTTTTAGGAATCATTGTTGCATTGATTTTTTTATTTATCTTTGCTTCTCGTCAGCCTGTCGTAAAGGAAAATTACTTTGAGGAAGTTATGACAACGAATCAAGCACTAGAACAGAAGTATACGCTTAAGGGAAACTATGTGGTCTCTACATGGGAGCAGGATGTTGGAGATGAAAAAATTGGAAGTTACAAGATTTGGTATCCTACCAAATTGGAAAAAGGTGGCAATAAATACCCGCTGGTAGTAATGGCAAACGGTACTGGTGTACCAGCATCTAAATATGAGGCTATTTTTGACCACTTAGCATCTTGGGGCTTCATTGTTATTGGTAACGAAGACAAAAGCTCATGGGATGGTATATCCTCAGCAAAAAGTCTTGAACTTATGTTAGAACTCAACAATACTGATAGCAGTATCTTTTATAGAAAAATAGACATTGATAATATTGGTATTGCTGGACATTCTCAAGGTGGTGTAGGTGCAATTAATGCTGTAACCGCTCAAGAAAACGGAAACAGCTATAAAACAATTTACACTGCAAGCACACCCCATCTTGCTCTAGCGGAAGGATTAAAGTGGCAGTATGACGTCAGCAAAATCAATATTCCATACTTTATGACTGCTGGAACACTGAAAATCGATGCTGGTGATGATAAAAATTCTGGTATTGCGCCACTTTTCTCTCTTCAAGAAAACTATCAAGCTATTTCTGACGATGTGACAAAAATTTACGCCAGACGTGTCAATACCGATCATGGTGATATGCTTCCTTTGGCAGACGGTTACATGACGGCATGGTTCAGGTATTATTTGCAAGATGATAAAGAAGCTGAAAACGTGTTTTTCGGTGATGATGCAGAGATTCTGTCTAATACCAACTGGCAGGACGTAGAAATCAATCGATAATTTGTATATTAATAGCATCAATAAAAACCCCATCTTTCTCAAATAGATGGGGTTTATTTAAAAGTATTTCTCAAATAGACTTTCTGATTACTTATTTTAAATAACATTCTTATTTAAGTGAATTTAATGATCAAGTCGTATTATTCAACAATATGGCCCTATAACTGAAAAAAGCACAATTCCTCTTCTTCAAGAATTGCGCCCGATTGTATTATTGAAAGACACAAAAGCTGCAATATAGTTTCTCAGTTATTTACTAAAAGCCCCGTTAGCTTAATAAGTTTTATTATTTATTCAACATGCCTGAACTTTGTTTCATAATCATCATTTGGTTCATAAATCCCAATTTGTACAATTTTACTCCATCCTTTTTATCGTACCAATAAAGCACATTGGGCTCATCAACAAAAATCTACCTAAATTTTAATATAAATATCCAATTTTGTTAAAGGTGCCCTCCACAATCTGGCCCTATCGTATTATAAGGTCAGCCAGAGAAATCTGGTTGACTATTTTTTATTCAATTTATAGATTGATAGTAGCCGGGGTAGAACGTTCTGGCCCGTGGGACTTGATCCCGTCCACAAAACTGTTCGC
>NZ_RXNR01000117.1 GCF_003966145.1 Lysinibacillus telephonicus
TTAGGCACGCCGCCAGCGTTCGTCCTGAGCCAGGATCAAACTCTCCATAAAAGAAAATTTGATAAAAGCTCTAAATTACACTGGCATCATATTTGATGTCCAAAATTTTTGTTTCGTTCACCGACGAGGGTCAGTTACTAAAAACTTTATTTCATTAACGTTTTGTTGTTCAGTTTTCAAGGTTCATATCATTTCGTCGCTATCGAATAGCAACTTTTATATAATACCATTTGACGTTTTGTTTGTCAACATCTTTTCATCGTCGCAACAGCAACTTTTAAAGTATATTACTTTATCAAAAGTAAGTCAACACTTTTTTCAAAACTATCTTTTCGCTCTTGGCGACGAATAATAATTTAACATATTTATAATTAGAATGCAAGTACTTTTATGAAAAAATATTAAAAATCATAAAATATGATTATCAAACACTTTTAGTATATGTATTTGCAAGCTTAATGGACACTTTATATATATCACGCAAAAAAGCGTGTGAGATAGTGAATTTATCTCAACACGCTTTTAAACCTAATTTTTTAATCACGATGACGCATAGTTGGGAATAGCAGTACGTCACGAATTGATTGTGCATTTGTTAATAGCATTACAAGGCGGTCGATACCAATGCCTAATCCACCTGTTGGCGGCATACCGTATTCTAACGCTTCAATGAAGTCATTGTCCATTTCATGAGCTTCATCATTACCAGCTGCTTTTTCAGCAAGCTGTGCTTCAAAACGTTCACGTTGATCGATTGGGTCATTTAACTCTGTAAATGCATTTGCGTGTTCACGGCGTACAATGAATAACTCGAAACGATCTGTAAAACGTGGATCTTCTGGATTTTTCTTTGCAAGCGGTGAAATCTCTACAGGGTGGCCAAATACAAATGTTGGTTGTACTAATGTTTCTTCTACTTTTTGTTCAAAGAATTCATTAATAATATGACCTACTTCATGAGCTTCTTTGATTTCAACTCCACGCTCTTTTGCTAAGCTTTGGGCTTGTTCTTTTGTCATTGGCTGCCAGAAGTCTACACCTGTTGCTTCTTTTACTGCATCCACCATGTGTACTCGTTTCCAGCCTGGCGCAAGATTTATTTGGTCTTCACCATATTGGATCGTTGTTGTGCCAAGCACTTCTTGAGCTACATGTGAAATTAAGTTTTCAGTTAGTTCCATTATGTCACGGTAATCAGCATACGCTTCATATAACTCGATCATCGTAAACTCTGGATTATGACGAGTGGAAATCCCCTCATTACGGAATACACGACCAATTTCATAAACTTTTTCAAGGCCACCAACAATTAAACGTTTTAAGTGAAGTTCAATTGCGATACGCATATAAAGTTCCATATCTAATGCGTTATGATGTGTAATGAATGGACGAGCTGCTGCACCACCTGCAATAGAATGCAGCATCGGTGTTTCAACTTCTAAATAACCATTGTTATCTAAGTAATTACGAATAGCACGAATGATTTTAGAACGAGTAATAAATGTTTGTTTACTGTCTGCATTCGTCATTAAGTCTAAATAGCGTTGACGATAGCGTTGTTCAACGTCTTGTAGACCATGGAATTTTTCCGGCATTGGACGAAGGGATTTAGTTAGGAACGTAAATTCTTCCGCCTTAACAGAAAGCTCTCCCACATTCGTTACAAATAGATTTCCTCGAACACCAACGATATCTCCTAAATCTGCAGTATTAAATAATTCATATGCTTCATCACCAACGCGGTCTTTACGTACATAGATTTGAATTTGTCCACCTAAATCTTGAATATGAGCAAAACCAGCTTTTCCTTTTCCGCGCTTTGTCATAATACGTCCAGCGATTACTACTTCTACTGGGGACTCTTCTAATTGCTCTTTTGTAAGCTCTCCAAATTGCTCGCGAATCTCTGAAGATAAATGCGTACGTTCAAAGCGATTACCGAATGGGTCCATACCGCTTTCTTGAATATTCGTCATCTTTTGGCGTCTCACCAAAAGTTGGTCGTTTAATTCTTCAATGTTTGACACGTTTTTCACTCCTTATATACTTGTTCCGCTTTTGCAGTTCATTAGTCCATAATGTACCTATTGTACACAATTTCTGCTTTCTATTCATCTCTTTCGATTGAATTTAAATTGTTTTTAAAAAGTTTTACTTTTCAGATAGTTAAACCCGATATGATTTATTCGATGTTACGAATTAAAATATGGTAAAATTTCCACGATTGATATGAAAGGGGTTGTTGTTCAAATGTACAGAACTGTTAATGATTTTATTCAAGATTGGCAACATAGTAGTAATGGTACCTTATCTATAATTAAAGCTATAACTGATGAAAAGAAAGATTTTTCAATAGTAGATGGTCATAACTCCCTCGAGTGGCTTAGCTGGCATTTAACAAACTCACCAGCTTTTTTTATGGGGCAAATAGGTCTTTCATTAGGACTAGAATTAAACCAATCCAATGTACCTTCCACAATTAATGAAATTTCAAAACAGTATCAAACTGTGAGCGAGAATATCGTTAAAATTATTAAAGAAAATCTTTCAAATGACTCTTTATTAAAAACAGTTAATATGGGAGAACAAGCAATACCTATTGGTGCTGTTTTACGAATGATGGTTGATCATCAAACACATCACCGCGCACAAATGCAAGTATTGCTTCGCCAAGCAGGACTCCCTGTTCCTGGAGTTATGGGCCCAACAAAAGAACAACTTGCAAAATAAATCAAAAAGGCATCCTAAATCATGTTGATACAAGGATGCCTTTACTAATTACATTGCTTCTACTTTTTGTTCTTGGTGCTCTTCTAGTTCATCTACAACACCATTTAATAATATACGTAATTCCGCAGCAGTCTCTACTTGATTAATTGCATTACGCACTTTGCCGTTTCCACGAATTCCTTTTAAGTACCATGATGCATGTTTACGCATTTCTCGAACAGCAACTCCTTCTCCTTTTAGTTGCATTAAACGTTCAAAATGAAGTAAACATACGTCCATTTTTTCACGTACAGATGGTTCAGGTTTTAGTTCCCCTGTTTCTAAATATTTAACAGTCCGATAAATCATCCAAGGGTTGCCTAATGCGGCACGTCCAATCATAACTGCGTCTACACCTGTTTCTTCTAACATGCGTTTAGCATCTTGGGGAGTCTCTACATCACCATTTCCAATGAAAGGAATATTAATGTTTTTCTTAACTTCTTTTAAAATATTCCAGTTTGCTTTTCCTTCGTACATCTGAACTCGAGTACGTCCGTGCATTGCAATTGCGGATGCACCAGCACGCTCTGCTGCCTGCGCATTTTCGACAGCAAAAACATGCTCATCATCCCAACCAATGCGCATTTTTACACTAACTGGCTTATCAACTGCAGCTACTACAGCGGAAACCATTTCATAAATTTTATTTGGATCAAGAAGCCATTTTGCTCCTGCTTCACATTTTATAATTTTGTTTACTGGGCAGCCCATGTTGATATCAATAATATCTGCATTTGTATTTTTATCAACATATTGTGCAGCCTCAACTAACGTTTCTTTATCTCCACCAAAAATCTGTAAAGACAGTGGATTTTCGCGCTCATCAATATAAAGCATATCTAATGTTTTTTTGTTACGCTGAACTAACCCTTTATCACTGATCATTTCAGCATATACTAAACCAGCTCCGAATTCTTTTACAGTAAGACGGAAAGCCGAGTTACACACGCCAGCCATTGGTGCTAAAACGACACGGTTATCCATGACGATATCACCTATTTGAAACGGTTTTTCCGTAGTATTCAATGTTGCATCCTCCTTATAGAGTTTTTACACTCTCCTTGCTGTACATTTTTATTTAAAATTTATCGGTAATTTTCAAAGTGTACTACCGTCATCCACATTATTTTACATTTCATCCTTTAGCACCTGAATCTAAGCTCCCCCATTATATGAACCTATACTTAAATTTGTACAAATTCCTTAACGCTATTTATATTTTTCCATTTGTTTATACCTTCCTGATTAATGTCCATTTCAGAAAGTACTGATTTGGCTTTCTGTAAATTGCTCGTTAAAGGCTTCTGTGCAATTTCCATAAGCGGAACTAAAACAAATGCTCTTTCAAACATTCTAGGATGAGGAACAATTAAGTTCTCTGACTCAATATTCTCTTGATTATAGAGCAAAATGTCAAGGTCTATAATCCGTGGACCCCATCGAAATTCTCGAACACGCCCTAATTTATTTTCAACAGATTGGCATAATTCAAGCATTTGGAATGGGGAATAAGAGGTTTCAATTAAAACGGCAATGTTTAAAAAGGATGCTTGCTCTGTATAACCAACTGGAGCAGTTTCATATATAGAAGAAACATCCCGGACCTTTACGCCTTCATCCTCTTGTAGCATATGTACAGCATATTTTAAGTTATGTTCTCTATCCCCGATATTGGTTCCAAGCGATAAATAAACATTATTCATAAAAACGACCTCTCACTATTTCTACAGCTACTTCTTTATAATGTCCCGGTATAGGGGGATCTGGTTTAATAATTTCTACACGGCAGCCAAATACTTGACCTTTATAAGCTTCCAGTATACGAGATGCAACCGTTTCAGCAACTGCTTCAATTAATTTAAACGGTTTGCCTTCAATAATTTCTTTACAAATATCATAAACACCAACATAACTTACTGTATTATCCAGCTCGTCAGTCTGTCCCGCTTTTTGTACATTCACTGCAAGCGAGACGTTTGCACGAAAACGTTGCCCAAGAACATTTTCCTCCGGCAATACACCATGATAGCCAAAAAACTGTAATTCTCTTAAATGTATATAATCCATACCATAATCTCCTTATAAATCCTAGTGTCTTTCAGGCAACTCTTCTTTTACTTCATATTTTCCCACTAAAGCATCCATCATCTTAACGGTACGGGCAACTTCTTTCACATCGTGAACACGCACTATATGACAGCCCTTCATAATGCCATATGCACAAGTTGCAGCGGTTCCTTCCACCCGTTCATCTAATGGTAGATTTAAAATCGTACCAATCATTCGCTTACGTGAAGTTGCAAGGAGTACTGGGTACCCCAAATCTACAAGTTCGTCTAAACGCTGCATTGTCTCTATGCTCTGCTGTAAATTTTTCACAAAGCCAATACCTGGATCTAAAATAATATGTTCATCTGGTACACCAGCTTCCTTTACTATGTTAATACTTTCTTGTAAATCCGCTATAAAATCTTCAAAATAATGATTGTACGACTCTTCTTTGCGATTGTGCATTAGGATAATTGGTACATTCATCTCTGAAGCAACATAAGCGATTTCAGGATCCGCTTTTGCCCCCCATATATCATTAATCATGTGGGCTCCAGCTTCGATAGCAGCACGAGCCACAGCTGACTTATACGTATCGATAGAAATAATCGCGGGTACTTCTTTTACTAGCGCCTTAATGACTGGAACTACACGTGCAATCTCTTCTTCGTCTGAAATTCTTGTATAGCCAGGTCGTGTGGATTCCCCTCCAACATCAAGAATTTTGGCACCATTTGCTACCATTTCCTTAGCATGCTGAACAGCTACTTCTAATGAATTAAATTTTCCCCCATCTGAGAAAGAATCCGGAGTTACATTTAAAATACCCATTACAAAGGTCTCTTTGGTATAGTCCAGTTCGATGTTATTTATTACGATTGGTTTTGGATATTTAGATAACATAAACTAACCTCTTTTCACTGTTTGAATAATTTCTTCTATGTAAGCCTGATGTAAACGTTGATACATCGGTCCATTTTCACCTAAAAAATGTATCTTCCCAATGTTTGAAATTGGAACGAGTTCTTCGATAGAATTTGTAATAAAGCATTCATATGCATTTTCCAATTCTTTTTTAATAAATACATCCTCTACAACCCGGTAGCCTAGTCGCCTTGCTATCATAATTGACCATTGTCTTGTAATACCTGGTATAATCCCAGTGGAAATAGAAGGTGTATAAAGTATACCATCTCTCGCCCAGAAAATATTTGATGTAATCCCATCTGCTATAAATCCTTTAGAAGTTAAGAAAAATCCTTCCGTAGTAGTTAAATCTTCAATTTCAAATCGAGCTAGCACATTATTTCCAAAATAATTGGATCTAAAGCTAAAGCAATGGTGTTCATCTACTACTCTTCTTATTTGAAGCCATTGTGCCGCCTTTTCCGTATTACGTTTTCTTTTTATCAAAGGCGTTTGAAAAAGAATAACGTTTGGACTTTCATATTTATATGGAATAGAAAGACTATTATACCCAGCGGAAACATTTAAACGAATTATGGCATCTTCCCCCATGCTTCTAGTCAATTCATAAATCGCTTCTTGAATTTCTTTTAACGTATAAGGAATATTGATTCTGTAAAGATTAAGTGCTGAACATAAACGATTAAAATGCTCTTCAAGCAGTACTACTTTACCGCTGTACGTTCGAAATGTTTCATAAAACCCTAGACCGTATAAAAAACCGTGGTCAAATGGTGATATCATAATTTCCGTATCATCAACATATTGTCCATTTATCCAACAAAGCATTTACAGAGCCCCCTCGTAACGAAATTCAATTTTAATTGAAAGATAGCATAAATTTCCTAATACGAATAGGAGGCCTTTATAATAAAAAATCGACATTACCTAAAAAGGAAATGTCGATCCAGGTTGTTGACAAAAGACCTTCAGAATGGGCTTATTCTGAAGGTCTTTTGTAATTTTAATAGATTATTGGGTATTTAACCGACTTATTTGGGGTAAAAACACTCTTCGAGTATTATAT
>NZ_RXNR01000118.1 GCF_003966145.1 Lysinibacillus telephonicus
ATGGACTCATGTCCATTTACATATCGTTCAACCGCTTGAATTCTTTGTTTAACTGTTAATTTTGCCATAAAAAAACCCCCGTAAAAATTAGATTAGTGTCTAACTTTTACGGGGCAGTTCAGCATTAGCAAATAGTGCTTTTATTTTTGCTCTTTCAAATTCAATTTGAAACTAGATTATACTAAACACGTCATTTTAAAATGTAAAAATATTCTAATTATAATGGGTGTGATGGAGGTATATTAATGAAAAAAATAGTTTATATATTTTTAACTATTGCTATTGTCATTTTATTTGCTGAGTTGTTTTGGAACCGAGCTAGTCAAGATACAATTTTAAGTAAGGATATTCACTCTTTGATACAGCAAGGAGAAAATCAAATTGATTTAACTACACTGACTGATTTCGAATGGATTGCAGTCAACGTATATGGTCCATATACAACAAATGAAATGATTGAAGATTCAATGGGGATTCAATTTAAAGGTGATAATGGAGGCATTGATATATTGGAGGACAGATTTTTATTAGTATTTGCTAATGAAAAAAATGCACTTAAAACGGCAGTACTTTCTAGAAAATACGGCGACTATACTGTTAAGGATAATAAATTTTTGATTGTTGAGTAAGAATATACGGACTATTAAATAAATATAGGATAATATTGTAAATACTCTGCGATACTAACACAAATAATAATACAAAGAGAATAGAGTGTAATATTAAGGGGTATGAATTACTAAAAATATAAGATAGGGTTAAGTGTTATGAGATATAAAGAAATAAAACCGCCAGTAGAGCTAGACCCTTATGTAAAATGCTTTTGGTTTCTTAATAGGGATTACAAAAGGATAGAGGATAATGAGGTGCTATGGCCAGATGGTTGTTATGAATTAATCTTCCATTTTGGTTCTTCATATGAAATTAATGATAGGAAGTTAGAGCCTGAATTTTTAATTGGGTCGTTAACTCGTTACCATATCCTAAATGCAAAAGGAAATATAAGACTATTTGGTATCCGATTAAAGCCATGGGGGTTAAAGTTTTTTTCAGACATTGATGTAAAGAATCTTAGAAATCAATTATTGCCCCTTAAAGACATATTTGATAATGAAAAGATAAAACAAGTTAGTAAAGTTATTAAAGGAATGGATTTAGAAGAGGGGATGTTAGTTATAAAAGATTTTCTAATTGGGTTAAGAAATCAAAAAAATAATAAAGAACTTCCCTTCATAAAAATTCTTTCGGAAATTTATGACGACCCGATAGGACAAGACTTGCAATCAGTAATTGAAAAAAGCAATTATTCCCGAAGACAGTTTGAAAGGAAAACAACAGAGTTAACAGGTCTTTCTCCGAAAAAATTAAGTAAAGTAGCAAGATTTAATCAAGTTAGACTTAAAATTTTTTTTAACCCTGAAATTGATCTACATGATTGCATGGTTGACTATGGTTATTATGATTATGCACATTTTTCAAAAGACTTTAAAGAAAGTATTGGACTTACTCCAAAAGAATATAAAAATTGGATACTGAAAAAAATAAACTTAAATAATAAACAAAATGGTGTCGTTTTTTTACAAGAAGAGTAATTTTTCCTCGGCTAAAATTAATTTCGAAGAAAAATTAAAGGAGGAATAATTATGATAACGAATTTAGGAACAGTAGCAATATATGTAGAAGACCAACAAAAGGCAAAGGAGTTTTGGACGAAAAAAGTAGGATTTAATGTAATAGCCGAGCACCCAATGGGACCAAATATGTTTTGGCTTGAGGTCGCTCCTGAAGGTGCACAAACACGTTTAGTGCTGTACCCAAAAAAAATGATGAAAGGGTACGAAAACATGAAGGCATCCATCGTATTTGAATGTGATAATATTCAAGACACTTATGAAACAATGAAGGCGAATGGGGTTCAAATTAAAGGGGAGCCACAAGAAATGCAATGGGGTACATTTGTCCATTTTAGTGATGAAGATGGCAATGAATATATTTTTAAAGGCTAATGATGTAGGACAGGGATGAATTTAATTCCTGCTCTTTTAATATAATTTTTTACGAAAAAATTATTACTCAGTCTTAAAATTACTAATGAACTCAAGATGAAGACCGATTTAGATAAGTTTGTTTAGTAAACTTCAAAGCGTCAACTAAGGAATAGATACATTCTAAATAAGAGCATATCTATTCCGTTTAGTTTTAAAATTACGATACTCCTTTATTATGGAAAGGAAATTTAGTAATTAGGAGTTGGAATAATTTTCGTAAGGTATCTAATGTAATTATTTCGAGTGATTTTATGGTGGATAGTTGCTCCTTTTCACTTCATGAATTGACCTAGCTCAAATTAAACTCGAACCAACTAATTAGAATATATTAATTTCCTCCTTGTTCCATATAAAACACTTCCCAGATATGACCGTCAAGATCTTGGAAACCAACTTGATACATAAATCCGTAATCCCGTGGGTCTGATGCAAGGCTGCCACCAGCTGCAATTGCTTTTTCCACAATTGCATCCACTTGTTCTCTACTTTCTACTGCAAGGGAAATTAAAGACTCTGTTTGTCTTGTTGCATCTACAATCTCCTTACTAGTGAAGTTCTTAAAGTGTGCTTCAGTCAGAAGCATTGAAAAAGTATGATCATTTATGACCATACATGCGGCATTATCATCTGTAAACTGCATATTAAAGGAAAATCCGATTTGTTCGAAGAAGCTCATTGATTTTTTCAAATCTTTAACTGGAAGATTAATAAATGTCATACTTGGTTTAAACGTCATTCTCCATCACCCCTTGATATTTTAACTTAACAAATGTTAAGTTACACTAATAGTAAAAATTAACTTACCACTTGTCAAGTAGTACTTACCGAATATTCAAATAAATTTGACTTTTAGCGAGTAGGTTATTACGATGTCATTATAGTAAGAGAATTTGGGTGGTGAATTACAACAATGGGCGAAATACGAAATGCTGAACGTACCCGAAAAAAAATAATTGATGCTGCGAAGGAAGAGTTTTTTGAAAAGGGATATAATGGTGCGAGAATCGAATCGATTGCAAAAAGAGCAGGAGTAAAAAAACAGCTTATTTATCATTATTTTAAAGGAAAAGATGATCTTATTAATCAGACGATTGATAGTTTTGTTAATACTGTCCCTACAGAAAATTTAACATTACCTTCAGATCCTGTGGAAATAGCAGAATTTCGATTAAAGGTAAATATAAATTATTTAAAAGATTTCTTGAAATATACAGCCTGGGAGGCTATTCAAGAGCTGCCCGAGGATTCGAATGGAGAGGAAACGAGAAAGAAGGTGCTTCAATCCTATAATGCTGACATGGTAAAAAAACAACAGTTAGGATTAGTACCAAAGGAGTTAGATCCAGCACTCATTACATTAATGATGTCTAGCCTTACTATCTATCCTCTACTATACAAAAATGTCACACAAATGATAACAGGACACACGCTAGAGGAACCAGAATTTCAAGAAAAGTGGGCGCAATTTCTCCATCAGATTAGTGAGAGAATTTTTAAACAAGAAGAATTGAACTAAATTTATTAAGTCAGGTTTTCTCATCGATGTATAGAAAGGGGCATCTCATATCCTTATGAGGCGTCCCCTTTTTATTTGTTTCGAAATGGTATAATTTTACTTACATTAATAATTAAAGAGGAATATGACAAAAGAAAACTATATTGGAGGTCATAACTTGAATGAGTCTTCTTTAATTTATTGGTTGTTTTGTTATTTAGTTGGGAACTTTATGACAGCCTATATCGTTGGAAAATGGAAGAATATAGATTTACGAAAACAAAGCAGTGAAAATTTAGGAGCACGAAATGCAGGGCGTGTACTCGGTCGTTCTGCTTTTATCATTACATTATTAGGTGATGCTTTAAAAGGTGCGCTTGTCATTATTTATGGGCAAATGATGAACTTTGAACAGTGGATTTTAGCTGTAGGGATGCTTTTTGTTATTGTTGGTCATATCTATCCCCTTTGGCTAAGGTTTCACGGTGGAAAAGGGGTTGCTACTTTTATTGGCGCGGGACTATCTCTAGAGCCATCGTTATTTTGTTGGATGATAGTAGGAACAGTATTATTACTCTTAATTATTCGGAATTTAACAATAGGTATGCTTGGTGGATTCACATTTTACATAGCTAGTTTTATATGGAAAGGTAGTTTTGTGATATATAGCGCTGTGATTCTATCAATATGTATCATTATATGGAAACATTATGGCAATTTATTACAAATTTTAAGTCATAGGGAATAAGGGGGTTATCATGTATTGGTGTAAAATAGCGACAACTGATAAAGAATTTGATAACATTGCTGCACTAAATTATGAAACCTTTGTAGAAGAAATTCCGCAGCATGAGCAAAACGAAACGAGAAAAAAATTTGACCGTTTTCATAAAGAAAATTGTTATATCGTTGTCTACAAAAAAACTGAGATAGTCGGAATGCTTGCCTTTCGAGACAGACGACCATTTTCGTTGGACGAGAAGATTGGAAAAGTAGAGAGGTACTTACAGGATACTGATTGTGAAAACTTAGCTGAAATGCGATTGTTAGCAGTAAAAAAACGGTATCGTACAGGACGTGTTTTTTTTCGCTTAATACAGGCAGTTTATTCTTTTGCCTATCATCAAGGATATTCAGCTGTTGTCATTTCAGGAACTACTCGTGAACAAAAACTATATAAACAAATGGGATTTGAACAATTTGCTGATGCAGTTGGTTCAGAAGAAGCGAAGTTTATCCCAATGGTTTTGACTAGGAGAAAATTTGAACAAGGGTTGGAAAAAAGGATAGCTACTAGCAGTCATCATTCATTTTACCCAGGTCCAGTAAAACAAAATACAGCTTTATCTCATACGGATTTATCACATCGCTCCGATGAATTTAGGGAGTTATTTGTTAGTATGAAAAAGCAATTGCAGAAGCTGTCTGGTGCGAATTATGTTGCAACTGTTGTTGGCAGTGGTACTCTCGCAAATGATATTATGTTAGGGCAATTAAAAACGAGAAGCGTGAAAAAAGGTCTTATTTTAGTAAATGGGGAGTTTGGTGAAAGGTTAGTTGACCAAGCGAGGAACTGGGAAATTTCATTTGAAACATTTTACTCAGATTGGGGAACACCTTATAACCTGGCTGAAATAGAAAAGTATGTAGAGACCGGAAACTTTGAGTGGCTGCTAATGGTGCACGGTGAAACGTCAACTGGAACACTAAATCCAATTGAGCCAATACTGGAAATCACTAAACGCTATGATGTGAAGCTTTGTGTGGACTGTATTAGTTCATTTGGGGCTTTGCAATTTTCAATGAATGAGCTATATTTTGCTACATCTGTAAGTGGAAAAGCACTTGGAGCAATGAGTGGCCTCGCTTTTGTTTTCTCACAACAACTTGTGGAAGATACTAAACTGCCTTCATACCTCAATCTAGCAAAATATCAACAGATAGATCCTCCGTTTACAGTACCTGCAATGCTAGTAGCTAATGTTATGGAGGCACTGAACCATTATCCATTTCGATATAAACTGTTAGAAGAACGATTTATGCAATTAAGAGACATAAAAATTGTAAAAGACTATGCAATTACAACAAATAATTACCCAATGATTGTTACTTTGCAGTTACCATATGAATTAAAACATTTAAACGATGATTTAAAATTAAATGGTATTCTTTTGCATGCAGAAAGCCACTATTTGCGTAGTCGAAATTTCGTTCAACTTGCAACTATTCAACCGGATTTTGAAGAGGCACTTAATCGATTTGAAGAGATAGTGAATTATTATATTCAAGTATTACAGTAAGCATTTTATAACTATAAAAGGATTGGCTCCCTGAAGTGAGTTTTTTTTTTCTAATAGTCTTTAAAAGTGAAGCACAATTTAGCTTCACTTTTTTTATGTGTGCCAGGCATGGCAACTATCTAGGTGGTGAAAGTCCACTGTGGAGGTACACATCGACCAACCACTAAGGAAGCGCAAGGTACTTATCGCGAGATAAGGGCTGGAGGAA
>NZ_RXNR01000119.1 GCF_003966145.1 Lysinibacillus telephonicus
GGTAGACATGGTAGGACCATCTTATCGAATATTAGACACAAAGGAATGGTTGGAAAATAGTCAGGTTTAAGTGGCTCAGTTTTTAATTAATAAATGGCTCAATTTTTACTTGCGAAATACAAGATATAAGTCATCATTAATTTGCAGGTATTATTTAACCTGATACCAATATAAAGAGAAGTCATTCATTGTTGAAGCGTACCCCTGCTGTCTTAACATTGTTGTTATGTTGCCTCGATGATAAGTACCATGATTAACAACATGAAATAAAATTTCTGAATAAGTAGTTTCTCTAGTACCTGTCCAAGGATTATTCAAATTAAATTTTCTTTCTAAATCTTTTTGGCTACTCATCCATTCTTCATAATGTGAAGCTAGCTCCTCATAAGACTTAACAAATTCTTCTACAGAATATAACTTAGTCCTTTCTAAGAAAGCCTTAGAAGCTTCCAATGCTTCTTGCATATCAATTCCTTTAAGTACTTGTAACCACATAACATCTACCACATAGATGTGAGCAAACGTTTGAGCAATAGTTGGATATGAACTACTAACCTCTTCATATAGGACATTGCTTGGTAATTCTTTTATTCTTTCTAATAATACCTTATTAGCCCAAACATGGTACTCGTACATATTTTTTGCATGATTCATTTAACATCTACTCCTTAACAACCAGATTTTAAAAATGTATATTTGAATTATAAAAAAAGATATATGACAGCATGTTGTCATATATCTTTATAAACTTTAATTAATTTTTTTGCCTCATCTATTAAAATTGATTGCAGTTCTACAGGTTTTATAATTTTAACCCGACTCCCGAAGCTTAAAAGAATAGATTTAAGCCACCCAGCATGTAGAGGTTGATAAACAGAAATTGTAATTGTCATGCTTCCATCACTGTTTATGACTTTTGAAGAAATCTGGAATTGGTCCAATGCTTCTGCTAAGGAATTATGATTCACCCAGATTACTACATCCTCAACCCCTTCTAGACTACAGTCTGAATAAGATAAATCACCTTTCATTACGTGCTTTTGTAGAAACTTTTCTTGTGTTAAAGTAATACTCATCATACGTGAAACTCTAAATTCTCTATAATTCTGACGCTCTCTACAATAACCATATATATACCAGTTACGAAACTTATAATGAAGATAAATAGGTTCTAATTCCCGTGATGTAAATTCATTTTTGTAATTTACATAATCAAAGCGGATTACCCTTTTTTCATTTATTGCTTTTCGTAAACCCATTAATGAATTTGGTTCTGTTCTATGGCTTTCCAAGTCAACCAATAAAGTGTTATCGCCATTACTTGTATCAAGTAGTTTTAATCTATCTATCGTATATTCAAATTCCTTCTCTTCAAAAATACTCGATAAACTACTTAATACTGTGATTAGATTCAATATATCATAAGAACTCATTAAGCTTTTATCAAATTTGTATCCTTCTATTATACCAAACCCTCCGTTAGTACCTTGGTAAGAAACGACAGGTATTCCAGCAGCACAAATAGCTTCGATGTCTCTATAAATTGTCCGCGATGATACTTGAAATTCCTCAGCTAAACTAGATGCCGACAAAATTTCATTATTTAAGAGCTTGAATATGATTGATATCAAACGTTCTAATTTCAATTCTCATTTCCTCTCCTTAGGTAATTGATTAAGCGAGCATTGTCATCCTACAGATGTACATTTTATTTTTTCTAGTATTTCAATGAATTTATCCAACCTTTAAAAATATCAGGTTATTTCTATAACTTTCTATTATATCAATTTTAATCCTCCTGCATAGTTCAGGAAAATCATGAAATATTGATATAATTAGTCATGGATAATGAATTAATCTACAATGGTATTTTCTGGTAAACAAAACAACCCCTCTAATGAACATGATAAGCATTAATGTATAGTCACAATTTTTAAGATGAACTAGAGAAATTGACAATTGTAAAGGAGATGGAGATGAATGCAATACATAATTACAGCTTATGATGGCACTGATGATAAAGCAATCGATAGAAGATTAATGGCAAGGGAGGATCATTTAAAATCAGTGGAAAAGAGAGTGAAAGAAGGCCAGCATTTATAAGGTGCCGCTATACTTGATGATGATGGAAAATGATAGGATCGATGATGGTAGTGGATTATCCATCGATAGAAGAGTTGAATAATTGGCTGAAGGTTGAACCTTATGTGGTGGCAAATGTATGGCAGAAAATAGACATACAGCCTTGCAGAGTAGCACCGATATTTATGAAACTTAATAATTAAGGAAGATCATGAAGCATACTTTAGAACAAGAAAGTATGCTTGTAAAGATTTTTTTAGCAAACGGGCAGTTTCGATTGAATAGGGTTAAGTGGTATTGGAAATAAATTTTAGTTAATTAATTAAGGGAGCAATTCTCTAATAAGGAATGCGTCTATTTTTATTTAAGGGCATTTTATGGTGAACATGTTTAACATGGGGATGGGTAGACGTTTTTAATTATTACCACATAGCACTCCCCTAATAACGTAATAACTGTTAATATATTACAAAAGAGGGGGTGTGCTTGTTAGATTTGTTTAAATATATGAAGTATGTACCGTTGATTGTCTATTTGATTGGTCTAATTCTTTTCGGTATTCCACTTGCTTTTTACGATATAGAAGTTGTGATAATTGTTGAATATCATTTACTTTTCGGATCTTTTTATTTCCTTACCATCCTTGAAGAGTTTTTCAATATCAGTAAAAAATGCGGTATGTAAGTACGTCTAGTAAACATTATTATTATTATTATCTTATTGAGTACATCTATCCTATATAAAAATACATTTTCCATAAGTTTTTCCACAATATTTTTAGTTATGTTTAGTTTGGAATTATATTTAAACAGTAAAAAAATAAGCCAAAAGGATTTTTTGCTAAAACTTATTAAATTCAAGGAGAGTTAAGTAGTTTATAGTTTTCCCTTTAAAGGGCGCAATTCAAGTAGATATTTGCGCTTTTTTGCATGAAAGGGCCAGAGTGTGAACAATTGTTAGATGTCTAGGTTAAACTTTTGAATAAATTCTGTTGTAAGATAAATTAGCTTTTGGCAATCAGGCGCTTTCGGTACAGAAAGATTGCGAAAGTCGGCCTTGCCTTTCGTAGCAGAAAAGGGACATCTCATACCCTTTGAAATATCCCCATTTTACTCCTATAATGATTCACCTGTTAGCAATCTTCCTAAACTTAGCCAATTCTCTTGCACTAAACTTGCAGCCAGTTCAACGTCCTTGTGCTTACATGCTTCAATAATTTCTTGATGCTGCTGGACGGAGGAGAGTCCCTCAAGTGTTTTGAACTTGGCAAATTCAAGACGCCTTACTTTTGGAATAACTCGTTCTAAAGCTAATGAAATTTCTGTGTTTTGGGAGGCAAGGATAAAGACATCGTGAAAACAATCATCCGCAAGTACAGCATTAATGCTATCTTTTTCTTCAAGAGAGCTCCTTAGTTGTTCATTGTATTTTTCTAATAAAGAAATGTGACTTTGATCCAATAAAGGAACAGCTAATCTCGTAGCTAGACTATGAAGTGCTGCAACCACTGTAAAAGCATGTTTTGCTTCCTTCTCATTTAACAGCGTTACCCTTGTTAGAGAACCTGGCAGAGACTCCACCAAGCCTTCTGTTTCTAGTCTTTTAAGTGCTTCTCTGACTGGTGTGCGGCTTGTTCCGAATTGTTCGGCAAAATCAGTATCTTTAATACGCTCTCCAGGCTGGAATTCCAACGTAATGATAGCATGTTTTAATTGATTGTAAATTTCATCTCTTAATGGAGGACGAGTAATTTTTTTTATATTTTTCATAAAGTTAATATATACCTAGAAAAAAACAGTGTCAATAAACAGAAACTAGTCAAAGCAATAGTGGATTTTGTTAAAGGATTTGCGCATCTCGATGACTTTCTTTCTTACATTCTCAGTGTTTTCTCTTCCGTTAAGAATATTTACAATAAAATCAGCAATTGTTGCCATATCACTTTCTTTCATTCCAAGTCTAGTAATCTCAATTGTTCCGATCCTTAAACCACTAGGGTAATCCCAATCCTCAGGCCGATCACTAGGAATTAAATTTTTATTGGTAATGATGTTTGCTTCTGCTAGTAGATGAGCAACCTCCAAACCACCGCCAAAACTTTTTACATCTAAGATTACTTGATGTGTAGTGGTAAAGCCTTTATGTGCTCCTAACACTTTTATACCCCGGTCGTGCAGTTCCTTCCCTAATGCCTGTGCATTTTTTACAATTTGCGCCATGTATTCTTCCCCATATGCTAAAAACTCAGCTGCAGAAGCTGCTAAGGCTGCAACTCTATTAACTTGGTGAGTAGCAGCTAGTGCTGGGAAAATTACATCCGTCACAGGCTTAGTCAAACTTGGATCATCCCAAATAATGATTCCGCTTTGCGGACCACTAAAGGTTTTACCAGCTGAGCCTGTAACGATACAAGCTCCCTCTCTCAAAGGATCTTGGAATTGACCTCCACCGATTAGTCCTAATTGGTGTGCGCCATCAAAGAAAATCTTTCCATCCCATTCCTTTACAATCGACGCCATTTCTTTAATAGGGAAAGGGAATAAGGTCATGGATGCTCCTAGTGTAACTAAAACAGGTTTGATTTTCCGTGCCTCTGCTGCAAATTTGTCTAAGTCAACTACTAAGTCAACAGGATCCATCGGGATATCATAAATGTTTAAGCCTCTAATACCCGCAGGTCCATCAATTCGATTGCTCGAATGGCCGCCTAAAGGCTGGGATATAGTCATTATATTATCACCAGGTTTTGTTAAAGCGGCATATACTGTCATATTTCCAATCATACTGGCTACAAGTCTATGATCTGCATAATTACAACGGAATACTTTTTTCAAAAGTTCAACACAAAGTGATTCAATCTCGTCAATATACTTAGTTCCCGCAAACCATCTTGCCGTTGGTCCGATATGACCCTCAGCAGCACGAGTACCAACTTCAGCGGATAATAGTTTTCTTACTGTCGGACTGGTAGGAGCCTCAGGGGCAAGCAAGTTGAGACACTCTTCCCCTCTGTAAACCGCATTTCTTTCAACAGCATTGATTACTTCCAATTGCATTAGGCGTGGAGATGAACATTGGTCAAGTAAATTTCGCGCCCATTCCAAAACTTTCTGGTCATGTACTTCATTGTAAGTAGTTGTCGGTGTTGCGTTGTTCATTTCGTAAAACTCCTTTCTCATATAAAAATAGATTCAATCCAATAAATTGGTGAAAACATCATTCACCTATAAACCAATATATCGGTTAACAAGTTTGTAGTCAACTGAATTTTTAGAATTTTCCTTATATTGAAGTGTTTAACGGAAATAAGTCGATATGTTTATTTAATACTAACTATCGATCTAAATGATGTAGGTTACATAAGGGATTAACTTTGAAAATAGGGTGAATAAAAGAGTAAACCCCAAATTCAATTAAAAGCTATAGGGGTACCAAGTTTAGAGTATATTTAATACTGATTCATTATATTGGGGGTTTTTTATAAAAAACGCAGAAGTATAAATTAATCTGATCTTTTAGCCGGTCAAAGTTACTTTTGCCAAAGGAATCGGATTAACGGACAAGGTTTGTGACTTGAAGGCATTATTAATATGTAATCTTTTCGTATATTTTGTAAAACCAATACTCATATTTCCATTGATTTCAATTCGATAACTGACTCTTGTTCCCAGAGAAAAACACCTCACGATTAGGTACTTACCATCCTTTTTGAGACAATAAGAAAACACCCTACTTTACAGTTAGTTGGCGGTATTTTACCGGCGATTGGCTGTTTAGTTTCGTTTGAATACGGATATTGTTATAATAATTTATATAGTTTTCGACGATTTGGATCACATGCGCATTCGTTGTGCGATTGATTCCGTCGA
>NZ_RXNR01000011.1 GCF_003966145.1 Lysinibacillus telephonicus
TTTTTATAATCATTATCGTTACACAAAAAAATTAAACGGCTTAAGCCCTTTAGAATTCCGAGCTCAAGCCGCTTAAAATCTTTTTATTATTTATACTGTCTACTTGACGGGGAGCAGTTCATAATTGGAGACAGTCAAATGTTTGATTAGTCTTCTTTAAAAATTGTTGACCATTCATTGCGTTTTTCGAGCATTTCTTTTGCAAGCTCTTTAGCGCCTTCTAAGCTATGATTTGCAGCCCATCCACACTGAACTTCATTGCAAGCAGGTACTTCTTTTGCATTCAGTACATCTTGAAGAGTTTTTTCCAGAATGGATAAAACATCTTCATAATCATCATGATTGATCATTGTTAAATAAAAGCCAGTTTGGCATCCCATTGGACTCATATCTACTACTTGATCTGTATGATTACGAATATTTTCTGCCATTAAATGTTCAATGGAGTGAAGTGCAGCCATTTCCATATGCTCTTTGTTCGGTTGTTTAAAGCGAACATCATATTTACGAACAACATCGCCATTTTTTCCTTCTTTAATGCCTGCAAGTCGTACATAAGGTGCAGCAACTTTTGTATGATCTAAGTTGAAACTTTCAACATTCATTTTTGTCATTTTATATAACCTCTTTTCCAATTATTTTTTTCTTGAACGAAGTGCACCAACAATTGCTGGCAACACAGAAACAAAGATAATTAATAAAATTACTGTGGAGAAGTTTTCCTTAACAACGGGGATATTGCCAAAGAAGTATCCTGCAAAAGTACAAATAACTACCCACAATACTCCGCCGATCACATTGTAACTAATGAAGTATCTATAATTCATTCGACTAGCACCCGCAACAAACGGGATAAAGGTTCTGATAAAAGGCATGAAGCGTGCAATTACTATTGTTTTGCCGCCATGCTTATTAAAGAACTTTTGTGCAGCATCCATTCTTTCTTTACTTATAAAACGTCCGATAAACGAATTTGGTGGAATAGATGTTCCAACCTTTTTACCAATATGATAATTTAGTGTATCGCCTAGTATAGCAGCAGCAATAAAAACAATAATTATTGTAGGCAAATTAAATGCCCCTAAAGCTGCCAGTGCCCCGCTTGCAAAGAGCAATGAATCCCCTGGCAAGAATGGCATAATGACGACTCCCGTTTCTACAAAGACAATTGAGAAAACAATTCCATATGCCCATATTCCAAATTGTTGAATAATCTCTACTAAATGCTCGTCAATATGTAGAATGAAGTCTATTAATCCTTGTATAACAGCCATTTGTATACTCACTTTCAATTCAATTTTCTCTTACCATTTTACAGCCTATACTTGCATATGTCACTTTGAAATTTATTCATCATTTCTTGCTAAATTAATCAATTCCATTAAAATTTAACAGAAAAAAGATGTTCCATTTAAGAAACATCTTTTAATATTTTATGATTTAGTTTTTTGTAGTTCTTTTAAGGATCTACGCAAAATTTTCCCTGTTGAATTTTTCGGTAGCTCATCTAGTATTTCTATAACTTTTGGTACTTTATACTTCACAACATGCTGCGCACAATATTGTCGAAGCTCCTCCTCGGATATACTATTATCTTTTAATACAACATAAGCATGAACCGCTTCACCTAAGTTTGGATCAGGGAATCCAACAACAGCTGCTTCGATTACATTAGGATGGGAAAATAAAACTTCTTCCACTTCCCTTGGGTAGACATTAAAGCCCCCTACGATAATCATGTCTTTTTTACGATCAACGATAAAGAAGTAGCCCTCTTCATCTTTTTTCGCTAAATCACCTGTATATAGCCATCCATCTCGTATAGCATTTGCTGTTTCCTCAGGCATTTTATAGTAGCCCTTCATAACATTTGGTCCTCGGACGATTAGTTCCCCAACTTGTCCTACAGGAACTTCATTTCCATATTCATCGACCACTTTATTTTCAACGTTGGAGATGGATGTGCCGATTGAACCTGCCTTTCGCTCGCGATCAAGCGGATTAAAGCAAGTCACTGGAGAAGCCTCTGATAATCCATATCCTTCAGAAACCCTAACCTTAAACTTTTCTTCAAAATCATTAAGCACTTGAACTGGCAGCGGTGCACCGCCCGATACAGCTAACCGTAAATTTGAGAAGTTTTCAACGTTTCCTTCAAATTGGTAGAGGAAATTATACATTGTAGGTACTCCAGCAAATACGGTAGCCTTTTGACTGCCTGCAAGTTCATAAATTTCACTAGGACTAAATCGTGGTGCTAACAAAACTGTTGCCCCTTGAAGCAGTGGTGCGTTGACAACTACTGTTAATGCGAACACGTGAAAAACAGGTAATGTCGCAATCACACGGTCATCAGGTGTCATACCTAAAAAATGGCCTACATCCCGGGCATTTGAATATAAATTGCGATGGCTAAGCATTGCACCTTTAGGATATCCAGTAGTGCCTGATGTGTATAAAATAACCGCTACATCGTCATCATCCAACTCAACTGGGTCAGCACTCGAAGTTGCCGAAGCAAGAAGCTGCGAGAAAAGATAGGTTTTTTCTTTTGCCGCAATTGATAACGAATTAAATTTTTCCCCTGTATCTGCTGTTGTTTCGCATACAATATATGTTTCTACTTGCGGCAATGCTTTTACTCCAATTTCCACAAATGGTAGTAACATATCAAGTGCAATGACAGCTTTTACATCCCCATTTCGAATAATATAGGTAACTTCATCTTGCGTATACATAGGATTGATTGGTATTGCGGTCGCACCAATACGCATAGTTGCATACAACGAAATTAAAAAATGTGGTGTATTTCCTAATAACAACGCCACATGATCTCCTTTTTCCACCCCTAATCGTTGTAGTGCATAAGCAAATTGGCTGACCTTTTGCTCAAACTCACCGTATGTAGTATCACTACCTAAAAAATGATATGCACGTCTTGCTGGCTGTTCCAATGCTGTTTGTCGAACTCGTTCAACTATATTCAAAACACCCATCCCCCTTTGCATTTCACTTCAAAAAACCTAGAATTTATATCCAGTAAAATTGAAGTGAAGAAATGAATAATCATTCATTTTCTAAATATTATAAATTAAGTATATTAATAAAACAATGAAATTTTGTAATTCATTACACATTTTCCTTAGAAAACGATATATTATTCTGCAAATAACTTTATTTCTGTCAGTCTCGTACGTGAGCAATATAACGCCATCTTATTAAGTAAAAATAGGTTACTTGTATAGCAATTAAGAAACCAAATGCAAGAACAAGTTCTTTTACAATAGAGATGTTGGCGATGTTTTCTAATATATTTTGAAGAGCAATAAAAGCAAATAAACTATGAATTAGCGCAACTCCCCAAGGCAGGAAAAATTGGGGAAATAAATATTTTGTTACAAGCTTCTTTAGCTCACCATCAGAAATTCCCATACGTTTCAATACATCAAATTTTCTCTTCTCTGAATCGAGATTTGTGTGCAATTTAAAATAAATAAAGCTTCCAGCTGCGAGCAAGAATACCGCAGCAACTAATAACCCTACTAAAGTAAATAAGGAATATGCTGATAATAAATAAGAATAATTCAGACCTGCATTTTCAAAATAATAAGGCAGTAAATAATCATCTTTTAAATATTCCTGTGCAACCTTTTGCTGAATTGGCAACCCAATTTCCTTTGTTTCAATCCATTGTGGAATATCAAATGTAAATAAATGATATCCTGGCTCAAATTCAGGAAAACCATTGTATGGATGTATGAGTTTTTTAAAGTCCTCATCGCTAATGATAATAGAATTTAAGCCAACGATAGAACTAGGGAAAATTAACTTTGGATAAACTTGGTCAATCTTTATGGATACATTATTTTCTAGTAAAACAGTGTGAACAACTTTCTCTGACAAGTCATTTATTGCATCCTCAGAGTACGGTATGAACATTCCTTGCCCCTGTGATAAACGAACCATTGGGTAGCCATAAGAAAACAATAAATTATTAACATCAGATTCCTTAAATACTTCCACACCATAACCTGTAGTTGATGATGTCTGTTTTAGTACTGTAAAGCTTGTTAAATGATAGGATAATCCCTTTTCCTCTAATTCTGAAACAATTGAAGCTATATGTTCATCCTCATATGGGTTATTAATATGCCCTTTATAAATTAACCCTAATGGATTTAATGTATCGTATTGTGAAGTATAAGAAGAAAGAGCTGCAAGCAGCCCAACAGATAAAAATGCCAGCGTTGATACTAAAGTTACAACAAAAAACATTTTCCCATTGTTTTTTAAAATAAAAGTTTGTTCTGCTATCGGCAACATTCTAGATTTTTTCCAGTAAACTTGTTTCTTATTTTTAACTCGATCGACAATAAATTGTGCAGTATCAGAAAAAAAGTAGTATGTACCAATCGTTATTAAAATCGGGATAAACATCGTAAATGTAAAAAGAGTCGTTCTCGTAGTAAGCAAAGCTAAAATATAACCGACCATAATAAATACAATCCCGATTATAGCTTTTCGTTTCATATACAATACATTGACATGAACATTTTTCGACCCCGTCATTAAATCGATAATTTTTCTTTCAGGTGCGAAATGTACGCTGAATAAAGAAATAAAAATAAATGCACTTAAATAGACCGCAATGGTTAGAACAAATGGTTCCCATGAGAAATACAACGGCAGGTCATCCAACATTAATATTTCGCGAACAATCATAAAGAAAAATTTCGAAAATGCATAGCCAAATAAAATCCCAAACATAATTGAGATTGTTCCGATTATAATGGTTTCTAAAAAAACAAGCTTACTAAGCTGTCTTCTCTCCATTCCAAGATGAAGCAAAATCGCAAACTCTCTTGTACGTGCTTCTAAAAATGCTTTCATCGAATAAAAGATGAAAAACCACGAAAATAATACTAATATAATTTCAGCAATGACCATCCAAAAAATTGGTACAGTTCCTAGAAAACCATTCTCAATTTTCGGGTGAAATACCAACATTGAATAGATAAAGAACACAAATACTGAAAAGAAGCTTGCCATGAAAAAAGCAGCGTATATTCGGATGTTTCGGACGACGTTACGGTAAGCGAATTGATGAAAGGTCACCTACTTTTCCTCCTCCTAATAAGCTAAGTACATTCAGTATGCGTTGGAAAAATGTTTGGCGTCTGTCATCGCGATAAATTTCATTGAAGAACTCTCCATCTTTTATAAACAAAACACGGTCACAGTAACTTGCAGCAATCGGGTCGTGAGTTACCATCAAAATGGTAGCCTGTTTCTCTTTATTAATTTTGCTTAATAATTCGAGAACTTCCCGAGAATTGTTTGAATCTAAGTTACCTGTAGGCTCGTCTGCTAATATAATAGTTGGCTCGTGAATCAAAGCTCTTGCAATAGCTACTCTTTGGGCTTGACCACCTGAGATTTCATTAGGTCTCTTATAAAGAAATGACTTTAAATCAAGTCTGTTCACAAGTGATTGTAATCTTTCTTCCATTACTTGAACTGGTTTTTGGTCTAACGTTAAAGGGAGGACGATATTTTCCTCGACTGTCAGCATCGGTAACAGATTAAAATCTTGAAACACAAAGCCCAGCTCACGTCTTCTAAAATAAGCAAGCTCGGTATTATTTAAGTTTAGAGGCTTTATATCATTGAATATAATTTCACCTGATGTTGGTTTATCGATTGTAGAAATTAAATTCAATAATGTTGTTTTCCCGCTTCCTGAAGGTCCCATAATAGCTAAAAATTCGCCCTTTTCAACATCGAAAGTAAGTTGATTAATGGCTCTATTCGTCACTTTTCCCTCATATACCTTGGTGACATCTCTCACTTGTAATATTGACATTAGTGCTCCCTCTTTTTTTAATCAATTTACTTTAGTCAAATTGTACCCTTGAATTTTTATAGAACTATCCTTTTTAACCGTGTCAAAACGTTAGTGTAATCGTCGTTCCAACTCCAACTTCAGAATCAATTTCCAGCTTATGACCCAGCTTTTCACATATCTCGTTTGCTAAATATAAACCCATCCCAGTAGACTCTCCAGTTTTACGACCATTTTCTCCTGTGAAAAATGGTTTTGTCACTCGAATTAAATCTGATTTTGGAATACCTATTCCTTCATCTTTAATCAATAGCTGCACATTTGATTCATTTTTAATTGCTGAAACAATAATACGCTTGTTCTGTTCAAATGTGTATTTAACGGCATTGGTAATAAACTGCCCTATAACAAATTTCAACCATTTTGAATCGGTAGTAATTGTAATCGTTTCATCAATTTGCATTTCAGGAAAGACACGATTTGTAATAAATAAACGTTTATTTTCGTTTATTGTTGCGCTGACTATTTCCTTTAACTTTACTTGCTCAACCTGCATATCTTCTTCAAATTTTTCTAATCTTGCGTTCATTAACACCATTTCTAATCCTTTTTTCAAACGATCCACTTCTTCTTGAACACTTTTTTTATCAAGATTACCCTCTTCTTGCAATAATAATTCCAGTACCGAAATAGGTGTTTTCATTTGGTGGATCCATTGGTTCAAAAATTTCTCTTGTCTATTTTGGATAGCATATAATGTTTGAACTTCGTGTTGATATACGCGGTATAATTCATGCAAGTATTGCTCTGTTTGCATATATTCAATGGTCTTAGCATTTTTCTGCAATGCATCTTCCATTGTAGTAGGAAGATGGGTAATTTTTTTCAAATAGCTTTGACGCAAATAATAACGCACCCCTAAAAAGGACGTCATTAAAACTATGCTAATAGTTATAGAGTATATTGCAGTATCAACATTTCGAAATCCGTCTAACCAGTATAAGGATAAGATAAAAATGACAATTATTAATTCAAAAATGATAAATGAAAAATGTTCCTTAATAAACAATTTAAGTCCCATTACATTTCCTCCGAGTTTAAAACAAACCGATATCCGGCACCGCGCACTGTTTCAATGATTGAAAGCACCCCATAATCCGCAAGCTTTTTTCGAACACGTGTCATATTTACATTTAGTGTATTTTCATCTACAAATGCTTGGTCATCCCAAAGCTCCTCCAACAGCTTTTCTCTAGAAACAACTTTTGGGGATTGTCCCATTAGTAAATCTAAAATGATGCATTCTTTTTTCTGCAACGGAATCTCAACATCTTTTAAATGAAGCTCCATTCTCTCTAAATACAATGTTAGTTGTCCAAGCTGAATCGTTCGTTCTTCATGTCTAGTCGAATACTCACCATATGTTCTGCGTAAATGACTTTTAATTTTTGCTAGAACAATTTCATAATTAAATGGTTTTGTAATAAAATCATCTCCACCATTTTCTAGAGCAAATATTTGATCCATTTCACCTGAACGCGCAGAGATGAATATTATTGGACATTTTGTATGCTGCCTTAATTGGCGGCACCAGTAGTAGCCATCATAAGAAGGTAAATTTATATCAAGCAACACGATATGAGGTGCAAAGGCAAGGCATTCCTCAACGATTTCTTCAAAGTTTTGCACAATTTCTACTTCGTATTGATATTTTCTTAATGTATCTGCTAAAAGTGAGGCGATTTTTATATCATCCTCAACGATAAATATTCGATGATTTTCCATAATCATTCCCCCGATATTTTTTGGAAGGTGTTATTCTTTCATTTTATCAAAAAAGAACCATCTCATAAAAGATGGTCCCTTAGAATGTAAACTAATTGTCATTCGTGCTTGTCCAGCTGTTATATAATCTTTGATACATAATGAATGGTACTTGCTTTCTAATGGAAATCAACAACTTCAGAAACGCACTAATATAGCTTAGTAAATCAACTGTAAAAATTCTTCTTTTGTTACGCCGCCGAAGTAGTGGGGGATATCGATTGCTTCAAGGGCTGCTGCAATATTTCCACGGTCGTATTTAGTGCCGACTAGTAATTTTTCAATCTCTTTTACGTCCCCAACACCAAAGAAATCTCCGAAAATTGTTGCTTCTTCAATAATTCCCTTATTTACTTCTAAACGAATATCTATATTACCTGAAGGGAAACGATGTGTTTTTTGAATGTTGAAACGTGGTGATTTTCCATAATTCCATTCCCATGTTTGATAACGTTCTTTTGAAATTTGATTGATTTTTTCCCAATCCTCTTCTGTCAACTCGTAATATTGAATGTTTTCTTCGCCGCCGAATATTGATTTTAAAATTTCCATTCGGAATTGTTCTACTGTCATCGGTTCTTTTATAAAATCTGAAATATTGCCTACTCGTGAGCGAACTGATTTAATGCCTTTTGATTCAATTTTATCTTTTTTTACTTTTAACGCATTTGCGACAGCATCAATATCAGTTTTAAACATTAATGTTCCGTGGCTAAACATACGCCCCTTTGTAGCATACTGCGCATTTCCTGATACTTTGCGTCCTTCTGCTAAAATATCATTTCTCCCTGACAGCTCTGCGTTAACGCCTAAATTAGCTAAGGCATTAACAACTGGCTGCGTAAACTTTTTATAATTGTGGAAGCTGTTTCCGTCATCTTTTGTTAAGAAACTAAAATTCAAATTATTTAAGTCATGGTAAACAGCACCACCCCCTGATAAACGTCTAACGACAATAATATTGTTCTCTTCTACATAATCTGTGTTAATTTCTTCGATTGTGTTTTGATTTTTTCCAATGATAATGGACGGCTGATTGATATAGAACAGTAAATAGTCATCTTTTTCAATATCCATATTTCTTAATATATACTCTTCTATTGCTAGGTTGATTCGTGGATCTGTAATGCCCTTATTATCTATAAAATACATGTTCATCACTCCTTCTAAGCTACATTTATTTATTTTACACGAAAATGTAATTTATGTGTTGACGAATGCAAACTGTTATAATACAATTAAAAATATCAAAACAGTATTATAACAGATTGTCCAAAAGGAGGGACTTACGCATGTTAGAAAGTGTTGTAGAATTTTTCAAAAACTTGCCTGATAAAGTTTGTGTTCAGTGTGGAGAAAAAATCGAAGAACAAAGTGAATGCTACAGCAGTACTTGTGATAAATGTAACTCTTTATAAACAATCACTATATTATTGACAATCTGTATAGGGGACCTAATTTCAAGAGATGAACCTATAAGTAAATAGCTTACACAAAAAGAAAAGCGTAATTGTCCTACTACTTCGCTGCGTTGTCGTCGCAAAAGGGTTATGCTCAAGCCCTAATCGACGAGAGGAGCCCGCGTCCTCGATGGGCTGTATGGCTTGCGCTAAAAAAATTAAACCCTCAAAGCTCGCTCAAGCTTTGAGGGTTTTCTAGTTGCTATAATTTAATGCTGATGATTACTGCTGCTATCTTGCTCCTGATTCATGTCACTTTCTTCATGAGTATCTGTTTCAAGCTCATGATTCATCATTGATTCACTGCCTTCATCTTCTTTAACTTTGCTCATATCTGGGTTGCCAACGATAATTTGTTGTTTAGGCATAACATGAAGTCCACGAGCATTAGTATGTGCATACATATAATAAACTCCATCGTGATCGAAAGTTATTTCTGCTTTATACACACCCTCGCCTTCTAGTTTACCATCAATCATTTGCCCATCATCGCGGTAGCCTGATTCCCATACTTCGAATTGAACACTATCTGCATCATCTACATTTTCATTATTTTGTGTAACATGTGCTGCAAGTTCTATCGGTTCATTAACCGCTGCTTTTTCCGGTGTTAAAATATTAACCTTTACTTCCAGCGCTTCTACATCTACCGGCTCATCATTTGTATCGACCTCAGTTTCATTTGAAGAACATCCAACTAATAATGCTGGTACTGCTATAAAAGCTAAAAATAACTGTTTCATTTATAACTCCTCCATCATTGGAATATTAATTGTTACTTTTGTTCCTTTTCCAACTTCACTTTGAATTGTTAAATTACCTTTATGCTGTTTTACTAGCTGTTCAACAATAGACAAACCTAAACCACTTCCACCGTCTGCTCGGCTTCTTGCCTTTTTCACTCGGTAGAATCTTTCTGTAATATGAGGCAAATCTTTATCTGGGATGCCAATGCCCTGATCGGTAATTTCTATCACCGCATTATCTTTCATCATCTTAGTCAAAATGGAAATCTTTGAATCGTTATTTGAATAGCGAATGGCGTTTTCAATTACATTAATAAAAATTTGCTTTAGTTTTTCTTCATTGCCCTCAACGATTATTTGTTCATCAAATGATGTTACAAAATGAATGTCCTTTGAGTCTGCCTGATTTTTTAGAAGGCGAATAGCTTCTCTAACGGTCTCTGATAAAACGATTGGATAAAATTCTACAGCTGTATTTTCATTTGATCCTCTTACTAGTTCAAGAAGCTCATTCGTGAGCCGCTCCATCCGTTCAGCTTCTCTAACGATTAAATTCATCGCTTGCTCCCGTTCCTTGCCTTCAATATAATTCTTCTGTATCGCTTCACCATAGCCTTTAACATAACTAATCGGAGTACGTAATTCATGTGATACCGTTGCAAGAAACGTTTTTTGCTGATCATCTTCCCGTTCAATCGCTGCTGCCATCTCATTAAATGCTTCGGAAAGCTTGCCCATTTCATCTTTGGATGAAACATTTACCCTAGTGCTATATTCACCATTTGACATTTTTTCAACTGCACTCTGCAATTCCTTTAAAGGCCTCAAAATATGCTTAATTCCTTGATATACGAAGGCTGCTAATATACAAGAAAAAATAATGGCACTTCCGATTAATAGCAGTACTTCTTCATTCGCTAGCTCTGTTATTTTAGCCAATGGATAATATATATAAATTATCCCTTCTAAACGATTTTGGTCTACTAAAGGAAAAATAACAGAAATAATTTGTCTTTGGAACCGCTCTTCATAGCCAATTTTTGTAACAGATTCACCTTGAAGCAAATGCTGTCTTTCATTAGGACCAATGAGTGTATCATAATCAATTTCAAATGGAACACACGCACTTAATTCCCGGGGATTTCGAACAGCAAATACATCTAAATTTGAATACGTATTGTAATCCTCTATTTCAGCAATTAATGCATCGGTTACTTTGCCGCCCTTATACTTTGTTTGAAGCTTGTCACCTACTTCTATCATCGAGGCCTCTGTGTCTTCAACATATAATTGCTCATATAAATAATCGGTTAAGACATACATGAAAACAATTGTTACCACAATAAACAGTACAATTAATCCCCAAATTTTAGCAAATATCTTTTTCATTCGTTTTTCTCGAAGCGGTAACCAATACCCCAAACTGTCTGTATATACTCGCTTGCTTCCTTCGATTCTTTCGCTAGTTTTAGCCTTAACGTTTTTATATGAGTATCAACTGTTCTTGTCCCACCTGAATATTCCATATCCCAAATTCTCTCAAGTAATTGTTCTCTCGAATAGACAGTACCAGGGTTTTTTATAAATAAATATAGCAGTTCAAATTCTTTTAATGTTAACGGAACAGATTTCTCACGGATGAAAACCTTCCTTGAAATTTCATCTATTTTTATAACACCACATTCAATATTCGACTGATTTACAAAATCGTTTTGAGGCTTAGTTCTTCTTAAAACAGCATTGATTCGTGCAACTAATTCACTAGCTGTAAAGGGTTTTACAATATAATCATCCCCACCAATTGTAAGCCCTCTCACTTTATCTTCATTAGCATCTCTTGCCGTTAAAAATATTACTGGGACAGGAGAAAGCTTTCTTATATTTTCACATACAGCAAAACCATCTTCCCTATCCATCATGACATCCAGCAATACGATGTCTATATCTTCATAGGCGATAATTTGATATGCTTCTTCTCCATTTGGCACAGATAATGTTTTAAAGTTTGATTGCGACAGCATCACTTCAATTAAATTACGCATATCTAGTTCATCATCAACTATTAATACTGTTGTCATTTTCTTCTATACCTCCCTTACTAATAGTTGAAAAGGGCCTTTGTTTGTATAAATTTCTTTCGTGATTTGTCCATTCTTTAAGAAATATAATTTATGATCATCGTAGCCAGCTACAACAACTTCATCTTCAATAATCGCAACTGAAAATGGGTTTGCACCAACTTCAGTTTTCCATAATGTATTGCCTTTTAAATCCATTGCATATAATTCATTTGCTCCATGATTGACAATATATACTACATCTTCATTTCGGGAAAAACCAATGGGCATCATAGAGACTTTTATTTTATCTACAAGGTTCCCAGTTTGTAAGTCTAGAACATCTATTGACTGATTTGGACGACTACCCTCACCATGGCCCCCTATCCAAATGGTATTTTCTTCAGGTATTATCAAAACTCCGTTTGAAGATTTTGCAATTGGCCATTCTGCTTCTAGCTTTAAATTCTCCATATTTACTACAGATAGAAGGGTATCTTTATAATTCACTACATAGAGCTTGCCATTATAAGATGCCATTGACATCGGGTAATTACGCAATTCTAACTCATTTAATTTATTTCCTTTATCATCATAACTAGTGACACTATTTCGCTCACTATTAGCAATAAAAATCTTTTTCTCTTTTTCTTCATAATAAACATTTGTCGTTCCAATGCCGGTTTTTATTGTTTGGAGCTTCTTTCCAGAAGATAACTCGTAAATATCGGCTTCATCTAATTGATGGCCGTATAATAATATTCGATCCTGCTGTATTAATGCCGCACCGGTATAAGCTTTGTTAAAGTTCCAAACTGCAATCTCTTCCCCTAATGGATTGTAAAAGGTAACAGATGGCTCCAATATACTTACAGAGGCGACGAATGATTGATGATGGTTGATTGATGAAAATTTTTCATCTCTACAACCTGCAATTACAGTGATTAATAAAAGAAATATAAATGTCTTTATATAGTTCATTTTTGCCCATCACCTCTATAGCCATCTTACTGTATAAATGTGAACTTTGATTGAAAAAAAATCGACAATCTCAAGTATTTTGAGCTTGTCGACTTTAAATCAATTATTTTTCCCCGCAATTACACCAGCCTACCATCGCTTTCGGTGCCACTATATTCTTTAGATTTCCGCCTTCGTTTCTCTTTTTATTGAATCTTTACTCTGGCCACTAAATAAAGAACTTTATGTTAACTGCATCTCAAACATTTCTTCTAGTACGTCAGAAGCAGCTTTTTTTCCTTGTGCAACACAACTCGGAATACTTATTCCTTCATAAGAGCTGCCTACTAATTTTACTTTAGGAAACTCAGTTTGTATTTGTTGACGAATTTCTTCCATTCGTTTTTCATGACCAACAGTATACTGCGGCATAGATTGATTCCAACGAGTAACGACAGTAAATAAAGGAGCCTCAGAAATACCAATTGCTTTCTTTAAATCTTGAAGAACTGTTTTTTCTATATCACTATCTGACAGTTCTACAATTGTCTCATCTCCTACGCGTCCAATATAAACTCGCAGCATGTCATAGCCATCTGGAGCAACATTATTCCATTTATGATTACACCATGTACAAGTTGTAATGGCTAAATCACTATTTCTTGATACAAAGAAGTTCATTGCATCTTTATGTCTTTTTATCTCTTCTTGCTTAAAAGCCAACGTTACAGTAGCAATTGTTGCATAATTCATATCTGGCATTTCTTCTAGTAAACCATAACTATTAAAAATCCTTTTTGTTGCATTAAAAGGCGTCGTCATAACTACCGCATCACATTTAAGTGGAGCAATATTATTAAAATAAACTTGAATTGAACCATCGCTTAGTTTATCAATCGATTCAACTTTGATCCCTTTTAAAACAGAGTTAGGCAACAATTGAGATTCCAATGACTCAATTAAAGTTTCGAGACCATTCTTAAACGTTTGATAGGATTTAATATAATCTTTACTCTGAGACAGCCCTGATTTTTTTAATCCTAGAATTAAACTTCGATATTGTTTTTCCAGCTGATAAAACTGTGGAAACATTGATTGAATGCTTAAATGATCAATATCACCAGCAAATGTTCCTGCAAGTAATGGTTCTACTAGATTTTCAACAACCTCTTTGCCAAAACGACGTCTAAAAAAGTCACCTATTGGTTCATCCTCTTCTTCTCTAGTTTTTGGCAATAATAAATCACCTGCTGCACGGACTTTTCCACTTAATGAAAATAATCCTGATGTAATGAATGAGGAGACTTCAAGCGCCCCACCGAACATTAAATTAGACGGAATAGGATACAATTGACTACCTACCGCAACATAAGTTTGCCCGTCATTATTCGAAACCATCTCTTTTTCAATTCCTAAGTCCTTTGCTAAATCGCGAACACTGTTCATATAATCTAAAAACGATTCAGGACCACGTTCGATAATAAATCCATCTTTTCTTAAAGTTTGAATTTTCCCACCTACACGTAAAGATGATTCGATTAAAACGACATCAACTGGTAAATTGTTTTGTTGTGCATATCTTTGTAAATAGAATGCTGTCGTTAAGCCGGTAATACCACCACCTATAACAGCAACTTTTCGTCTACCTAAAGTCACCCTCATCATCACTCTCTACGTTAGTTCGCTAACTTTTTATTAATCGCATCTACCATTGCATCTATAAATAATGGATGTGTATTTGGCATTGGTGGTCGTCTGTAATTTGCCCCAAGTTCTTCACAAACAACTTTACATTCATAATCGTTATCATATAGTACTTCTAAATGTTCTGTTACAAAGCCGACAGGAATATATACGAATGAACGGAATCCTTTTTCTTCATAAAGCTCACGAGTTAAATCTTGAACGTCTGGACCAAGCCAAGGTTCTGGTGTTTGTCCAGCTGATTGCCAACCAACTTCAACATTTTTTACCCCAGTAGCTTGCTGAATTAAACGTGCAGTTTCAATTAATTGTTCCTCATATGGATCTCCTGCAGCTTTAATTTTCTCTGGTAATGAATGATTCGAAACGATTAAGCATGCTTTTTCGCGCTCTTCCTCAGACATTTCAGCAAACGCATTGTTTACCACCTGTTTCCAGTACTCAATAAACTTCGGCTCATTGTACCAAGCTTCAACTGAAGTTAGCTTCATCGAGCTGCCTAATTTTTCAATCATTTCCTGCGCACGGCCATTATATGATTTGATTGAGAAAGTTGAGAAGTGCGGTGCTAAAACAATCGATACCGCTTCTTCAATTCCTTCTTTAACCATAGCTTCCACAGCATCTTCAATAAAAGGTTCAATATGTTTTAAACCGATAAATACTTTATATTCAACTTCATTTTGTACTTCATTTAAACGTTTACAAAGAGTTTCAGCTTGTAATTGCGTCATTTTTGCAAGTGGAGAAAGCCCACCAATTGCCTTATAACGGCTTTTTAAATCTTCTAAATGCTCTTCTGAAGGTTTGCGTCCATGACGAATGTGTGTATAGTATCTTTCAATATCTTCTTCTTTATATGGAGTGCCATATGCCATCACTAATAATCCACGTACGGGTTTCATAAATTTCACCTCAAATTTTTTTACAATTTCACTAAATTATATTAACACATTAATCCATTTGACCTATTTGTTGACGACTGTATTCATGGATAAGTGTAGTAAGACGTTTTAATACATCAGGATTTACTTCTGGGAAAACCCCATGACCTAGGTTAAAGATGTGGCCAGGTACTTCCAACCCTTGATCGATAATATTTTTCGTACGTTGCTCAATTACAGACCAATCTGCTAAAAGCAATGATGGATCAAGGTTGCCCTGTACAGCTTTATTTACACCTAATTCGCGTGCTTTTCGTATAGGCATGCGCCAATCTAGTCCAACTACATCAATTGGAAGGTCATTCCATTCATTTACTAAATGGCTTGCACCAACACCAAATTGAATTAAAGGAACGTTTTCCTTTCGTAGTTCTGCAAAAATCCGAGTCATAATCGGTTTAATAAATACACGATAATCCTCAACATTTAAGGCACCAACCCAAGAGTCGAATACTTGAATTGCTTTTGCACCAGCTTCAACTTGAGCTGTAATGTCGGAAATTATCATATCTCCTAATTTATCCATTAATGCGAACCACGCTTGCGGCTGTGAAACCATGAATGATTTCGTTTTATTGTAATTTCTTGATGGGCCGCCTTCGATCATATAGCTAGCCAAAGTGAAAGGTGCTCCTGCAAAGCCAATTAATGGTACATTTAATTGTTCTTCAGTTAAAAGTTTAATTGTTTCTAGAACATATGGAGTATGTTCTTTCGCATTAAATTGACCAAGCTTTTCAACGTCTGCTGCTGAACGAATAGGATTTGAAATAACAGGTCCAACACCAGCTTTAATTTTCACATCAACGCCAATACCTGGTAGAGGTGTCACAATATCTTTATAAAGAATTGCAGCGTCAACATCATAGTTTTCTACCGGTAATCTCGTTACATATGCACACAGCTCAGGCTGATGTGTAATTTCCTCAAGTGAATATTTTTCTTTAATTTTTCTATATTCGGGTTGTGAACGTCCAGCTTGGCGCATATACCAAACTGGTGTGTATTCAGTACGTTCTCCTCTAGCTGCTCGCAATAATGTATCATTAATCGCTTTCATTTTTGTACCTTCCCCTCGAATTAATAAGCCCTCTGTTAAACTATTTACAAAAATTTTGCTATAAATTTACAAAGGCATGTTTTTATTCAGTATAGGCAATTCTATACAGAATAAGCTTTTAATATAGTGTTTGTTCATTGATATCCGTTTTCAAATATATACTTTTGCGTTTGTATTGTATAGTTTTATCGACCAAATGTCATAAAATTGTTCGTTAATGCAAAATTTTTAATCATTATTTTTTGACAGAAAATAGTATTATTCTTTAAATAAAATTATATAATTGTAAAATCTAACTAGAGAGGGGCTTACTAAAAGATGTTTGTATATATAACTTCAGGAACAGCAGATTATATGGAGAAGATGCGCAAGAAGTATGTTGAGAAGGAAAATATGATTATATTACACGGTTCAGGCAATTCTGTGCTTCTTCATGAATCAGAAAAAAAATCACTATTTGCTACACCTCGCAAATACGAAGTAATCGATCAAGTAAACGTTCTTGAACAAAGAGGCTATTTTGTTTTAAATAATATACCTGTATCGGATGAAGGCAGGCCTATATTTGAACAACGTTTTTTAAATCGTGCCCGTGCAATCGAAAATGAACCAGGATTTATCGCATTTCGCCTTTTGCGTCCACTCGATTCAGACACATACATCGTACTAACTCAATGGACTGGTCCGAATTCATATGAAGCTTGGAATAACTCTCAGTCTTTTAAAAATGCCCATAGTAAACCCGATTCAGCTCCCGGCGTTAAAAAACAAAATATTTTCAATGCAGCAAGTTATATTACTACCTATTCTGGGAAGGTATCTGAAGAATAAATAAAAGTTATTTTAACTGTAAGAACAGTACAATTGGGCATCGTGCTGAATTGTACTGTTTTATTATAAGATTTTACATGCTGTTTTTTCTTCAAAGGAGCTGTTATTTAACACGGGTTCGGAACTTTTCATATGGTTTTTATTCATATTTATATGGGTTTATTTTTTTACGCGGTTTTCTCACTTTTTTACGCGGTTTGCTCAATTATTTACGCGGATTTATTTTTTTACGCGGTTGCCGTGCTTTTTTACGCGGTTTACTCTATTATTTACGCGGGTTCGCCCTATTTTTACGCGATTTCCACTCATTTTTACGCGGGTTTATTTTTTTACGCGGTTTTCTCGCTTTTTTACGCGGTTTCCTCAATTATTTACGCGGGTCCGCCCTATTTTTACGCGATTTCCACTCATTTTTACGCGGATTTATTTTTTTACGCGGTTTTTCCTCACTTATTTACGCGGTTTTCTCAATTATTTACGCGGGTCCGCCCTATTTTTACGCGATTTCCATTCATATTTACGCGGGTTTATTTTTCATGCGGTTTCTACTTGTTTTTACGCAAATCTATTTAAACTAAAAAAATAAAAGTGCCGTAAAAGCAATTTAACATACTTGCTTCTACAGCACTTTTTTATTCACGTGAAGGATCTTTAGACATTATAAATGTTATTTCACTTATTAATATAACAACAATCGCAGGTACAAAAAATAATGGTTGTTCAATAGCACAAATTAGAACAATGAATGCTTGTACTACCATAAAAATGCGTAATACTTTTTGAACAGCTTTTTTTCTAAGATTGCTATCAATTGGATAAAGCCTATCCATTCGAAAGTCTGAAGATGACAGCAGCGCATATTTTAATTGAAGCGTTGTTGCAAAGGATAAAGCACCGGCTACAACCCATATAACAATTGGAATATTGACAAAAATTGCTATCACCCCAGAGATAAACGTTAAGCGAACCCAGAGATAAAAATGGTCATCTGTGCGGATAAACGTTCTGAACACTAAATAATTATGAGCATTTTCTTTTTTATATGGTATTAAATTATAAACAAAGTTTAGCCAGCCACGACGTCGAATTGACCCCCGTAAATGTGGTACATCAGTAAAGTAGTTTGCAAAGCGATAGAACCCCATCATACGGTTTTGTTCTAATTTTACAAAATGCTCATAAGGCACTGGCTGTACCTTAACCCTTCTTTTCAACGAGCTATTATAGAAAATCAATAACACTACAAAAATAATAGCCAATGCAAAATTAGAAGAGAGCATCGCTTGAACTGTTAGTATTGAAATGACTACTCTAACAATTCGATCTACAAACGTATTGCTCCCTCGATTGCAATAGCGATAATTAAATTCAATTTGCACATTCAAATATTTTAAAATAACGACCACAGCTAGCCCCAGCCAAATAAATGTAGAGGATAGCTCTGTTACTGTATTTAATAATGGGATACCTATAATGTAAACAACAACCGCAAGTCCTACTTGAGACCAAAATGTCCAGTTGAGCGCTCTATTAAAGAAATAGGACATTTTAGATTCCAAAGGTAATAAATACACTTGGTCAGGTTCTCGCAATAACGTAACAGGACGACTGAATGCTAAAATAAGGCCGACAATAGCCGCTACAACCCATTCACCAGGAAACGCATCAGAAACAACTTTTAACCACTCACTATATTGATATCCAACCGCACCAATGACAAAGACTAGTACGAGCGCCAAATGCCCTGTGAAAACAAAGCGCATATATTTTTGCACTTCATTTATATAGTGATTAAATCGTTTTGACCAAACTTCCTGCAAATTATTCATTATAGGTCTCCTCGGTCATTGCGATATATAAATCATCTAATGTAGCATTTGGCATATTAAAGCTTTTTCTTAAATCATCCATCGTCCCTTGTGCACGAACTTGTCCTTCATGCAATAAAATAATTCGGTCACAATGCTTTTCAGCAGTCGATAAAATATGCGTGGACATTAAAATTGAAGCGCCTTCCTTTTTCTTCTCATCCACTTGATCAAGCAAAGACTGAATACCAAGAGGATCAAGGCCGACAAACGGCTCATCAATAATATAAAGCTGAGGATTAACTAGGAACGCACACATTATCATTACTTTTTGACGCATTCCTTTTGAAAAATGCGAAGGAAACCAATTAAGACGCTTCTCCATTCTGAATTCCTTTAGTAATTCCTGTGAACGATTTTTTAGTGTATTTTCATCTATTCCATAAGCCATTGCAGTTAATTCAAGGTGCTCTTTTAAAGTTAATTCATCATATAATACTGGCGTTTCAGGTATATAAGAAAATGATGATCGATATAAATCAATATTTTCATTTAACGTTACGCCATTTAATCGAATTTCTCCTCGTTGTGGAAGGAGTGTACCGATAATATGCTTTATCGTTGTACTTTTTCCCGCACCATTTAAACCAATTAATCCAACTAGCTCTCCTTTTTCTATAGAAAAAGATAAATCTTTAATTACTGGTTTTCTCGTATAGCCGCCTGTAACATCAGTTAGTTGTAACAATGTCATTTTTTAACGTCACTCCTATTCTTTCTACAGTTTAACAAAAAATGCGAATGGAATCAGTTGTCATATGTTAAAATAAATTAAAACTTGTTTGAAAGGATGTTTCCTATGAGCGATTGCATTTTTTGCAAGATTATTGATGGTACTATTCCAAGCGTGAAAGTCTATGAAGATGAGAACGTCTATGCTTTCATGGATGTTGCACCTTTAACGAAAGGTCATACTTTATTAATTCCAAAACAACATGTAAAAGATCTTTTTGAAATGCCAGAGGAAGTAGCAAAAAATCTATATGGAGCTGCACCAAAAATCGCTAATGCAATTAAATCGGCATTTAACCCTGCTGGTATGAATACATTAAATAATAATGATGCGTTTGCCGGACAAACTGTTTTCCACTACCACTTACATTTTATACCACGCTACGATGAAAATGATGGACTAAAAGTAAAATGGGAAACAAAACAAAACGAATTTACACCTGAAGCATTACAATCAATTGCTGCACAAATTCATGATAAATTAAATGCTTAGTATCTTGAATTAACCGAAAATACTATAAATTTCAGCAAAGATTCAACTATGAAACATCTCTCTTTAAAGAATATGAAACTATGTTTTTTCTATTCTATTACATGAGGTTGCAAATTATTTATTTTACAATTAAAATCATATGTAAGTTTCGCTAACGGCAAAGAGTGCACGTTGGGAAATGGATGAGCATAGAACTGCAGAGGAGAGATTTGAATTGAATACAAAGAATCTTGTTTTAATGGCGCTTTTAGTTGGTGTAGGAGCTGCGCTTTATCTAATTATCCCAGGCTACGGTGAGGGGATGAAACCGGACTTTATGCTAACAATGATGTTTATCGGAATATTATTATTCCCTACATTTAAAGAAACATTTTTATTAGCAATTACGACTGGTGTCCTTTCCGGATTATTTTCATCATTCCCTGGTGGATTTGTACCAAATATAATTGATAAAGTTGTTACAGGCATAATCTTTTTTGTTGTTGTTGTTTTATTACGACATGCCGCACAAAAGGTTGCAGTTGGAACTGTATTAGTTTGCTTAGGAACACTTCTTTCTGGAGTAACTTTCCTATCTATGGCACTAGTATTAGTAGGTTTACCTGGCGATGCTGCTTTTGGTGTACTTTTCGCAACTGTAGTATTACCGGCTGTTGTTTTAAATGCTGTTGCATTTATCATCATCTACCCAATTATCACAAGTCTATTAAAACGCTCGAACTTCAACACATCGGTTTCACAAGCGTAGTTAGTTAGTGTAGACAAAGTCTTTCATATGACTTTGTCTACACTTATTTTTTTGGCTTTAAACGAATTTCCTTATAGCATTTTTAACAGCCACTTCAGCTTTTTTAATTTGCCTTTTCATGGTTTAATAAGTTTAAGAATAGTAAAATTTTTTAAATAGAAAGTGATTACCTATCCCATATTAAGTAATAACTATACAAGTAAAATAAGGAGATGACTAATATGCGCGGAAAACCATTTTTAATCGGATTATCAACAGGAGTTATTGGAGGAATCGCAGCAATTTTATTGACAACACCACAATCTGGACAGCAGATCCGTTCGAATATCGTTTCAAATGCAAAAAAAACAAAGACGACTTTAAAAGAAATGAAAGTGCATTCACAATCATTAAAAGAGTCTTTTTCGACATTAAAATATGAAGCGAAAAATAATATACCAAAAATAATTAATGACTTAAAATATTCTATTACCAATTTCAGGGATGAAATCGAACCTGAAACATTAAAGTTAAAAGAAGAAATAGCAGGATTGCAGAAAACCATTACAGAAATCGAGAATAATCTTTCAGAAATAAATAATAAAAAGAAAAATGAATAGATAGATTTATACTCAAAATTACCTAAAAAATATCGTTTCATTAAGTAATTTTCAATCATTTTTAAGTAATTTATGGCATTTTTTAGGCAACTTCCAATTATTTAATTTTTCTAACTTTAAACTTTTTTCTTTTATTGCTATAATATTTTCATAATGTTAATGAAAGAAGAAGGTGATTGCTTTGTCTGATGAAACATACACAATGAAGGAAGCAATGCTTTATAGTCAAAGAATTGCTCAATTGTCAAAAGCACTTTGGAAAGCTGTAGAAAAAGACTGGCAACAATGGATTAAACCTTATGATTTAAACATCAATGAACATCACATTTTATGGATCTCATACCATTTAAAGGGCGCATCTATTTCAGATGTTGCGAGATTTGGCGTAATGCATGTTTCAACCGCTTTCAATTTTTCGAAAAAGCTAGAAGAAAGAGGCTTATTGAAGTTTTCAAAACGTGATGACGACAAACGCAATACATATGTCGAACTCACAGAAAAAGGTACCGAGCTTATTTTACTTATGTATGATCATTATTACGATACACATCATTCAATCCTTGAAGGCTCACTAGCATTAAAAGAATTATATGGTAGATTCCCAGAGTTTTTAGATGTGATGGCCGTAATTCGAAACATTTATGGTGAAGATTTTATCGAAATCTTTGAACGATCATTCAAAAACTTTAAAGAATCTTTAGTTGAAGAGGCTGACACAGTTAGTGTTAAAAGATAAATAAATTACTTGATAAACTTACTAGGTGAATGAATAATTTACAAAATGTCAAGGATTACTATGAGTGTAGCGATACACTCTTTTTCTTTTTCCTGAATTGTTTGTTTTAAAAGTATAGTATTTCACCTTTTTTTCATATACAATATTTTCACTATCACTCGTTAAAGGGGTTATCAAATTTGCATTGCTGGAAAACAATTAACATTAAAACGGAATATGGAACAGCATGGCTATCAATTATGTCTGTAACTTTATTTGTCATCGTGTTTTCATTTTCATTTGTATTATTTGATCGGATACACCCTACCCTTTACCGGGATGATTATTTTTGGCTTTTTTCTATATCCGTCATCCTACTTTATCCATTTCATAAAGTTGTCCATTATTTTTCATTATTCGAATATAGAAAATCTGTAAAACTACGCATCCGAATTGATCATAAATTTATCCCAATTATCCGTATGCGTATTAAGACATTAATTCCAAAAAGACGTTATATATTAACATTACTTGCACCATTTATTTTAATAAATTGCATATTAGTTATTCTCTTATTAGCTTACCCGCAATTTACACATTATATATGTTTATTGCTTTCGTATCATTGTAGTATTTGCTTAATCGACATACTATATGTTAAAAATTTAATACTTGCACCAAAAAACTCGGTAATTGAAGAAACTCCAAAAGGGTACGAAATTTTAGTTCCGCCTGCGCTATAAAAGTGTATTTGCTTGTATTATTTTAACTTTTTTTGTTATCCTTAAAGGAAGTGAAAGAGGGGAGGAATAGACTTGCTACTTCTAGTTGTAGTGCTATTCTCGGTGTTTTATTTATTTCAAATTAATCGTATGACATATGCACTTGTTATACAGAAAGAAATACCAGAAGAAAAACATGAAAAAATATTCCGTACAATTAATGTACTTATAACTATTCTATTAGTTTCCTTTTATATTGAAGTATCCTTCGCTATGTAAGTTTCGAATCGCAATTCGAACAATAAAAAGAGCTAAAGGCGTTTGCCTTTAGCTCCCAGTTGTATTTATACTTGTTAAATATTAGTAGATGAACGCTGCACCAACAATAATTAATAAGATGAACAATACAACTAATAACGCAAATCCATTACCATGGCCGTATTCGCCACCACCGTAGTTGCCTCCCATCACGACACCCCCTTTCAAAGTCTATATTATGCACCCGTGTTATTGGTACCTAGGCAAACGAACATGCAACCATTTTGTTTTTTAATCGTTTATGTTATAGTTACTATTGATTTAACTGATTTTAAATGATGTTAGGAGAGTATTATACCGATGAAAAAACCATTATTAGCATTAACACTTGCTACTTCTGTCTTCGCACTAGCTGCATGTAACTCGGGCGATGAAGTAGTTGTATCAACAACGTATGGCGATATTACAAAAGATCAATTTTATGAAGACATAAAAAACCTTGCTGGGAATGCATTATTAGAACAAGTAGTCATTGAACAAATTCTTGAAAATAACTATGAAGTAACAGATGAAGAAGTGGAAGAACAATTCAATACTGTTAAAGAACAATATGGTGACTCTTTCCAATCAGTATTAGAAGCAAACGGCCTAACTGAAAGTGCATTCAAGGATAATGTACGTTTCTCACTTCTACAAGAAAAAGCTACAAAAGATGTTGAAGTAACAGACGAAGAAATTAAAAACTACTATGAACAAGGTAAATATGAATTAAATGCCCGTCATATTTTAGTTGCAGATGAAGAAACTGCAAATGAAGTAGTTGAGAAGCTTAACAATGGTGGAGACTTCGCTAAATTAGCGGAAGAATATTCTCAAGATGGATCAGCTTCTAACGGCGGAGAACTTGGTTGGTTTACTGTTGGCTCAATGGTTCCAGAATTTAACGATGCTGCTTATGCATTAGAAGTTAATGAAATTAGTGAACCAGTAAAATCACAATTCGGCTACCATATTATCCAAGTTACGGACAAGCGTGAAGTTAAAGATTACGGCACTTTAGAAGAGAAAAAAGATGAAATTAAAGAAGCAATTGCAGCTACTAAAGGCGACTGGAATGCAAAAATCAAAGAGTTAGTAAAAGAAGCTGATATCGATATTAAAGATGAAGACTTAAAAGCAGCTTTAGATCACTACACAACATCATCAGATTCTGACGGAGCTAAAGAAGATTCAAAAGAAGAGACTAAAGAAGAAGCTAAATAATAAAATAATAATAAACAAAACACACCGTGTAACTTTTATGCGGTGTGTTTTGTTCTGAATAATCCCAGTAGCATAGGGTTTTGCGTTTATGATACTTGTATTCTTTATTTAAGCTTTCTTTACAAACTCTGATTTTAATTTCATTGCACCAAACCCATCAATCTTACAATCAATATTGTGATCTCCTTCAACCAATCGAATATTTTTTACCTTCGTCCCTATTTTCAAAGTAGATGAACTCCCTTTTACTTTTAAATCCTTCATAACCACAACCGCGTCGCCATCTACTAAAATATTGCCATTTGCATCTTTAACAACTAAACCTTCTTCAACCTGCTCATCTACTGTCCATTCATATGCACATTCTGGACAAATGAAAAGCTCTCCATCTTGATACGTATATTGTGAGTTACATTTCAGGCAATTTGGTAAATTCAATTTTATATCCTCCATTTTCCATTTATAAAAGTATATATAAGGTTATATTACTTTTCAATCTTTTTAATTTATAGACCGCCAAAGCGTATGTAATCAAAAAAGAGACACCCCAACTTTGGGATGCCTTCAAAATTATTTATTCAAACGTTGGCTTATAGAATGAACGATTGTCTAATGCAAATAATCTTTCTGTAAATTCGCCAGGTTTAGTTTTTGACAATGCTCTTGTTAACATATTCATTTTTGCATCAATATTATCAATGTAATGAAGAATTTCAGCCTCTTGAATCATTGGCTTTTTCGGGCTTCCCCATTCTTCTTTACCATGATGAGAAAGAACAATGTGTTTTAATACTACTACTTCCTCACCTTCAATACCCAACTCTTTTGCTGCTTGACCTATCTCATCCACCATAATTGAAATATGGCCTAATAAATTACCCTCTACTGTATAAGAAGTTGCAATAGGGCCTGTAAGTTCCTTTACCTTACCTACATCGTGCAGAATTATTCCGGCATAAATTAAATCACGGTTTAAGGACGGATATAAGTCACAAATCGTCTTTCCAAGCCGCAGCATTGATACAACATGATCGAGCAAACCTGAAGCATAATCATGGTGGTTTTTAGATGCAGCTGGAAAAACTATTAGCTCAGGTTGATGCTTTTTAATTAAATATCTAGTAATTCTAGAAATACTAGGATTCTTAATTTCAAAGAAAAATTGTGTTAACTCCTCAAAAAGTTCCTCTTTAGGGGTAGTAGAAGAAGGCAATAAATCATTAATTTGAATTCCTTCATCAGCCTTCGCAACTCTTATTTGCTTAATGCGAAGTTGATTTTTTCCCCTATAGTCATGAATTTCTCCACCAATATGGACAATTACTTCTGGTTGGTAAATTTTTTCATGCTCTTCATTTGTATCCCAAAGCTTCGCCTCTATATCCCCACTCTTATCTTGTAAGATGAGTGTCATGAAAGGTTTTCCTACTGTTGTAACTCCTTTTATAGCTTGTTTAATTAATAGAAACTGATTAACTGGCTCACCCGCTTGGAGTTGTGTAATTCCTTTCATAAGCAAACACTCCTTTATTCGTTTATTACTTTTTATTCTCTTTTTCTTAATTCTATTGTAACATGGGAACACAACTGAAACGATTGAAAACATAATGAACTCTATATAAAACTAATATTCCTTTAATACATCGATAAATCGATATTTTTCATGAATTATCTCAATATATTATGTATAATGTTAATATCTTCTATCTAAAGGGGTTGGATACTATGGAGAATTATCGTTTTACAGCATTTGAAAAAACAGGGGAAGTTTTATTCGATGAAGTATGGACTTTTGAAAGCGAAGCACTGGCAAAAGTAGAAGGACAAAAAAAAATTGAAGAAATGGCAGTAGCCGATAAAACCCATCGACTTGTGAATTCTTCAGGGAAGCTTATTCTATTTCATATTTAAGAGCGATATTGTCATAAATTAGGGCGATAACTTCACAAACATGGGCGATATTGTTAATCAGGACGGTAACTTCACAAACATGGGCGATATTGTTAATCAGGGCGGTAACTTCACAAATGAAATATAATACGATATAAATTCAAAAATCGAGGCGATCCAAATTTTCGAACCGCCTCGATTTTTTATTTACCTTTAAATTGCTGTGTACGTTTTTCTATAAAGGCTTTAATTCCTTCCAAGTGATCATCTGTTTTTCTCATTCTCGATTGAGCAGCTGCTTCCATTTCCAAAACTTTTTTAAGCTCTGGCAGCTTTTGGGCATGCAAAATTGCTTTAGTTTCAAGTACCGCTAAAATAGGAGACGCAAGGAATTTACCAACTATCTGGTCTACCGTAGCTTCCATCTCCCCTTTTTCAACAATTTGATCAATTAATCCTAAATCTAAAGCTTCTTTTGGTTCCATAATGTTGCCTTGCCAAATTAATTGCTTTGCCTTAGTTATACCTACTCGCTCTTTCATAAAGAAGTGACCACCGCCATCTGGGACAAGTCCAATACCGATAAAATTCATTGCAAGCTTACTATTTTCTTCTACAACAATTACATCGCACCCAAGTGCCAAACTAAATCCTAACCCTGCTGCAGCACCTTGTATTTGAGCTACCGTCACCATCGGCAGTTGGTATAAAGCCAGTACCATTCGAGTTATGTAACCCATAATAATTTCAAAGTCGACTGGATCTCCTGATGTCATCATCATTTTGATGTCTCCACCAGCTGAGAATATTTTTCCTTCTCCCTTTATTACTAAAATTTGAACTTCTGGATTGTCCTTCAAAAACTCAAAACAATCAGCTAACTCCTGCATCATTAATAAATTCATTGCATTTGCTATTTTCGGTCTGTTAAACGTTAAAGTTGCACGTCTATCTGCAATATCAACTTTTATCGTTTCATATGCCACAAAGACCACCCCCAATTAATTAATGAACGTTCATTCAGTAACTATATTCAATTTCTTGTTTCACTTTTCCTTTATTTACTTAAATATTTCCCAACTTGTCTTCCTGTAAACAGGCATCCTCCAACAAAAGTACCCTCTAACGATCTGTAACCATGAACACCGCCTCCACCAAATCCACTCACCTCTCCCGCAGCAAATAATCCTTGAATTGGTTCTCCAGCTTCATTAAGCACTTGACCATTTAAGTTTGTTTGTAATCCACCCAACGTTTTTCGTGTTAAAATATTTAGCCTAACAGCAATAAGCGGACCATTTTCAGGGGCAAGTAATTTATGCGGTTTAGCTACTCGAATTAATTTATCTCCCACATAATTTCTCGCACTTTGAATTGCCATCACTTGCAAATCTTTTGTAAATTTATTATCCATCTCTCTATCTCTTGCAAGAATCTGATCCTTAATCTTAATAAAATCAATTAGTTCATTGCCCGCAAGTCTATTCATCCCATCCACTAAATCTTTTAAACTATCAGCAATGATAAAATCTTCACCATGGTCTTTAAATGCTTGCACAGGTACTGGAGGTCCTGGCAATACACGTTTTAATATTTGTTTTATACTCTTATTTGTAAGATCAGGATTTTGCTCAGAGCCAGATAAAGCAAATTCCTTTTCGATAATTTTTTCTGTTAATATGAACCAGGAATATTCATAACCTGTCTTTTGTATCGCTTCTAAAGTACTTAATGTATCAAAACCCGGAAAGTTAGGTGCATTAAATCGGTTTCCTAATGCGTCAAACCACATAGATGATGGACCGGGTAATATTCTTATCCCATGGTTTTTCCAAATCGGATTCCAATTTTTTAGTCCTTCTGTGTAATGCCACATGCGATCTCGATTTACAATTCGCGCGCCAGTATTTGCAGATATTTTTAACATACTTCCATCTACATAAGCGGGCACTCCCGATACCATACTTTTAGGCGGCGTACCAAGTCTAGTTGGCCAGTTTTCTCGAACAAGCTCTAAATTCGCTCCTATTCCTCCACTTGCTACAATGACAGCATCTCCATAATATTCGAAATCAGAAATTTCTACTCTGGAACTTTCTTGTCCACGTTGAATAGAGCTTTCTTCAAGAATTTTTCCTCGAATTCCGACAACTGAGCCATTCGTTGTAAGAAGTTCATCCACTTTATGCCGTGGTTTATACTGAATTTTCCCAACTTCTACAGCTTGCTCTACTTTTTTTGCAAAAGGCTCGACAAGTCCTGGGCCTGTTCCCCATACGATATGAAAACGAGGAACAGAGTTTCCATGCCCTCCTGCCAAAGAGCCACCTCTTTCTGCCCAACCTACAACAGGAAAAAATTTAATTCCAAGCGACTTTAACCATTGGTACTTTTCACCGGCTGCAAAATCAACATACGCCTTCGCCCACTGATATCCCCATTTATCTTCATCATCTAATCGATCAAACCCTGCAGTTCCCAGCCAATCTTGCCAAGCCAGCTCTTTGCTGTCTTTTATTCCAAGTCTTCTCTGTTCAGGTGAATCAACTAAAAATAATCCTCCAAATGACCAAAAGGCTTGCCCACCAATTGAATTTGCCGGTTCTTGATCAACAATTAATACATTTTTATTTGCGTCAATTAACTCACATGCCGCTGTCAATCCCGCAAGTCCAGCCCCAACAATAATGACATCATATTTCACACTTCCACCCCTTTGTAAAAGTTAATATAAAACTTCTTGATTCCCTTTTTATTTCCCTTTAATTGCAAGTTATTTTTTTGTTCATGTTATAAAGCTATCATTCGCTTTATTCACAAAGTTACTGAACATTTTTCTAACGAGAATTTTTGATATAATCGCTATAATATTCTGATTTCTCAACAGGAAATCACAACCGTGATAGTCATTTTCGAAAAATTAGAAAAACTCTATTATACGAACTTTATTCGCATTTAAATTGTTTAATGTTCGTGTTTTTAACGTTTACTTAAGCGTTTTCATAAGGAATTTTAATTTTTTTATTAAAATCTGTTGACAAAGCTGAACAATTGGGATTATGATGTTAACAATTAAATCAACGAAAAAATATTATGACGGAGACATGCTCCTTCATTTGGAATCTAAAGAGAGCTGATGGTTGGTGTAAATCAGCGTTTTCAATGACTGTAGTTCCACTCCCGAATTGATAGGCGGAAATTGTAGTATGCCATATCCGAATCATGCACGTTACGCATTTGCTTTCGAGGTTGTTTGAAATATTTATTGTATTTCAGCAACGAAAAAGGGTGGTACCGCGTAAGTAATGTTAAGTTAGCCTTTCGCCCCTTACATAATTGTAGGGAGTGAAAGGCTTTTTATATTTATTACCCTTTCCACAAGATGAGCTAGTGGTTTAGGTACAAAATTATCAAAATTATTTGGAAAAATTATTTTTAAAGGAGAGTTTTAATCAATGGTAACAAAAACTACAACTGCAACTAATGTAATTAACGTATTTATCGCTGACCCGTTAAGTGAAGATGGTATTTTCCCTCTTCGTCAGGAAACTGGACTAAACTTAAATGTCATTATAGATACAGGTCTTACAGCAGAACAATTAATCGCAAAAATCGAAGACATACATGTTTTACTTGTACGCAGCCAAACAAAAGTTACTCGTGAAATTATTGAAGCTGCTAAAAATTTAAAATTAATTGGTCGTGCGGGTGTTGGTGTTGATAATATCGACTTAGCTGCTGCAACTGAACATGGGATCATCGTAGTTAACGCACCAGATGGAAACACAAACTCTGCGGCAGAACATACAATTGCAATGATGACGTCTCTTGCTCGCCACATTCCTCAAGCTTATAATTCATTAAAAAATGGTAAGTGGGATCGTAAATCTTATGTTGGGGTTGAGCTTAAAAATAAAACTTTAGGTGTTGTTGGTTTCGGCCGTATCGGTGCAGAAGTTGCTTACCGCGCTAAAGGTCAACGTATGGAAGTGATGGCATATGACCCATTCTTAACAGAAGAACGTGCGAAAGAACTTGGCGTAACAAAAGCAACAGTTGAAGAAATTTGCGAAGCTGCAGATTTTATTACAGTGCATACTCCATTATTACCTGAAACACGCAACTTAATTAACAAAGAAAAATTCGCTATGATGAAAGATGGCGTACGTATTATTAACTGTGCTCGTGGTGGTATTATTAACGAAGATGACCTATACGATGCAATCGTAGAAGGAAAAGTAGCAGGTGCAGCCCTTGACGTATTCGTTGAAGAGCCTGCAACAGATCACAAACTATTAACGTTGCCGCAAGTAATTGCTACACCACATTTAGGTGCGTCAACAATTGAAGCTCAAGAATCTGTAGCAGTTGACGTCTCTAACGACATTATTAAATTCTTCAAAACAGGCACTGTAACAAACCCAGTTAATATGCCGTCAATTCCAAAAGAATTGCTTGCACAAGTAGAGCCATTCTTTGAATTAGCTGAAAAATTAGGAGCATTTTTATCTCAAGTTACTGCTGGCCCAGTAAAAGAAATCAACATTTCATATGCTGGTGAAGTTGCAAATTATGATGTTCGCCCGCTAACTGCAAACGGATTAAAAGGGCTATTAAAGAAAAACCATGGCGAACACGTAAACGATGTGAATGCACGCTACTTATCTGAGCGTGTTGGCATTAAAATTAATGAACATAAAACAACAACAGCAAAAGGCTTCACTAACTTAATTACAGTTGAAGTAAAAACTGAAAACGAAGTGCATTCAGTAGCTGGTACATTACTGAATGGTTTAGGTGCTCGTATCGTAAAAGTTGAAAACTATGTAGTAGACGTGATTCCACAAGGTCACTTATTATACATTAAAAACACTGACAAACCAGGTGCAATCGGGCGTGTAGCAACAAAGCTGGCTGAAAAAGAGATTAACATCGCAACAATGCAAGTAGGACGTGATCAAGTAGGCGGTACAGCTGTAATGATGCTTACAATTGATAATGAAGTTACGGCATTAGACTTGGAATATGTTGCTCAACTTGAAAATATTGATGAAGTAAAAGCAATTACATTATAACTTTATATTAAATCGGTTAAGAGCCACGCATATATTGCTGGCTCTCTTTTTATTGGCTCAATAAGTTTGGTATGAATACATAAATTTTCTTTCTAAGAGCAAAATAAATGAAATGTATGCAAAGAGAAACAAAAAAGGGGAAACAAAAAATTGTTTGATAATCAATCAAAACAGCATCAACAATTAGAACAAAATTCTCTTCTAAAGAAAAAAAGCATTGACCCTAATTTAGAAAGTACAATTGAAATTTTAAAAACGATTTATTCCATACCTTTAAATAGTGATATAAAAATCCGCAACATTTTAATTGGCGGTTTAAACAAAAAAGCCTCAATTATTTATATTAGTACAATTTCAGATTCTAAAATAATTGAGAAACAAGTTATTGAGCCTTTACTTTCAAACAATGATGATTCTAAAGATATAGAAAATATCGTCTCCGCTCAATCAATTAAAACCTTTGAAAAAATTGAAGATGTGCTGTCGGAAATAAATAAAGGAAATGCAGCACTTCTTGTAGATGGATATTCGGAAGCCTTTCTAATTGGCTCCAGCAACTTTCAAGGCAGAGCTATTGAAAAAACAGAGAATGAGGTTGTTTTAAAAGGTCCCAAAGAAGCGTTTAATGAAAAAGGCAGCACGAACATCTCATTAATCAGGAAAAAAATTAAGAGTGAAAATCTTGTTGTTGAAGTAATTACTGTCTCCCAAACTTCAAAAAATGAATTGTATATAGTTTATAAGAAAGATTTAGTTAATAATGAATTGCTAAATACTATTAAAGAAAAAGTTAATTCCATAGAAGTCGATTCAATTCAAAATCTTTCATTAATGGAACAATATATTGAAGAACGTAAAAATTCCATTTTCCCAACCATTTTATATACTGAAAGACCTGACCGAGCAGCTTCATTTATTGAAGATGGCTTCATCGTTTTATTGATGGAAAATTCCCCATCTTCTTTGGTGCTGCCCGCTACCTTTTGGTCATTTTTCCATACTTCCGAGGACTACTATTTGAGATTCTTATACGGAAATTTTATAAGAATTTTACGGTTACTTGCATTATTAATCACTTTATTTATCCATTTCATGAGGCTATCCGATATATTCAATTCGGTTTTTTAACTAATGTGGAATCCTTGTTTTTCCCTTTTTGGCTACTTTCTACTTTTACACGCTTTGCGTTTTATTTTTATATTAGCTCTTTACTTTTTGGAACGATATTTAAAATACGCCAGTTTGAATATATCATCCCTACATTGGCAACCGTAACCGTACTTTTAGGCTCAATACCAGAGACTCCAACTTTCTCTATTTTTTATTTAAGAGTAGCTCTTCTACACACCGCAACTCCTATATTTTTGTTATTACCCTTCCTATTATGGGTTTTGGCAAAACTGAAAGGGGATGTTAAACCTGAAAAAACAAAAACCTCTTAGTAAAATTATTTATTTCTTATTTCTATTGCTAATCCTAAGTGGATGCTGGGATCAAACAAAAATAGATGAAAGAGCATATGTAATTGCCATCGGTTTAGATAAAGGCGATAATGAAAATCAAATTAAAATTACTTATTTAATTACAAATCCAGAGCTTTCAAAGCAAGAAGGGGGCTCAAGTAACGAACCGCCACGAGAAATTATTACATTCCAAACAAACGATTTGATATCTGCCAAAGATATGGCAAATACTGTAGTTGCAAAAGAAATAACATATAGCCAATTAGGTGTCTTTTTAGTATCAGAGGAATTAGCAAAGGACAAGGATTTAATAAGATGCATGTATGATGCTACAAAAGATAGAGAAATTAAACGTAGTACACGTTTTATCGTAACAAAAGAAAATGCAAGTGATTTCTTAAAAGAAAATCAACCTAAACTCGAGACAAGAATCCATAAATATTTTGAATTAATACTTGATGATGGCATCGAAAAGGGCTATATACCTGATTCAAGACTTTACGGATATTTTAGGATAACCGAAGCAGATGCCGATCTCTATTTAGCAATTTATGGAACAACCGAGAGGAATAATTCCGGAAAAAACCATGGTGATGAAGATCAATTTTTAGCAGGAGAGTTGATAACAGAAGGACAAACAAATAATACTCAATTTAGCGGATCAGCTGTTTTTAAGGAAGGTAAAATGGTTGGAAAACTAAATAGTGAAGAAACACGGCTTTCTACCATATTAAATGAATCTTTAAATGCAGAAGATATGTTAACAACATTTCCTGATCCATTTAATGAAAAGTATCGAATTACCACCAGAATTATGAAGAAAAGTAAAAATAAAGTGAAAATGAACTTAAAAAACGGAACTCCTACTATTGACGTTACTATTCCACTTTATATTGAAGTTTTATCAAACCACAGCATGGTTAACTATGCAAAAAACAAAGAAAAAAGAGATTACTTAAAGAAATATTTAGATGACAGAATAACAAGTAAATTTAATAATCTTGTAAAGAGAACGCAGGAGGAATTTAAAGGTCAACCATTTGGTTGGTCGCTAATAGGAAGGAAGGAATTCTTGACAATTCCAGAATATGATAATTTTGACTGGGTGAAAACATATCCAAGTATGAAAGTAAATATTTCAGTAGAAATCAAGTTTGGCGAGTTCGGTCGTCAAAGTGAACTGCCAGATTTACAAGAAGTGAGAGATTAAATTTGAATGTATTCATTTGGGTAATCATAATGATAATGTTAATTTATTCGGTTGGTTTTTCAATTACGCTTTGGAAAGAAAAAAATAAAGTAGGCTCAATTGCAGTTTTTATTTTAGCTCTACTTATTGCAATCATTCCGCTTTTCACAAATATTAGTATTGAGTAATAGGAAAGTGCGAAACGCTTTGTTAAAGATTAATTTTCTTATTAAGTTGTAAAGGTAAAAATTTAGAAGATTTTCGTTTATTCCGTGGAACACAAATTACCTCGGGGGCTGTGCTTCTTCCGTGAACACTCTTTAAAAAATTTTATACTTCTTCTTTAATAAAACAGCGAAATGACTATTATCTCATCATTTCGCTTTGTTGTTTTTATAGACTTTTTAGAAGCTCTTTAAATTCAGTTAATGATTTTACTTCGTATGTTGGAGTAACTTGTGAGTTGTTCATATTTCCTTCTCGATTAATCCACACGTTTTTCATGCCAACTCGAGAGGAGCCTAAAATATCCGTATTTAAATTATCCCCGACCATAATTCCTTCACTTGCAGTAATACCTGCTTTGTCCATCATAAATTCGAACAACGATGCATCTGGCTTCCCTTTACCAAAATCACCTGAAATAATAATATGATCAAAATACGGTACAATTCCCGGGGTAATTTCTAATTTTAAATTTTGCAAGCTTGGCGCTCCATTTGTTAATAGTACTAATTGATAATTTCCTTTTAACGCATCTAATACTGCAAAAGTATCTTCATATACAAAAGGTGATTTTTTGCGCTCTTCAACAAAGTGTTCTCCTAGTTCAGCACCAAGTTGAGCATTGTCTATACCTAAAGCATTTAGTCCATTTGTCCAAGCATTTTTTCGGTACTCTGGAACAATTCCCTTCATCTTCTGAAATGAATCAGTTGGATCATCAAAAGTTCCCCAAAGCCCTTCGAAAGGATTAATTCCAATTAATACAGTGTAATCATATATTTCATATGATTCATAAAGGCGTCGAGCCTCTTGTCGAACCGCTTCTTCTAATTTTGCCGGGTCTACATCACATTTGAGTGCTGCATAATCACACGTTTTCTCAAAAGCTGTTTTTATACTTTTTTTATCCCATAATAATGTATCGTCTAAATCAAATATGATGGTATTTATTGACATTTCAAATTCTCCTATGTATTTTTATAGTATTCTTATATTTATTTTAACATATTTTCAGAATTGTTAGGATAACCGTTAAAGTTTCGTTATAATAAAGATGTCGTCTGATTCGAGACGACAGTTTTCTACGAAAATGGCTGTACCATCTCAGGAGCAGTGTTTATAGTTTTCCCTTTGTGAACAGCTTTTGGAAAAAAGTCATACTACACACTCCTGTATGCATAAAATACCTTTGTGCCAATCGGGGACCGGTAAATTAACTTTAGATGCTCGTTGGCATACGCTAGCCATTATTCAAAAATTTTATTTTTTTCAAATAAGGAGAGGGATTCTATGTTAAAAAAGTTTGCTTCAGATGCACTTGGACTATCGGATATTGGGAAAGTAATTGAACCACAAGACTACGATAAAACTGAATCAGATGATTATGTATTGCATGAAAAAGGAGAAAAAATTTATTTTCTAATCAAAACAAAAGCAGACGAATATTGCTTTACAAACTATGCACTAATCCACGTTGATGGAGATTCTGCTGTCAGCAAAAAGCGTACTTTAAGACGCTATGATTATAAATTCAACACAATCCGCAATGTCTCTCTTGAAACAGCAGGAACAATCGATCTTGATGTTGAGATTAAATTTACGATTGGAGAAACTCCATTAAGTCTCGATATTAACAAAAACTATGCTGAGAAGATTAGAGATTTATATAAAAGTTTAATTACAATTGAACGCATCATGAGAGAAAACGAGAAAAATAGAAATTATGCATTAGATAGCTTAGAGTATGCGACAAGAAGTCTTGCAACAACAGGTCATGGGCAAACATCCCCAGCTGATTCGTTTAAATCAATCGTCGAGTTTACAAATACATGGTTGCAAGAAAATAGTAAAACATACAATACTGAAGATTTTGGCGACATATTTGATTTATTTATTAAAAACTAATCTTTAATGAATATCCCAAAGGTTTACTATGAAACCTTTGGGATTTTTTTAATATAACTAATAAGAGTAAAATTTATTAATAAAAATTTATAATACGATAACTATTTGCCTAAACTATTACAGAAATTTCTGTTAATGGAGGTAGTTATGAAAATTAAAGCAGCTATTACCCACGCCCAAGGAGAACCCTTTAAAATTGAAGAAGTTGAATTAGCAGATCCTAAATCAAACGAGGTGTTAGTAAAAATTGTTGCTTCTGGTGTCTGTCACACAGACGCAGTTGCACGTGATGCAGCAATTGCTCCACTTCCGGCAGTTCTCGGACACGAAGGCTCTGGAATTGTTGAACGTGTAGGTGAAGGAGTAACAACAATCCAACCTGGGGACCATGTTGTACTATCATTTGCACATTGTGGACATTGTGAAAATTGTTTAACAGGCCACCCTACTGTATGTGAAACGTTTAACGACTTGAACTTCGGAGGAATTAATGACGATCATACTCATCGTTTAAGTCAAGATGGAAAAGACCTTTCAACTTTTTTTGGACAATCATCATTCGGTACTTATGCCATTTCACACGAACGCAATGTCGTGAAAGTAGATAAAGATGTAGATTTGGCGTTGCTTGGTCCATTAGGATGTGGTATCCAAACAGGTGCAGGAACAGTGTTAAATAGAATTCAACCCGAATTTGGATCAACAATCGCAATATATGGAGCAGGAGCAGTTGGATTAAGTGCTATAATGGCTGCGGCTATTGTTGGCTGTAAAACAATAATAGCAGTGGATGTTCATGATAGTCGTTTAGAACTAGCAAAGAAACTAGGGGCAACGCATACATTTAATGGTTCAAAAGTAGATGTAGTAAAAGAAATAAAAGCAATTACAAATGGCGGCACTCATTATGCGGTTGATACAACAGGAGTTCCCCCAGTGGTACGGCAATGTTTACAAGCGCTGCGACCACTTGGTACAGCAGCAATTGTTGGTGTAACACCAGAAATGACTATAGATGTTCATAATGATTTAATGGCCGAGGGAAAAACAATGATGGGTGTAATTGAGGGCGATGCAGTACCCCGTGTATTTATCCCTCAACTGGTGGAATATTATAAAGCAGGCAAGTTTCCATTTGATAAACTAGTAAAATATTTTGAATTCGACCAAATAAACGAAGCATTTGAAGCTTCAAAAAATGGTTCTGTCATAAAACCAATTTTAAAAATTCAACAGTAAATTTTCATAAAGGAAATGAAAATGTCGATTTCTCACAAGGCTTGTGGGAAATCGACATTTTTACTAAATTTTATTTTTATTTTTTAATTCATCAATCATTTTTTCAATACTTGCTTTTTTATTTTTTGTGTCTTCTTTTAGTACTTTGAATGTGTATTTTTCACCATCATCCGTAATTTGTACAATATCGCCTTCTTTTACTGGTACATCGATTTCTGTACGATGAATAAGGAGCTGATCTATTTCTTCTGGACGTTTCAAAAAGATTGCGTAGTCTCCTTCAAAGCGGTCTAATGTATAGTTATTGAAGTTCACTTACAATTTCCCCTTCCGGATTAATAAGTCTTGCTTCATCGCCTGAATTAAGCCAAATTTGTCGACGAGTCCATTGAATGTAACCATTGCCTTCTTTAGCTTCAGGACCACTTGTAATATAAATGGTATCCCCGGGTTGTAATGTAATATTCGGGAAATTAAAAATTTGATTACCTTCCACTGAAACTAGCTGCCAGTCCATTAAATTCACTGATTCCGTCCCATTATTTTTAATCGCTACAATTTCATCCTCTACATTCTTACTGTCAATTACTACTTCACTAGTACTATTAGTATTTTGCTGAACAATTGAATTAGATGCGCCGATTCCCGTCCACTCATCAGCTAATACTTGATATGTATTCCCATTAGTTTTTACTACAATTGTTCCTGATTCGGCTGTACCATAAATTTTGCTATTAACTTTCTTTAAATTATTAATCACTTCAGCATGGGGATGTCCATAAGAATTATCTTGACCATAGCTCAATATTGCAGCTTCTGGATTTACGGCTTGGATAAAAGGCAAAGAACTACTCGTATTAGAACCATGGTGCCCTGCCTTAAGGATAGTGGCTTTAACATTTTGAGCTGCCATCAATTTCTTTTCCATGTCAATATCAGCGTCACCCATTAAAAGAAATGAAACTTCTCCATATTCAGCTTTTAAAACGATAGACGCTTCATTGTTATCTGAAGCATGTTCATCTGCATGTAGTACTTTTATTGCGACTTCCTCATCTAATTTTATTTCATCACCTATTTTAGGTATTATATAAGGAATATTTTTATTGTGAATCGCGTATAGCATTTCCTCATATGTTGCAGATGTATGAGGCTTACCTGAATCAATAAAATTATTTATTGAAATTGAGTTTAATACTGATATTAATCCACCAATATGATCTGCATCTGGATGAGTTGCAACAACATAATCCAGATGGTCTATATTTTGATTACTCAAATAACTAACAACATCTTCGCCAGCCGATTTCGTTCCTCCATCAACCAGCATCGTTTTACCATTTGGACCTACAATCAAAATTGAATCTCCTTGTCCAACATCAATAAAATGTACTGACATGGCTTTCCCTGAAATATTATTGGCTGTACTGTGTGTTTGTTCAACCGAACTGCCATCTGAACAAGCAGCTAATAAAATGCTTAAAAACAAAATAATTATTTTTTTCATAGTTTCTATCCTTCATTTCTGAAAAAAAAACTCAGGGATCCCTGAGTTTTTTATTATTTTTCAACAGTGATGCCATTATATAGATCATTTAACATCTCAATCTTTTTCTCTATTGCATCCTCGAATGTCATGATATAGGCAGCTGGATCTTTTGGATTGTGGAATTGAGTAATTTTTCCGCTATTTGGATTTACAAATTTAGATGAAGCACCACAGCCAATTCCAAGAATTGTTTGTACTTCTTCCATGATAACAATGTTATAAATGCTTTCCTCACCAGGTTTACAGTAACCGACATTCTCTAAATTACCTAAAATATTTTTTTGTCGGTATAAGTAGTATGGTTTGTAGCCATTTTCCTTTGTCCAATCACTTGCCATATCCATCATTTTTGTTACAGTTTCACGATCTGCAACTTTATACTTATCCTTGTTATGTGTCATTTCAGATGCACGTTTAAAGGATAATGTATGAACAGTTAAAGATTCCGGCTGCATTTTTTCCGTTTCATCTAGAGAATGCTGGAATTCTTCAATACCTTCGTTGGGGAGCCCAATAATTAAATCCATATTAATATTGTTCATGCCTGAATTTCGCGATAACCAAAACTTATCGATTGTCTCTTGAACCGTATGATGACGACCAATCGCTTTTAATGTTTCGTCTGTATAAGATTGCGGGTTTACAGAAATACGGTCAATTCCCCATTTCTTAAGGACCGCTATTTTTTCAGGCGTAATTGTATCAGGACGACCTGCTTCTACTGTTATTTCCCGAATTTTATCCGGATTTGGAAAAGATTCAAACATCGTTTTATATAGAGCGTCCATTTCATCAGCTTCAATAGAAGTTGGCGTACCTCCACCCCAATAAACAGATGTAATATTCATATTGTTTTCCTTTAACCATTTCCCCATTGCACGGATTTCAACATGCAGTCCGTCTATAAATGATTCAACACGACCCGCTTTTCGATTGCTTGCAATAGCGTAGGCAGGGAATGTGCAATAAGCACATTTTGTCGGGCAAAATGGAACACCAATATAAACAGAGAGTTCTTTTCCAATTTCATCGAGATCAGGAATTGTAACTAATTGGCGCTCGACAATCTCACGCATTAAAGCAATTTTAGAATCTGAGATGCGGAAATCCTTCTTTAAAATAGCAAAAATTTCGCCGTCGCTTAATCCTTCTTTACGGTATTTATGATAAAGCTTAGTTGGGCGAACACCAGTTAAAATTCCCCATTGCTGCGTCATGCCGGTATATTGCTCAAGTACATCAAGCATAACGTGAGAAAGAGCTCTTTTCATACGAATGCCTTGTTCTTTTTCTGTTCCTTCTGTCTCATAACGGATTGAGTAAGTACTTGTATATGTTTGACCTTCAGCAACTAATTCACTTGCTGTATGGATGGTAAAATCTTTATCTATAGAATGCTGAAAACGAAAAGAAAGTTCAGCATCATCTGAAGTTACAACAATCTTAGAGTCTTCAAAAAATAAATTTGCAATATGATTTAACACACGATTCCAATCTTCTTTAAACAGTTCGTTTACTTCAATCTTTTTCATGATTAAACTCTCTTTCCTTAAAAATCTTATTGTTAAATTCCAAACGTTAATTATAGCATTTCATCTTAATATAACAAACCTCTTATGCTTGCGAGGGTATTTTACGTGATTTTCTGTTTATTTATACGGGTTTAAATTTCAGCATTTTTTACGAAGTTCTTACTTATATTTACGGGTGTTTGATTTTTTACGCGATTTCACTTCTTATTTACGCGGATTGCTCAATTATTTACGTGATTTTCACTATTTTTTACGCGGTTCTCACTTATATTTACGCGTGTTTGATTTTTTACGCGATTTCAACACTTATTTACGCGGATTGCTCAATTATTTACGTGATTTTCACTATTTTTTACGCGGTTCTTACTTATATTTACGCGTGTTTGATTTTTTACGCGATTTCACTTCTTATTTACGCGGATTGCACAATTATTTACGTGATTTTCATTATTTTTTACGCGGTTCTTACTTATATTTACGCGTGTTTGATTTTTTACGCGATTTCACTTCTTATTTACGCGGATTGCTCAATTATTTACGTGATTTTCACTATTTTTTACGCGGTTCTCACTTATATTTACGCGTGTTTGATTTTTTACGCGATTTCAACACTTATTTACGCGGATTGCTCAATTATTTACGTGATTTTCATTATTTTTTACGCGGTTCTTACTTATATTTACGCGTATTTGATTTTTTACGCGATTTCACTTCTTATATAAGCAGATTGCACAATTATTTACGTGATTTTCATTACTTTTTACGCGGTTTTCACTTATATTTACGCGTATTGAATTTTTAGCACTTATACTATTTTATTGAATTAAAAATAAAAAAACCACACAAACTTGTGTGGTTAGAATGAAGACATCTGAACTGTCATTCTTATTAAATAAAAAAGTATAGATTACAACCCGTCATATAATGATTGAATTGGTTTTACTAAGATGCGATTTACTTCTTCTATTACTTTACTTAGTGCCATTTCTGCTTCCAGCATTGCTAAAATTTTCGGGCTTTGTTGTGCTAATTGCGCGGCTTTTTGAGCATAAACTAGTTCATCTTCTTGCAATTGTTCACCAGCCATTTGTTTTTGCTGTAGTTTCATTTGAATATCGCGGAAGTTTGTAAATAAATTTTTAGCCTCTTCATCCGCTCGAACTGCTTCAACAGTTTCCTTTAGCACTTTAAACTCTTCCGTTTGGCGCAATGTTGCTTCTAACTTGTTAATGTCATTGTAAATGTTAATCAATTGATTACCTACTCTCATTTTTTAATTTAAAACTAAAACAATTAAACCTTGAATAATTCCTATTAGACCACCTAAAACAGCACCTAAAATGGTAATCATTTTTAACTCTTTGTTTGCAATATTGATAACAAGTTCTTCTAATTTTTCTAGTGGGAATGAATCAACTTGTTCTCTTACTACTTCCTGCAAGTTTAAACGATTTAGCACATCTTCAAGTTTGTTTTCAGCTTGTGCAAAACCTTTATCGACTAAATTTGGCAACAGATTTGTTTTGACATATTCATTGCCGTCTTGCCAATAATGATTGATTGGTTTGTTCAATCTATCATGGATGGCAAGCTCTTTTTTCGCGTATGATTGAATATTTTTTAAAATTGGTTCAAAATCAACATCTGTTAAATAATTCATAACAGGCTGCTGTTTAATTTTATCCCATTCCTGCGAGAAAATGCTAACTAATAAATTTTTTGTTCCAGGTGCATTTAATAGATTTATGATTTCACGTTGAATTTTATTTACTATACTAGATGAATCTCCAAGGAACATTTGAATCATACCACCAAAAGAACCTTTAGACTCTAAGAAATCATCCATCATATTTTTTATCGTCATCTCACCTTTAGATGAAGTAAAATATTCTTTTCCTTTTTCTAATATATATGATGCAGCCTCTGGGATTTTTTTATTAATATACTGTTCCATGTTGCTAGGTAAAAGCTGTTCAATCGTCTTTGTAGATAATGTATTCTTCATATTTAAAAATTGATCATCAATTATAGTATCCACATTGTTTTCGATTGTTTGCGGCAAATGTTCAAAGCCCGCAAGCTTCAACCAATCCAAAATCGTTTTGTCGTTTGTAAATATCATTTTCTCAATTTTTTGTTGAGCAAACGTTAACACGGAGCTGCGAATTTCTTCAGAAAATAATTTTTTCCGAAAGACTTCAGGTGTTAATAAATAATTTGTAACTGTAACTCCTAATTGTTTAGCGAGCTCTCCGCGCCGTTTGGGGATTAAACCAGGTGTAAATGGCAGCCGCCAATTTTTTAAATAAATTGCTTTGTATGGTCGAAACAACATTTTTATGGCTAAGAAATTTGTAAAACCACCTATTGCAGCTCCGACGATTGCCATGAAAATTATTGTAATTACTGCATTCTCCATATAATTCCTCTCATTTCTTTCAAACTCTTCCACAATTATAGCAAAGGTATGTAGTCTAAAGATAATGTTAGCCTTTCTTGCAAACATTTAGTACGATAAATCGTAACTAGAATGTTGCAAGGGGGATTCAAATGATTCAGCACTTTAGCTTCAAACCGTTATATGAAAATACGCAATTGCCTGGATGGGCTATATCATTCTACTATAAACAGCAATATTATAATGCAGAGTATAAAAAAGATGGCGGGATTAAGTGGTTGGGTATTACCCCAGACGCCAATGAAAAAGAAGCAGTAGAAAAAATGGTCCACGAACTAATGCTTTTTCATGTGTATGACTAAAAAGATTGTTTCTAATTATAAGAGCAAGTAAATAATGTATCACTTATTTTGAATATATTTTAAGTAGGTTATCTTCTCAACAAAATAGATTTTCATTCACGCCTCTCATGCCGCAGGAGCCAAAGTGTGAGATCCAAGTCTGCGATTTTCGATCGCAGACTTGGATCTCACACGTCGGCTGCGGCCAGCGTGAATGACCTTAAGTAATATTACATTTTAAATATTCTTTAGTAGCATTTATATGATATTGATTGCTCTTAAGAAAAAAAGGAATACAAGCAGCTAGTGCTTGTATCCCCATGCTTAAATTATGCGCGTTTAAGCTAAATGAAAGAAAATTATATACAGGCTTAGGCTATGATTTTATTTGCTGGCGGCTTTTTTGTCATAACCTATACCATAACTTTCTTACATTTTTTGTTATGTCATTAACATTAGCACAACAAATTTGAATGTCAATAATTTTTAGATAACTGGCAAAGCTATATAGGAAACAGTTAAATATTTAGTCAATCTAAATCTATAACTTTAACAATCTTATACTTTATAAAATAATCAAAATTTTCTTTTTTATAACGCGTTCACAATTTGTATTTTTAATTAAAATATTTTATCATTGTATTATTCAATTATTTTTTTATTATAGGAGGTGTACTCTTTGTTCGCTCCCCTCATTTGGGTCGGGAACAAAGAATGTATTTGGACGTAGACATAGTAGAGTTAACCATTAGGTTGGCAGCATTTTTCTTGTTAATTGCTGCTACGGCATTTTTCGTTGCAACTGAGTTTGCAATTGTAAAGGTAAGAACAACACGAATTGATCAGCTAGTTGCTGAAGGCAATAAAAAGGCAATGAAAGCAAAAAAAGTTATCTCAAATTTAGATGAGTACTTATCTGCTTGTCAGCTAGGGATTACAATTACTGCCCTTGGTTTAGGTTGGTTAGGTGAACCTACCTTCGATTTAATTTTACATCCTTTATTTGAGATGTTTCATTTAGATCCTAGATTATCCGGGGTACTTTCAATAGTTGTTGCTTTCGTAATTGTAACTTACTTACACGTTGTCGTAGGGGAATTAACACCTAAAACGTTTGCCATCGAAAAATCAGAAGAACTTACTTTAAATCTTTCAGGACCATTATTGTTGTTCCATAATATTATGTATCCTTTTATTAGAGCATTAAATGGATCAGCACGTGCTTTATCCGGTCTATTCGGATATAAAATGGCTTCTGAATCTGAAGTAGCTCACTCTGAAGAAGAACTTCGCATGATTTTAGCAGATAGCTATAAAGGTGGAGAAATTAACCACTCTGAATACGAATACGTAAATAGTATTTTCGAATTCTCTGATCGTACTGCGAAGGAAATTATGGTACCTCGAACTGAAATTGTTAGCATCGAAAAAGATTTAACAGTTAAAGAAGTATTTGATGTAATGGGTGTAGAACAGTATACTCGATATCCAATAACAGATGGCGACAAAGACCATGTTATTGGGCTAGTGAATTTAAAACATTTATTAACTGCGTTTATAAAAAATCCAGCAAATGGTGATAAACCAGTTATTGATTATATGCAGCCAATTATTCGTGTTTTCGAAACCGTTCCAATCAGTGATTTATTACTTAAAATCCAACAGGAACGCATCCATATGGCAATTTTAATGGATGAATATGGTGGTACATCAGGACTAGTCACAATCGAAGATATCATTGAAGAGATTGTTGGTGATATTCAAGACGAATTCGATGAGGATGAGATCCCTGAAGTTCAAGAAATTAGTAGTGGCCACTATATTTTAGACGCAAAAATGTTGCTTGAAGAAGTTAACGATATGTTAGGAACTAATATTGAAGATGATGATATCGATACAATCGGTGGATGGTTCTTAACTCAACGCTTTGATGCAGTTGAAGGAGATAGCTTCGATTTTGAAGGATATGAATTTAAAATTAAAGAATTAGATGGTCATCATATTCTTTACATTGAAGTAACAAAATTACCAGAATTAGAAAATCAATCAGAAGAAGACCAAGAAATAAAAGAAGACTAAACATAAACTAACGACTTTCCAGCACTTGGAAAGTCGTTTTATCATGTTCTAAAGTTTTGTAGGGAGGAAACATTGTGGAGCTATATACAAATTTACGGGCAGGGGAAAAAGGCGCATGGCTATCAATTGGTACATATCTCTTGCTTAGCTCTATTAAACTCATTATCGCCCATTTTGGGGCATCCGAAGCATTAAAAGCAGACGGTCTTAACAACACAACAGATATTATTGCATCGGTTGCTGTCTTAATTGGATTAAGAATTTCACAAAGACCTCCAGATTTAAACCATCAATATGGTCATCTTCGTGCAGAAACAATAGCGGCTTTAATTGCCTCATTTATTATGATGATTGTTGGATTGCAGGTGCTTGCCAGCTCTGTAATGAATTTGTGGAATCCTGCCCAAGAAACTCCAGCCCCATTAACTGCCTACGTCGCATTAGGCAGTGCAGCTGTCATGTATTGTGTTTATCGATACAATTTATCATTAGCTAAGAAAATTAATAGCTCGGCAGTAAAAGCAGCAGCATATGACAATCGTTCTGATGCACTTGTTAGTATCGGTACGGCAATTGGGATATTTGGAGCCATTATTGGTTTTCCAATACTTGATACAATCACTGCAATCATTGTTGCCATTATTATCATTAAAACTGCCATTGAAATTTTTTGGGAATCAGTTCAAACATTGACGGACGGATTTGATATAGAAGAGGCAGAAACATTATCAGTCCTTATACAAAATGTAGACGGAGTAATTCATTTATTGGATCTTAAAGGACGAACTCATGGCAATATGACTTTTGTTGATGTTACTGTAACAGTTAATCCACACTTGAATGTTTGGGAAAGCCATAGAATAACAGAAAAAATTGAGTCAACTGTCAAACGATTTAATCCATTTAGTACAGTACTTGTCCATATTGAACCACATGAGATTCGAACTGCTACTGAAGAGGATTATCATTTCTAAATAAAAAAATCGCAGTCTAATTAATAAATAAACCTACCGAGTATTCGTGCTACTAGGTAGGTTTTTTACTGTGTTTTATAACGATTTTCATAATAGGATAGTGAACACTTTTCCACTACACACTCATATCGATTGTTCACTGCCCTCCGTCAACCCATGCTTAACAGCGTAAAGAGCTGCTTGTGTACGATCCTGTACTTCTAATTTTGTAAAGATATTGGATATATGTGTTTTAACTGTTTTTTCAGTAACAAATAACGATGAGGCAATTTCCCGATTGCTTTTCCCTTTCGTAAGCTCAGCCAAAACATCACGTTCTCTTGGGGTAAGAGCATTTTTCACATGCGGCAAGTTTTCCTCTTCACGAAGTGTTTCTTCCAATTGAGAAGTTGCAGCGGGATGGATAATATTTTCACCGTTTATTATTTGGCGTATCGAGTTAACTAAATCATCTGGCTCAATATCCTTTAATTGATAGCCCGCCGCCCCTGCTTCAATAGCAGGCAGAACATGATCCTTATCAGAAAAACTAGTAAGCATAAGAATCGCTATATTCGGCCATTTTGATTTTATTTTTTTTGTTGCTTGAATTCCATCCATCTCAGGCATAACTAGGTCCATTAAAACGATATCAGGCTGCAATGCTTCCACAAGTTCTACAGCTTCTTGTCCATTTTTTGCTTCCCCAACAACTTCAATATCCTTTTGAGTTTTTAAAAAGAACAATAAACCTCTACGGACGACATGGTGATCATCTGCAATTAAAACTCGAATCATTTTTCTTCCCCCCTTAATATGGTAGACGGACTAAAAGCTCCGTACCTTTGCCGATTTCAGTAACCCAATCTGCAGTTCCGCCAACTGCAATTGCCCGATCCCGAATCGATTGCAGGCCGATTGATGGGATACTTAACTCTGGGTCAATAACAAATCCTCTTCCCTCATCCTTAATAACAAGCAAAATATCAGTGGCTGTAACAGTTATATAAATAATTGCTTCTTGAACACCTGAATGTTTTCTAACATTGTTTAATGCTTCTTGTGTAATTCGGAATAATGTTTCTTCTATACGAGATGGGAATTGTATAACCCCGGAAACATTTACAGTTAGTTTTATATTTAACATCTCTGCATACGCTTTTATTGCTTCGATTAAACCACTCTCAAGCCCTTTTGGCCGCAATTGCCAAATTAGTGCCCGCATCTCAGTCAGCGCAGACTGTGTTAGCTGTTGAATTTCCTTAAAGGTTTCTTTAATTTCCTGTTGCTCGCTCATTTCAATACCTGCACGAGCAGTCAGCGTTACTGAAAATAAAAGTTGATTTACTGAATCATGTAAATCTCTGGCAAGTCGATTCCGTTCTTGTACTAAAGCAATTTCCTGTTCTTGTTTTGTTAAATAAATTCGTTTAATTGCAGAACCTAATTGAAATGCAACTGACTCAAGCAATTCAAGCTCCTCATCAGAAAAGCTAATCGTGTTTGGAGTAGCAACATTTAAAATGCCGAATCGTTCATCTCCTGATTGCAGCGGGACTGTTGCATGGTGGGTAATGCCCGCATGATCCCCGATATCCGCTTCAATAGCAGCTTCAATTCGTTGACATTCAATAATGTTAGACGCCTTTCTTAACTCATTATTTCGATATCTAGAAACACACCAGCAGCCGCCTTTGCTTAAATGCTGGCAATGATTAAAGGCAAGGGCGTCGGGCAAATTTTCATGAGCAACCAACTCCGACTTTCCCTTTTCATTAATGAAAAAAATCCAACCCGTCTCAAATTTCGTACCATTTAAAAACTTACTTAACGCTCCATTCAACATAGGAATCATTTCGGTTTCTTCATTCAATAGCTCGGCGATTTCTTTTAAAATTGTAATATTGGAATGATCGTTTACAGACATGTCCGATTCACCTCTAATTTATTCTTTTTTATCATATCATTGAACCTAATATATCTGCATTTCTTCTCTACTCATACTTTTGGATGAAATTTGTTTCGTTTACATTCTAAAATTTAGGCAAAGTTAAAAGGATTTTCAGTGTATAATAGTTAGTGAGAACTGAATTCAATTTAATTTACTTCTATTTATGAACACTCTATAATCAAAACAGCGATAGAATCTAATATAGGAGATGCGTAATGAATAAAAAACTAGAAAATAGTTTACTATTTATATGGCTTGTATCATTAGTAGCGACACTGGGGTCCCTTTACTTTTCCGAGGTGCGCGGCTATGAACCATGTGAATTATGCTGGTATCAGCGTATTTTAATGTACCCAATTGTCATTATGACAACGATAGCCTACATACAAAAAAATGCTCGTATTGCGATTACAACTGCAGTTTTCTCATGTATTGGCGGTGCTATTTCTATTTACCATTACGGAATTCAAAAGCTGGATTTTTTAGCGGATTCAGCCCCGGCTTGTGGACGAGTTCCATGTACAGGACAATATATTAATGTTTTAGGATTTATTACGATTCCATTTTTAGCTGGAGTAGCATTTATTTTAATCGCCATTACAAGCTTTTATATGATTAAACAATTAAAGGGGGATAAATAATTGAAGAAATTAGGAATTATTGGTGCAGTTGTTGTAGTATTATTTATCGTAATCATTTTACTTACAAACTTAGCGAATCAAAATAAATTAAAAGATAATCCATATGGAACAGATAATTTAAGACAATCAACAATTGATTTGCTTGATAATGAAAATTATCAAAATATTATACTGCCTGAAGCATTAGAAGAAAAAATTGCTTCTGGAGAGCCTGTTGTTGCTTATATGTTTAGCCCTGAATGTCCACACTGTATGAAAATGACGCCAGCATTAATGCCTATTGCAGATGAAGTAGGTGTACACATCGACCAATTAAACATTCTGGAGTATGACCAAGGCTGGGATGAATACAACGTGGAATATACACCAACTTTAATTTATTTTAAAGATGGCAAAGAAGTAAGTCGCATTGTTGGTGATTACTCAGACAAAGAACAAGTTATTTATGATTTTTTAGAACAAGTAAAATAAGGATAAACTGAAGGACAAGGTCGAAAATCGGCTTTGTCTTCTTTTTTACGATATTATTGGAGGTACTAGATGTTTCAATATGAAATAACACAAGATGGATTAACAATAGAAGAATTGCTGCGATCAAAGTGGCGTTTGGGGAAAAAGATTGTCCATGAATTGCGAATGGCTAAAGCGGTTACTTTTAAAGATGGTGCACCAGTACAATGGAAGGATAATCTTGAAGCTGGAACAATTCTTCAATTTACATTTGATATACCAAAGTCAAACTACGTACCATCAGATTCTTTTGACATAGCTATTCAATATGAAGATGACCATTGTTTAATCGTGTCAAAGCCAAAAGGGATGGCAACTCATCCAAATGACCCACAAGACAAAGATACATGCATGAATCAGGTTATTGCACATATTCAAAAAAACGGTGGACAGTATGCAGAGCATGTTCACCGTTTAGACCGCGGAACAAAAGGATTATTATTAGTTGCAAAACATCCAATTGCAAAATCAATTTTTGACCGGATGATTGAAGAAAAATCTATAATTCGGACTTACGAAGCGGAAGTGCAAGGCAATATACGACAAGAAAGTGGTACGATTAATGCACCAATCGGAAAGGACCGCCACCATGCAACCCGACGTGTCGTTTCAAAGTCTGGCCAGCATGCTGTCACCCATTTTGAAGTAGTAAAACGGTTTAAAAATACCTGCCTTGTTCATTTAGTTCTTGAAACTGGCCGTACACATCAAATTCGTGTTCATATGGCTCATATCGGACACCCAATTGTAGGGGACACAATGTATAATGCTAGAAAAACAGCATCAGGAGACTATGAGCTGCATGCCATTCAGCTTGAATTTGAACATCCATTTTTAAACAAAACAATTACCATAAAGGATAATGACCACACTATATGAGATATGGCCGTTCAAACATTAATTAAAAAAGGGGGTGTCATCCTGAGACACCCCCTTACTATTTACAGTTCATCTGGCATTATTTGCTCCATGTATTGCTTTATGATCGTTTCATTCATTTCACCAGTAATTATTTTTTCTATTTTACCTTCTGGACTCACTAAAAATGTTGTCGGCAATGGATTAATATTATATGCTTCCATAACACTTTTATTTTTATCAATTACTACTGGAAAAGTTAAACCTTTACTATCGATATAATTTTGAACAGCAAAATCGGACTCAGCTATATTGACAGCTAACACTTGTACACCTTTCTCTTTATACTCATGATATTGCCTGTCAATAATAGGAAATTCCCGTTTACATGGCTCACACCAAGTTCCCCAAAAATTTAAAAATATGCCTTGCCCTTTATATTCAGACAAACGATGTTTTTCGCCGTTCAAATCTATTAATTCAAAATCTGGCGCTTCATCTCCAATTTGTAAAACTTCAACTTTTTCTTTTGTTAAACTAGAGTAGATAGTAAAAATAATAGCCCCAAATAAAACGATTAGTATTAAGAATCGAACGACCGTCCTTGTTTTCTTTTTATTGTTCATATTTCACCAGGCCTTATTTCCATAATTTTTTATTTACGCTTCCACAATATGACCATAGCAATTGTAATCATAGTAAAAGCAACTAGTGATAAAAATGGAATCGTCACAAATCCAAACCAGTTAATATACTGGCCCGAACATGGTACGCCGTTTGTACAGGCACTAAATTCATTCATTGAAGGGATTTTTTGCAGTGCATAATGATATGCAGCCATTAACACGCCAATAGAAGAAATCGGTAAAATATATTTATATATTTCCTTATCATTTCGATAGAACGCAATTCCTAAAAATATGACGAGTGGATACATTAAAATTCGTTGGTACCAACAAAGTGTACAAGGTACAAATCCCATGCGTTCACTAAAAAATAAACTGCCACTTATAGCAATAATCGATGTAATCCACGCAAGTAAAATTGATTTATTGACCATTAGCAGCCTCATCTACCATCTTGGCGAAATCATCCATTGTCATTCCTTCAAACTTTTTTCCACCGATAAAGATTGATGGAGTTGAATTAACGCCTAAACTATTGGCCATATCCATATCTTTCTCAAGGCCATCTTTTCCTTTATTTTCACCGAATGCTTGCATCACCTGCTCAGTTTCTTCAGCAGTTGCTACTTCAGCTAAAACAGCTTCGAGAAATTCTTCGCTCATAAAGTTTTCTTTTCCATCAACAGTTGTTTGATTTGCAAATAAGTGTTCATGGAAGTCCCAAAATTTTTCATTTCCCAATTCTTGATAAACTGTTTCTGCAAATGTTGCCGCTGTTGTTGAATCAGTTGAAATAAATGCATAATTCATAAAATAAAACTTGGCTTTCCCTGTATCTATAAATTGTTCATGGATAAGAGGCAAAAGAGTATTATTGAATTCTGCACAATGCGGGCATTTATAATCCCCAAACTCTACGATTTCTACAGGTGCAGATTCTTCCCCAACAAATGGTTGATTTTCATATGAAAGCTCTGCTGACTTTTCACTAACATCTGTTAACACTATGATTCCGATTAAACAGACAGCTATGATACCGATAATCCAAAAAATTTTCTTTGACATAATATTTCGCTCCTCAAAACTACATTATGTAGTGTAATTAGGTAAAAAATTTACGCTAAATTAAAGCGTAAATAAAAATAATGCAAATTAAGCTAAATACAATAAGTGACCACATCGCCATAACCAAAGGTATCTTAATTTGATTACTTTGTAATGGGTTTAACAAATATTCAATTCTATAATTTACAGAAGACTCAGCAAAGGAGGCATATGCAAAAGACTTTGAATCTAGTTTTCCTACTTTCAGCATTTTTAATAATGCACTTCCAATATGAATTGCTGATTGTTGTTTTTCAATTGCATTTTCATCCGCCATAATTTCTTGAATAATGCGGTAATTTTCATTAAACCATTTTAAAATAGGAATGTAAGGTAATATTGCTGCACTAATTGAAAGTAAAAATAATTTTAAAGGATCATGGCTCTTCTTATGATACATCTCATGAAAAATAACCGCCTCTAATTCCTCTTCACTAAGCACTGCAACTAATGCTGTTGACAGAACAATTTTAGGGGAAATAAATCCTATTGTAATAGCTACTGGAACAGGATAAGAAATGACAATAAAGTCCTCTTTTCCAGTTCCGTAACGATAATTATATTCTTCTGATAGTTTTTTATTTTCATATTGATGTAATTTTGCCTTTAAACGAATCGTATGGATTATTTGGGTGCCAATTTTCCATAAGGAAAAAAGAACAGTGGACAAAACTAATATATCAACAGCATATTGAAGTGAAGTTAAACCTATCATTTTTAATGTATTTTGACATACTTCAATAATATTAAAATTTAAATTTGTCCCAGATAATAGAGCAATTAAATAGGCAATCATTTGAATTAAAATCGTTCCAGATATGACAATAGACAAGAAGAACATTTTTGTTGATTGATATTTATTCATTGCGTTTATCCTTTTTCAATTCTTTAATCTTCAATTCAAGCTTTGCTACAAGATCGTCATCAACATCCTCAAGTGCATCCAACATATGACTAACGACTACATTTCCAAACTCGTCCATTAACTCATGCGTCATTTCTTTTGATTGTGTATTTAAAAAATCCTGCCTTGATTGAATCGGATTATAATATGAGGATCTTCCTACAACTTTCCGATCAAGAATTCCCTTCTCCACTAAACGATTCATTACAGTCATTACAGTATTAAAATTTGTAGATTTTTCTTTTTCGAGAACTGATTGAACTTCCTTAATCGTCATCTGTTCATTATCCCAAAGGATGTCCATAATTTTTGCCTCTAGAGGTCCGAAAAAGCGGTTTAAACCACTTTCCTGCATATTAAACTTTCGAATTTTCAAATTACCTCACCTCACATTACTCATTGTAGTGTTAGAACGATTACCCGTCAACTATTAATAATTAACGATAAATTTCAGATGACTGCCTGCAATTGCGTATGTTTTGCCATTGCAATGTTTCAATTAAAAAAGGCTGACCCAAAGAGAGTCAACCTATAATTACTCTAACGATTAGAAATCAAAATGGAAATTGTCGGGGTTTTGACCAAAACGTTGATTTTTATTTAATTTATCGATTTGGGCCACTTGTTCTTGTGAAAGCTCAAAATCAAAAATTTGCATATTTTCTTCAATTCGGCTTGGTGTAACAGACTTTGGTATCGAAATAATACCATGTTGATAATGCCAGCGCAGGATTACTTGAGCAGTTGATTTTTCTAATTGCTGTGCGATTTTTGTAATCGTTGCATCCTGTAAAACTCCTCCACGTCCAAGAGGCGACCATGCAGTTACAGCGATATCGTTTTCTTTACAAAACTCACGCAGCTCTAATTGTGTAAGATAAGGATGCAGTTCAATTTGGTTTACCATAGGTTTCACGTTCGCTGTAGCGAAGATTTTTTCTAGATGGTGTGCATGATGATTTGATACACCTGGTACACGAATCAACTTTTCTTCATAAAGTCGCTCAATTGCACGGTAAGTATCCACCAATTTATCCTCTACAGGCCAATGTGTTAAATATAAATCAATATAATCAAGCCCAAGTTTTTCCAATGATGTTTCAAATGCACGTAATGTTTCATCATAACCTTGATCTGAATTCCATACTTTTGTTGTAACAAAAATTTCTTCTCTAGGAACTCGAGAGTTGCGAATTGCTTCTCCAACCTCTCCCTCATTTTTATAAAGTGCTGCTGTATCAATTGCACGATACCCAACTTCTAAGGCTTTTGAAACTGCTTGAATAGCCTCCTCAGGATCAGTCATTTTAAACACACCTAGACCTAAGTAAGGCATATTCACTCCATTTGTTAAAACTTTTGATGGTATAACTGTCAAATTGCTCACTCCCCTTTTTCAATATCTTCCATTATACGATGAACTGTAATCTTTACTTAAAAGATATGCTTAATTATTTAATTTTTTCTTAATTTCGTTGGAAAAATAGATTCTTATTTAGTAAATTTCAAAAAAATATATTTAATTTCTACCATCATTCTCGTTCTAAGACTCTTGAACTATAAATATATTAATAAGAAAGACCTTTTTATCATGGTCACGTAATTTTTGTATGGAATATTTTTGAAAAGGAGCTGATCGTTATGATGGAAACACCTTTACTATTAACAAGCTTTTTAAAACGTGCAGAGAGATATTTTCCTCACAAATTAATCATCTCTAGAACAAGCCCTGAAACAATACACCGCATTACGTACAAGGAATATGTAAAGCGAACTCACAAACTTGCTGCTGCATTAACAAAACTAGGTATGAAAAAAGGGACAAAAGTTGGTTCATTCGCTTGGAACCATCATCGTCATTTAGAAGCTTATTTTGCTGTACCTTGTGCAGGGGCAATTTTGCATATGGTTAATATTCGCCTTTCGCCTGAACATATTATTTATGTCATCAACCACGCCGAGGATGAAATTTTATTAATTGATGGGGACTTGTTCCCACTGCTTAGTAAAGCGATTCCATACTTAAAAACAGTAAAACATATTGTTGTAATGCAAGATAATATGGAAGTTCCTGAATCAACTTTCCCAAATGTCTACTCATACGAAAAACTATTAGCGGAAGCAGATGATAACTTTGCTTTCCCTGAAGATTTAGATGAAAACTCCCCTGCTGGCATGTGTTATACAAGCGCAACTACTGGCATGCCTAAAGGTGTCGTTTATTCACACCGCGGTTTAGTACTACACAGTCTTGCACTTGGTTTAAGTGATAGCATGGGTATTCGTGAAAAAGATGTCATTATGCCAATTGTGCCAATGTTCCATGTAAATGCATGGGGAATGCCGTTTGCTGCTGTAAACTATGGATCTACTCAAGTTCTACCTGGTCCTATGTTCACACCTTCTCTACTGCTTGATTTAATCGAACAAGAAAAAGTTACAGTTACTGCTGGCGTTCCAACTATTTGGCTAGGTGTTGCTCAAGAGCAAGAGAAAAATCCGAGAGATTTATCATCTCTTCGCTCAGTTGTTTGCGGCGGGTCTGCCTCTCCAAAAGGACTTATTAAAACATTTGAAGACAAATTTAATGTTCCTTTTGTCGTTGGGTATGGAATGACTGAAACAACACCAATTGTCTCTTTATCAACCTATACTTCTGAAATGGAAGATTGGACTCGAGAACAAAAATTAGATATTCGTGCAACACAAGGATTACCTGTATCTTTATTGGACACAGAAGTGGTAAATGAAGCTGGCGAGGTTCCTTGGGACGGTCAAACAATGGGTGAACTTCGCATTCGCGGTCCTTGGATTGCAGATGAATACTATAAAGATGAACGAACAGTAGAAGCATTTAAAGATGGATGGCTTTATACAGGCGATATAGCAGTAGTTACTCCTGAAGGATATATAAAGATTACGGACCGAACAAAAGATTTAATTAAAAGCGGTGGCGAATGGATTTCTTCTGTTGATTTGGAAAACGCATTAATGACACATGAAGCCGTTTTTGAAGCAGCTGTAATCGCTATTCCTCATGAAAAATGGCAAGAGCGTCCCCTTGCATGTGTTGTATTAAAAGAAGGGAAAGACGCTACGAAAGAGGAGTTAATAAGCTTTTTAGAAGGACAATTTGCTAAATGGTGGCTGCCAGATGATGTTGTATTTATAAACGAAATTCCGAAAACATCTGTAGGTAAATTTTTAAAAGCAAAACTCCGCGAGGATCTAAAGGACTATCAAGTAATTATATAGTGATGCCGCCAAGTAATAAGTTCTGAACCATTATAGACATAAATTAATGTAGTAAAGTTGTTATCTATGAGCTATACTAAAAATAGAGATTTTATAACATGAGGAGGATACTTCCATGAACTTATTATTAATTCTTGGTGTTATTGTAGCTTTCCTAGTTGCTATCTTCACAGCTGGCTACGAAGGTGACTATACTTCAGAAAAATAATCTCAAAAGAAGGAGTGATAACTATTGTTGTCACTTCTTCTTTTTTATTCTATTGTAGAGATTTTTGATTTATTATTGCCCGATTTTGTGAAATTATCGCTCTAATTTGTGAATTTATCGCCCATATTAGTGACAATATCGCTCTCTTTTATAAACTTATCGCCTTTTTAACTTTTCAAGCAAGGCGCTTGCTCTTTTCCTATGTTAATGTTTTCATTAGTTTAAAAAACAAGGAGGCCTTTATATGCCTACACATTTTCATAAAAAGCCTAACAATTATGTTTCCCATGTTCAAATAAAAGTATCAAACTTACAAAGTTCAGTTGATTATTATAAAACGATTATTGGATTCAAAGTGCTTGAACAAACTACAAATACAGCAATTTTAACAATCGATGGTACAGATAGTATTCTTTCTTTGGAAGAAGTACCAAACGCACAGCCTTTACAAAACGGTCAAACAGGTCTTTATCATTTTGCAATCCTTTTACCGACCCGCAAAGATTTAGGAAACTTTATTCAGCATATTATAAAGCACAATGTTCGAATAGGTGCTGGAGATCATCATGTTAGTGAAGCTATATATTTAAATGATCCAGATGGAAATGGAATCGAAGTTTATTCAGATCGACCTGAAGATGAATGGATTTGGTACGGTGATTCAACAGTCCATATGGTAACTGAACAACTCAATATCCCTTCGATTTTGGCTAATGCCAATAATTTGTGGGATGGGCTCCCTAATGGGACAGTAATGGGACATATCCATCTTTCTGTCGCAAATTTACATGACTCTGAAAAATTTTATACTGAAGGATTAGGATTCGAAGTTGTAGCGCGCTACGGAACTCAAGCTCTATTTATTTCAACAGGTAAGTATCATCATCATATTGGGCTTAATATTTGGAACAGCGCTGATGGGGCACCTGCACCAGTAAATAGCCTTGGATTAAAATCATTTACGCTTGTATTAAATAATCTTGAACAGACTGAACAAATTAAAGATAGTTTAACAAAAATCGGAGCAAAAATAGAGCACTTTGAAGAGGCTCCTAATTTTGGCGGCAGCCAAGCGTTTTCTACTATTGATCCTTCTGGAATTCGAATCATCTTCACTTTAGAGGGTGAATGATTTAGATTAAACTATAAGTATGAGTTTATTACACTAGCTCAATGGCTAAAATGTTGAGATGAAGCAAATAAAAAAGCATTTTACCCCTACATTTGTAGAAGTAAAATGCTTTTTTATTTCAAGCCTGGATAATTTTGCTGCCTTAAAGCTTCATAAATGACAATGGCTGCAGTATTCGATAAATTTAGCGAACGAACATGATTACTTTGTGGAATACGCAAGCACATATCCCGGCGTTCATATGCGAAATCCTTTGGTAAACCTGTTGTTTCCTTCCCAAACATAAAATAAATATCTCGCTCACGATTACTAAAATCATGAGTCGTAAATGGCTCATCACTATATGTTTCGATTAAATACACATCGCCATCCTTTGAATACTCCAAAAAGTCTTCTAGCGAATCATGATATACGACATTAACATGCTCCCAATAATCAAGACCCGCGCGCTTTAGCATTTTATCATCAGTTGAAAATCCTAAAGGACGGATTAAATGCAATGATGTATTTGTTCCTGCACAGGTCCTCGCAATATTTCCTGTATTTGCAGGTATTTCAGGTTGATATAACACAATATGCAATGGCAAACTAGACACTTCCCTCTTAGAAAAGCGTAAGCACTCCGCTTAGCCCCGTGTCGATAAAACGTCACATCGTATGGCATTGTCGGCACTTGCACATCCATGTGTTGCGGGGCCTGAATCCGTGAAGCTTTTTTAGCTTTCGAGCGAGAGCAGACCGCGATGTCGAGGGGCCGGGTGCTGGAGTTAGACACTCTTCAAAAAATTTTATACTTCTTCTAAACAATTTCTATTATAATGAAACATTTAATAGTTTAATTCCTTTTTCTATTTCACGAAGCACGTCCTCATCACTCTCTTGTTCATAAGCTTTTGATAAGGCTTCTTCTGCTAACGGACCCCCAATTTTGCCGATTGCCCAAGCAGCAGTACCGCGCATTACTGGTCGTTCATCTTTTTTCATCACATCAATTAAATCTGGTACTGCAGACTGTTCTCTAAAATGTGCTAATGCAATAATTGCATTTCGCTGAATTGGCTTTTTCCCACGCCATGAGCCAGACATTGAACCAAACTTTGCTTTAAATTCTTTATTTGAAATTTTTAATAATGGCTGTAACAATGGTTTTGCCAGCTCGGGATCAGGCTTAAATTCCTCATGTATCCAATTCGTTTTCCCTTTATTTTTTGGACATACAGTTTGGCAAGTATCACAGCCATAAATCCGATTTCCAATTTCTGTACGGAATTCATCTGGCAGAAAGTCTTTTGTTTGCGTTAAAAATGCGACACACCTTTGAGCATTCAATTGACCTGCTTCTACTAGAGCACCTGTTGGGCAAACGTCTAAGCAAAGTGTACAGTCGCCACACTCATTTTCAATAGGGTCATCTGGTGCAAACGGAATATTTGTAATCATTTCACCTAGGTAAACGTATGAACCAAACTCAGGTGTGATGATGGAGCAATTTTTCCCACTCCAACCAATGCCCGCACGTTCAGCTACTGCACGATCAACAAGTTCTCCCGTATCCACCATTGACTTAACTTGGACAGTTGGCACTCGTTCTTTTAGCCATTCTTCGATTAATTTGAGGCGTTCTCTAACTGCCACGTGATAATCAATTCCCCACGATGCGCGGGCAAAAATCCCTCGGCGCGACCCTTTTTTTCCAACTGGAGCATCCTTCATTTTCGAAGGGTAGGCTAAGGCTATGGCAATAATACTTTCCGCACTATTTAAAAGTCTTATTGGTTCGGTGCGCTTTTCGATATCGGATTCTTCAAAGCCTGATTGATAGCCTAATTCCTGTTGGCGTTTTAGTCGGTTTTTCAACTCATTAAATGGAGAAGCATGTGTAAAACCGATTTTATCGACGCCAATTGATTTTGCGTATTCAATTAACTCGGATTGCAAAGATTCGATTTTCATTTCCCATCCTTCTCCTTTTCTGTTAGTATTTATGGTAACATCGCAAAATTACGCGTAATTTAACTATAGTAGGTGATTTTAACAATGAACATTTCATTAAGCAATTCACTTCTAACTACCAATGACCAATTAAAAATCGGCATTATCCATTATACCAAAATTATTGTGTCAGAATCTCCTCAAATGATAAAAGGACGCACACAACTTTATCAAGAGAACCTATATTTAGAACTTCAAGAAAATCCTGTTACTGAGCGTCCTGGGATTGCAGAGTGGCGGAAAATTTGGAAGTCATTGGGCGCTGACCCAAACCGCTATCGCCATTCCGCTGAAAGTTTAATACGTCGTATTGCAAAACAAAACTATTTAACTCCATTTCATTCAGCAGTAGATTTAAATAATTTCTTTTCATTACAATATGAAATTCCAATAGGCATTTACGATATTGCAAAAATTCATGGAGATATTGAAATTGCTTTAGGCGATGAAGAAACAGGCTATGAAGGACTAAATGGCCGATTCAATTCGCTAAAAAACATTTTATTTAGTAAAGATGCAGAAGGGGCTTTCGGTAGTCCATTTGTTGATTCAATAAGAACTGCAGTAACTGAAGAAACTCATGATGCAATTCAAATCTTTTATTTGCGCCCATCACTGCAGGAAAACGAATGCAAGGAGCTGCTGGAATCTGCCGGTAAGATGTTTACACAAATTAATGGCGGCGACTATACAACGGAATTATTAACAAAAGATAATCCAGTATTAACAATTTAGAGGAGCTGATTGTGTGAAAAAGATACCTTTAGCAGAAGGGGTTAAATTAAAGAGCATTTTGACAAAAAAAATTCAAGAATTAATAAGTGAAATTCATTTAGTTTCTCATGCCGTTGTAGAAAAGGGGGAGAAACCAAATCCATCTGGAAGACCACTTAATGAAGTAGAGAAGGAACTTGCTCAAGTACGCAAAGACTCCCGGACACTTGATAAGCTTATTTACCGAGCAAATATCGACAATACTATATCTTTTAAAGGGGAAGAACTGCCGATAGTTGAAGCAATTGAATTAGCTTCCCAATTACGAGCTGAAGCCAGCCTTTATAAAGATCTCGGCAAAGAAGAAAGAGAACGACTATATAGTACTAGCGACAACATTATTTTCTATCAAGTTGCGATGTACGATCCTGCTGAGTATCGCAATCGTGCAAATGAATTAGAAAAAGATGCTCATAGATTATCAAACTTAATCAACGCAAAAAATTATCAAGTAGAAATTGAATTTGACGATTCAAATTACTTCTAGTAAACCTCGGGAAGGTGAGACTCCAACCCGAGGCATAACGATCTGTCCTTTGCCTGCCACGCAAACTTAATGTGAAACCGATTACCTTTAACCTGTTACTTTGTGACCTTTAACTAATAACCAACTATAGTAAAAGCCCACAAGACTTGATTAATAGTAATCTTAATTTTGACAGACGTTATGTTAGAAGCCGCCTCAAATTGAGACGGCTTCTTTTTAATTATTCAACCCCAGGTAATACCCTTAATATTTTTAAATCTGCATCTAAAATAGCATCTACCCCTAATGGCAATGCTATGTTTGGTTCACAATGTCCTATCATAAATCCTGTAACAACGGGTTTTTTAAGCGGTTTTAAATATTCTTCAAAAATGTTCCACACATCTTCTATTTGTGCTCCATCCTCAAGCTCTGAAAAATTGCCTATTACAAAACCAGCCGCCTCATCCAGCTTCCGTGCAAGGCGGAGCTGATTAAGCATGCCGTCTATTTTTTGCAGAGGCTCCCCAATATCTTCAAATAACAGAATCTTGCCTTTTGCATCAAATTCAAATTTTGTCCCTAATGTACTTACTAGCCGATGCAAGTTTCCACCTGTTAATTCCCCACGGGCAGACCCTGGCACAATTGTTTGAAGAGGGGAAATATTTGCATCGTATTGAATTTCAAATGGTATGAAAAGCTGTTGGAACATTTTTTTCGATAGCTCTGAAAAATGATTTGATCCAACTGATGACAGCATTGGTCCATGGAACGTTACGATATTTGAATATTCCTGAAAAGCGTTGTGGAAATATGTTATATCTGAAAATCCCCAAAAGATTTTAGGGTTTTCGGTAAGCAGCTGGTAATCTATACGGTCTGCAATACGGGCAGCCCCGTAGCCGCCTCTTAAACAAAAAATCGCCTTTATTTCAGGATCTTGTATCATTTTATGTAAATCATTTAGCCGTTCCTCATCTGTTCCTGATAAATAGTTGCCTGTTAGTCCAACTGTTTCGCCTAATTTATAACGAAGTCCGAGTGATTCTAAAAACTCCAGCTTTTCTGGCAGCTTTTCCATCGCAAGCGGGCTACTTAACGCCACTACGCCTACTGTATCCCCAATATTTAATCGCTTTGGTCGAATTTTCATTTATACTTCCCCCTGACTTTGATAAAAAGATTGTACCATATCAATTACTTATCAGCGTAATTACTCAGCGTCCTAAGCTTCGGTACAAAATTTATTTGTACCTGTTTGGGCTTTGATACAGATTATTTGTATCTACAACCAACGTCTTCTATGGTGAGGTATAAAATAACTCTTTCTAAACTATTCCGAAATATGAAAATGGCGTTGAACAAGCAATTACTGTATCGCTATAATAAATATATTAAATTGAAGGAGTTTTTGTATGAAATTCCCACCATATATTTTACTAATATTAGCGACCATTCTTTGGGGAGGAAATTTTGTAATTGGGCGCGCGGTAACAGGTGAAATTCCTCCGTTTACCCTTGCCTTTTTAAGATGGTGTCTAGCATTTCTCGTATTCTTTCCTCTTGCTTTTAAGCATGCTAAACGAGATTGGCCAAAATTCAAAGGGCATTGGAAGATTGTTCTTGTCCTTGCATTAACAGGAGTGGCAGCTTTTAATACACTTGTTTATATTGGTGTTTATTCAACTACTTCCATAAATGCTTCCTTAATGAACTCAACAACACCTATCTTTATTTATATTCTTTCCTTTATTTTTTTAAAAGAACGTTTATCCAGAAATCAAATGATTGGAACTGCTATCTCACTTTTAGGAGTTACTTTTATTCTTTCAGGAGGTTCATTGGAAAGTCTACAGCAATTTACATTTAATAAAGGGGATTTAATTGTTATTGTAGCTGTTTTCTGTTGGAGTATTTATTCGTTATTAGTTAAACAATACGCTGATCGATTGCCAGGTTTTTCAACATTTTTAGTAAGTATTGCAATCGGTGCACTAATGCTATTGCCATTCGCAATTTATGAGCATATTACATTAGATAGTCCAATCATTTGGTCTGTTAAAACAATAGGGGCAGTCTTTTATGTAGGCATTTTAGCATCCATCGTTGCTTTTTTAAGTTGGAACTACGGCGTTATTCAAATTGGTGCAAATCGTGCAAGCATTTATTTAAATTTCATCCCATTTTTTTCAGCGATATTTGCCACTGTTTTCATAGGAGAACAACTTAAGCTTGCCCAAGTAATAGGGGGACTGGCTGTAATTGGCGGGGTTATATTAACGAATCGAAACTAAAAAATGTCCCAAAAGTATAGATTTGAATACTTTCGGGACATTTTTTGATGGAGAATAAAAACTTCTACTTTTTATTCTCCTTTTTCTTTTCCATTGCCTTTACTTTCCTTTTCTGCTTTTTTCTCCGATTCTTTATTTTGCTGTTCTTGTTGTTTTACAGCTTTTTCACTTTCCTTTTCTGCTTGTTTTGCTGCAGCTTCAGCTTGTTTTTCTTGTGCTTTATTAATTTTCTCTTGTTGCTTTGCTTCTTGTTCTGCTTGTTTTTCTTGTGCTTTTTTTGCAGCTTCAAGCTGTTTTTCTTCCGCTTTTTTTGCGGCTTCAAGTTGTTTTTCTTCCGCTTTTTTTACAGCTTCTGCTTGCTTCCTTGCAGCCTCTAGTTGGTTTTCCTCAGCCTTTTTCACAGCTTCAGCTTGTTTTTCTGCTGCTTTCTTCTGAGCCTCTACAGCTTTTTGTTGTTTCTCGGTATTAACAGTTGATTCATTCGTTGTTTCTTGATTTGAAGTTGCAGCTTCAGCATCATTATCAATTTCATTTTCTTCTACAATTACTTCTTTATTTTCAACGTCCACATTTTCTTCTAAGCTTTTTTCATCAGTAGTAGCTTCAAGCTCTTCACTTTTCTTTTCAGCTTTTTTTGCTTGCTTAGTTAATTCTTTATTTATTTTCTTTTCAAGCTTTTCTTGTGCTTTTTCGATATTTTTTGCAATTGCTTCTTTCGCTTTAGGGTTTTCTATTTTTTCTAAAACGGCTTGTAAAGCAATGATATTTGCAGCGAATTTAGTTTCTAGCTCAGAACCTTCTGAATCAGCGTCTTCTTCTGCAGCTGTCTCTTCAGTATTTTCACTTCCTTCTTCCTCAACTTCTTGTTCTGCTTCTTTTTCTTCTTCATATTTTTCTAAAGCTAGTTCTTGCTGTTCTAATGCTTTTTCTAGTAATTCACTAGCTAACTCTTCCTCACCGTCTGCAAGTAATGCCTCTGCTTCTGCAATACGTTCTTCTGCAAAAGATGCTAGTAGCTCTGATTCTTTTACATCATCAAATGTAAGTGCCAATTGGACATTTTCCTTTAATTTTTTCATAAAATAAAAAAAGTCGCCTGGTATTAAAGAAGGTTCTTCTTCAATTTTTTCAGTATCTTCGCTTTCCTCTACTACTGGTTCACCATCTGTTTCTTCGTTAGTTCCTTCTTCAGTCTCGTTTGTAACTTTTGGTTCAGATTCAACTTTACTTAATGAATCTTCGTTTACATCTTCAACAGTTTTAGAATCATCGATAGTATCTTCTGTTGTTTGTTGTTCCTCGGAAGGTGCAACTTCCTTAACTTCTTTTTCTTCTACAACTTGCTCTTCAACTTGTTGTTGAGTAACTGGTTGCTCTTCATTTGCCAATGCCTGTCCACTTCCAAAAGCAAACGCCGTTGCCATTACACTTGTAGCCAACACATTTCTGAAATTACTAGTAAAATACTTTTTTGACATAAAAAAATCCCTCCAAAATTTATTAGGGAAGAATTTTGATAGACTCGGGTATTATCTGAGTAGCTTCTCCATTCTTCATTTGGCAGCCCAGCCATCTTTGTATAATTACGGAAGATCTGTGACTTTGCGTCTCTACCTTTCGATAGATTTGCCTTTTTCAAATGAGGAACAATATTCCGTTCTCATTATCTAATTAAAATATACTTTATAGTTAAAAGGATGACTATAAATATTTTTTACTATATCTTTCACATCCTTTTCCTATATTCTTTAAAAAGCTAAAACCTTTTTTAACTGGATAGTGTGTTTGCAAAATTTATGTATTTCTATTAACTTTCTATTTTTTTGAACTAGCTTTTAAATTTGTGACAATGGTTCCTTTTTTACATTTTATACTTTATAGTATAATAAATAAGTAGTGTGGTAGTTCCCAACCCATTTTATAGTTTAATCAGGTTTAAATCATCGTATGGATTTACTTAAGAATTGAGGTGAATTGTATGATAAAAGCTAAAATCAATACTAGAGATCGTATTTTAGAGCTGCTGAAAAAAGAAGTTTCATTGTCAGTTAATGAACTAACAGAGCTATTAAATATTACTCATATGGCTGTTAGAAAGCATCTAATTGTTTTAGAAAATGAAGGACTTGTTAAATCTACTGAAACTAAACAATCAATGGGTCGACCACTTCAAGTTTACTCATTGACAGATAAAGGGGATCAAATTTTCCCTAAAAACTACGAGGGAATAACACTTGAGTTTCTTAGGGATATAGAAGAACTTCATGGTGAGAAATCCATCCAGCTTTTGTTCGAGAGAAGAGAAAATCGACTTACTCAAGAATACAAAAATCGAATGAACAATAAATCAATAACTGAAAAAATTGATGAACTTGTTAACATACAAAATGAAAAAGGTTATATGGCAAATGTTACCCAATTAGATAACCAAACCTTTGAGTTGATTGAATATAACTGCCCTATCTATTCTGTTGCACAGGAGTTTAAAATGGCTTGCCGTTGTGAGACAGAAATGTTTAAAAATGTACTGGACACGGATCAAGTTCGCCGAGTTTGTTGTAAAACAGACGGAGATGATCATTGTAAATTCAAACTGAAATTTAATTAAATATAATACCTAATTAAATTTAGTGATCCTTAATCCACCTATAATTCCCAATTAAGAGAAGTGAGTATGTCATTTAAATACTCACTTCTCTTACATTTTGCAGCCTCTTATTCTTTTTTAGGAGCAGGGAAAACAAATACTATAGTTTTTGTACCAGCTGAGTTCGATTACTTACATCGTATTTTTCATAAATATTTTGCAAGTGTTTCTTTACTGTATTAATAGAGATATGCAATTCTTTAGCTATTGCTGAATTAGTCCACCCTTTTTTAACTAAAATCGCAACATCTTGTTCTCTTTCGGAAAGAAGACCAATACCATTTTTATTATTAAATTGGTGTTGAAGTACAGATGCTATAACATCTGATACTAGGCGTAATGTCATGCAATCATTTGCTGTAAATTTATAAGAATCTTTTTTTTGAGCCATTCCTATAACTCCGACAAAAACTCCTTGATGAAGTAATGCTACTACTAGTTCATCATGATATCCATATTCCTTCATAAACTCACTGTAAAAAAGAGATTTCTCATACTGTTTAGGTGTCATAAGATCAACTAATCGAATAGCTCTTTTTTCACGAAACAAATTAACATTTTTATTCGGATGTAATAAGTCATAATGATGATATTCAGCAAGATAGTCTATTAATGCTCTATCACTAAGCTTGTAATTAATAGGATCCCTTAAATTCCCATTATCGTCTGCATACCAAAAAATAGTTTGATCATACCCAAAAATGTCAGCTAGTTTATGCTGAATGTGTAAGCGTATATTTTCCACTGGATAAGCAATTTCGGACGAAAAATGGATAATTCTTTCGTATTCCTTAGCTGTCAAACTATGACTAGTCATAATTTCCCTCCTTATTAATCTCCTAATTATATATATTTCTGTAGTTTAAATGTTATGAATATTCTATAAAATCACCCACTTGGGTAATAGTAAGTTTCTAATAAAAATATTTTAATGGAAATAGCAATAATAAAAATTAAAGGTGGAGGGATTATATTTGAAGAAGACGGCATTTATTTATGATGAAAAGTATTTCTGGCATGATACTGGGAATGGTGCTTTATTTATGCCCCCTGGTGGTTATATCGAAACTGATGTTCATTCGGAAAATCCCGCAACAAAACGACGCTTTAAAAATCTACTTGAAGTAAGCGGATTAATGGATAAGTTAATCCAGATTAAACCTCGACCAGCTACTGTTGAGGAAATAAAATTCTATCATCCTGAAACGTATATAAATAAAGTGAAGGAACTAAGTGACGCTGGTTTTGGAGATGCAGGTGCACTAGCACTGGTAGGTAAAGGCTCTTATGAAATCGCTTTATTATCAGCTGGTGGAGCAATTACAGCAGTTGAATCTGTAGTAAAAGGCGAAGTTGATAACGCTTATGCTTTGACGCGTCCCCCAGGTCATCACGCTGAGGCAGAGCTAGGAATGGGATTCTGTTTATTCAATAATGTTGCAATTGCTGCTAAGTACGCTCGTAATATACTTGGTCTAGAAAGAATAATGATTATCGACTGGGATGTACATCATGGAAACGGTACAGAATCAGCTTTCTATGACGATCCAAACGTATTATTCATTTCTCTGCATCAAGAACGTTTATATCCACCTGGACGTGGAAATCGCGAAGATATAGGTAAGGGAAATGGTATTGGTCGAAATGTAAACATCCCTCTTCCAGCTGGGACAGGGAATGCAGGGTATATGCATGCATTAAAAGAAATAGTAGAGCCAATTGCTGATCAATTTAAACCAGATTTAATATTAATATCTGCTGGACAAGATGCTAGCGTGTTTGATCCACTTGCTCGAATGATGGTAAATGCAGAAGGATACAGACAAATGACAAGCTTTATGCTTAATTTAGCTGAAAAACATTGTAATGGAAAACTTGTTGCTTGCCACGAAGGTGGATATAGTGCCGCATATGTACCGTTTTGCTCACTAGCTATTGTAGAAGAATTAAGTGGAAATCGAACAGATGTTGAAGATCCATTTATAGAAGGATTTAAAGATCTTCCAATCGAAGAATTATTTGATATTCAAAAGGAGTACATTGCTAAAGTTAAAGAAGTTCAATCTGCTTATTGGAATTTAACTGTAGAAGCCTAAAAATTGGAGGAGAAACTCTTATGTTGAGAGTTTCTTCTTTTTATTTTTTATCAATTAGACTACTGAAAACAATTTCATAAACAAAAAGGCTTACTTCTAAGTAAATTACCCTTTAGAAGTAAGCCTTAATTTTTTTACAGAACTGACTATTAAACTAGCTTATCAAAATCATTTTCGCTTGATAGCCATGTCGTCACTTCATTTAAATCTCTTCTTTTTCCTTCTGGAACTGTTCTTTTAGGATGGCCAAAATAAAGAAACCCTAAAATTTCACCATCTTCAGATATCTTAAAAAGCTCCTTCATTAATGGATCATAAGTAGGTTTACCTGTTCTCCAATACCCTCCAAGCCCAAGCCCATGAGCAGCTAACAGCATATTTTGAATTGCTGCATAAACAGCCCCATATTCTTCCTGGATAAATGCTTTTGGATTATCACTAGGTTCAACTGCTACAGCTATGATTAGTGGAGCACGAAAAGGCTTTTCAATAATTTTCGTAAGTTTTTTCTGGTTTGATTCACTTGAAGAATCATCCATATTCTTTTCTTCAATTTTTGCAAGTGTTTTCCCTAATCGCAGCCGGCTATCACCTATTAATACGAAAAACTTCCACGGTTCTGTTCGGAAATGACTTGGTGCCCATGTTCCCGCTTCTAAAATCTTATCAATTAATTCTTTTGAGACAGGTTCATCTGAAACCAACCCAATACTTCTTCTCGTTTTTATAGCTTCTAAAACATCCACGCATACACCCCCATTAAATGAGTTGCTTCTCTTTTAATATTCTAGAATACAGTAAGAGTAAAAATGCATCCTTTTAGGAAAAAACAACTTTTATTTAAAAATACTTGTACTGTGCAGAGGCTGAATTCTGGATGTTGGGTCCGTATAATTTTTAGCATAATTAACAGCAACAGGTGCTTCACCTAATCCTACTGCAATTAATTTTACTTTTCCTTCATAAGTTGCAATATCGCCTGCAGCATAAACACCTTCAATATTTGTTTCCATTTTTGAATTCACAATAATTGAATTTTTCTCCATTTCAAGACCCCAATTTTTAATAGGGCCAAGTGAAGTGATGTTCCCATAGTTAACAATTACATGATCTACTTCTACCATTTCCTCAGTTCCGTCTTTAGAGACAATCGCAACTTTTTCAATTCGCTCTTCATTGCCAATAAGCTCTTTTACCACATAGGGAATTTTCACTTGTACCTTTGAATTGTATAATTTGTCTACACTGCTTTCATGAGCTTTAAATTCTGCTCTTCTATGGCATAATGTTACTTCTTCTGCGATATCATTTAACATTAATGTCCAATCCAAAGCAGAATCTCCACCACCACAAACTAATACTTTTGAACCTTTAAAATCGTTAATATTTTTAACAGAATAATGCAGGTTTTTATTCTCGTAGTACTGTGCATTTTCAAGCGATAATTTTCTAGGCTGAAATGCCCCAATACCGCTTGTTATTAAAACTGTTTTTGTATAATGTGAACCCTTATTTGTCGTTAATTTAAAAACATCGTTCGTTTTCTCAAGCTCTAAAACTGTTTCATTTAAACATATTTCCGGCTTTGCATACATTGCTTGATCCACGAGATTAGTGATTAGATCCTTACCTAATATCTTTGGAAAACCTCCAATATCGTATATATATTTATCCGGATAAAGCTCAGCAACCTGCCCTCCTAATTGACCTAGGCTGTCAATAATTTTCACACTCATATTACGCATACCAGCATAAAATGTAGAAAACAAACCTGTTGGTCCGCCACCGATAATTGTTATATCAATTACTTTTTGAGTATCCATAAGCAGCTCCTTAATTTGGAAATTTTATTTAAACCACGTTGAACTGAAAGATTTCTCATTCTTAAAAACAATTAGGACTGAACTTTTTGTTCAAGAAATAGCTAAAAGACTAGAAAACTATTTATTTCACATTTTTATACTAAATGGTATAAAAACTAATTGTATTTAAATTACATCATAATTAATATACAAAATCAATTTTTTTGTTTTGTACTCATTGTAAAGTGATCTAAGCTAAATAAAACTTAGAAATAGTAAAGTCATTAAAAAAGTATGCTCAAAAAATTGTCATTTTATTTCTTTCAAAATTAAAACCGTTTCCACTATATAAGAAACGGTTTGTTTATCTATAAAACGATTGATTGCTTGTCTTCATCTTTTTGGATAGTTAACACTGATGATAATAGCTTTTGTGTATATGGATGTTGTGGATTTTCAAATAGTTCCTTAGTATCTCCAATTTCCACCATCTCCCCTTTAAACATTACAGCCACTCTTTCACACATATAACGAATTACCGACATGTTGTGGGAAATAAATAAATAGGTTAAATTTCTTTCTTTTTGCAACTCCTTCAGTAAATTTAACACTTGTGCCTGTACGGATACGTCCAAGGCAGAGGTAGGCTCATCCAGTACAATAAATGAGGGATCTGTAATCAATGCCCGCGCAATAGCAATTCTTTGTCTTTGTCCACCACTAAATTCATGTGGATAGCGATCCAGATGCTCTTCCTTTAAACCTACTCGCTTTATCAGTTGTAGTAACCGTTCCTTATTTCCTTTAGTTTTTCTTTCTAATTTAGGAAAGGCTAATAACGGCTCTAAAATAATATCTTTTACAGTCATTCTTGGATCAAGTGAGCTTTGCGGATCTTGAAAAACAGTTTGTATTTCTCCTGCTTGGACACGATTATATTTTTGCTTGTTCCAAAGTTGCTGTCCTTTATAAGTAATGCTCCCTTTAGAAGGTTCTTCCAAGCCAATAATCATTTTTCCCAGCGTACTTTTTCCCGAACCAGATTCTCCAACAATTCCCAATATTTCGCCTTCTTTAATAGTTAAATTCGTTGATTTTACAGCTATCATACTATCTTTTCCGGTACTATAAATTTTCTCAAGTTGTGAAATTTCAATCATACAATCACCTTTTCTAACCAACAGGATACTTGATGATTCGATTCACCATCTTTTAATTCGGGATGCTCCTCTTTGCAAATATCCATAACATAGTGACATCGCTCAGAAAAAGCACATCCTTTTGGTCGTTTAAGTAAATTTGGAGGTTCACCTTCTATCGCTTGCAATGGTTGATGTGGTTCAACTGAATCTGGTAAAGCAGCTAGGAGAGATTTTGTATATGGATGAATTGGATTATTTAATACTTGTTTCGTACTCCCACTTTCCACTACCTCACCTGCATACATTACGAGAATTCGATCACATACATTTGCTACAACTCCTAAATCATGCGTTATCAGTAAAACAGAGGTTCCTCTCTTGTCATTTAATTCTTTAATAAGATTAATAATTTCATATTGGATCGTTACATCCAAAGCTGTTGTCGGTTCATCAGCAATAAGTAAATTAGGTGGAGCCGCCATTGCAAGTGCAATTACAATCCTTTGCCTCATTCCACCGCTCAGCTCAAATGGATACTTCCTCGCGACAAGTTCTGGCTGATCAATATGAACTTCCCTTAAAGCATGGAGCACAGCTTCTTTTGTTTCCTTTGTTGATAAACGGCGATGCTGCTTAATTACATTAAAAAGCTGTTTTCCAATTTTCATCGTAGGCTGCAATGCGGTCATTGGTTCCTGAAAAACCATACCGATTTCTTTTCCTCTTAATGCTTGTATGTCCTTTTTGCTTAATTCAAGTATATTTACGCCATTATAAATGATTTTTCCCTTTGAAATAATGGCATTTTCCTCTAAAAGCCCTAAAATCGATAAAGCGGTAATTGATTTACCTGAACCCGATTCACCAACAATCCCCAATATCTCACCGTTGTTAAGAGAGAGATTCATATTTTTCAAAGCCTCTGTTTTGCCACGCAATCCTTCAAAATCAACATGCAAATTTTTTATTTCTAGCAGCATCATTTTCTCCCCCTTAACGTGCTGATTTTGGATCTAAAACATCCCGAATTCCATCACCAATTAAATTAAGTGCACCTGAAGCTAAAAATAAAAATAATCCAGGAAACACAGGGTACCACCAATAGGTTAGAAGATATGTCCATCCAACACTAATCATTGCTCCCCACTCAGGGGTTGGAGGTTGAGCACCTAATCCTAAGAAGCCTAAAGTTGCAATTAATAGAATCGTATCCCCAACATCTAAAGTTGCCTGAATAATGACGGGGGAAATAGCATTAGGAATAATATGTTTAACAATGATGACCGCCTTGTTTAATCCAAATGACTCAGCTGATTTTACAAAAAGTTTTTCTTTCAATACCATTGCTTCACCACGAGCTAGTCGAATATAGACTGGAATTTTTACAATAGCTATCGCAATCATCGCATTTTGGAGATTCGGTCCTAAAACTGCTGCTAATGCCATTGCTAAAATCAAATTTGGGAACGCTAAAATCATATCGACAAATCGCATAATAACTGTATCTACAATTCCGCCAATATAACCTGAAATAGTTCCTATTACAATTCCGATTACTGCAGCGATTAAAATGATTAATATCCCTACCCCAAGAGAAAGCCTAGCGCCAAATAAAATCCTCGTAAAAATATCTCTTCCTACTTCATCTGTACCGAACCAATGTTCGGATGAAGGAGGCTGAAATTTATTGACTAAATCAATTTTATTAGGATCAAAAGGGGAAATAAGAGGGGCTGCTAATGAAAGTAATACTATCAATCCAAGAATTACCAACCCTACCCAAGTCATTTTATTTTGTTTTAATTTATACCAGATAGGGTTATTTTTTAATGATTTTGAATGTAGATTAATTTGCATACCCTTCCCCCTATTGCTTCATTTGCGGATTTAATAATCCATAAATAATATCTACAATTAAATTAATCAATACATAGCCAATACTAATAATAATTGTAAAGCCCATCATCGCTGGGAAGTCTAAATAGGAAATTGAATCAACAACAAATTTCCCCATTCCAGGCCATCCGAAAATAGTCTCTGTTACTACTGCTCCACCAAGCAGGGAGCCAAATGCTACACCAATTACTGTTACAGTGGGAATTAAAGCATTTTTCAATGCATAAGAGATGATTAATAACCGCCCTTTTATACCATTGGCAACTGCTGTTCTAATATATTCCTGGCTCATCACTTCAAGCATACTTGCCCGGACCTGCCTTGTAATGACAGCCAACTGTGCATAGGATAATACTAAAGCAGGCAGGAAAATATGCTCTAAACTGCTTTTTAAAGCAACCATATCTCCAGTGAAAATACTATCTAAAATATAAAAACCAGTAATGTGTGTTGGTGGATTAATATCAAGCGAAATTCTACCATTTGAAGGAAACCAACCTAAATTTCCGTAAAAAATGAGAATAACAATTAGACCGCTAAAAAAGACAGGAATAGATACACCACTAATAGAAAATACTCGGCTTAAATTGTCCCAAAAAGTATTTTTCTTTAATGCTGCAAGTACACCTAAAGGAATTCCCAATACGATGGCAATTGCAAATGCTGCAATAGCTAATTCAAGTGTTGCTGGAAAAAAGGTAATCAGTTCATCTAACACTGGACGTTGTGTACGAATGGAAGTACCTAAGTCTCCTGTTAATAAATCACCTATGTAGTGAAAGTATTGGATCCAGACTGGCTTGTCCAGACCCAATTGTTGACGAATTGATTGTAAAGTTTCTTCACTTGCCCTTTGTCCAGCTATCATACTTGCAGGGTCGCCGGGAATGACATGGGACATAAAGAATGTCACCAATGTCACCCCAAAAACGACGAATATTAGAAGGCCTAATCTCTTAACAATCATTTTTATCATGGTTCGTCACTCCAGTTGTTTATTTAGACATTTCATTTAAAAAATAGATGCCTTCCAACATCGGATTATATATAAAGCCTTTAACATCCTTGCTCATCGGTAAAATATAATCCTTTTGATATAAAAGAATATATGGCGCCTCTTCCATTACAATATCTTGAATTTGCTTGTAAATTTCTTGGCGTGCAGATTGATCATTATTCGTAGCTGCTTCTTTTAACAATTGATCAACTTCTCTATTTGTATAAAATGCACGGTTTCCTGCTAATCCATGGTTCGCTGAATCGAACCAGTAATTCATGAAGGCGAAAGGATCACCAAAGTCTGGACTCCATACCCCTAATGCTAAATCAAATTCGCCCTTATCCATCATTTCACGGGAAGTAGCATATGCGACTTTATTTAAGTTTACTGTTACACCGATATCAGCTAAATTTGATTGAATAGCTAAGGCTTCTGTTTCCCACCATGTTTTATTATCAGAGTATAATAAATCAAGGGTTAAATTTTCAGCACCTGCTTCAGCTAATAATGCTTTTGCTTTTTCTACATCATAATTATATTGATGTACTGTTTCATCATGACCCCATATCCCATCAGGAATCGGCCCGCGCATTTGCGTAGCATAGCCCAGTTGAACTGCACTTACTAAACTCTCATAATCTATCGCATAATTTAATGCTTGGCGAATTCTTTCGTCCTGCAATGCTGGATTGCCTTTACTTGTATTAATATAAATGTAATCAACCAACAAGCTTGGTTCTTGAATCAACTCGACATTTTCCAGCCCTTTAATTGAATCAATTTGATCGACAGGAATACCTTCTGCAATATCGATTTCACCTTTTTCTAATTGCATGCGTTGTACCGAAGGATCTCCTACGATTCTAAATAATATTGATTGTAGAGTAGGTTTTACTTTTGCGTGTTCATTTACTTCTAGTTTTAATGAATCTCCTTTTTTCCACTCCGTTAACTTATATGGGCCGCTTCCCAATGTATTTTCTGCTAAATAAGCTTGTCCTAAATCTCCATTTACTTCGTGCTCCATTACTGTTGGACTTACAATATTTCCATAGTTTGCTGCTAAAGTAGATAGGAATGGAGGGAAGTTTTCTGACAGCACAAATGTAACCGTCATTGGATCGTCTACTCGAATTTCCGATACCATACTGTATACTCCTGCAGGTCCATTAGCAATTTTCAAAGTTCTATCGAAACTTGCTTTTACTGCTTGTGCATCAACAGGGGTACCATCAGAGAATACATGTCCTTCTTCTAAAAAGAATGTCCATGTTTTTCCGTCTTCGCTAACTTCCCATCTTTCCGCAACACCCGGTTTAATATTAGTTGTAGCACCATCATAGTCTACTAATCTTTCATAAGCGTTGTAGATAATTTTCCATGTAGTATTGTCCATTGTAATTGCCGGATCTAATGAAGTTACATCAGCCGGAATCGCTATAACTAATTGATCTGGATTTGAAGCTGTAGTTGTTTCCGTTTCGTTTGAAGTAGATTCACTTGGTGTTGATTCTGAGGAGACAGGAGCGTTTGCATTTTCTTTACATGCTGTAAGAAGTATTGCAGTAACAATAATCAGTAACACATAGCTAAACTTTTTTATCATTTAATTCTCTCCTTTAAAATTAAGTTCAATACCAAAATAGATAACCGTTCTACTCGTCCCTTCAGCCCAGCGAGCATTTCCGTAATCAAAATGCCACCATTCCTCAGGATTCGAACGAAACCCTACACTTTCCATTAAAGACCTTAGTAAACGGCGATTTTCACGTATTTGTAATTCTTCTTCCGTTAACTGTTCTTTTTCTTCAAAGTATAATGAGTGCGCTTTTTCAGTAAATTCATCAAAGCTTGTCCCCATATTTAACCATCCATTGCTAGTTCCAATCGTTAAATCCACTGCCCCACCGGTGTAGTGTGGAGGAGGTGTTAATGGATCTTTAGAAGGTGTCGCAACAAACTGAGACAAGTGCTGCAGGACTTCTGCCTCATTGTCAAACTGTGTTTCAAATTGTCTTTTAATCATTTCATACAAAGCAGTTTGTGTTTCAAATGAACGCCATCCGTCTAAAATAACTAGATAATGGTCTTCTGGAAGGTTATCAGCAACCAACAATAATTTGGAAACAACCCCCTCCCTTAAAAAACAATCATTTATTGATCCTGGAATTTGATGTTTAAAATAATAAGGAAAAACTTTAATTTTTTTAGTTGAAACAGTAGTAAGAGAAATTAAAGGTTCTTCATTTTCCGTCATTACACCACTTCCTTTTTGGCATTCGGAATCCATACAAACACCCCCCATTGATAGAAAGCATAATTACATAAAAGGAGAAAATTCATATAGAATTTTCTAAATAAAAAAATTGATTCAGAGATATTATTTTAGCAATAATACATGAATCTTTTTTCTGAAAAATAAATTCCTATTGGTATAATATTCGGAATATTTAATATTTTAATTGATAGTAAATTGGAAAGCAATTGAAATTTTGTTTAATATTCTATTTAACTAGTTTCGAAAAATATTATACTGGGCAACCAGACCTATTAACGAATATATTTAAGCTGTCGATTTCTATACAAAAAGTAAAAATGGAGCCAACCGAAAAGTTATATCGGTTGGCTCCTTACGTTCCTGATTAATCATTAATTAAATATCATCTTTTGATTTGCCTATTACGGTTGTAAAAATTCTTTTTCATTATAAGCTGGATTTGGATATTTATAGAATCCTTCTCCTGATTGCATACCCATTTTTCCTTTATCTATATATTCACTTTTAACTAAGTTTGCAATATCTCTAAATTCATTTTGTTCTGGAGTAGGATGTTTATCCGCTTTCGTGCTTACGATGTTATAAACGGTTTGTAATCCTACAACATCAATAATACCAAATGGTCCCATTGGAGCACCTGTTGCAATCATCCATGTTTTATCGATTGTGTATGGATCAGCTACACCTGTTCCCCATAAATGTTGTGCCGCATCTAATAGTGGAACTAGTAAACTATTTAAAATATAACCCGGTTGTTCTTTTTTAATATGCAATGGTACCATGCCAATCGCAGATGCAAATTGTAATACTTGTTCTACCACTTCTTTATCTGTTCCTGGATGTTCCATTACTTCTCCCGTATTGTTCATCCAAATACGATTTGCAAAATGCAACGCTAAAAATTTCTCAGGGCGTCCTGTAAATTCAGCAAATTGACTTGGAAGCATTGTAGAAGAGTTTGTTGCGAAAATTGTATGTGCAGGTGCCACATTCCCTAGCTCTGTATAGAATTTTTCTTTAATCTCTTTTAGCTCAGGGATCGCCTCGATTACAAGATCTGCATTTACTGCTGATTCTTTTAAACTTGTAGAATACTGAATGCGAGATTGAGCTGATCTTGCAGCCTCTTGCTCTTCTTTAAAATAATCTACATATGTGTTTTCTAAATTAGCGATGCGTTCTTTTGCCTTTTCAATGGCTGCCTCATTAATATCATAAATCGTTACATTAAATCCTTTAAATGCTGTTTGAAATGCAATTTGACTTCCTAAAACACCACTGCCTGCTACTGTAATATTTTTAAAATCCATCATTCTTTCCTCCTTAAATATACAATTTTGCTTTTCGACCATGTAAAACGAAATATAGTGGAATACTAATTATGATGATCGGAACCATCCATAAAAAAATTGAACGGTATCCTACCAATGGAACGATTAAACCTAACAAATAAGGACCGAATCCCAACCCCATATCATAAAAAATATAATATGTAGATGTTGCCAAGCCGAAACGATGCGGCTCTGTCACTTTAACCGCAATTGTTTGGGCAATAGAATTGAAGTTGCCAAATCCAAGTCCAATTAAAGCTGCAGACACTAATAAAATCCAACTACTGCTTGCATTGCCAAACAGAAACATGCCTAATGCAAACAAAACTAAACAAGGGTAGACAATTAAATTTGGCCCTTTTTTATCCATAAGCTTCCCACAATAAGGACGCGTGAAAATAGTAGCAAGAGCATATACAATAAAGAATACACTAGCAGCATCTACTAAGTTGATTTCCTCTGCATAGAAGGATAAAAAGGACATAACACCTGAATAAACAAAGCCCATTAATAGTGCAACGAATGAAATAGGAATTGATTTTGGCTCCATAAATTTTGAAATAAAGGACTCTTCCTTAACTTCCTCATGACTTGAACTGAACATCTGCTTATCCAAACGAATAAACGTCAATACGATAATCATAATGAGTGATAAGAGTACATTTAAACCAAAAATATAGAAGTTGCCATTATCAAATTTCATTAAGAATATTCCAATAAAAGGCCCAATAGCCGATGCAAGGATAACACTTAAGCTGTAGTAGCCAATGCCTTCTCCCTTTCGAGATGCAGGAAGTATATGTGCGATAATCGTTCCAGCCGCTGTCCCAATAACTCCAACGAAAATACCTTGTATAAACCGGTTAAATAATAAAAATGCAATATGTATTTCAATAAAATACAAACATGCACTCACGAAAAATAATACAACACCATATCTTAATATTTTTGAAGGTCCAACCTTCCCTATTATGCGGCCTGTAAGCAGCCGCCCTATAAGTGCGCCAATTACATAAATACTAGAAACGAGACCCGCAATACTTGTGGATACTTGATATGTTTCAATTGCATAACTAGCAATTGTGACAATTAATAAGTAAAACATTAAAATTGATAAAAAATTAATTAATGAAATGACAATAAAATTTTTTGTCCATATTCTATCCTTCATAATTCAACATTCTCTCCTCCAAAATTGCTAACTGTTGTGACCATTCATTCACCATTTCTTCGGAGAATGGCTCTGTTACGAATGATTGGAGATTCATCACTTTTTCTTTTACCTTACCGCAAAGAACTTGTCCTTCCTGTGACAAGGATAAATATTTTTGTCGCTTATCTGCTCCACTTTTGAACTGTATTAGACCTTGTTCATGCAACTTTTTCACTAAAGAAGATACTGTCGGTTTTTCAACTGACCATTCTTTAACAATATCCATACTTGTACAACCTTCGTTGTTGTAAATATGATGTATAACTAGCCACTGTACAGGGGTGATGCCAAAAGGTGAACAAATTTCTTGAAGCTTCAAAACATACAATTTATTGAAACGGTATATTGTCGTAAAAAGATTCATTTAAACCTCCAAAATAGTTAGTATTCCTAACTAACTATATATTAAAGATTTTTACTTGTAAAGAATAAAAAGACTCCAACATAACGTTAGAGCCTTTTTACGTAAACGATTAAAGCTGAACAATACTCCTTTTAAATAAAACAAGATTTGATTATATAAATAAATTAATGATAAAAGAAACAATTTGGTTTAAGCCTATAATCTTAATTCCAAGTATGTGCAATTGTGTTATAACAAAAGCAAAAACTAAGATTGTTGTGTAGATGGCTAATGCTTTCTTATCTTTCGTCTTTACCATATGTCGATAATCAAAAAAGGAAATTGCAACAAATAAGATAATTAATAAGAAAGTGTTCATTAATCATTCACTTCCTTACTTTTTTCTTGAGTTGTGTCAATAATTAATCCTGATCTTCTTACATTCGACTTCACTTTAAAATCAAATTTAACTTGGTCTAAGTAGGCTGATGAATTACTTATTTTGTCCCAATGCTCAGGATAATATCTTCTGACTTCTCTACCTATTCCATATATATCTGAGTTCATTTCCTTCGCTATTTGAAACTCGTTTACAACATTCCTTTTTATAAACTCGCTAACTTCCTTTTCTACGGATTTTAAGTGTTTAGGCTCCAATAAATCCAATGCACAAGTCTGGTCAAGTAAATTTCCCTCTAATATGACATCTACTTTGACATTAATTGTTTCACCTACTAACTTAGGTTTCACAGTACTTTGAAAACCGGTAATTTGAAAGGCGAAGAACTCGTCTGGATTTTCGGGACAGCTGCCTTCAATGATAGTATAGTTTAGTTTGTTGTCCATAATCTGGGTTCCTGTTGTTTCTGGTCCATAAATATAACCTTGTAATTTCCCTTTGCTGAATATAGCAACTCCATTTATTTCAAATGTTTCAACTTTTCCTCTAATTTCCTTTGGTCTAATGACATCGAGTGAAAGCTCTATTCCGGGAGTAGAAATTATGGTCATTAAATCTCTTAACTTCACTTTCCGTGCACTAATTTGTCTCATTTCCCTACCTTCAATAAGATCCGCCATTGATTTAGCTGGAACATCCCCCAGCTCAATTTTACTGTTTAATAAATCTTCCGCAGTTCCAGGAGTAACGACAATAAGTGCTCCAGCACGGCTATCTCTATCTCTTTCAAACCATGTAGTAGCCGGTGTTATTCCATCTCTTGCCAGTTCATCACCAAAAATAATAATTTGTAAATGCGCCCAATATAAACGACGTGGCGATAATTCATTTAGACTTCGAATTGCTCCTAATATAGTTTTTCCTGTAGCCGTCACACTCCAGGTTGGCAACTCAGAGCCTCCGCCGCCGCCATTTTCTTTTGTTGGGGGTTTAATCACTTGGGCTGTAATTTTATACCCTTCTTCCACTTTATCTATACCTACCCCCATTACTACAGCAATTTCATTTAATTCCTTTTGATCCCAACATCCTCCTAAAAGAAGGGAAAGTACTATGATTAAACAGCATCGTTTTAATTTCATATTACTAATTTCTCCTATTAATAGGACGATTTTTTCTAGTCTTAAGCATCCTATTTTGGTTTTCGTTAGAAATTTCTTCAGGTCGTTGCTTCATATCCCGCCAAGACACTCGAATAAATAAATCTCTCCAATCATCTTTATGAAATGGCACTATAGGAGTTAAATAAGGAACACCAAATGAACGTATGGAATTTAAATGAACTAATATTAGAAGTAATCCAAAAATCAGACCAAATGCCCCTAAAAACGAAGATAGGAATAATAATACAAATCTTAAAAGTCTTGCAGTAATGGCAATATTGTAGGAAGGAGTGGTAAAAGAACTGATAGCTGTCAGCGCTACTACGATTACGGTTCCTTGTGCAACCAATCCTGCATCAACAGCTGCTTGTCCCAGTACTAAACCACCGACAATGGAAATTGCGGCACCAATCGTTTTAGGCAATCTAATACCTGCTTCCCGCAAAATTTCAAAAGTAATTTCCATAAGTGCAACTTCAATTGCAGTACCAAAAGGAACTCCTTCCCGTTGTCCTGTAATCGCAATTATTAATGGAGTCGGTATCATTTCTTGATGATAGGTAAGTAAAGCTACATACAAACCTGGCAATATTATAGAAAGTACAAAAGTAAACCCTCTTAAAATTTTCATAAAGCTGGAAATATCGTATCGTTGATAATAATCTTCATTGGATGTTAAAAATAAACCGATAGTTGCTGGCACCATAAGGGCAACTGGTGTACCGTCAACAACAATAGCTATTCTTCCTTCTAGTAAACCCGCTGCAATTCTATCTGGTCGTTCTGAGTTAAAAATCGTTGGAAAAGGAGAATATCTTTTAGGGTCTTCAATTATCTCCTCAATATAAAGGGAATCTAGGATACCATCGATATTAATCTTATCGATTCGAGAAATAACTTCTTTGACAACTTTCTCTTTAGCTATTCCATCTATAAACAGGACTGCTACTGAAGTCTTGCTCTCCTTCCCAATGGACTTTTTATAAACTTGTAATTTAGGTGTGTGGACTCTTCTCCGAATTAATCCAATGTTTGTCATTATGGATTCATTAAAGGCTTCACGAGGTCCGCGAACGACCGTTTCTACTGACGATTCAGTAACCGGTCTTCTATCCCCACCAGAAGTTTCTGCAGCAAAAGCTGTTGTTTGCCCATCCATGAAAATGATTGAAAAACCTTGCAATAGGTGCTCTAATACTTCTTCATGTTTGGTAAGTTCCTTTATCTTATTGGTAGATAAGATAAATTTATCAAAATTAACTGTATTCTCTAATTGATTATTTAAAACGCGGATAACATGTTGGTCTAAAATTTCCTTTTCTACTAAGCTGTCTATAAATAAAATGCCCATTTTACAATGATCACTTTGCAAATATCTTACGGAAAGATCAGAGTCCTTGCCGAATATTTCTTCATATCTTTTAACATTCTCATCAAGTTCATTTAGTATTACTTGTTGATCCTCGCCATTTTTGCCTTCAGATGATGTTTGCTCTTTTTCTTTCTCTTCTTTAGACATCTTTTTTCCGCCCTTCTCTCTTTCCACCTGGTTTCCTAAATTGACTAATAATTAGCAAGACAAGAGGCAAAATTAATCCGACAAATGTAGCATAATAAGGATAGTAATTATTTAAAAAGCGAGCAATTCCTATAAAATCCTCACTGTTTATGATGGAAATGATGGAAATTAATGCTGCTATAGGTACTACCAAAACTTTGTAATCATCTAATTTAAATAACTGACCTGTTCCTAGAACAATGGCATAGAGAAATAAAGCAACTTTAGCGAAGGAGCCTAGTGACCAAAGCAAAATCCCTAAAATATCTAACCTTTGTAATGCACCTATTTGGATATCCCTTAAAGTCAAGAACGTAGGAAAGTAAAGGCCCGTTGCTCTCTCTTCTCCATAAATTGCAAGAACTCCAGTTACAGGACCAATAAACATAATAATCAGTATGATCATTGTTAGAATTGAATACCTTTTTAGTTGTTTCGTGCTATTAACAAATGGAAATATCATACTTAAAACAAATATAGAGCTGTATAGTGAAGTAATTGCCAAAGTTCCATCCAATACAGGTCCCATCGAGTTGTCTAATATTGGGAGAAAGTTGCGGTAATCCTTATCCTTATGTGTAAGAATTGATGCCAATATCCCTATTGGTATAAGCATTATTAGAATCGTTTGATTCGTTCTGGCAATTACTTCAAGTCCACATCGTACCGCGTAACCTGCGAGTATAAGTATTGCTATTAAAAAGATCGAAATAGGCGTTCGAAGCGTAACAGCAGATGTATAAAACTCTCCAAACCCTCTAATAGATAGGCTTACTTCATGTAAGAAGTAAATTAAAAATAAAATCACAACGAATTTTCCAAGCGCTTTCCCAAGGATTAATTGACAATATTCAACCAACGAGTAGCCTTGGTATCGCTGTGATAGTAACGCAACTGTAAATCCTATGAGGATAGCTGGAAATATGGCTAATAGCAGTGCAATCCAACTATCTCGTCCACTATGATTTATAATTACAGAGATATATAAAAGATGCCCTGTTACTGTAATACTGGTGATTCCTAGCATTAAGGCTTGTATCTTGGTAATATATATTTTTTCCAATTAAAACACCTCAATACTTTCCGAAGATTAAAACTATATTAATTATTGACATTAAGGAACTGATTTAATCATTCAGCTATTTGTCTAAACTCGTAAAAAAAAATGGGAAACCTCAATTTAGGTCTCCCATACTTAATATGTTTTTAATGAATTTCAAGTTATAAAAGGTATAATGATTAATTAGTGATTTTCTATAAATAGTTGGAAAAGAAGAAGGGAGTCTTCAAATAAGTTAGTATTAAAAGCGCAAATCCTCACTCTCTAGGGCATTCTATTGATAAATATTTTATTCATACCAACCATTAGCTTCTGGAAGGTTTTTATATTCTTCTTTACTTTTAACTAGAGTAAATATATAATTTCGCAACTCAATTAATTGCTTTGCATCGTCAGTAGTATCACAGTATTGCTCAGAAACATAATGATTGATGCTTTCACCATTAATGGTAATCATCCATTCATCTTCACTAAACGGCTCTTGCATACAATCTGTTTTAGGAATTAAATCCTTTTTTTCTGTTATATTTACCTCTTTCATTTTCTCATAAATCTTTGTCATTTCTTCCGTTGTAAATGTTAGATTTACTTTAACAGTTCCATCCGCAATTAAATCCTTAGTTACTGTATTTTCAAAAGTATTAATTTCATTATTTTTCATAACCCCAAACTGAATTTTAAAGTCAAAGTCACTTGGCATTTTTGCGGGCATAACAACTTTACTAGATTCTTTTGATACTTCATTTGAGTCACAGCCTGTAATGAATAATGCAAATAATAATAATAAATAAGCTATCCTATTCACATAACCCCTCCACTCTAATTCTCTTGTATTAGTCGAATTTTATGGAAAAGTGTTACATTTCATGGCATAAATTTTGGGCGAAAATATAAGCATGGAATAGTAGTTATTTTTAACTATAAAATTTTTGTTCAAACAATGCCTTTTTACTGTTTTTTTTTTACAGCTTTAGCAGTTAATATAAATTGGGAGAACTTTTTGTGGTGATGGATTTTACCTCTACAGAAATAAAAAGCAATTAGGAGGAACAGTTTTAAAATGAAATATTTATTATCAATTTTTTATGTATCTTTAGCGCTTCTCGTATTATCGGGATGTTCATCTAATGAAAAAGATGAACAAAGTGAAAACGTTGACCAAACCGATATTGAAACTGAAAAAGAAGAGAAAGAGACTGATATAAGTTCCGAAAAAAATCAAGAAGAGTCGAAAGATGAATCTTATGATGAATCTGAATTAATCGAAGCAGTTGAAACAGAACAAGTTTACCCAGAGATTCCCTTCCAAAATATTAACTGGTTCTTCGGCAGCCCTGACCGTCAGCCGAATGGAGGTATTTGGGTTTATACATCTGAAACAATTCCATCTGGATACGAAGACACAATTGATTGGGAATTAAATGATTTATTGCTTGTTCAAGTAAATGATCCTAAGTATATTGATCATGAATTAGAAATCAAGGCATTACAAATACTGGATGATAATGTTGTCAAAATTGTTGTAAGTACTGAACCAGATGAATATAGCACCGATAAAAAAGCGGCAAGAAGATATGCATCTGTTGAAAAAGGACAGTTGCAAGGCAAAAAATTCCTTGTTGAAACTGTTGAAGGCGAAAAGGTTGATGTCGGTACTAATGTTAAAACGAGTGAAATTTCTGGTAGTGCAGAACAGTAAATAATGACGAAAAAAGTGGTCAAACCTAGTAACAGGATTGACCACTTTTTTGTTTCGTTATAAAAACAAGTTATATACGAGAAGACAACAATATTTAAGTTAAATCTTCAACAAGCTTTTTACATAAAGTCTATATCAATTTTCTTTTTATCGTTATTTGTTATTTTAGGCATTCTAACTTCAAGTACGCCATTCTTATAAGCTGCCTTTACTCCCTCATTGAAAACAGCACTTGGTAATGAAATAGATCTATGGAAACTACCTGTATAGCGTTCCTGTCTAAACATATTCTCTCCCTTAACTTCACTTGTTTTATTTAAAGTGCCACTTATTGTTAACACATTGTTCTCAACATTAATATTTATGTCTTCCTTCTTTTCAATTCCTGGAATATCACAAGTGGCTACAACTTCATTTTCTGTTTCGTGAACATCAACCCTAATATGTCCGAAATGGTTATCATGATTAAAATCAAAAGGGAAATTAGAGAAAAAACGGTCCAAATCCTTTCTGACATTTGCTAACTGTCTAAATGGATCATAAGGTGTTAATGCCATGATGTACAGCCTCCTAAATATTTTTTACTTTTATATTATGCACTCCCCGATATAAGCTATCCGCATTAGCAACTTAATCCTTGTGAACTTGTTTATAGCAAGTTTGGCGTTTTTTCAAACTAACTTTCCTACTTTTTTACTTAGACATTTCAACCCTATAATAGTCCTATTAATGTTTGGCAGAATCATCAAAAATGATTCTGGATACAAAAAGCGCGATTATATACTTTTTTATAATTAGTTTATCCTTTTACTTCTTTCCATTCTTCTAAATAATCGTCTAATATACTTTTTAGTTCCTTGCCTATACGTGCGTAGGCTTCATCATTCAGATTAGCAAGGGATACGCGAATAGACCATTCTGGTGCTAAAAATCCTTCACCACCTAACAATACAATCGATGACTTCTCAGCAAGACGGTATAAAATATCTATAGGTTTATAATTCTTTTTTAAGTAATCAGTGAATCCCTTTTCATAATGATGGTTACACCAAATTTCCAAGTCAATCTCTGTATAATAGTCTGCGTCGTTTGGCAAATGTTTTTTTGGTAAGCCTAACCCTTCGTATAAAAGATTCATTCTTCGATGTAAAATTCCCATTGTTTTTCTCTTATACTCATTTTTATTATCGAGTAATGCAAAAATCGAAAATAACGCCATTTGTACTTGCTGCGGTGTGGATAATCCCGCTGTATGTCTCATTGCAACATCCCTACTATCTGCAACAATTCGATCTATAAATTTAAGGTTTTCAGGATCCTGTGTAAGAGAAGCATACCTTCTATTTAGAATTTCTTTCTCGCTTTCTGGTAACTTTTTAATCAATTTATCAAAGACATTAGTTTGGTTTATGGCAATTGTACCTAATCGCCAACCCGTCACACCAAAATATTTTGAAAATGAATACACTCCAATTGTATTGAAAGGTAAATCCACCATAATAGAACGAAACCCTTCAACAAAAGTGCCATACACATCATCGGAAATAATCATAAGATCTGGATTATTTTGTTTTACAATTCGGATGATATATTCTATGGATTCTTTTTTTATTGCAACAGATGGAGGATTACTCGGATTAACTAAAAACAGTGCCTTGATATCCTTATCCCTTAACTTATCCAATTCCTCATCTGGGTATTGCCATGTATGGTTCCCTTCATCATCTAATTCAGTGGCATTAATTTTCACAATATCATAAGTAATGTTAGGAAGCTCTGGAATTTCTATGTACGGTGGAAAGATCGGCACCATCACCGCTATTTTAGAGCCTCTAGGAAGTAAATGGTTTTTATATAATGTTTCAAATATATAGCACATTGCTGCTGTTGCTCCTTCAACAGCAAATAAATCAAAAGTGCCAGATGATGTATCCTGACCACACAACTCTTTAGATAAAAAATCATGTACAACTTGTTCAATTTTAACAAGCATACGATCCGGATTAGGATAGTTATCCCCAATGATTCCATCTACTAATTCATAAACCCATTCGTCTGGTTCAAACTGTTTAATTTTGATTCCATAATCAATAATTTCTTTCAATAATTGAATTCCTGGAACATGCTGGTTTTCCTTAACATACTTATTAAATCGCTCTGTAATTCCTATACGACTTGGCATGCCAGCTAAATCGCCTTCATCCCATACGAGCCTGGATTCTGCAACAGCGAATTGCCCGAGTGCAAAAAACGCTTCTCGAGGTGATGCAGCAATCCAATTTGGATTTCCACGCCCTGCATCCAGCATTGTTCTAGTAATTCTCATTTTCCCTTTTGCAAGATCGATGAGCTCATCTTTTATTTCAAATGGACTTAATTTCTCTAACTGACGACTTTCCTTTTTTAGTTCATCCATAAAGCTCCTCCTAAACAACTGCTATCTTAAGTATCAAGAGTATTCCACAATTAAATATGGAATATAATTTAGGTTGTACATTTCCTTCGATAATAGTAATTAAAGAATGGAGCCTTATTGGATATCTTTTCCATTTTAGTTTCTAAAATGAAGGATTTGCTAATTGGTGGTGGTGAAGATTATTTTGTTCTTTTATTAACACTAATCACTTAAAGAACGTGGGACATCTTTTTTTGGCCTTAACTAAAGATCTCGAGTTTCTTATATTGGATAAAATGATTGAAGCAACTATGGAAATTTTCAATCACCAAAGGAGTATTAGCAACTGGTGTCGGGGCATAACTATTTAGGTCGGATATTAAATAACCAATTAAAGAAGAATTACAGAAGGAACAATAATATATTGAAAAGGTTTTAATACTACTGAAAAAGAGATGCCCTAAAATAAAACTTGCAGTGATTGATGTGATACGTTATAATATAAAACATTGTGAAAACATAAAATGGTGATTAGGTAAGACCTGCTTATTTGCTTTTATATGCTTTCTATTTAGTATAAAAATTATGATGGTTGATTTCTTTGTATCGAGTGCAAAGTTATTAGGTAGCATCTCAAAAACCTTTTGGTAAAAAGGGTTTTTAAGGTGCTACCTTTTTTTAATGACAAATAGGAGGAATGGTTATGGCATTTCATAAACCACAAAAAATTGCAGAATTAACGATAGAAACAGGGGTGACGAAGACAAAGCTTCCTTTTTCACATCTGTTGTTGCTTGGGTTTTTAGGGGGAGCATTTATAGCTTTGGGCTATTTATTGGATATTCGTGTCATTGGTGACTTACCAGCAGAATGGGGAAGTCTTGCAAATTTACTTGGAGGTGCCGTATTCCCTGTTGGCCTTATTTTAATTGTCCTTGCCGGGGCAGAACTAATTACGGGAAATATAATGTCGGTATCCATGGCGTATTTTGCAAAGAAAGTTTCTCTAGGGAATCTAGTTCATAATTGGTTTTGGATCACTTTAACAAATTTAGTTGGAGCACTTTTTGTAGCATATTTCTTTGGACATGTAGTTGGTTTAACCGAAACAGGGCATTATCTGGATAAAACGGTTTCGGTTGCACAATCAAAAGTAGATTCATCGTTCTTACAAACCTTCGTATCGGCGATTGGTTGTAACTGGCTTGTATGTCTAGCGATTTGGTTAGCTTATGGAGCAGATGACTTTATTGGAAAAATCGCCGGCATTTGGTTCCCAATTATGGCGTTTGTAGCGATTGGCTTCCAACACGTTGTTGCAAATATGTTTATAATACCAGCAGCAATTTTTGCAGGAGAGCTTACTTGGATTGATTTTATTAGAAATATTATTCCGACCTTCCTTGGAAATGTTGTTGGCGGAGCTATTTTTGTTGGATTGCTTTATTATTATGTTTATTATAAACAAGCAAATCAAATTCAGAAACCTCGTAAGAACTCTTAAGAAAACGAACATATAGATATTTGGACAAACATCATTATTTTAAAAATACACGAAAACAATCTTTCAAGACTACTTCAGCTTCTGCTTACTGGAAGTTGGGATAGTCTTTTGTTTTATCTCCCTATTAATTTTCTTCTTCTTTTCGTTGAACAATGCCCCTGCACACTATTTATAAATATTCTGCCGTACGAAAGAAAAAGAACAAATGCTCAAAGCGTCATACTTAACTCAGACAACTGCTTGCAGGACCTGAGAAGTATTCAAGGTGCTGATCTTCACGAGGGGCTGTGCACTGAATCTAGAGGTAGAATATACTTTTTCAAATGATATCCATATTGAGAAATTATCTAATTCCTTAACAATAAAAAAACTCCACAGAATATACTGTGAAGTTTAATATGACAACGTTCTTGTTGTTTAAGATACCGGTGGTCGGGGTCGAACCGACACTCCAGAAGGAACACGATTTTGAGTCGTGCGCGTCTGCCAATTCCGCCACACCGGCATATTAAAAAAATGTAAAAAAAATATCGGATTTACCGATTTAAAAATCTGGAGGCGGCAACCGGATTCGAACCGGTGATAAGGGTGTTGCAGACCCGTGCCTTACCACTTGGCTATGCCGCCGAAATTTTTTGGAGCGGAAGACGGGGTTCGAACCCGCGACCCCCACCTTGGCAAGGTGGTGTTCTACCGCTGAACTACTTCCGCGAAAATGGCTGGGGTACCAGGATTCGAACCTGGGCATGACGGAATCAAAATCCGTTGCCTTACCGCTTGGCTATACCCCAAAAATATTATCGTAAAAGTTTAGTTTTAAATTTTATATGGGGCGGCTGATGGGAATCGAACCCACGAATGTCGGAACCACAATCCGATGCGTTAACCACTTCGCCACAGCCGCCAATACAGCATTATGAATTTAAATTTTACTATTAAGCTAAAGGATGGGGCGACTGATGGGAATCGAACCCACGAATGCCGGAACCACAATCCGGTGCGTTAACCACTTCGCCACAATCGCCATAATGCTTATAGTTTTTAAATAAAAAAATTGGCAGGGGCAGTAGGAATCGAACCCACACCAAAGGTTTTGGAGACCTCTATTCTACCGTTGAACTATGCCCCTATTTTTAAAAATGGTGGAGGGGGACGGATTCGAACCGCCGAACCCGAAGGAGCGGATTTACAGTCCGCCGCGTTTAGCCACTTCGCTACCCCTCCAGATAAATGGTGCCGGCTATAGGAATCGAACCCACGACCTACTGATTACAAGTCAGTTGCTCTACCTGCTGAGCTAAACCGGCAACATATGGTGGGTCGAGACGGAATCGAACCGCCGACACTTTGAGCTTCAGTCAAATGCTCTACCAACTGAGCTATCGACCCATATGTTTTCATTTATTAAAATGGCGGTCCCGACCGGGATCGAACCGGCGATCTCCTGCGTGACAGGCAGGCATGTTAACCGCTACACCACGGGACATTTTGGTTGCGGGGACAGGATTTGAACCTGTGACCTTCGGGTTATGAGCCCGACGAGCTACCGAACTGCTCCACCCCGCGATAATAATAATGCAATATTAATCTCAGTTATTCTATTATACCATACAATTATAAATCATATGGTGGAGGATGACGGGCTCGAACCGCCGACCCCCTGCTTGTAAGGCAGGTGCTCTCCCAGCTGAGCTAATCCTCCAACTGGATTTTAATTCAAATGGTGACCCGTACGGGATTCGAACCCGTGTTACCGCCGTGAAAGGGCGGTGTCTTAACCACTTGACCAACGGGCCAATTAATTACTTGGTTGTCTTATCTGGCGGAGAGTAAGGGATTTGAACCCTTGAGACAGTGTTACCCGCCTACACGATTTCCAATCGTGCTCCTTCGGCCGCTCGGACAACTCTCCAAGAAGCATGGCTCCGAAGGTAGGACTCGAACCTACGACCGATCGGTTAACAGCCGATTGCTCTACCACTGAGCTACTTCGGAATATTTTTATGGAAGCCTAGCAACGTCCTACTCTCACAGGGGGAAGCCCCCAACTACCATCGGCGCTAAAGAGCTTAACTTCCGTGTTCGGTATGGGAACGGGTGTGACCTCTTTGCCATCATCACTAGACTCACTTAATTGAGACAAGATTTATTATAACATATTTGAAAGCATTTTCAACCCTTTTTTTAGCGTTTTTATGCTTCAAATTACTTGTTCTCTCAAAACTGGATAAAGACATTGAAAGCGTTCAAATTTTTGGTTAAGTCCTCGATCGATTAGTATTCGTCAGCTCCATGTGTCGCCACACTTCCACCTCGAACCTATCTACCTCATCGTCTTTGAGGGATCTTACTTACTTGCGTAATGGGAAATCTC
>NZ_RXNR01000120.1 GCF_003966145.1 Lysinibacillus telephonicus
AGCTTCCTTCAGATTCCGCGTCGCCACGGACACCCTTGCTCTTAGCTAACCTCTACTTCTGTCTTCGGGGTTCGGGACTTGCACCCTATAGTTCATACGCATGCCGGGCGCACACTAAAAAACATCTTGAAGCGTACTCAATACGCCTCAAGATGTTTTTTAAATTGTTACAACAAAGCCAGCACGTTTTCCAATAATCTCAGCATAATCCTCAACCATTACACTTGCCGTTGGATACATCCCTGCACCCGGACCAATTAGAGTTAATGTACCGATATAATTTGTTTCCATTGTAACTGCGTTAAAAACATCATCAATCGGATATAACGGATGCTCTTTATCTACAAGCATTGGACCAACTTTTGCATAAATCGTTCCATCTGCACGTCTTTCAACTTCTGCTACATGACGGTAGCGTAATCCTTGTGCTGTTGCTTCCTGTACCTGTTCTGACGTAATGTTATCAATTCCAATTACTTCAACATCTGACCAGTTCGGCTGCTCACCAAATGCTAAAGCAGATAAAATCATTAACTTTTTAAAAGCATCTTGCCCCGAAACATCATTATAAGGATCCGCTTCAGCATACCCTAAGCTTTGCGCCTCTCCTAGGGCTTCATCAAATGACCATCCTTCTGCGCGCATCTTCGTTAAAATATAGTTGGATGTTCCATTTAAAATCCCTTGAATTTTCGATACATCGTTTACTAATAAAATATTTTTCATTGTCTTAATTACAGGTACTCCGCCTGCAGTAGTTGCTTCAAAGCCGACAAATACACCATTTTTTTTTGCCAACTCTTGTAATTCAAGACCCCTTTTTGCAAACATCACCTTATTTGCAGTAACAACGTGGCACTTATTTTCAACAGAACGTTTTAAATATGTAAATGCAGGTTCCTCATTTACAATTGCTTCAAATACAACTTGAAGTCCTTTTACTGAAAGAACGTCATCGATGCTATCTGTTAATAAGTGAGCTGTTCCGGGTACTCGTTCTATAGACGTATCTCGAACTAGAATTTTAGCAACTTCTAATTCTAACCCTAATTTTTCACGCAGCTCTTCCCTTTTCTCGTTTATTATATGGTAAATTCCTTGACCAACAGTGCCAAAACCTAAGATGGCCGCCTTTATTGTTGCCATTCTTTACTCGCCTCCATCTTTACTGAACATTCTTCATCTATTTCACTTTGGCGGTTTTTTATTATTTTCCCAACCCATGTTAAAAGTCCTCTTTAACATGGATTCGCCAGAAAATTATCTGCAATTAGCTAAAATCTTTTATTAATTGAAGATAATAACAAATAATTCGAAAAATTTTACATAAGAGAATTTTATCTTATATTTTGAAGGAACTCAAGAAGATTCTTCTCAAGAAAGACAATTGTTTTTTTAAGAAGGGCAAGAGGGTTTTATAATACTTTTTAAAACAGTATTAATTTATTAAAAAATGTCTCTATTTGTAAGAGACACTTAAAACCCTCTAGATATTTTAATCATTTTATTTTTCTACAATTTCAAATTCCTCTAACATATAGTAGAACCTTGCACCATGCCCTTCAGCTGCTTCGAGGAAATATTTTAAATCGAAAACAAAGCTTCCATTTTTCCCATTTGAAATAATATACACTTTATTCACTGGACTATCCCATTCATTTCCATCAATTGCAGACACTAATAATCCATTAACTGGTTCTGTTACTGTCTCTATTTCTTTAACTGTTTGAAATGTATTATTTAGTTTTTCTGTATATTGAGCAGCTAATTGTCCAGGTGTTTTGTCGACTACTTGCAAAATCGACATTGAAACTTCTGGGTATCTTTCCTCTAAAGGAATCTTAGGAACAATTATATCAAAGCCTTTTTCGTTCACAAGTTTATAGCGTTCTTCATCAATGTAAATAATATAATCTGAACGATCCTGTAAAATTACTTCATGTTCTTCTGGCTTCCCTTCAATTTCATTGACTACTTTCTTTTCTGGTTCAAAATATTTCAATACTTGATTGACAATCGCCTGCCCGGTATTTGTACTTAAAATAGAAAAAGCAAATATAATGACAGCAGCTATTACACCAATTCCAATTAATTTATTTTTTATTTTTCTTTTTTTTGCAGTTCTACTCTTCTTTATATTATCCTTCTCTTTTAGATTCAGCTGTGATTCTATCCTATCCCATATTTCCTTTTTTTCACTCAATACATAATTAGTATGATTGTGTAATGCTTCTTTTATTTCACGCTCAAAATTTTCCATCTAACTCCCCTCCTCGTTGCAATGTAGGAAGTGTTTTAATTTTTTTCTGCCATAAAATAATCGAGATTTAATGGTATTTATATTTTCGCCTAAAATTTCAGCAATCTCCTGTTCTTTAAAACCGCTTAGATATTTTAAAATAATAGGAATCCGGTTATTTTCGTCCAGATGTTGAATGGCTTTATATAAATTTTCGTACTCAACAAAATGATTTAACTTATCATTCGTTTGCTCATTTTGTTGCACCGAATGATTAATATCCATCCCAACGCTTAAAACACCTGAATTCTTTTTTAAAATTCGGTTGCACTCATTTAGGAGAATTTTGTAAAACCAGGGCTTAAAGGTTCTATTACAATCGAATAAATGTATATGTTGATAAACACGTATAAAAGTTTCCTGAACTGCATCCTTTGCATAAGATTGCTGAGAATTCATAACAACTTTTGCAGCACGGTAAGCAAAATCGAAGTAGTTATCATATAATTCGTGAAATGCTTGGCTGTCCCCATCTTGTATTCTCCTAACAATCTCTTCATCACTCATTTTTACACACCCTTTCATGGGGGCTTTTATTGCCATTTATATAAAATACCCTCCACTTTACGAAAAAGTTTTCAGTGGCATGAAAAAATTAATGAAATTTGTTTGCTGAATTTATATAAATAAAAAAGCCAGTACATTTTGTACTGACGTTAAAAGATGTTAAATGGGAATAAACTATGATACTTTTTTCAAAATAACTTCGCGATACTTTGCAATAATATTGTTTATCAGCATCTGCTCATCGGCTGTAAAAGCTGGTACACCATAAGGTCGATGGACAAGCTGGAACTTTCCATACTCAAGGTGCCACTCTTTTGCAGGTATTTGCAAATGGCATTCTCCACATTCTTTATAAGCCTCATACACTTCTTTAACTGCGTATTTAGATGTTGTAAGAGATGAAACATTTTCCGAAAACGCACTATGCCCGAAACGGCTTTTCCAATCCATTTCAACTTTAGCTAATAAATGTTGTAATGCTTCCGAGTTGATAAAAACCCTTTGTTCATTTAGTTCATATATAAAATATGCTGCGATATTTTGAGCACTGTAGATGTTTCCCATTTAACATACTCCTTCTTATGTAATGTGTAGCAGTCTGAGGGGTAAGACTGCTACATGTAAGCAACTACAAATCATTCAAAAGCGGGAGATGCTAATGAATTGATGCATGAGAGTTGATAAATAAATTGACCACAAAATTCTATCAATTCCCTCTACACAATAGTATATTCACCAATCTCTTAAAAGTCAATAAAACAAATTAAATTACTAGGTTTTAAAATAAGTTATGATTTGCCTAATGAATGGCTTAAGGAAGGTTGGCAGAACAATTATTACGCGAATGAATGCGGATTAAATTGTTCTCACCAATCCTACAAATTATTTACGCTTGTGTTTGAGCTACACCTTCACTTGATGCAACATTAGATAAAGCTTGATCTAAATCAGCAATGATATCTTCAACAGCTTCTAAACCTATTGATAAGCGAATGAGCTCCTCAGATACACCTGCAATTTTCAACTCTTCACGTGATAGCTGTTGATGAGTAGTTGAGGCTGGATGAATTATTAAAGATTTTGCATCCCCTACGTTAGCCACGTGAGAGAACAATTGAACACTGTCGATAACTTTGCTTCCGGCTTCACGGCCACCTTTAATGCCAAATGTAAGCATAGAGCCGTAGCCATTTTTTAAGTATTTTTTCGCCAATGAATGCGATGGGAAGTTTTCTTTGCCAGGATAGTTTACATATTCCACGAATGGGTGGTTTTCAAGATATTCTGCAACCTTTAATGCATTTTCTCCATGCTTTGTATAACGCAAATGAAGCGTTTCTAGGCCTTGCAAGAAGTTAAATGCACTATCAGCACTTAAAGTTGGACCAAAGTCTCGCAATAATTGAACTCGTAGTTTTGTAGCAAATGCTGCCGCTGCTGTATCGATTCCATAACGCAGCCCATGGTATGATTCATCCGGCTCAGTAAATCCTGGGAAACGGCCTTGTGTCCACTCAAATTTACCGGCATCTACAACAATACCTCCGATTGTTGTACCATGGCCTCCAATCCATTTAGTTGCAGAATGAACAACTACATCTGCTCCAAATTCAATAGGGTTGCATCCGTATGGGGATGGGAAAGTATTATCAATAATTAACGGAAGTCCATGCGCATGAGCAATTTCCGCTATTCTTTCAATATCTAAAATATTTAAGCTTGGATTGCCTACTGTTTCAGCAAAAATAGCTTTTGTTTTATCTGTAATTGCTGCCTGGAAGTTTTCTGGGTTGCTTTCATCTACAAATACCGTTGTAATGCCATAACGAGGTAAAGTATTAGCAAATAAATTATAAGTACCGCCGTACAATGAACCAGCAGAAACGATTTCATCCCCAGTACCAGCCAAATTTAAAATCGAAAATGCAATTGCCGCTGCTCCAGATGAGACAGCAACCGCAGCAGTTCCTCCTTCTAAAAGGGCAACGCGCTGTTCGAATACATCAACTGTTGGATTCATAATTCGAGAGTAAATGTTGCCAGGTTGTTCTAATGCAAATAATTTACGAGCATGTTCCGTATTTTCGAAAGCATAAGCGGTTGTTCGGTAAATAGGTACTGCAATTGCCCCAGTAACCGGATCCGGCTTTTGACCTCCATGAAGTAATTGTGTTTCTGGACGTAATTGTGACATGTTTCTTCCTCCTTTTTTATTTTAGATGGACGATCTTATGAGGAGGAGATTCGGAAAAACAGGTTCTATGTCAAATGTTGGGGTGAAGTGATATTACACGGCACCCCGATTATCCTAAATGAATCCCAATTTTCTTAGATAAATTATTTAATAAAATTTTCGCTTTAAAGTGTTCATAGCTT
>NZ_RXNR01000121.1 GCF_003966145.1 Lysinibacillus telephonicus
AATTTAAATTCTTTGTCGTAACTTTTTCGATTTGTCATCCTAGACACTCCTAGTAAATTATTGAGATTATTATACTTTATAAACTCCCAATTTACTGTGTCCATAATTTAGACTAACATCAAAACTCCTATAAAGAAAAGTCCAATAATACTTGTAATAGCAGAAACTTTTTGGACATCCCATATTCCAAAAGAGACTATTGTGGCTATTAGAGATAAAAGAATTCCAACTAATAAATATTTCATGAGCTCCCCCCTCTCTTTTTATACGACTGAATATTAAGTTAGTTTCAATGGTAGTTAAATAAACAGAAAAGAAATATATGAACACGTCTATTAGATTTTTTCTTTGTTAAAAAACACCCTGAAGGAAAGATACGGATAACTTTCCTTCAGGGTGCTAAATTTCAATTGACAATTATCTCTCTATTAATTGCAGCAGCTCACCATTTAAACCGTTAAAGAAGATTGTTTTATCCCCTGATGCCGCTGAAATACGTGGTGGTTCCGGAAATTCGATTCCCTTTGATTCAAGCTCTTCAATTGTCTTTTCTAAATTATCTACCGCAAAAGCTAGATGATCTACTACACCATTCGTTGCAGGATTTTTTATATCAGTTAATTCTTCAATTAATTCAATTTCAACATTCGGTTGGTTTTGAACATATAAAAAACCTAATTTTCGTTTATCTGTATTCACTGTAGTGCGTACCTTAAAATTCAAGAACTTCTCATAAAACTCAATGGATTCCTCTAAATTTTTCACAATAATTGCTGTATGTTCTATTTTTTTAATTACCATTATGTATTCCCCCTTGATTTTATTTTTCTCAACATAGATTTGACAAGTATTAATAATATTTTAAAGGAAAAGATGTAAAAAAACACCAATGCTAAGAAAGCAATAAATTTTAATATTGGGAATTTATCATCAAAAAGTAAAGCAACAAAGAATATGAATGAACAAACAAAAGACCATTTTACATTTTGTATCATTTTACTTCTTCCCGATAAAATAATATTAGTCCCCTCTCTTAAAATGTATATTAATATTAATTTCTTGTCGTTGCTCCCTATTTATTTTATTCGATAATAGTAGTAAGAAATCCTTCATTTCACGTAGGGACTCGACATATACTGAAAACAATTAAATTAAAATTTTCGAACATTCTTATAATTATATTGACAATCCTTAATTTTTATTGCATATTATATGAAAATTAATTATTTAGCGTAACGAAGATTAGTACTTGGAATACCTTTTGAAAAGAGAGCGATGTTCATCGGCTGAAAGGCATCGTGCAAAAAGGACCTCGGAACCTACTTCGCCAGCTTCTAGCAAAACTAGACGCAGACTCAAGCGTTATGAGATTTAAGTGGGATTATGTAAAATCCAATGTAGGTGGTACCACGGAAAGCAACCCTTTTCGTCCTAATTTTTAGGGCGGAGAGGGTTTTTTATTTTCAACAAAATTGCTATGTTGACTTAGTGATTTTAACTAAAAGGAAATTATGATGTACACAAAATAATATTTTAAGCCGCCCTTGGGTTAGGAGGAAATACCAATGGAGAAAAAACGAGTTGTGGTCAAAATCGGGAGCAGTTCACTAACTAATTCAAAAGGAGAAATTGATCACAACAAATTACAAGACCATATTAAAGCACTTGCCACACTAAAACACCAAGGTCATGATGTTGTACTTGTATCTTCGGGTGCCGTTGCAGCTGGATTCCGTAAACTTGGATACCCATCACGGCCAGTTACGTTAAAAGGAAAACAAGCAGCAGCAGCTGTCGGCCAAAGCTTGCTTATTCAGTATTATTCAGAGTATTTTTCAGCTCACCAAATTACAGCTGCACAAATTTTATTAACACGTACCGATTTTTCAAAAAAAGAACGATATAAAAATGCTTACGCAACATTTACTGAATTGTTAGAACGCAACATTATTCCAATAATAAACGAAAATGATACGGTTTCTGTAACAGAATTAACTTTTGGTGATAACGATATGTTATCGGCTTTAGTGAGTGGACTTGTCCATGCCGACCAATTGATAATTTTAACGGATATTAATGGTCTTTATGATGACAATCCTATCAAAAACCCTAATGCCAAACGTATAAATTGTCTAACAGAAATAACCGATGAGATTTTACAAAATGCTGCTGGTTCTGGCTCAAAAATTGGAACTGGTGGAATGCAATCAAAACTTTTAGCTGCACGAACTGCCCTCCAATCAGGAGTAAACGTGTTTATTGGGAATGGCAAAGGTGCAAATAAATTAATTAATATAATGCAAGGTTTCGGTGACGGTACTTATGTTAATAGTGAGAATCATGCCATTATACCGAATCAAAAACAATGGATATTGTTAACTGAGGTATCTGGAAAGCTGTATATCGATGAAGGTGCTGAAGAAGCGCTCCTGATAAATGGTAAAAGCCTTCTTCCTGCTGGAATCTATAAGATTGAAGGAGAATTTTATAAAGGTGATGTAGTTGAAGTTTATGGACGTTCAAAACTTTTAGGGCGTGGTGAGGTACTGTATTCAAGTAATGAGCTTAGCTGTGCATTAGGAAAAAGAACACATGAAATTGGTGGAACAACCTCTGAAGTTATACATCGAGACAAATGGGTAAAAGCTTAAAAAATTTTTAAATAAATATTAAGGAGGAATCAGCATGATGAAAGTGACGACTGAAAGTGAAGTTAGACAAAAAGGGAGATTAGCTAAAGAAGCAAGCCATATTATGAATTTAAAAACAACGAATGAAAAAAATGCTGCCTTAATTAAAATTGCAGAACAATTGCTATTAGATCAAGATAACATTATTGAAGAAAATAAAAAGGATTTAGTTGCTGGAAAAGAAAAAGGTTTACCAGATTCCACACTTGATCGTATTATGCTAAATGAATCTCGTATTAAAGCAATGGCGGATGCAATCCATGAACTTGTTGCTTTAAATGATCCAGTTGGTGAGCTGCTTGAATCAACCACTAAAGAAAATGGTCTACTAATCGAAAAAAGACGGGTTCCTATTGGCGTAATTGGCATGATTTATGAAGCGCGGCCAAATGTTACAGTTGATGCGGCAACTCTAAGCTTAAAAACTGGTAATTCGGTTATTTTGCGCGGCAGCTCCTCGGCACAATATTCAAATAAAGTTCTTATTGATACAATTCATCGTGCACTTCATAAAACGGAGCTTCCTATTGATGCCGTTCAACTTATTGAGGATACAAACCATGAAACTGCAAAAGAACTGTTTCATTTAAATGAATATTTAGATGTATTAATTCCTCGTGGAGGGAAAGCGTTAATAGATTTAGTCGTTCGTGAATCTTCTGTCCCAGTACTTGAAACCGGTGCAGGCAACTGCCATATTTATGTGGATACAACTGCAGATTTTGAGATGGCGTTAAAGATTATTATAAATGCTAAAACACAACGCCCTTCTGTTTGCAACGCAGCTGAGAGCTTATTAATTCAGCGAGAATGGTTCGAAAAACACGGAAATAAATTGCTGCATGAACTTGATTGTTCTGGAATTGAAATAATTGGAGATGAAGCGACTTGTAAAGTATTAGCAAGTGCAACATTAGCTACTGAGGAAGATTATGCTACTGAATATTTAAGCTTAACATTGAGTGTAAAAGTTGTTGAGAATGTGTATGAAGCCATTGAACATATTAATAAATATGGTACAAAACATTCGGAAGCAATTATAACTGAGGACTTAATAGCTGCTAAAACTTTCTTATCAAGCGTAGATGCAGCAGCAGTTTATCATAATGCCTCAACCCGTTTTACAGATGGCTTTGAATATGGCTATGGGGCCGAAATTGGGATAAGTACTCAAAAGTTGCATGCTCGCGGTCCAATGGGCTTACCTGCTTTAACCTCCTCAAAATTCTTTATTTATGGCAACGGACAAATACGAGCTTAAGATATGTACCAGGTACAAAAGCAATCCGAATTATTCGGAATTGGAAATGTACCTGGTATCTTTATTTATCTGTTACTGTATATTTTATGTCAACTACTTCCTCTGTCTGGTTGTTAAAGGTGATATCAACAAAAACACCAAACTCCCGCTTATCTTTTGTTCTTAACCAAAACTTAAATTTTTCAATAGATGTAACAGCTCCTGCTTCTCGTCCCATATGAAGATAATCAACGACATCTGCTCTTGGATATTTTTCCATGATCTTTTGCATTGCAAGTTTTCCCCATTTTGCATAAGCCGGAGCAATTTCTTGCGCACTTGCCTCATTATTTGCAGGTACAGTTAAAATTTTTCCGATCACAATTGTACTTAAAATTAACATGACCGATACTGCAACTTTCAAATGATATCAAGCCTCCTCTTTTTGTTAGTCTTTTCTGTTTTGAGAAGGATATTCGTTTTTGTCTTTATGTTTTAATTAACAATGTTACTTAAGCTAATGTTCAACAAAAATAGGTTCTATGTCAAATGTTGGGGTGAAGTGATATTACACGGCACCCCGATTATCCTAAATGAATCCCAATTTTCTTATATAAATTATTTAAAAAATTTTCGCTTTAAAGTGTTCATAGCTTCTAAAACCATAAGCATTACGCTTCAAAACTTTTGATTTATTATTAATTCCTTCTAAAAAACCATTTGAATATCCAAAACTTAAACTATTTA
>NZ_RXNR01000122.1 GCF_003966145.1 Lysinibacillus telephonicus
CTATGAACACTTTAAAGCGAAAATTTTATTAAATAATTTATATAAGAAAATTGGGGTTCATTTAGGATAATCGGGGTGCCGTGTAATATCACTTCACCCCAACATTTGACATAGAACCTTAAAAGAATCCTTTTAAATTCATCTAATTGCCTCGCAAAAAATAAATCAAATTTTTATGCATAATTCCATAAATGTTATAATATACTTATTCGGGTAGATTACCTATTAAAAAATTATAGACACAAATTACCGAAGTTGATAAAAATTAGTGCATTTCTTTACATATACTAATAATTCATTTAAGAAAACTCACTATTACTTAAATAAAATAAATAATATAATTATATTACAAAAGTTATTTTTCTGTTATTTAATATCAAAATCTATTAATTTCATGTAACTTTTGATAAATATAATTATATTGAAATAATAGTAAAAAAATAGAATGAAAGAAAGTATTGGTTTTAGAGGTGTATTTGTGTCATAATAGGATTACATTTGATGTTATCCAAAATACAAAAATGGTAATTATTTAATAGCATTAGTTTAGGCAATTCTGTAATTAAAGCTAAAAAATGATTGACATACCATTTGTATACTACTAAACTTTTATGTGTAATAGTTTTCTACACATAAATAGTGAGGATAACTAAAATTATTACTAGAATTAGAGGAGGAAATCTTTCTATGGCTAACCAACCAAAGAAATACAAAAAGTTTGTAGCAACTGCTGCAACAGCTACATTAGTAGCATCTGCAATCGTTCCTGTAGCTTCTGCTGCAGCATCATTCCCAGATGTTGCTGAAAACAATTCACATGCTGAAGCGATCAACGCATTAGTTGAAGCTGGCATCATTAAAGGGTACGAAGATGGTACTTTCAAACCAAACGCACAATTAACACGTGGACATGTTGTTAAAATGCTTGGTAAATGGGTAGAAGCTCAAGGTTTCGAAATCCCAGCTGACTACAACACAGTTCAACGCTTCGACGACGTAGCTGTTGACGCTGCTGACCAAGAATTAGTAAAATACGCTGCTTTAGTAAAAGACACTGGCGTATTCTTAGGTTCTGATGGTGACTTAAATGCTGCCGACAGCATCACTCGTGAAAACATGGCTCTTACTTTAGACCGTGCTTACAAAGCTGTATTCAAAAAATCTTTAGTAGAATTAGCTGAAGGTTCTACAAACTTAACAGTTTCTGACCTTGCTACTGCTAAAGAAGAAGCTCGTGAAGAAATCCAAGCTCTACGCAACTTAGGAATTTCTAACGTTAATACTTTCAATCCAAAAGACACAGTAACTCGTGCTCAATTCGCTTCATTCTTACACCGTACAATCGAAGCTGAAGGCACTCCATCTACAGAAGTTGGAGCAATTAAATCTGCAACAGCTACTAAAGTTAACGAAGTAACAGTAGTATTCGACGCTCCTGTAGCAGATACAGAAGCTGCAAAATTCGCATTTGCTCGTGGTACAACTGCAATCAACGTTACTGATGTTGACTGGAGCGAAGACAAAACAACTGCTGTATTAACAGTTGATACTAAATTCGTTGATGCAACTTACAATTTAACAGTAACTGGTGTAGCTGAAAAAGAATTAACTGCTTCAATTAAAACTACTCGTGAAGAAGTATCTTCAATCGAATTTAATTCAAGCACTTTAGTTTTAACTGGTACTGAAACAGCTACTGCAAAAGAAGCACGTATTACTTTCTCTGTTTATAACCAATATGGTGAAGAGATTACAGATGATATCCCAACAAGTCGCTATAAAGACTTAAAAATCAGTGGTATCGATGAAGAAAGCATTGAGTTCCCTGCTGGTTATAAAGGTGTTATCTCTGTAATGGTTGATGAAGATGAAGATGATGATGCAGAAGGATCAATCAGCTTTACTTACGAAAATGGTGAAGTTGAAATTGATGTTGATCAAGATGTAGTGCTTTCAGATGAAATTGAACCAGGTTCTGTAGAAATTAAAGGTGTTTATAGCCCAACAGACGAGGAACTAAGCACTAAAAACTTAATTGATGGTGATGAATTCTACATTATCTTCAGTGTTAAAGATCAATTCGGTGCTACGATTGACCCAGAATACGCTGACAAACAAAATGTTGCTTCTGGCGATACTACAATTTTAGAACAAGTTCAAGATGGATTACGTGTAGATGTATCTAACAAAGACATTTTCGCTTTAGTTGATGAAGAAGACATTGAAGTTAAGAATGTTGATGGGAAATGGTATTTCGCAATAGCAATCGATTCTGAAGAAGTAGACGAGGATGATATTGTAGGTGGAGAAAACACTGTAACATTCCGTGCTAAAGCTACTGGTGAAGAGAGCTCATCTGTAATCAAAGTTACTGATAGTGCTGAAGTGTACAAAATTGAACTTTCTTCTCCAGATGAAGTTGTTGCTGGTGACGAAGAAGTTAAAGTACCGGTATTTGCATATGACCAAAATGGAGAGTCAATTACAGATGCAGCTGAATTAAACGATGATCTTCGTGATGGTAAAATTAAAATTGACTGGGATGCTGATAGAGTTGCTTTAGGTAATGCAGCTGCATCTACTGTATTTACTTTCATTGAAGAAGATGGTCAATTATATTTAACTTTTGATTCAGCAGATAATTTAGGTGACGAAGCAGAAGAGCTTGATATTGATATTGAGGTTGATAAATCAGGCGAAGAAAGCTCAATTACTCTTGATATCGAACCTAATGCACATCCAGAGTCATTAGTAAAAATCGCTGATAATTCTAACACTTATATCTATAAAGGGGCAACACTTGAGTTAGCCTACGATGATTTTGTTATTGAAGATCAATATGGTCGAGTATTTGACAAATTCTCTGATACAGATTCATACCAAAAAGATAGTAATGGAAACATTGTTAGAGATAGTGAAGGCAATCCAATTCCATCTTGGAAAAACTACACTATTACTGGCAAATCATTAAATGAAAATAATGTCTCTACATCTTCTGATACTTCTGGATTAGATCTTGTTGGTATCGATGGTAATGCTACAGTTGAATTCACTTTAACTTCTAGAGACGTGGAAGGTAACTTAGTAACTGATGTATTAAGTACTACAATTCGCACAGTAGAAGCATCCGACTTTGATTCTTATAAAGTATATAGTGATGAATTAGTTTATGGTAAAGATGATGCTTCACCTGCAGATAATGCTAATATCGAAGTATATGGTGTTCTTGGAAACGGTGTAGAAGTAGAATTACCAGCTGATGGTATTGCTTATAAAGTTCTAGCAGGTGACTATTTAACAGTTACTGATACAGATGAAGTAGATGTAAAAGCAGATATTACTGAAATTGGTACTAATCTAAGCGATGCTGGTGATCGTATTGAAACAGATGTTACTGTAGTAATTAATGGTGATGGATCTCGAATTGAACATAAAATCACACTTGCTGAAGCAACACCAAAAGTTGCATCATTTGAACTTGAGGATGCAGATTCATTAAATGGTAATCTGTTGAAATCATTAGATATTAATGTAACTAGTGGAGATACAGTAATCACTGCTACAGATATTTATGCAGCATTATTATCACAAGGATCATTTGATATAGAAGATCAATATGGTGAAGATTTAGATAATGATGACTTTAACTCATCTACTGGTGAATTTACTTTCTTCCGTGGAAAACAAAAACTCGGCTTAACAATTTCTGATATTAATTCAGCAAATGATGACGATGTTGAAGTACGTTCAAATGGTACTGTTTCAACTAAAATTTATGTAGGCGGTAATAACGGTGTTGTTGAAGGTGATTCGTTCAACCTTACATTAACTATTAATGGTAAAACTCAAACTGTTAAAGTTTACGTTAAATAATAATTATTACTTAAAAAAACTCTATGGATAATTCCATAGAGTTTTTTACTGGCGTGCGCCCGGCATGCGTATGAACTATAGGGTGCAAGTCCCGAACCCCGAAGACAGAAGTAGAGGTTAGCTAAGAGCAAGGGTGTCCGTGGCGACGCGGAATCTGAAGGAAGCTGGAGGCA
>NZ_RXNR01000123.1 GCF_003966145.1 Lysinibacillus telephonicus
TGTATTTACGTTAATTTGCATATACATAACATCCCACCTCAGGAATATTATGTATCTTATTGTCGAAACTGTACATACTTAAACAATCAATACTGTACATTCTTAAGTTAGCATTTATACTAGATGGAAAAAACAAAAATGAGAAAGGTGATATTTTTAATGAACGATAACGAGGTAAAGGTGAATTCCATTAGTTACATCGATGATGCTGAATCTGCGGAAAAGTGGTTTGAAATATATATGAAATTATTGTTAGAGCAAATGAAAAGAGACAAAATCTCGGAGTCTGAACCATATATATGTAGGGAGGGTTAAGGTGGTTTTAGGGGGAGGGAATAAGCCAATGCAAACTGTCGCATATTATCGAAATTCAATAAGTAAGGAAAAGCAGAAATTGTCAATTATCATGCAAAGAGATCATGTACATCAATTAGCCCAAAACAAAAGATTGCTAATTGATGAAGAATATAGTGATGATGAAACATCTGCTCGGAAGACCGAAACAAACGAAAGAAAGCAAATGACTAAATTATTACGTGAAATAGAAAAGAAGAATGTAAAGACATTATTGGTTTATAGCAGATGTCGCATTGCACGTAATGTTCAGCAATACATGGAGATTTATCGAACATTTAAGAAATATGAAATTGAAGTCATTTTTGCTGCTGAGTACGAATTTCCAATGATCTATACGAGTGAGGGAGAATTCATTGAGAGAATAATGGCAGCCTTTAATCAACACGAAGCAGAAAACCTTGTTAAAAAGTTAAGAGATGCAAAACTTACAATAGCAAGAAAAGGTTACATGCGGTTTCATCCATTAATTTCGGGTATGAGGCAAATTTAGAGGTGGATGGGGATTGGAAAATTGTTAAAGAGGAAGCTGAAACGATTCAAAAAATTTATAGACTATTCCTAAATGGGGAATTCAAAAACTTTAACCAATTTGTAAAAGTTGTTAATGAACAAGGTTACTTATTTAAAGGAAAAGAATGGTTATATGGGAATGTTAGGAGTTTATTTAAGAACAAGATCTATATTGGGATTCGTGATTATAAAGATAAAGAAGAGCTGATATCAGCCCCAGTACCTCATCTACGAATTATAGATCAAAATACTTGGGAACAAGCTCAAATCAAGATGCAACAATATACTCGTGAAAGCATTGAAGAAGAGGAGCCAATGTTTTTCCTTTTAAAGGATTTAATTGAATGCTTTGAATGCGAGAAGAAAATTAAGGGGAAAAAAATTAAACGTTTAGGAGTTAAAATAGGAGTTTATCAATGTGACAACTGCAACAGTGTTAAGTATGGAAAAGAAATACTTGAACAAGAAGTGATCAATCACGCGAATAAATTCTTTAATGACATTTTATCACCTATGTTTAAGGAATTTTTGAGCAGAGTTGTCGATGAACAAGCTAGCATTCATAAAAAATTGGAACAAGGGCTTGATAAGGTAAAGGCAAGGTGAAAAACGAGATTGCTCAGGATCTTGATATATTGTTGGAAATAGAAGATGTCTCAGATTTGCCAGAGGCAGTCGTTAAATTAGACCAAGAGCTGGAAAAGATCACAGGCTCTTACAACCGTATGAAAGATAAATGGTTTGAAAATATAGAAACATTAAAGGAATTAAATTCCTTTCATGATGAATTTCAAGAATCTATACAGATTATTGAGGCAGAAATGGAAGAGGCATTAATTAAAGAATTATTGGAAGATATCATTCAAGGAATTTATGCAATAAACAAAAATGAGGTTCAAATAAATTTTAAACATCCCCATATTGAGGAATTAGGAGGTAGAGAAATTACTGAGTTTGCGTAATATTATTCACCCAGGGATGAAAGGTGTTTTTTATGGAAGGCATTCAACAGACAAACAAAATATGGATACTCAATTAAGAAGTGCATATGATTTTGCCGAAAAGTATGAATGTGAAATTATTGATGAGTATTTAGATGAAGGTGTTTCATCCAGGAAAAAGGTGAGAAAAGGATTAGAACATCTTATTAAGGATGCGAAAGAGAAGAAATTTGAATTCATTGTTATATACTCTCATTCCAGGCTTGCTCGTATTCCTGAAGAACATGACGTTCTTCGTCTGACGATGAGTGTTCTAGGTATTCATATTGTAGAAAGCAGCACTGAAACTCTTTATAGTTACGGAGATATTGTGTATTCTTCGATAAAGGATGCCTTAGTAAAATATGAGCTTGATAAGATTCGAGCAAGTACGAGGGATTCCCTTAAGTCATTATTACAACGGGGGCTATGGACAGGGGGAAAAGCCCCTTTTGGATATAAATATCACAAAAAACTAAGACGAACAGGAAAAAAAGACAATCAATCTACAATTGATCAAATATCAAATGAGTTTTCTATGGATTTAGCAACGGCAAACTCTGTCCAATATGGAAAATTCGAATGTATTCAGGATGAACTTGTATGGGTTAACAAAGTGTTTGCCCTTTATAAGCGTGGTTATGGTTTTCGTCAAATAGCTGATATGATGCCAGAGGCTAGTTATAGGGGGAAAAATTGGGATAAAGAAAAAGTAAAGCAGATTATTATTAATCCATTTTATGCAGGATATATGGCTATTCGTAAACGAAATTCTACCTCAGGGAATACGATAAATAAACGGAATGAATGGGTGATGCAAAAGAGTCCCTATATACAACCCGTTATCACATATAGAGAGTGGGAAGAATTGTTTTCATCTTTACGAACAGAGAAAGGACAAAAAGTTTCCTCCAAACTATTTTAAAACAAGTTTTTTATTAAGTAATCTTCTAATATGTAAAGCCTGTAATCACAGATTAATGGGGAAAGACCAAAGGTCAAAAGGATATGGGAAACAAATTTATATTTGCAAAAGTTGTGATTACAAATTGGGAGCAGACGATGTTCATAACGCAGTTTGGAGGTTATTTGTTAAATTACAAAGCAAAAATAAAGAAGACATAATCAAATCGATGAAGGAGAAGATCCTTCAAAATTGTGCTGATTTAAAAGGAGAAAAGAGGATTCTTGAAGAGATTTTGGAACAGGAAAAAATGAAACTTTTCGCTGTAAATAATAAAATTGATAAATTGTTCAGGATACATGCTGACAATAAGTTGATAAAGCTTCTCTACATTGGAAAGGAAACATTGAACAACTCAATTGATCAAAAAACCTCCCAAATTCAAAAATTGCAAGAATCAATTAATACCCTAGAAACCCTAGATGCAAATCAAGATTATATTGAAGAAAAAATTTTGGACTTCAAACAACTCAACACATTGCCGCAAATTCAGCTGAGAAGGTTATACCTTTATTTAAATTGAGTATATTATGGTTGAAATGCCAGGAAAATTAGAGTGTAAACTGCGTATTAATCTTGAGAAGCTTTAAACTAGGCTTTATTGGCTAACGGGTTTGGTTGTTGGAGAGAATACAGAAATTAACAGTGAAATTTGAGGCACAATTCGCATATGAATTCATGTCTCATTTTTTGTTGTTATATCAACTTGTATTTTACTTTAACCTATAATTTAGGGCCATTATTTAGCCTGTGTATTGGCGACATCGCATAAATTTATGTGGTCTTGTTAAAATCCATGCAATAATTGGTTCTAATTATTCGCTTAATTACCAAGCGATATTTTCTTTTTAAAGGAAAATGGAACATTTATGTTAAGTTAAATTTATAGATTATGAAATAATGTTCTTAAACTAACAAGGCAGGTTAGATGAAGAGTGGTGGTTAACTTGTGTTCAACAAAACCAGCTAATAGATTGTCAATAAAAATCTTTTAAATTAAAAATCGCTTCATGCTATACTAAAAATGCACAACTCAAGTAACCCTCCGAATCTAATTTGGAAGGTTTTTGTTT
>NZ_RXNR01000124.1 GCF_003966145.1 Lysinibacillus telephonicus
ATTTGGACGGGTTACCACCTGACTAATCCATTATAAAGGACTTTTTCTTTGCATAAAATAATAATATTGAACATTTTGAGTATTTTTAATAGTGAATTTAAATTAATGCAACACTAGTGAAAACATATTTATATAAAATGACGATTAATCGAAGTTATGATTACTTACGAAGCTGGTCATATCGAAATCATTTATTTACGAATAAGTTTGCTAGTATTTTAGGTTTTCAAAAATCAATTGATGATTTCGTCGTTTTAGAAGATGAGAAAGTAGTAATAGGAAATGCAGTTTTATCATTAACTCCTAAATATCGAGAAGTTATTATTTTGTATTACTTTAAAGATTTAAAAATAGATGAGGTCGCAATAATTTTAGATTGTTCTGTAAATACGGTGAAAACTAGACTTAGTCGGGCAAGGACGATGTTGAAAAAAAGTTTGGGAGGAATTCTTGATGAATAAAGAAAAAGTAAAAGAAAGCCTTCAATATATCTTTAAAGAAAATAGTGTTGTAGATAGTAGTACAAAATCAAGAATTCTCTCTAAAATGATCACTTCGTCAAAGAAGAAAAGAATAGTTTTTATGCCAATCGCTGTAATGATTTGTTTATTGTTAGGCACTGCTGTTTGGAGTGCAACTATGTTTTCAAATAATAATACACAAAATGCAGTTACGACCGAGGTTCAACAAGAAAATAATGAAAATCAATTGCAGGAAAACATTAATGAAACTAATAAAATTGCAGAGCTTGAATTTGAAATTAGCAGATTTGAGGAAGAAAGAGAGTATTATCATAGTGTAATCGGTCGGATGATGTCGAAATTAAATAATGAAGAAATGCTTGAATTGGCAAAAAGTCATTTTTCTTATGATATAAAAGTAAATCAACAACAACTTCCGAACAACGGCCGAATAGAGGTCGATCCCGGAGAGGTAGATGTTCTCTTAACATTTAGTATGTCACCGCATTATAATGTTTTATCTGAAGAATGGTATGAAAAAGGTATGATTAGTGGAGATTATTTTAGTCATATTACTCATGTAACGCCAAATAATTGGGAAGAAATTTATGCTGATGGCAGTAATGTAACAGCGAGAGGTTACAAATTTAAAAATCTAAAAAGTGGTTCAATCATTATAATGTCAATCTCCGAAGAATTGAAAGAAAGATTATCTCTTGATACAACTAATATTGAAATTGTCGTTAAATAATTGGAGTAGCGAGGACTTTTTATCAAGTCCTCCTTATAAATGAAATATTTTTTATAGAAAGGAACCATTTTCAAAATTTACCGTTACAAATCAAGAAGTTGTACTTGTTTCACTTTTTTATCAATCGAGCAAATGATATACTAGAATGTATGTATTTAATGTATGTATTTAATCAATGACAAGCAAACTATAGGAAAGGGGAAATCGAATGCGAAAAAAAGTAAAAACTCAACGTGCGTCTAGTGTAAAGGCAAAATATCGCGCTAGTTTATCGTTTCGTATGAACGTCCTTTTCTTTTCTATCTTTATCTTATTTTCAATGTTAATTTTTCGACTTGGATATTTGCAAATTGTTAAAGGCGAAGAGTATGTTAAAGAATTAGAGAGAAAGGAAGAGGTTGCGGTCAATACAAGTGTGCCACGTGGCCGCATTTATGATCGCTATGGCAGAATTTTAGTTGATAACGAGCCTGAAAATGCTATTACATATACAAAAATGCAAACAACGACTACTCAAGAGATGCTTGAGATTGCAGAACAGCTCGCGATGTTGATTGAACAGCCAACAGATCGTGTTACTTTTCGTGATAAACAGGATTTCTGGATTTTAAAAAATAAAGATGCTGCTTATGCAAAAGTTACAAAAGAAGAAGAGGATGCTTTACGAGCAAATGAGGAGTTAGAAGATAGTGAAATTCAAGCTGAGATTGATCGTCTTGTACGTGAACGAATTACAGAAGATGAATTAAATCAATTAACTGAATTTGATTTAGAGGTATTAGCGATTTATCGTGAAATGGCCTCCGGTTACAATTTATCCCCACAAATTATAAAAAGTGAAAATGTAACAGATGCTGAATTCGCACGAGTATCAGAAAGACTTTCTGATTTGCCAGGCGTTAATACAACAACAGACTGGAAGCGTGTAAAATTATCGTCGGTTTCTATTTTAGGAAGAACGACTGTGCCTAGTAAAGGGATTCCAAAGTCAAAACTAGACTATTATTTAGCTAGAGACTACTCACGTAATGACCGGGTAGGAGAAAGTTACTTTGAAGCCCAATATGAGGAATTATTGCAAGGTCAAAAATCGGTAGTTAAAAATATAACAAATAAACGAGGAGAAGTTGTAGATACAATTACAACATATGAAGGAGAACCTGGCAGTGATTTAGTTACTACACTTGATATTGAGCTTCAAGCAGAAGCTGAAAGAGTTGTTGAAGAGAAATTACTGGAACTAAAATCAAAGAGTCAATCACATCTTCTTGACCGCGCATTCTTCGTGATGATGAATCCGAATACGGGCGAAATCCTTTCAATTGTTGGGAAAAAAATAGAGAAAGATAGTGAAACAGGTAAAAACTATGTTGTTGATTATTCCTATGGAACATTTACAACAGCTTATGAGGTAGGTTCAACGGTAAAAGCAGCTACATTATTAATGGCCTACTCAGAAGGAGTTATTAAACCAGGTACTTATCTAGTTGACCAACCAATTAAACTTGCTGGTACAGAACCAAAAAGCTCGATTTTCAACCGTAACGGAAGCATTCCTATGGATGATATAAAAGCGTTAGAGCGTTCATCCAACTCCTATATGTTCCAAATAGCAATGATGATTGCTGGGACGAGATATAGCTACAATATGGGGTTAAGAATTCAGCCAGATACATTGCAAACAATGAGAAATGGCTATGCTCAATTTGGTTTAGGAGTAAATACCGGAATAGATTTGCCAAATGAATTCGCGGGCTTCCAAGGTGAATTGGACAACAACGGTAAAATTTTAAACTTTGCTATTGGACAGTTTGATACGTATACACCAATGCAAATGGCACAATATATTTCTACAGTTGCAAATGGAGGATATCGTATTCAACCTCGCTTACTTAAAGAAATTCGTGAGCCTTCTGCAGATGGAGAAACGTTGGGACCATTAGTTGAAGAAGTAACACCAAAAATTTTAAATCGTATTTCAAATACTGAAGATGAAATTAATCACGTTAAAAAAGGGCTTCGTCAAGTATATGTTGGTTCTCAAGGGTCTGCTCGTGCCCAATTTGCTAATACACCATACACAGCAGCGGGGAAAACCGGTACAGCAGAGGTTGTTTATTATGGACCGCTTCGTGAAGAATTTGGTACAAATACGATTAATATTGCCCACGTAGGGTTCGCACCTTATGATAATCCTGAGGTAGCATATGCAGTATTAATTCCTTGGGCAACAACAAATTTCAATATTCATTTAGGAGAAGCGAACGAAATAGCAAGAGAAATGTTAGATTATTATTTCGAATTGAAAGAAAAATATTCGAAAAATGGTCTATCAGCTAGTGCTGTTAAACAAGAAATTTTGCCTCCAACAACAGATGAGAAAATAGATGAAGATACTGTTGAAGAAAAGGTTACAGAATAAATAATGAACATACAGAGTGCAGGACAAAGTCTCAATTGACTTTGCCTGCACGCTTTTTATTTATAAATATTTAGGGCTCTATAATATTTGTTGGGGTTTGAAAAAATTTCATAAATAAAAAAGCACGTAATCACCGATTTCTATATACTTGAATTGTCGAGAAACAAGCAATGAAAGGTGATACGTG
>NZ_RXNR01000125.1 GCF_003966145.1 Lysinibacillus telephonicus
AGTTGAATGATTTTTAACATAAATTCTTTTGGATACTTATAAAAGGTCATAAAAAAAGCCCCCTATTAGGTAGATGAATTTTTATTTTTTCATCTGTCTACCTAATAGGGAGCATATCAAACTGCTGAATTACCACCTTGTAAAACAGTACCACCCTGAGACGCACTTCCTCCATTTACCGAGTTTCCTGGTTGGATTACTTGACCAGGGACAATAAATTGTCCACCGGTAATCGGCTGTCCTGGAGCAATTGGTTGCCCAGGTGTAATCGCATTACCTGGTGTTATAAAAAATGCCATACTAATCGAAGGTAATGCTGACCAGAACAACATAAAGACAATCATAAATACCGCAAAAAATTTCCGAAAATGTTTCTTTCCCACATTTTCACCTCGATTCCTTTTTAAGGTGTACTTGTGTTTGTAAGATATTTTTCTTCTAATGCTTTAATCGCTTCAGCGTGATTCATTTCATTTATTTCTTTTAATTCGTCCCGTAATTTGCCATACTCATCTTCAATCCAAGCATGATATTCTTTATTTTTCTTCTGTAAATAATCATGGGATTCGCGGGACATTTTATTTTTTTGTTGATATAAATACGTTAACGTAAAGCCAACCGCTTGCCTTTCGTCTACCCATTTTCCAAACTCTTTTGAATGATAACTAAAAATATCTAGAGAGTTATCGGTTTTATAATAATTAATCCAACCCTCTTCAGACGTTTTCCACTGTTTCCACTTCAAAGCTATCTCATTTGCCTCATTTAATTGCTCTTGAAGACCTTGTGCATCTGCCACATTTTCGTAAGTACCTTCCACCGCAGTCGCAATTTCCTGTAACTGCTTTTGACCTTCTTGGTCTACATTAAATCCAATTACATTTACAATCGGTGTAATATCGGAATCATACAAAGCTTTTGCTGCTCCAACTGGATCATCATCACAAGTTGAGATACCATCACTTACCAAGTAGACAATATTTGTATTTGAGTCTCCTTTTAAGGATGCTAAATCTTTTTTCGCCTCATTTAAGGCATGGCCAATTGGAGTCCATCCTGCCGGTACTGCTTTTGAAAGAGCCTGTTCAAAGTTTGCTGCATTATAATTACTTAATGGATAAATCAGTTCACTGCTGCTGCAAGACAAAGCCTTATCTGAATCTTTTCCAGTACCTTTATGTCCGTATATACGTAAACCAACATTTGCACCCCCAGGCAAGGTTTTAACAAATTCCGTAATAGCCTTTTTAGCAGCATCCATTCTCGTTACACTGCCCTCATAATTTGCCATACTGCCTGAAGCATCTAGAATAACCATTACATTTAAGTTTTCCTTAAATTGATAGCGTGGATCTTCGATATCCGGGCTTCCAATAGTTTGAAATTTTAACTGCTCAATTAAATCTCCCGGACCCTCAAAATCTTGCTGAAAGACAGATAAAATTGCTTCGTAGTATCGGTCTAATTCTTCAGTAGTTGGGTTGTTCGATATATCTGGAAGATTTATAGTCAGTACATCTGTTAATTTCTTTCCTTCTTCTTCAAGTCTATTAATATATTTTGTATAGCCTGAAGGAAGCTTTTCAAGTTCCTCTAAAGTAGTTGGAAGTGGGGAACCTATTATAACATTCTCTTTTTCACTTTGTTCCTCAACTTCCGTTGTTTCTTCTTTAACATTTGACAGTTCTTCTGATTCAATTTCAGTTTCTGCCTCTTCTGATTCATTCGTTGTTGTTTGTTCCTGATTACATCCAGCAAGTAAAATGAATATGAAAACTACTAAAAAACTGTATCTTTTATACATACTTTTCAACTCCTAGTTAACTACTAACCTACCATTGCAGAAATTTTTTCGATAATTGAGCCAATTAACTCTCCAATTGCACCAGATTGTCCACTTACTGCCTTTGAAATAATTCTTAATACTAAAATTAATAAAACAGTCAAGCACAGCCAATGATTGAGCCCTTTTTTCGTTTTTTACCGGCGTAAGTAATGTTGAACTAATAATTATAGCAATAGCAGTAATAATGGCTGCGATCATATCGTCGTCCCTTCAAATAAAGATGGCAGCATATCGTTTTGTTACTTTTAACGAATTTCGAATATTGATAATAATGGTAATTCCTCATTATATTCTCAGTATAGGGAACTAAGAGGTGTTGTCAAAGACAGCCAAGAGACCAAAGAGTTTTTTCCTAGACTAAAAGACATATGAAAATAGTTACATTTACTAGAGCTAATTTTTTGGCTCATTTATGTAGCTCTGTTATTTGTCAGAATTTATGTTTAAATAAGTCCAATTAGCATATAAAAATTTGAAAATTTAAGTCCAAATAATCATTTTTATACATTTTTTAGCTTATAGTAGGTATCTTAAATATGAGAAAAATAAATTCAAAATAGTTTAAAGGTAGGATTAAAGGTTTATTATGTTGTTGTTGTGATGTAATCAAGGGAGCGAGAGGAAAATAGAAATTTTTAAATAAAAAAACTCCCGAAAAAATCCGGGAGCTTATATGATTTAAGACTTAGTTTGTTTCAATTAATCCATATTTTCCATCACGGCGTTTGTATACGATATTTGTGCCGTTTGATTCAGCATCTGTAAAGATATAGAAGTCATGTCCAAGTAAATTCATTTGAAGAATCGCTTCTTCAGAATCCATCGGTTTTAAATCGAATTGTTTTGTTCGAACAACTGGGAATTCTTCTTCTTCACTCGATCCATTTTGACCATTAACAACTTCGTTTGCAAAATAAACACCTGTGCCTTCACGTTCACGGAACTTACGGTTTACTTTTGTTTTATGTTTACGTATTTGTCGTTCTAATTTATCGACGATTAAATCGATAGCTGCATACATATCAACATGTCGTTCTTCTGCACGGAGAGTGACATTTTTAAGAGGAATCGTCACTTCAACTTTTGTTTGCTTATCATTGTACACTTTCAAATTCACGTTAGCGTTTGCATTGACACCGTTACTAAAATAACGTTCAATTTTTTCAATCTTGCTTTCAACGTAGTCGCGAATCGCTGGAGTTACCTCAATGTTTTCACCACGAATGTTAAAGTTTAGCATGTAAACTCCTCCTTTTGTTACACCTATGTAAATATATATTCGCCATAGGCTTAAAAAAATCCTACCACTACAGAGAAATCTTTTCCATGTTTCGACACCGTCTTCACAAAATTTTAATATTTTATTTTTGTAAATTTATCTTGAAGAACTTCCTTTTTTCGTCGTTGCTTCATTTCACTAATAATAAGTTCATCAATATTCTCGTCTTCATGGAATAAAACCCCAAACTGACTGCCGTTTGCATATGGCTTGCTCCAAACAATTTCACCAGTTGCCCGAATCATTGTCACATCAAGAACGAATTGGACTTCAATCTGTAGAGTAGTATTATTTAAATATTCCCCAATCTTCGCTTCTGAAAACATTTTAACTCCTCTTGGGCTAATATCTATGATCTTACACTCATAGGGTTCAAAATTAATACCCCTGCCATTAAGCCTTAATTTAAATTTAGCATCTATCGCTTCATTAAAGACGAAACGAAAACCTTCTTGCCTTTTAAAATTCATTTTGTTTTCCCCCAAAATATCAAATCAACTAACATCAAACGTAACGAAATATTAGCACAAGGTCCACTTGTGTATTTTGCAAGATAAAAATGCAGAGAATTGCAATGAAAAATACAGAGTGTTGCCACCCAATATTTTTACTGTTTTCTCGACAACGCATTGGCTAAACGGAAGCTCTGTCCCGTATAAG
>NZ_RXNR01000126.1 GCF_003966145.1 Lysinibacillus telephonicus
GCCTCCAGCTTCCTTCAGATTCCGCGTCGCCACGGACACCCTTGCTCTTAGCTAACCTCTACTTCTGTCTTCGGGGTTCGGGACTTGCACCCTATAGTTCATACGCATGCCGGGCGCACGTCGAAAAGGGGACGTCCAAAACTTCTTTCGGACGTCCCCTTCATTATTAACAAAATAGATTAATTATAGACTGATGTATAAAATTACAGGAATGGTAAATTTATAAAAAACTTTTCAATTATATAATTTTCAGCTCTTTCATAACTTTAGCAAGACCATCGTGATCGACATGATCTGCTACAACATCTGCAACTTTTTTTACTGTTTCATGGCCATTACCCATTGCCACACCTGTTCCCACCGCTTGCAGCATTTCAATATCATTCAAACCATCACCAAACGCTATTGAATTCTCAATTGGAATCCCCATTTTATCAAGCAATTTTTTTATACCACGCGCTTTAGATCCATCTTTTGGAAGAATATCACAGGAATATCGATGCCATCGTACAAATTTTGCTTCAGGAAACGCTTCTTTATATAGCTGTTCGTCTTCTTCTTCCATAAATATTAACGTTTGATACACTTCATTATCTTCATAAAATAAAGGGTTAGCCTCTGGATATGGATATTTTAATGTATTTATGCTCTCACGTATAAAATCGTCTCCTTCAATTGATGCAATCATTTTCTTATCATCAATGAATACAACCGGATGATTTCTTTCATTGCCAAATTGAATGATTTCGGAAAGGTAATTTTTGGGGATACTGTCAGTAAAAATTACTTCGCCTTTATACACTACATACTGTCCGTTAAATGTTACATATGTATCGATTTCTAATTCATCTAATACTGTTTGAATCATAAAAGGTGCTCGACCTGTTGCTATAGCAATTTCATAGCCGTTTTGTCGCGCTTGTTTAATTGCATCCTTTGCAGATTGAGGTATTACTTTTTCACGATTATAGAGTGTACCATCCACATCAAAAAATAAAATATCCTTCATTTTAAAATCCTTTCCATGCATATTTATATGTAAATGAAAAATACTTTACATATATACAGAATTTCAGTATAATTAATTTAAGGAGTGATGTGCCATGTTAAAACGACTCAAAAAGAAAATTTTGAAACGATTAAATGGCATCCTCGGTAAAAAATCTATCGCTTAAGCCCTTCAATTTTGAAGGGCTTTTCTTTATTTTAAAGTAGTCGCATGATAATATAAAGGAAATGCATCATTTAATAATTAATTGATTCGTCTTATCTTCATTCTGCACAAGACTCTTGCTCCAAATGATGGTAAAATGATTGAAGGTGTAGTTTCAGCAATTCAACTAATGTTCGCTGAAAGAAGATAAAACCTTTAGGATGATGTCACAGATTTTGAATACAACTATTTGATTAACGTCTGCTTTATTAATACAAGCCAGAAATTCATAATCTGTACGGCATTTCGCCAAGGTATGATCGATAATATTGTGAAGATGAATGATTGCACAATAATGTACGTAATAAAAGGAGAGAAATTATGATTTACAAAGTTTATTATCAAGAAAATGCAAATGAAGTACCAGTTCGCGAAAATACAAAAAGTCTTTATTTAGAAGCATCTTCGGAGAGAGAAGTCCGCGAATACTTAAAAGACCGCAATTATAACATTGAGTATATCCAACTACTTGAGGGCAATTATTTAGAGTATGAACAAAACAGCCCGGACTTCCGTTTGGAGAATGCTTAACATTTATGAAATTTGTAAAAAATGATCAAGCTGCCGTTTTCGCTCTTGGCGGACTGGGCGAAATCGGCAAAAACACATATGCAGTACAATTCCAGGATGAAATTATAGTAATTGATGCTGGAATAAAATTCCCAGAAGACGATTTACTGGGGATTGACTATGTCATTCCTGACTATACGTACTTAGTACGCAACGCTGATAAAATTAAGGGATTATTTATAACACATGGTCACGAAGATCATATCGGTGGCATTCCGTACTTATTACGTCAAGTTAATATCCCTGTTTATGGAGGCAAACTCGCTCTTGGGCTATTACGAAATAAATTAGATGAGCATGGCTTACTCCGTACAACAAAACTTATTGAAATTAAAGAAGATGACATCATTAAATTTAGAAAAACATCTGTTAGTTTCTTCCGTACCACTCACAGTATTCCTGATGCTTTTGGTATTGTTGTAAAAACGCCTCCTGGTAATATCGTTCATACAGGAGACTTCAAATTTGACTTCACACCTGTTGGTGAACCAGCGAATTTGACTAAAATGGCTGAAATTGGGCGTGACGGCGTACTATGCCTATTATCTGATAGTACAAATGCTGAAGTACCAAACTTCACAATGTCAGAACGTAAAGTTGGCGAAAGCATTCATGACATTTTGCGTAAAGTTGAAGGACGTATTATATTTGCAACGTTTGCGTCGAACATTCATCGCTTACAGCAAGTAACCGATGCAGCTGCACAATATGGACGTAAAATTGCCGTTTTTGGTCGTTCAATGGATAATGCAATTTCAATTGGTCGTGAACTTGGTTATATAACAGCACCAAAGGAAACATTTGTCGATGCACAAACTATTAATCGACTGCCTGCAAATGAAGTAATAATTTTATGTACAGGCTCCCAAGGTGAACCAATGGCAGCACTATCCAGAATTGCAAACGGTACACATCGACAAATTCAAATTCAACCTGGTGATACGGTCGTATTTTCATCATCACCAATCCCAGGAAACACTATGAGTGTCAATAAAATTATTAACTTATTGTTCCGCGCAGGTGCAGAAGTCATTCACGGTTCATTAAATAACATCCATACATCCGGCCACGGCTCTCAAGAAGAACAAAAATTGATGCTGCGGTTAATAAAACCGAAATTTTTCATGCCGATTCATGGTGAATACCGGATGTTAAAAATGCATACAAGTTTAGCTGTAGACTGTGATGTACCTCTTGAAAATACTTTTGTCATGGAAAATGGCGATGTATTAGCGCTAAGTTCAAATAAAGCTGCTGTAGCAGGTCGCATTCCATCTGGGGATGTCTATATTGACGGAAGTGGAATTGGAGATATTGGCAATATCGTGCTACGTGATCGACGAATTCTGTCAGAAGAAGGATTAGTTATCGTAGTAGTAAGTGTTGATATGAAAAAGCAAAAAATTGTTGCAGGTCCAGATATTATTTCCCGCGGCTTCGTCTATATGCGTGAATCAGGTACAATGATTAGTGAAGCACAAAAAATGTTAAATAATCATTTAAATGAAATGATTAAAGCGAAATCTACTCAGTGGACAGAGTTGAAAAATGAAATTACAGACGTATTAGGACCATATCTTTTTGAGAAAACTAAACGTCGCCCAATGATTCTACCTATTATTATGGAAGTATAAAAAGGCAAGCACTCAACTACATTGCTATATCACATACAGACATGAAACCTTTTACAAAAAGGTGCTAGCTCTGTTATATGCTACTAAGCGATTAGAGTAGTGGGGCTAGACACTTTTCGAAACATTCCGAAAAATATTAATGTATAAAAAATAAGGGTTGTCCATTTAGTGAATGATATGCTCCCTATTAGGTAGACAGATGAAAAAATAAAAATTCATCTACCTAATAGGGGGCTTTTTTTATGACCTTTTATAAGTATCCAAAAGAATTTATGTTAAAAATTATTCAACT
>NZ_RXNR01000127.1 GCF_003966145.1 Lysinibacillus telephonicus
GTAGACATGGTAGGACCATCTTATCGAATATTAGACACAAAGGAATGGTTGGAAAATAGTCAGGTTTAAGTGGCTCAGTTTTTAATTAATAAATGGCTCAATTTTTACTTGCGAAATACAAACGACTTTGGTGACGAATTTTATTCAAGATATTTCTTGTTCATCCAAAGTAGGTAGATAAACTGTGTTCAGTGGGACTATAGAGTGGATTTTTGATGAAGAAAAGAATACAGAATATTGGGCTTTAGAAAAGGGAAAAGAATTTACACTAATTATGAAGCAAATGCACTTGTTAAATGGTTAAACAATATAAGATTTAAAAGAGTGCTCGCTAAATTAATCAGGAATCCTCAATTAAAATTAATTGAATAATTTCTTAAATCATTGCAATTTGAAAATATTTAAAAATTATTATGGGAAGATAAGTGATTAGTTATTGGTCTATTTGAAATTTTTCTAGTTTACATAATATAAATTATATGAAGTTGAGTCTCGTTTCAAAAGTATACTTCAAATAGTGAGACAGAAACTGAAAATCAACTTAATATCTTATTTTTTCATCTAAATTTACATTATATTTCAACTCTATTTTTTTGCAGCGTTTAATAGATTCCAAAAATCGTCCTGGACTTCATAATTCATCTTTTTTCACTGTAGCAATATTATTTACTCCAACTAATTTCATTTCTAATCGATTTCATATAAATTCCAATTTATTTATTACAATATAGTTTCCATTCCAAATCCCTTCAGTAAATATCTTCCTTCTTAAAGCGTTTTAGGTATGTCAACCATCAATTATGTCCATATTTTCTCTTTTGGTAATATGCTGATTGTTATACTGATTAGTTAAAAAATCACTTATTTAATCGTTTTTTAAAATAATTTCTCTATTAATCTAATTTTTTAAAAATATTTTTTCGAATAATTTGTAGAAAAAGTATTGCAATTTTGTGAACGCTTAAATAAAATGAAAATTGTAAAATCTATTAAAATAGAATTTTGCAATCATTAAGCAGTAAATTTAAACAGAAAATGGGGGTATGTTTATGGCGAATAATCAACAACCGAATATTGATTATGACAAAATCGCGGAGATGGAATCGTTCAAACAGCTATCAAAGAGGAAAAATACTTTTTTATGGTCACTAACAGCTATTTTCCTTATTGCTTATTTGTTACTTCCTGTTCTAACTTCGTATACTCAAATTTTGCACCAAAAAGCAATTGGTGAAATTACTTGGGTATGGATCTACTCTGCAGGTCTATTTATTATGACTTGGGGTCTTGCTCACCTTTATGTATCAAAAGCAAATTCATACGATAAAGAAGCAAAAGCGATTATCGATGAATACGAAAGAGGTGTTAATTAATGAGTATTACTGCTGTTGTTATGTTCTTGGCAATTGTAGGTTTAACACTGGCTATTACTTGGTGGGCTTCTAGAAGAACGAGTACTGCAACCGACTTCTATACTGCTGGTGGTGGTTTAAAAGGTTGGCAAAATGGACTAGCTATTTCGGGTGACTATTTATCAGCTGCCTCTTTCCTAGGTATTGCTGGATCTATCGCATTAACAGGATTTGATGGATTCTTCTTCTCTCTAGGATATTTAGTAGCTTACTTAGTGGTTTTATACATTGTTGCAGAGCCATTACGTAACCTTGGTAAATTTACTTTAGCGGATATGATTTCTGCACGTTTTGACGCTAAGAAAGTCCGTGGAACTGCTGCATTAAGTTCAATTGTTATCGTATTATTTTACATGATTGCACAACTTGTTGGTGCAGGTGCACTTATTCAACTATTATTAGGTATTGATTATTGGATTGCAGTACTTCTTGTAGGTTTCATGATGACAATCTATGTTCTTTTCGGTGGAATGACTGCAACTTCTTGGGTTCAAATTATTAAAGCTTGTTTATTGATGCTTGGTACAGTAATTATTTCATTCTTAGTATTAGCTAAATTTAATTTCAATATTTTAACTATGTTCTCACATATGACAACAGCAACTGATGCTGGTCAAGCTTATTTAAACCCAGGATTAAAATATACAAATGGTATTGATACAATTTCAATGTTGATTGCCTTAGTACTAGGGACTGCTGGACTTCCACATATTTTAATGCGCTTCTTTACTGTTAAAGACGCACAAACAGCACGTTCATCTGTTATTTGGGCTACTTGGATTGTAGGTATATTCTATGTATTAACTATCTTCTTAGGATTCGGTGCTGCTGCTTTTGTAGGTAAAGAAACTATTATAGAAGCAAATGCTGCAGGTAACATGGCTGCCCCACTTCTTGCGCAAGCTTTAGGTGGAGATGTTTTATTCTCCTTCGTTTGTGCGGTTGCTTTTGCAACGATTTTAGCCGTAGTGGCAGGACTTGTACTTTCTGGTGCTTCAGCATTATCACATGATATTTATGGTCAAATTATTAAAAAAGGTAATGTAACTGAAAAAGAACAAGTTGTTGCTGCACGTGTAGGATCAATTATTATTTCAGTTATATCAATCGTTTTAGCATTAGGAGCTCAAAGTTTAAACGTAGCGTTTTTAGTATCATTAGCGTTCTGTATCGCTGCCTCTTCAAACTTACCAGTAATTATTTATACAATTTACTGGAAGCGTTTCAATACTACTGGTGCAGTAGCAGCAATGCTTACAGGTTTAATTTCAGCACTAATACTTGTGGCAATCTCTCCGAACGTTTGGAATCCAGAAGCTGGTAAAGCAATCTTTGTTGGGGAACCATTAATTTTCTTAACTAACCCTGCCATTGTATCTGTTCCACTTGGATTCATAGGTGGTTTGATTGGTACACTATTATCTAAAGAAACTGATGAAGCGAAATATCGCGAAGTTGATGTTAAAGCTCAAACTGGTATTTCAGTACATGATGTTTCTCACTAAAATAATCAAGAAGCCGTCCAAAAGTCATTTGGAACGGCTTTTTCTTTTTCGAGGAGATTATGCTCTTAAAATTCTCATTAATAATTGATATAGAGGAAGTATCTTGAAATTCTTCAAGATAGACACTCCCTTTTTTTATTTCTGAAATTATTGTACGGTACTATCCCCTATTCCTTGACAGTAAAACAATGGTTAATAAAATAAACACTGTACCAAGCCAATCAACCCAGCCAAAGGATACCCCTAAAAATAATACTGCAGTGAGAGCTGCTGATAGCGGTTCAGCACAAGCTAACAAACTTGTTTCTGAGGCTGTTAAATACTTTAAACTTTCTAAATAACTATAAAAGGATAACACGGTGCCACATATCACAATAAATAAACAATCATGAGTTTTTTACACCCAACCCTGGCATGAAAATAAGTACCTTCGGTTCATAATGGTAATGATGTTTATTGCAAAATAAAAGTGCAGACTTGTGCAAAGAATTTGTACAGAGTCTAGCACTTTTTTAGTGCAAAAAAATAGACTTGCCAGCCACCCCAAGTCATTCTACTGTTAAAGTGTCG
>NZ_RXNR01000128.1 GCF_003966145.1 Lysinibacillus telephonicus
CTAGATAATCACTAATAATGCTATAATGGCCTTCACTTGTGATTTTAGCTGAAGGGACAAAGCCATCATTAAATACCCATGTGACTAGATTAGGTTCAGCCGGATCATTCTGCGAATCAAATTCATGTAGAATTGTATTCCCATCCCACACGAATCTCATCGACTTTTCATTGGAACTCTTCTCTACCCGTCTACCTAACGTGTCGTATTTGAAAGTTACTTCCGTCTTGTCTGGCTTAATGACTTTTGACATCATCCCATTGCCATAATACTCATATTTCCACGTATCACCATTGTTTTCGACTTTCTTGATGAGATTTCCTTCTTCGTCATAGGTGAATTTGGCGTCTTTTGTTTCTAGTAGTCTACTGCCAGGACCGTATACGCGATCTGATTTTTCACGTGTTTCATATAGATTGCCAACTTCGTCAACACTGCGGTATAGGAAATCGAATTGACTGTCTTGATTCGCCCAGACGAGGTTACTAAACTCGTCGTAACCGTATGTGACTTTTACTCCAGTTAGTTCGTTGACCATGCTGCGGAGGCGGTGATTGACATCCCAGTTATACACGCGTCTTCTTGTATCGCGGTTTTGACTCTTTACTCGATGGTGTGTTGGTCTACCTGTAATATCATACTGCCATTTACTAATGACATCCCCAGGTAAGATTCTCTCAATCTCCTGACCTAGTTCGTTGTACTGCATGGAAGCAGTCCACTGGTTTTTGTCGGATTGTGAGGCGGTCATTTGCATGACATTACCCATTTCATTCCGAGCGACATGGATGTTTGCGCCTAGGCTACTCGTAATCCGTGAACGATTGCCAAGTTCATCGTAGCTACTTTCAATCCAATGGTCGTTTTGCCATTCTTTGATCACTTGGCCGGATGCGTCGCGCTCAAGCTTGACGGTCACATGGTCGTTTGCCGTCTCTTTTAACAAACCATTTTTGTCATAAGTAAATGTTTCCCATGTATCGTCATAATAATCCGCACGAATAACATTTCCTAGGTTGTCATGTTGATACGCTGTCCAGCGATTACCAGGTCGATTAATTCTCTGAACCAATCCCGCTAGACTTCGTTCATACGTTCTTGTCATGTCATCAAAGCCGATTTCCTTGATGATATTCCCTTTCGCATCCCGTTCAAACTGGTACGCTTCGCCTTTTTCGTTGAACACAGCAATTAACTGCTCTTCTGTATCATAGGCAAATCGAACTTTCTTCCCGCCTTGTTCTCGGGACTTCAAGCTGCCAAGAATGGTGTAATCAAAGGAAACTTGCGTATGATTGTCTTTCGCAAAAATCACATCGTCATAGCTATCTGATAGATACCTATAGCTATTACATACATAAGCAATTATTATTCGGTTGGTAAAGAATCGATTTATTTGGCAACACATCTTCAAAATAGAAAATGACTTTGAAATAATATTTTCAAAGTCTTTTCTAAAAAAACTATCTACAATTATTTATTCATATTGTATTTTGGCGCTAATATAATTCTACTTTAAAACCGCCGACAAATTCACATTAAGGTTAGAGTCAACTATACCTAAGCCATCCGATTAAATCTCATCGACCTTTGATTAAGTATTTAGTGCCAAAATTTGCGGAGGGTCAGTACCTGCTAGTTAAATTGCTTAGCAATCTTCGGATATAAAGAGTAAATGATTCCGTTGCAATGTCGAAATACTCTTAATGCATGTTATCAGGCTTACTAACCAAAAAATATGTAAAGAAGATATATTGTTTCTTCTTTACATATTTTTTTAGAATCTGTAATTAGCTTTATCATATTATTAGAGTCATCCAACGATCTAGCTAGCAAATATTCCAGTTCATCTATTTTCACATTCCCTCATAAGCATCTCCATAAGACTCGAAAGTTTCAGATAACAAAACTAATTTTTACCTTTTCTGGAGTATAATCACTCTAACGGTTCTGTGAAGTTTTGGCAATTATCTAACTCTCCCCTGGTGCTGAACGGATTTCTAAGAAACTATCATAGCAATAACCTAAGCGAGACTTGTTCATATCAATACTAATGTATTGGTTTATTTGTTCAGATTCAGCAAAAAGATACCATTCATTACTAATATTTCCCTCCAACTCCTCCCAAATAACATCATCCTCTGGGTAATGCCTTTTACTAGTTGGAATAAACTCACTTGAAGAAACTATTTTTATTACATAAGGTTTATCTAGAACATTTCTAAGGAGTCATATTTGCTAAAAAGTAACTCAAATCTTCTGAGCTAATACCCTTGTTAAATCTGTCTAAATATAAACACCCTACATTTAATGCTTTATTTTAGACCCTCAACTCACGTATTATTTTAACTATTCAGAATAATTGGAAGGGGGATTTTATTGAAAGTCCTTTTTTATCTTTTCTATTTCTTCTATCGCTTTTTGTTTCCAATGCTCCTTTAACCTAAAATCTTTATCATAAAAATCTGGGTTATGAAGTTGAGATATTAAATCAGCTAACTCAAACCACTCTAAAATATTTATTGACATATTCAACATGTTTTCTGGACTAAAATCCTCAAGATCATGATCATAAAATAATACTGTTGGTGGTGATTCCATATCATCAAGATCAATTATCCAAAAGTCGCCTCTACCAGTTTCGGCGAATATCCAATGACTTTCTTTAAATTCACTAAAATCTTCATGATACTCGTCATTGTATCTTTTCGCTTTTTCATAAGATAAAAATACATGATCTTCTTCAATTTTATTATCGGCAAGTTTTTCATATAAAAATAAACAATCTTTCCTCGTAAACTCACAATCTTTGGGAATCCTATCTCGGTATTCTAAATTTACAATTACTTCATCAAAACTTCTTTTCTGTTGCATAATATTCCCTCTTTTCACAAAGCACATATAATTTGAAGTTTAAATTTCTTAACACTAAAGATTTATTACAAGAATCGATTCCCCTTTGTATTTCTTAGTTGGTCAAAAAACTTTTTAATATTTATAGGACATAATTAATCATTATTGTGAAATCGTGTTTTCCACTTATTTCCTTAGAGTTTATCACTAATTAAATCATTTATATCATAATTTCCTAATGGGCTATAGTCTGTTAATCCCTTTGCTTGCGATTCATTAATTGGAACTTCATTATCAAAAATATCAACTTTGCGACATGAATCACCAACACCGTAAGTGAAAAACGTATTCTCGAAATCTGTAGGAATATAATTTATATGACGACCAATTATTCTCCAATCACCTTCAATTTTTCTATCGAATAAAGTGTAGGAGTCTAAGATTACTAGCTCAATTAACCTATTTGATTGTTCTATTTCATTTACTTTTATTTCTATAAATGTCAACCTTAATATGTACATTTTTGCTCGTTTAAGGATGTACAAAATTACTCGTCTGCTGGTTCAAGATGTTGTTTAAGACGATAGGAATTACCTGTTATTGTTACGACATTT
>NZ_RXNR01000129.1 GCF_003966145.1 Lysinibacillus telephonicus
AGTTACCCCACAACAGGTAGCTCTGCTTTCTTATTGGCTTTTTTCGGTCAATTTAAGAATAAACATATTTGATTAATAGTATTCAAAGACCGAAGGGATTAATTATTTTCACAGAAAAAAAAGCGTTGATCATTATGACCAACGCACCTTGCTTTTTAAATATTAAAAATCACTGAAAGCTGCTCAAGTCCTTCTCTTCCCTTTTTATTTGAATAAAATGTTTTCTTCGATAAACACTTAAAACTAGCCCGACAATAAAAGCATTTAGTACAGTTGGCATTAAGCCGTAACTCATAAATGGTAATGTAATTGAGACAAGCGGAAGCAATCCAAAGGTCACCCCTACACTATAGAGGAATTGGGTAGCAAAAAGTGTTGCGCCCCCTATAATGAGTAACTTTCCAAAAGGCTCCTTAATTGACTTTAAAATTATCCAGATTCGAGCCAAAAAAGCAGATAAAATCACAAAAATTACTATACCTAGTGCATATCCATATGTTTGAATTAAATTTCCAAATACAAGAATAGTATCGGCATCCGGAATATATATTATATTTTCTGTACCAAACATACCCGCATTTTTAATTGCATTTTCAAGTGTCACATATTGATAACCACTGCCAGAAGCATGCTCATAAGGGGCAATAAAACCCAATAAACGATCCACTTGATAGTGTGCTATATTCCCTTTCATATAAGAAACTGTGAAGAAAATAATTATTCCTACCATTAAAATAGCTGCAGCTCCAACTACTAGTAATTTCTCTTTACGACTAAATTTACTTTGTAAGAAAAGGACACTAACAATTACAATATAAATAAATAGCATTGATAAATTAGCTATCCACAAAAATAAATAAATAGAAAAAGCAAATAGACCAATACAATGCCATAACTTAAACGACGTATTACTAAAAATTGATGCCCAGGCTATTAAAAATAACGGAATTGCCATCCAAACCTGTATATCAATACCACCTAATGAAATCATCTGTTCTCCATTAACAATGCTATTCGTAAATAACTGAAGGAATATTATCAACCCAACTCCGGCAGCATAAAACAGATAACCAAATCTTTTTAGTTTTCGATAGTCAAAATACATAATCCCAATCGCAACAATTAATCCAATGATTATAAAAATCACTTTGTTTTGTATCATTGTTGAGAAATTCAAATTAAAAAAGTCTAAATATCGTTCTTGATTTAATGCCATAATTGGTAAAAAGCTTAATAACAATGTAACAATTAATAAAGAAATTAATAACCAATCTACTTTCGGCCTATGTAATTTATTTAAAGACTTACCTAATGTAATGGGACTGCCCATTTCTTTCACGGCCTTTTCCTCTGCTTCTATTTCACTATACCCGCGTTGCACCCAGGATTGTTTTGATTTTTGTATATGCTGGCTTAATTCTACCTTCACGTACTGCTTTGCTTCCTTAGACTTAATTTCATTCGTTACTGTTTCTAAAAAGTGACTAATGTTCATTTAGTGTCACCTCATTAAATAACTGTTTTAAGGAAATATCACGACTGCTTTTTTGCACATTTTTCTTTTGTAATATCTTCATACCTTTATTTGTTAATTTATAATACTTTTCATCGTCCTCAGTCCAGTATGATTCAATGATTCCTTGTTGCTCTTGAGCGTGTAGAATTGTATAGACTATCCCTTCATTATTGATGATAGTTTTGATCCCTCTTACATGCAGTAATTGTGTTAACTCAGAGCCAGTCCTTTCTTGAGTCAGCAATGAAAGGATAAATTTTGTCACATCTTGATCTTCAAGTTGTTCTATTTGTTCGTTTATTTTTTGGCGATGGGCATCCGTAAACTTCACTTGACGAAACGTATGATTGTTCATCGCTTTTTTTAACCCTTTTAATCGTTCATCCATAGGGATCCCTCCAGCATTTCTTTTAATAATGATTTGCCTTTGCGTAAACGTGTTTTTATAGTATTTCCATTTACTTCAAGTATAGAGGCAATTTCTTTAATCGAACGCTCCTCATAGTAGAATAAGTAGATTACTTCTCGATATTTTATAGGCAGTTGCATGACAGAGTATGCAAGTTGTGCATCTTCATCTTGTTGGATAACTGTTTGTTCAACGCTATCTCTACGTTCACTTATGATTAAACCAACATCCTCTGAAACTTTAACACGTTGGTTATACCAGCTTTTCAAATAATCTTTTGAATGGTTGATTGCAATTCGCCAAAGCCATGTCTTAATGGACGATTTTCCTTTATAGGATTCTATTGATTTATAACATTTTACAAAAATTTCTTGGGTCAAATCCTCCGCTATTGTCTCGTTATGTACATAAGCATAAACAAGCTGTTGGATTTCCTGCCCGTATGTACGCATTAAATCATCAATCAATTCTTCATGATTGACTGTTGTTATAGAAGCATACGTTATCTCTTCCACACTCTCCCCTCCATTTCGACTATTAGACGAGGCTAATAAAAAGAAAGTTTTAAAACTATGTAATAATAAAAAAATTGGTTCCCCTACTTACAAAAGAACCAATAAAGCATTTTAATATATATACAGTATTTCAACAGCTAGTTTCTTAAAAAAGGACTTATTTTTACCTATCTACCTGAAAGAGAAATCTATATTTATATAATTTCCTTTCATTGCTCTTCCACCGTTACTTCCTCGCTACTAAAAAAGGCTAAACTAAATAAAATAGTTCAGCCGAAAAATGTCTCGTTATATTGTTGTATAAATTACTTTAACTATCTATAAACCGAGCAAAAGAGATTTTAATTTAATTATAGTTATGTTTACAATTACAAAGCTTTTTCAACGCTTAAGTATATAACAGCAGAAAAAATGTTATGTAATTAATTCCTTTTACAAAATCAGAATTTAACCTTAACGATCTTCTACCGAATAATCCTGACCTTGTTCTAATACTTTAACAACTTCATTTCGAATATCAAATATGTTAAATGGTTTAGTAAAATAATTTACAACGCCTAATTTTCCAGCCTCATCTATTAGTTCTTGTTCTCTGAAAGCTGTCATCATAAATACAGGAATACTTAATTTATTGTCTCTTATTTGTTTTAATATTTCTAAACCGTTCATTCTAGGTATTTTCATATCTAACAAAATGCAATCAACTTCTTCTGACTCTAATATTTTAAGTGCTTCCAAACCATTTGAAGCCTGATGAATTTTATAGCCTGATACTATGTCAAGAAAATGGACAGAAGAAATTGAGATTTCACTCTGAATCTAGCGCGCTATCGCTTGCTCGCCTCACAAATAATTTAAGGGGCGTAACCCTTAAATTATTTGTGAGGTT
>NZ_RXNR01000012.1 GCF_003966145.1 Lysinibacillus telephonicus
CTTCAAGCCAGTCTATAACGATTTCTCCCCATTTTTCTTCGTACATCATCCCTTTTTTAATATGCTTTTTTTCTTGAGGTAACTGATCGCCATCACCATACTTTTTGGCGGTACGCCAATTCACATTCATAGTTTCTGCAATTTTAGAAATAGACAATCCTTTTTCATTTCTTAAAGTTTTGATACAATTAATTTCAGACATTGCTAGCATCCTTTCAAACCTCCACTGGTAAAATTCGACACTTTAACAGTAGAGTGACTTGGGGTGGCTGGCAAGTCTATTTTTTTGCACTAAAAAAGTGCTAGACTCTGTACAAATTCGTTGCACTAGTCTGCACTTTTATTATGCAATACACAACTTGACTATTTACTATATTTTCCAACCATTATATTTAGGAAAATTTGTATTGTTATCACTGTGAATTATATGGAAAATAGTTACTTATTTGCTGATTTCAGTTAAATAAAAAGCCTTACACCATGAAATGTTGATGCAAGGCTTCGAAAATATATTAAACTTGTTGCGTATTGCTATATTGTTGTTGACGAGTAATTTGGATAACTTGCTTCCATGTATCACGGAATTCAGTTGTTAAACCAATAACTTCATCAATAATTGCCGTATCATTTTTTAAATTTGCTTCAATAAGACGGCGATTCATATATTCATATAGTGGAAGCATTTGCTTTGAAATATCATAATCCATATTTAAGGTTGACATTAGCTCAGAAATAATAGCTTGTGCCTTTTGTAAGTTTATATTTTTTTCTTGAATATTTTTTTCTTCGATTGCTTTGTTCGCCTTTGTTAAAAATTTAAGACAGCCGTTATATAACATTAACGTCAATTCTCCAGGCGAAGCAGTTGTCACACTATTTTGTTTGTAAGCATTAAGTGCGGAATTTTGTACTGCCAATTGGGCCACTCCTTTTGAGAGATTGCATTTCTAATTCTTTTGTAAGCTAGAATTTTCTATATGTGAATGAACATTTATAGAACTTTTTCGTACCAATACTTACTTTTTCTTGTCATAATACATCCCGTCCATTACTTGAACCGATGAATAAGGATTCATATAACGCTTCTCATTTTTCTTTGAGTTTTGCAGGTCTTTCATGTCTTGTTTTACAGCTTGCATGACAGTATCTAGACGTTCGCGGATTCCTTTATCTAATTGTGCCAAAGTTTCATGAAGTTTATTATTATCCTCTATTACAAATCCTTCTAGACGTAGCTTTTTAATAATAACACCGCGCTCGTCTAACATAAGATTAATTTTTTCAATGTATTCTGAACGCTCTTCGCCCTTTGGAATTTCTGAAAGATGCTTAAAAAGTTTAGCGGATATTTGCAAAAGTTGTTGTATGTTTTCCATTGGTTTACCCCAATTTAATGATTAATATCCTGTTTGGAATAGTGATGCTTGGCTATTTGCATTGCTAATGGCTTGTTCCATAGCAGTGAATTGTTTCCAATATCGGGATTCAATGTTTTCTAACTTATCTAACCATCGAGCTATACTATCTTCTACTTCATCCAAACGTTTCCCAATTGTAAAGGTTTGATTTGTTGCAGAAGCTTTCCCAGCTTTCTTTTCAATGTCAGTTGTAAATTCTTTTAGTTCATCGCGCAATCTTTGTGCAATACCTCGTGTATCAACAGTTTTTCCAGTTTCTTCATCTTTAGAAACTGAACCTGTTTGTGTAAAGATTGCTGCAACTTGATCTGCATCTTTTTCAATCGCCGTACGTAATTTATCCTCGTCTATTACTAATTTACCACCATCAGAATAAGTAGATGATGTTGTTATTCCAATTTCCGCTAAAGAGTCGATGGTAGCATCACCTAATCCCCCAATCGAGTTCATAAATGTATTACGCATACCATATAATCCATTTGTTAAAATGGAGTCATTGCGTAATAAACCTGTTTTTGCCTTAGCTTCCCATTTCTCTATTTCATCTTCAGACATTTCTTCTTTTTGTTCATCTGTTAAAGGTTGATAGTTTCTATCGTAGCTTTCTTTTAATTTGCTATTGATTGTCGTTACTAGCCCGTTATACGTTTCAACAAACTTTTTGATTTTGTCAACCATGTCATCAACATTAGTTGAAGATGTTAAAGTAACAGGACTTATACTTGTTGAATTGTTAATTTCATTATTTAAGAACGAATTTAAATCAATTTCATTATTAGAAGAATCATAAGCTTTATTCGTATTAAAATCGTATGAAATTCCATAGTTTTTCGATAAAGCATCCGTTAAAGTAGACTTTGCTGAATTTAAATTATTTGAAGCTGTTTCAGCATTGACAATACTAGTTTCCAAATGTTTATTTGCATCAAAATAAGCCTTAACATCTGTAAAAGTTTGTTCTGTTTCGCCATTTAAATTATCTGCCAAACCTTTGAAAATAGAAGCCGATGAAGTGAATGAAATAGAAGCTTCAGTATTTTCTGTTGCTTCCGTTTCAGAAATGAACATTTTTTTTAACTGGTTAACTTCCGATTCTGTAAACAAGTTTGTTTCACTATCTGCAGAATATAAACCTTCTAATTCTGTTTTTAGTACGGAAGGATCATCAAAATTTAAAGAAGAAAGTTTCTTTAATTTTTCTACTCCGTTTTCCCCTAAATTCATTAAGTAAGCATTTAAAGAATCGTCTGTTTCAATTGAGTCAATCGCTGAACTAATGTTAGAATTTAAAGCCGATTTTTTTGCACTTACGTCATTTTGCGCAGCATCTAATTCATTCATTGCATCATTATACTCAGAAGAGGCAATTATGTAATTATTATACATATTTTTCGTATATTCTGCTGTTGTGGATTGACTATTAAAAGTCGAACTAAGAGTTACTGAATAACCATTAATCGAAAATGTATTAGAACTTCTTTCTGTGGCAATACCATTTATGGAAAATACCGCATTTTGACCACCTGAAGCTAAATCAAGTGAAGTACTGCTATCAAAACTACCTGTTTGATCACCAAAACCGAGCTTATTAAATAATGTGGCACCATTTCCTGCTGATACGGTTACTTCAGCACCATTTTCTATATCCCCCATATTCTTGGCAGTAATTGACAGTTTTCCGTTTTCAAAAAGTGCTGTAACACCAATATCACTACTATTAATTTTTTTCACTAAGGAATCAACAGTCTCATTTTCATCAATAGAAAATTCTTTTGTACTCAATGTCCCACTACTATTAATAGCACTTAGAGTAAACTTTGAACCACTAGCTAAACCAGTTAAATCACTAATCTTAGTAGAACCCGTTGCTATTATAGTAGATCCTACTCCTTGAGCTGATTTTGCAAGTTGACTTACACCATCAATAGAAAGGGTTCCAGTAGCCGCTGAAGTCGCAGTAGCTGTTACAAGAGAACTATTTGTTGAAGAAACAGTTTTTTTATAGAAATTACTTGATAAACGATACCCGTCAAATAAAAAATCATCAAAGGAACTTAGCGCTGTATTAATTTCTCGATAAGCATCTCGTGTCCACTCATATTTCTGTTGTTGTTGATATAACTTATTTAAAGGTGCTCTTTCGGCTGACATAAGTTTTTCAACAATACTATCAATATCCATTCCAGATGCTAATCCACCAATACGTGTCACCATTTATAAAACCTCCTATTTATGTTATATTTTTTCATCTACAATCATTCCAACTAGTTTTTGCATTTCATAAAAAGCATCAAGAAGCTTTTTAGGTGGAATTTCTTTAACAACTTCTTCTGTGTCTTTATTTACAACTTGAACAAAATAGCGGTCAAGTCCCTCATGATAGACAAATTTCGAAGAATTATGATTGATTTCTAGAAATTCATTTAACGACTCTACTGCCTGCTTTAGTTTTTCATCAGTAGCCTCATTTTTTTCTATACCTAAATTCTGTTCTTTTACCATTTTCGCAGTGTCTAAGCTTCCTTGCTTTACTACTTTTTCGACAGTTGAATCTTGTTGAACTGGCTTAGCTGTAGTTGATGTATCAACTGTTGCTTGTGTCGAAATACGCATGTTCCTTATCCTCCTTGAATTCGTCCGAGCGTATATGGTTCTTATCATGTACTTTATATCGGCAAGAATTTTTGATATTTCATAAAAATACTAGAAATTCTATCCAAAAAAATAAAACTAAGCAACTGCTTGCTTAGTTTAAAAATTGGTATCTTAATCATTAACTTCATTGATTTTTTAATATGTTTAACTTCACGAAATGGAAATTGATTTTAAAATAAATTTTTAGAATATTAAAGAAAAGAATGGTAATCCATAACTATAATCAACATTCAATTCTAGATTTATTAATTTTACGATATATTTTTGTTGATGAATATTTTGATTTAAATGATTAATATTTTTAGAAAACACATAATCTATTAGTTTAAGAAAATCTGCATCCAACCCATGATTAGTAGAATAAAAAACTTTTCTATCTACTTTTGATTCATCTATAATTTCAAATTCAACATTGCTTAACTTTTCAAAAATTTTTCCTTTCTTTTCAACATCGACTAAAGAATCTGTTGTCCCTATGCATGAATATATGTACGATCCGTTTTCAAAATTATTATACATTGAGAATAAAGAAATTGGTTCTGTATCCTTAATAAATTTTTTTGCAAAATAATCAAACTCCATTATAAATTCGCAATTGTTGATTTTGCTAGCAATTTTCCTATTTTGAATTATATATTTTGGATAAATCCAACTAGAATTATCAATTACTAAACTAAACAAATGAGGAGCTAAACGGTTAGCGAAATGTAACAAATACGCACCATGAGATTGTCCATAACCTATAACTTTTCTTTCATGATAAAGTAAATTATTCTCTCTCAATAATATTTTTATTGCTTCTATTGCCGTAACAATATCAATTACTTGCATAAAACTTAAGTCTGCAAATTCGTCTATTGTTTCATTTAAGTTTGCAATTACTGGTATAGATGTATATTTTTTAGAAACTACGTTTAAAATATCTTCGGGATGTAATTGGATATGATTTAATTCATTATTTGTAAATAGATGCCTTATCATTGAAAAATCCCCCTTTAATGTGAATTCTTCAGCTTCTTGCATAAATTTGCTACCGAAATAATCACATTGTAGGGTTACACAGTTATATTTATCAGCAAAAACATCTCTCATTTTTTTATAAACTTTTGAATCTATGTGGCCTCCAAATCCTGGAACAAAAATAAAAATTCCTGTTTCCTCATTTGTACCTGATTCTGGGATAGCGTAATCAATTCTTAATTCCCTATTATTCTTGCCGTTATACAGATTATAATGAGCAGGAATTTTTATACTATTCAATAAAGCCAATTTCTTAACATCTCCTTCAAGATATTAATGAGGTCATTGAGCTTACAATTCCTTCTATATCATCATTTGTTAATGACGGATGTATTGGTAGAGTTAAAGCTCTTTTATAATAGTTTTCTGCTATCGGACAAAGGCCTTTTTTGTACCCTAAATTTTGATAGTAAGGGTGCCAATAAACCGGAATGTAATGAACATGTACCCCTATATTTAGCTCCCGCATTTTTTTAAATATTTCTTTTCGTGATATCTTTTCATCTAATTGAATCATATACAAATGCCAACCTGAATTTGTATCTTTTAATTGCTTTGGTATGATAATTTCGGGGACGTTTTTAAACAAATTATTATAAATTTCAGCAATCTCTTTCCTTCTCTCTAGAAAGAGATCTATTTTTTTTAATTGTGATAATCCAAGGGCCGCTTGTAAATCCGTCATTCGGTAATTAAATCCAAGTTCAATCATTTCATAGTACCAATCACCTTGCTCATTTGAATAAGGCGTTTTTTGGATACCATGACTTCTGAATAATTGTAATTTGTGATAGAATTCATCATTATCTGTTACTATTATCCCACCTTCTGCCGTTGTTATCGGCTTCACTGGATGAAAACTGAACATAGTCATATCTGCCAAAGTACCAACTTTTCTTCCTTTATACTCTGCTCCAAGAGAATGTGCACCATCCTCAATTACAATTAAATTATGCTTTTGGGCAATTTCATTGATAGCATCCATATCAGCTGGTTGCCCAGTAAAATCAACTGGAATAATTGCTTTTGTTTTTGAAGTAATTTTTTTTTCAATTTCTAAGGGATTAATATTGTACGTTTCAGGATGAATGTCAGCAAAGACTACCGTACCACCCATATAACGAACGCAATTTGCACTAGCTGCAAATGTAATTGGTGTAGTAATTACCTCGTCACTTTCTCCAATCCCTGCTGCAAAGCACGCTCCGTGTAACGCTGCTGTCCCATTACAAAACGCTACTGCATATTTAACACCAAGATAATCTGCAATAGCTTGTTCGAATTCTGTTATTTTTGGTCCTTGAGTAAGGAAGGGGGAACGTAATGTATTTATTACTTCTTCAATATCTTCTTCTGAAATTGTTTGACGTCCATATGATAAAAAACTCGATAATTTTTTCACATTAATAACTCCCAACTAAGTGGTGTACCTTTTTTCGCGTCTTTCTTAATTGTCTTTCCTAAAATTAGGTCATAATATTTAGTAGGTAAGCCTAACCCCGGACGAACATCACGAACATTTTCTTTCGTCAACACGTCTCCAGCTTTTACATCCTGTGCAATGTATAGTGAACGTCGATGTTCTAATGAGGCTACCTCAGCGTCTGTAGGGCCATATTGGATATGGCCTATACTTTGCCAAGCCCGTTCCGTTTCTTCGACTAACATTTTTAACTCATGAGGCTCCATGGAAAATGCAGAATCGACTCCCCCCTCTGCACGGGATGTAGTAAAATGCTTTTCAATCACAGTTGCACCTAATGTAACAGCAGCTACTGATACACCGACACCCATTGTATGATCTGATAATCCCAATTCGGTTCCGTATAACTCTCGCATATGGGGTATTGTTGCTAAATTTGAGTTAGCAGGAGTGGCTGGGTATGTACTTGTACATTTTAGTAATATGATTTGGTCATTTCCTTCGTCACGTGCAGCACGAACTGCTTCATCTAATTCTGCAGCTGTTGCCATTCCAGTTGATATAATGAGTGGTTTGCCAGTATGAGCCACTTTTCGAATAAGTGGTATTGATACGTTTTCGAATGACGCAATTTTATAAGCCGGTACGTTCAACGTCTCTAAAAAATCAACCGCTGTCTCATCAAATGGTGAGCTAAATGCAAGGATGCCGTGTTCCTTTGCACGATTAAAAATCGCTTCATGCCATTCCCATGGGGTATATGCTTCTTTATATAAATTATAAAGAGATTGACCTTTCCAAAGATTTGCATCATTTGAAATAAAAAATTCCCCGGTATGTACGTCAAGTGTAATCGTATCTGGTGTATAAGTTTGAAGTTTTAGCGCATCTACTCCTGCCCCGGCTGCTAAATCTACTAGGTGAAGTGCTCTTTCTAGAGAATGATTATGGTTTCCTGACATTTCTGCTATTATAAACGGTTTTGTATGTCGACCAATTTCTCTATTTCCAATTTTAATCATGATAACAACTCCATTATTTCGTCTATCCAAGGATTTGGAACTTCATTATTCGTTAAAGATAAACCCATTTCACTAATTTTACTTAATTGCTGTTGCTTAGCATTTAAAGTATTTAGTAGGTCTTTATATGTTTCTATTGTTACTTGGTTATGCCATCCTAGATTCAATACAGCACCTAATTCTGCAGCATATTTCGTTGCTTCATATTGATTTTCTGCAACAATCGTACTTGATGAAGGTAATCCTAAATAACAGCGTTCCCATGTTGTTGAACCACCAGCACCGATTGAAAAATCTGCTTGTTGTATAAGGCTTGCTATATAATTAATTTGACAGTGATAATGATAACCTCTTTCCTTACAAATCCTTTCAATCTTATTTTTTTGGAGATTACCTTTTCCTACAACAACATCAATATGTTTGAAATTATGAGATATTTCCGGTAAGGCATTTAACACTTTCATCGTTTCGTGTGTCGGATCTGTTCCACCCATAAAAATGAGTATATGTTCAACATTCCCATTTCTACGATCTATAAGTTGACGAGCCTCTAAAAATTCATCACGTAAAATTAAATATTTTGGACCAAGTAATGTTTTACAATATTGAGGAATAAGCGTTTCATAACGTTTCTTAAATTCAGGTACTACGTTTTGATCTAGTAAAAGATCACAATCATGGTTACGATTGGCTAGGTCATCTATGACCATTATTTTTTTTGTATATTTTCGGTGAATTCTTTCCCATTCTTGATCGATATCGTAGTGGTCTACTATGTATAAGTCAGCATTTTCAGCTCCAAGAATATGTTCAAATCCTTGAGCCTTCACGTAACTAATTAAATTTCCTTGTAGTGGTTCCATCCAAAATATAACCTGATAACCTTGCTTTTTTAAATTTTTAGCAATAGTAAGGCATCGCATGACATGGCCACTACCAATTTGTGTGGAAGCATCTGTTCGAATAATAATTTTTTTCAAATCAGATCACCGGCTTTTGTTCAATGTGGGCATTTAATTTTGCTACTTTTGGAGTTTCTTTTAAATATTGAATGACATCTGCACTGGATACTAAAGGATTTTGGAAATGCTCTGCAACAGCTTTAATTAATTGATAATCTTCTTCCGTATCCAATGTAATTCTAAGTTCAGGTGCAATACGATTTGAAGGAGCTTTATAAGTGACAGATTCAAATTCTGCAGAGAATTCATAGGCATAGTACGTCACATGCTCACGATGGCGTCCTTCATTACCTACTTTGTGAATACGAAGTAAAGCATCATAAGATATTAATTCTACAACTAATCCACGTGGTAATTCTCCTTCAACAAGGACTATATCTTTCCTTTCTTTTTCCATTAATGCAACAATATCGCTTGCCATTTCATAATCCACAAAAGGACAATCGGAAGTGACACGTATTATATAATCCGGGTTATACATTTTTGCACATTGTACATAGCGGTCTAATACATCATCTTCTGATCCACGGAAATATGGAACATGATGTTCTTCACACCATTTGACAATTTTATCGTCTTGTTGTAAATGAGAGGTAGCAATTATAACTTCATCAACACCTTCTATTGCTCGACATCGTTCTATATCGTAGGTTAAAACATCTACATCTCCAAGGGGCTTTAATATTTTTCCTGGCAGTCGAGTTGATCCCATTCTAGCTTGAATTATAATGATTGTTTTCACTTTCATTTTCCTTTCTCAAATACTTCAAATGGTAATACATAAACATTTTTATACTCTTCTTTTATAGTTGATAATGGTACATTTAATAGTTTACTAATATCACCAACTTTTTTGGTTAAGTAATAGTGTTTATTTGTTTTTGATCCCCAACTAGCTTTATAATTATAAATTGAAGAGTCAATTGCATCAGCTGACTGCCAATTATAATATTTAAAATTATTCTCTAGAGCAAAATCTATACTCCATTTATCTAATAAAACACCTGCTTGTGTATACAGTTTATCAGTCGAAATTACTCTCATAAAATTATCTAACGATTTTTTTTGCTTTATAAAAAAACCAGCACCGATAATCTTTTCGTTCTCTATAGCATAATTGATAATAACTCTTTTTCCACCAAATTCTTTCCTAAATGTTTCAAATACCTCTATAGGATAAATTGCACCATTAGTTTCAACTAATCTTGGAACATAAACATTTTCATACCAAAATTTTAAATCTTTGTGATTATAACTTTCTTTTAAAATAATATTATTTTGATTTGCAATTCTTAAATTTCTCTTTAAATTATTTCTCTGTTTACTTTTCATTTGTTCCAAATAGTGTGAATCCAATTCAATAAATTGATAAAAGTTTTCTTTAGTAAAATCAGGATTGAGAATATTTTTATAGGATTCAACAAACTCATCAAAAGGTGAAGTACATATTGTAATTAAAGAGATATTATTCAAAATCGCATACTCTTCCAATGTACTTATTAAATTATTAAATACTTCAATATGGTTTGTTATAACCGTTGGACCACCATATCCGATAAACGGCATAGAATGGATAATATCTGATAATTTACTTGTGTAATGAATAAATGGCATAACCCCAACTATCTTACTTTGATCTGTACAAACTATGTATCGATAATTCATTTTTGGGAAATTACGATAAATACTTTGCAACCTAATACTTTGTTGAACAAGATCACAATTATATTCATCATAATCTGTAAACGAAAATTCATTATAGACAACTGATTCCATCAACATTCACCTTCATAAAAATTTACTTAATATAAGTAAATCTTGATATTTACCAAACCGATATACTTCGGATTTTAAAATCCCTTCTTCAAGATACCCATTTTTTTTAAATAATCCTATTGAAGGTTTATTAAAACCTAAAATTTGAACGGATATTTTACGAATATTGATTTCATGTTTTAAATAGTCTTCTAATATTTTTAATGAATCTGATGCATATCCTTTACCCTGGTATTCTTCTTCCCCTATTACAATAGAAAGCATTGCCTTTTGATTTCTATAATCTAGATTCGAAAATGAGATAAATCCTATTTTTGTATCATTTTCTTTTATAACTATCATAAAGATTCTTGCACTGTTATCTTTGTATTTTCGCTCATACCAGGAAAGTTCTTCATCCCTATTTCTTGGAAAAAAAGATGTAAGAGTTGTATATTGTGTAATATTAAAATTATTATTCCACTTTTGGATTAAGTCCAAATCCTCTTTTTCAATTATTTTTAATTGTATTTTATTATTTTGAAGCATATTCATTGCCCCCCGTAAGTCAATAACTCTTTTCTTAATTCTTTTCTCGTAAATTTAAAATTATCTATATTTTTATATATCACTTCTAAATTATGTGTAGCATCTAGGTAATTTGGTCGTTGATTCAATGCAGTTATAAATGCTGCTTGCGCTTTATCACAATTATTACACATCGCATAACAGATCCCTAAATTGTTATACACTTCAGCCATTGAATTATTTTGTTCAATGGCTAGATTATAAAAGTTTATAGCTTTCTGATATTCATTTTGATAGTAGTATAAATTACCCAAATAAAAATTTATAACTTCATTTTTATTCTTTATAGCTATTAATTTATCAAAAGCATCTTGATATTTCCCAATTTTCATCATAATTTTGGCGAATAAAAAATTTTTATCACTAGTAGATAATGGAGTAAGATTAATAATTTCCCAAATATATCTTTCACCTAATTTTTTAACAATCTCATTTTCAGATTCAACTTGCGCCTTATGATTATTAGTAAGATTAGAGTCGTGTCGTCGGCAATAATAGATTCCTTCTGGAACATAGGCAAAATGATATTTCATAGCTAGTCTAATTGTTAAATCATAATCTTCTGCATAAATAATACTCGGATTATATGGAGTTTCAATAAAACACTCTCTTTTCCCAACTAACGTTGCGGGTCCAGGTATGAATTGTCTAAAAAGCATCGATGCTAAAAATAAATTTGGATTTTCAGACGGCATCTCTGCTTTTAAGATATTTTGAATTTCATTATTTTTGTTAACAATCGTTAAATCACCGTAGACTATATCAATTCTAGGGTTTCTTAGCAAAAAAGTCACATGTTCATATATTTTATCGGAATGATAGCAATCATCTGAATCTAATAAAGCTATATAATCACCATTTGCATTTTCTATTCCAGTATTCCTTGCTATAGAAGGTCCTTTATTTTCTTGGCGGATGTATTTTATTTTAAAATTTCTATTATCTTCTATAAAATCATTAATAATAACTGATGATAAGTCAGTAGAACCGTCATCTACTACAATTATCTCAATATCCTTATAAGATTGGTTTAAAACACTTATTAACGCTTCCTTAATATATGCCTCTCCATTATAAACAGGAATTATTACACTGACTTTACTCAATAATCTCCCACCACTTCTTATTAAATTAATTAATTTGAAAAAACATTTCTAAACAGTGGATTTTTATTTAACTTTCTAATTAACAAGTTTATGAATTATATTTAAAAATTTATATTTTTTTTCGAGACTGAATGGTAAAATTATTAGCGATAACCCTAACCAATTACCTCTAGATTAATATGCACTATTAAAAACAGTCATTTCTATTAGATAAGAATTCCTTAAACAATTCTATATCCAAATAAATATCACTATTATTCGAGTTTTTTTCTAATTCTTCTATTTCTCTACTTTCGAATATTTCATGTTTTAGATTTTTTTTCTTTGACAAAGATAAATACACTGAAGTAATTCTTTTAGAATTAACTATTTCAATAATTCTAGTATTATTTCTACAAAATACCAAATTCGCCAAAGCTGCTCCATATGGAGAAATAATATGAGTAGCATTATAAAATAATTTAGCTTTTTCCAATACAGTGTAATTACTTAATGTTACCTTTTTATATCCCAGTTTGATTAAATTTCCTATACACTCATCTTCATTTACAATCCTTCTTACTTTAGCATCTTCTCGACTTATATAGATTTTTCGGGGAGAATTAAAATCTTGTAATAACTCCTTACTAAATAAATTTTCTAAAAAATTTACTATCCAACTAGGAATATATCCAAAATCATTAGCTGGATTATATGGGACAATTAGTTTTTTTGCTTTTAAATAGAATATCTCACTACTAGCACTTGATGGTAAAATTTTTTCTAAATCAACCCCTATTAGCTTTAATGTTTCTACTTGATATTCTTCTCCACTAAAAGAACTTAAATAGAAATCTGGAACGATGTCTAAATATTTTAGTAGCATAAATCTCGGGAGTTCTTCAAACATCCAATGAAAATAATTGTGTTTAGCGTATCTAGTAGCTGTTACTGCAACTTCTTTATTTAAGTAATGATAATAGGGTTCGAAGATATAGTTCATTTCCAAATTAAAAGGCGATCTATTATCCCAAAATCTTGAATTCGGATTTACTTCCCCTTTGTAACTAAACTCTTGAACAACCCTCCCATTTTCATCTAGAATATGGGAGTTTAATCCAAATGCATATGAATTGTCAGCAATAAAATAATACAAATTTCCTGTATAACATTCATTTTGAGGATATATGTAATTTTCATTTTTACCTACAATCAAATTTTCTTTTTGGAAAATACCAATATCTTTTTTAAATATATTTAATAGTTCCGACTTATTTTCAATTTCTAAATTCATTCTTATTAAGTTATTTAAAATATATATATCATTCGAATTACTAAAAATTTGTTCAAAATAAATATAATCTATATTTATTACATAAGATAACTTATTTAGAAATTGTTTAGCTTTCCTTTTATAATATGATGCAATTATAAGGAAACATTCAGATAACTCACTTAACTTGGAATAGATTAGATTTTTATCTTCTAAATTAAAATCTACTTTTCTTATATCAATTACCATATTTTTAGCTTCTAAAAAGTTTTTAGCATTTTCAAATTCCAATCCATAACCCACTAGTATTATATTTTTACCATTTAAAAAACTACTAAACTTTTGCAATATCTTCACCTTTAAGTTGTTGTTTTATTTATATTTGAAAGGCATTAATAATGTGTGTAGCCATATAATTTATCATATCTTCAGTTAACCCAGGGTAAACTCCTACAAGAAAAGTATCATTCATAATTTTATCAGTATTTTTCAAATCACCAACAATACGATATTCTATATTTTGAAATGCTGGTTGTTTTGTTAGGTTACCTGCAAACAACATACGTGTTTGTATTTTATTCTCTTCTAAATACTGAATAATTTTTTTACGTTCAATATTAACATTATCTTTTATTGTAATTATAAAACCAAACCAACTCGGACTCGAATTTGGTGTTGCTTTTGGTAATATCGCAAACTTTTCTATAGGTTTAAGCTTCTCTAGCAACAACTCATAGTTTCGATTTCTTAATTTAATAAATTCAGGTAATTTCTTTAACTGTTCAACTCCAATTGCTGCTTGCATATCAGTAACTTTTAGATTATATCCAAGATGGGAATATGTATATTTATGGTCATAACCCTCTGGAAGCTCACCAAGCTGCCATCCAAACCTTTTTTTACATGTGTTATCACATCCAGATGGGCACCAACAATCTCTTCCCCAATCTCTAAAAGATTCTATTATCATTTTTAAATTAGGATCATTTGTATATACCGCACCCCCTTCCCCCATTGTTATATGATGTGCTGGATAAAAACTAGAAGTTCCTATGTGGCCATGAGTACCTGTATATTTATCATTATATTTTGCACCTAAAGCATCACAATTATCCTCTATTACCCAAAGATTATATTTATTAGCTACTCTCATAATTTCATCTAAGTTAAATGGATTTCCCATTGTATGAGCAATCATTATCGCTTTAGTTTTATTTGAAACTGCATCTTCCAATTGAGCAATATCTAAATTGTAAGTCCCTAATTCAACATCTAAAAATACTGGAATCAAACCATTTTGGATGATAGGCGCAACAGTAGTTGGAAAACCAGCTGCAACAGTAATAACTTCATCGCCTCGCTGAAGTCTACGATTACCTAATTTAGGAGAAGTAAGTGCAGATAACGCTAACAAATTTGCTGAAGAACCTGAATTTGTTAATAAGGCATATTTAACATTTAAATATTTAGCTAACTCTTTTTCGAATTTTTTGAAGTATCTCCCAGAAGTTAACCAAAAATCTAAAGATGCATCTACTAATGTAGTCATTTCATTTTCATCATAAACTTTTCCTGCATAGCTTAAACTAGTTTCCCCTGGTTTAAATATTTCCCTTTTATGAAAAAGAGTAAAAAATTCATTTACCTTATCAAATATTCTTTGCCTTTTTACTTGCTCAAGTATTTTATTATTAATTCTTTCATTTTTTCTTATAGCTATTGATTCTAATTCATCTATAAAAAATTCAAAAGTTTTAAATGATACGGTATCTTCTTTTAATTCTTTTGTAATGTAAACTTTTTCACCTTTCTCAACAATTAAAAAATTCCCGTTATTAACCTGTATAATTTCTCCAACTTTAAACATTAATCACAAACCTTTCTAGAAGATGCAATACAATTTTGTATTCCTTTTTCAATTGATATCTTAGGTATCCAACCAAGAGCTGTTACTTTTGAATTATCCAGATTACTATCCATTACTTCATTTTTTCTATATGGTAATGCTCCGAAATTTAATGATGATTTTGAATTTGTATATTTATGTACAAGTTCAACTAACTTTCTAATCGTAATACTTTTGCCTGTTCCAATAAAGAATTCTTTATATGTTTTATTTTCTGTATTAATAGTTTTTTGTACTATTATATCTAAAGCATCTATTAAATCATCAATATAAATAAAATCTCTTTTTTGTTCACCATAAGTTAAATCAATAGCTTTTACATTATTAATGCAACTTTTAATAATATTTTCTACAAACTTCGAAGGATCATCATTTGGACCATAAAAATGATCAAATTTAATATTTATAATAGATCCATTTAATTCTCCTTCATTTAATTTTATTACTTCAAGAAATTGTTTTTTAGATAATGAGTAATTATTTGTATTCTTCTCGAGAATAGTATCAATATTTATAAAATCACATTTTTTCTGAGATTTAGCATAATTAAATATTTTTAAAGGAAAAACAACATTCGATTGAAATATCTGTTCTAAAGTTTCATTTTTCCTTCCATAATTAGTTGCACAATGTACAATTAAATCTATATTTATATTTAAAGAAATCAATTCTTCAATACTATAAATAATTCTAATTTTTGAAACAACCGAACTAAGTCTATCTAATTTTGATTTGTTTCTAACTAAAGAAAAGACGTACCATCCATTCTCAACAAACTTTTTCACTAAATAACTACCTAAGTACCCTGTACTGCCAGTAAATAAAACATTTTTTTTCTTCATAAGTACAGACCAATTTGTTCCTTCATTATTTTTAATAAATCCTTATTATTATTATAATTTTTATACCAAGACGTAACAAAATCAATAGATTCTTCTAGAGAAATTTTAGGTTCCCAACCTAATCTCATTTTGGATTTAGAATAGTCTAGTTTTAAATACATTGCTTCATGTGGCCCATTATTTTCTTCATACTGTAATAAAACATTTCCTCCAAATTTTTCAATTAATTTACTTACTACCCATTTAACAGGCTTAACATCTTCGTATTTAGGTCCAAAATTCCAAGCTCCATTATATAATGTACCTTTTGTATATAACTTTTGTACTAAAATAAGATAACCACTCAATGGTTCTAGTACATGTTGCCATGGGCGAATTGCATTTGGATTTCGAATGATAATTGGCTTATCATCATGGATAGCTCTTATACAGTCTGGAATTAAACGGTCCTGCGCCCAATCCCCACCACCAATAACATTTCCTGCACGAACTGTAGCAATTGCTATTCCATGTTGAGCATACTGTAATGGGTTAAAAAATGAGTTTATATATGCTGAGGAAACTAATTCTGAACAAGCTTTACTGTTAGAATAAGGATCATATCCACCTAACTTATCACTTTCCCTATATCCCCAATCCCATTCTTTATTTTCGTATACTTTATCTGTTGTAACGTTTATTACAGACTTAACATTCTTACAAATTCTCACTGCTTCAAATATATTAACAGTACCCATGACATTAGTTGAATATGTCTCCACTGGATTCTCATAAGACTTTCTTACTAAAGGTTGAGCAGCCATATGGATAACAATATCGGGATTAAATTCAATCATCTTTTTCTTTAAATATTCTAAATCTCTAATATCCCCTATAACAGAATCAACTAACTTGTCAATTTCTGCCAAATAATAAAGAGAAGGAGATGTACTTGGCTCTAAAGAATAACCCATGACTTTAGCACCCAGATTATGTAACCAAAAAGAAAGCCAAGATCCTTTAAAGCCTGTATGTCCTGTTAAAAATACTTTTTTACCATTCCAAAATGTCTTGTCAATCATAGCAAATTCCTCACTTCTCTATTACCAAACTTTCCATTTCGCCTCATCATTTGCCCATAAATCTTCTAATAGCTTATGGTCTCTAATAGTATCCATAGGCTGCCAAAAATTGTTATGCCTAAATGCTCTAAGTTCATCATCAGAAGCTAAATTAATTAAGGGCTCATTTTCAAAAGTAGTATAATCTCCATCAATATAATTTAAAACTCCAGGTTCTAACACAAAATACCCTCCATTTATCCAGCCGCCATCTCCTTTAGGTTTTTCTTGAAATCCGTACACTTCATTATTTTCCCCTAAATCGAGTGCCCCAAAACGACCACTTGGTTGAACAGATGTTACTGTTGCTAATTTCCCATGACTTTTATGAAATTCAACTAGTTTCTTAATATTTACATCTGAAACACCGTCACCATATGTAAACATAAAAGTTTCATTACCTAAATACTCTTTTACTCTTTTTAAACGTCCTCCAGTCATCGTTTCAAGACCAGTATCAACTAGTGTAACTTTCCATGGTTCAGCGTTTATATGATGAATAATTTGCTTATTGTTATTTCTAAAATCAAATGTAATATCTGACTCATGCAAAAAATAATGAGCAAAATATTCCTTTATAACATAAGACTTATATCCAAGACAAATAATGAAATCATTATATCCATAGTAAGAGTAAGTTTTCATTATATGCCATAAAATTGGCTTCCCCCCAATTTCAATCATAGGTTTTGGTCTAAGATGGGATTCTTCACTAATTCTAGTGCCAAATCCACCTGCTAAGATTACTACTTTCAATTTAAGCCCTCCAAATTAATCTTAATTGTAATCGTTATTCAATATAATATCTAAATATTTAAAATGGTTTGCAGAGTCACATTTATAATAATTAATGTTTTGAAGTTTATTTTTATTTCCCAGTTGTCTTATTACATTTGAACTTGTATCCATATGTCGAATATCTAAATAGTCACCCTCAAATTTACAATCTGTTATTATGTTTAACATTTTATCACTGTAAATAAGTGGTAGTACTTTCTTTCCAAAAAGCCAACCTAATATCATAGAATGTAATCTAGTAGCATAAATAATTTCACTATTAAATAAAATAGAAAGAATATGAATCATGTTATTTCCATTATAATTAAAAATATTAACATTATTAATATCATCATTAAGAATTTCTTGTAAATTTTTATATATAATATGGGCTGCATTAAAATCACCTTCATTTTCGCAAAAAGATATCAATTCTATCTTATAACCCATTTTAACGTAATACTTAGCGACTTCTATTATCTTATCGTAATATAAAGTATCCATATCTTTAAGATGTTCTCTAAATGATGGCTGGATAACGCTTATTGATACTATTTTTTGATCATTTATAGAAACATTTTTTAAATTATCTGATTTATATTGAAAAATAATATCACTTGCTTTTCTTACATTTTTTATCCCCTTAAACAAATTATAAGAATACGAGTCTCTAAAACAAATATCATCCACATTTTTAAATATTACTTTATATGTATTCAAAAATTGAATATTAGAAAAAGGACCAAAATTTGCCCCTAATACAAAATACGGCTTATTATTAATTTTTCTAGTTTTAAATATTTCAGAAAATTCCATCCATTCATTATTTTCTACAAATATGGAGCCTCCAATATATATAGAAAGATCCATTTCATTTTTTCTTTTATAATAATAAGCACGTTCCTTTTGGTTGTATTTCCTTAATAACCTATTTAATTTTCTGTCAAATTGGCTTGACATATCTATTATTTCCAAATTAGGAATGTCTACAAGTTTATCTTTATAATCGCCATATGATACTAAATAAAATTTATGCTGTGGATATCGATTACATAAAATATAGATAAATAAATCATCCCCAAGGTTAGTATTTGTGTAGGCAAATAAAAGTATATTTTTCATTTAAATTCCTTTCATTCTATAAAAAATTTTCATTACATAGTAGGGATATAATATTCACTATTTATGGTAATTATTATGTTTTTTTAACCCTCATATTATTTATATTTACCTTTAATAATCATTAAATTTTAGACTTCTTCTAATTTACTTAATTGATCTACAGTCAGCCATTCAGTATTTTTATCACTCGTATAAGCAAAACCATCTGGCAGTTCTTTCCCACCTTTTGCATACGCTTTCGACCACCATGGGAATTCCGGTTGAATTACGTAATATTTATCAAATTCTACTGTATGACGTGCATCATCTTCCATAATCATTGCTTCATGTAGCTTTTCGCCTGGACGGATACCAATAATTTCAATTTTACACTCGGGTCCGATTGCTTTTGCTAAATCTATGACTTTCATACTTGGTATTTTTGGTACGAAAATTTCACCACCATACATACGTTCTAAACTATCAAGCACAAATTGAACCCCTTGTTCTAAGGTAATCCAAAAACGTGTCATTCTTTCGTCTGTTACTGTAAGCACACCAGTATCACGAATTTTTTTGAAGAATGGTAGAACACTTCCTCTGCTTCCTACTACATTCCCGTAACGCACCACAGAAAAACTTGTTTTTTTATCACCTACATAAGCGTTCGCAGCAACAAATAATTTATCTGATGCTAATTTGGTGGCACCATAAAGGTTTACTGGACTACATGCTTTATCCGTTGAAAGTGCTATCACTTTTTCAACACCACAGTCGATTGCTGCTTCAACGATATTTTGAGCACCATGAATATTTGTTTTTATCGCTTCAAAAGGATTGTATTCACAAGCATCCACATGCTTCATTGCAGCAGCATGAATGACATAATCAACGCCATTAAATGCGCGTACCAGACGTTCTTTGTCACGAACATCTCCTATAAAAAATCGTAAACGATTGTCTGTAAACTCTTGTTTCATTTCATATTGTTTTAACTCATCACGGCTAAAAATAATAATTTTTTTTACATTTGAATCAAGCGCTTTTCGGACAAACTTTTTACCAAAAGAACCTGTCCCACCAGTTACTAGTACTGTTTTATTATCTAAAATACTCATAGCAAAACTACTCCAATCAATTTCTTTGTCTAATTTTATCGAAATTTATACTATTATTATCGGTAATTCTTATTAAAAATAAAGAAAAACCTATGGACACATAGGTTTAAATTATTTTTCTTAATTTTACATTTTCCTACTATTAAAACTTTTTATATATTCACAAGCTCATAAAAATCTCTTTGGTTAATAGATTCTACATTATTTATTTTAGCACCATTTAAAGCTGTATTAAAAACCTTTATTTTAGAAGAATTTTTTATTTTATTATTAAACCACATCAAATAAGAATGTAAATTCGGTGTTGTATAAATTTCTTCCCCAATGTTTGATTTTACTTTTAAAAGGTTCTCATTTTTACTAACTGTTCTACCCGAGGTTGAATAATTTGCATGTGTATGATTCTCTATAAATCCTAAATCTTGACCGAAAAGGATAACTGTATCAAAACCTAATAATTCTAATGTACTAAATCCAGTAGTTGCTACAGATCCTCCAGTTTCAACTAGAGGAACATTGTATAATCTTGCTAATTCTTCTGCATTCTTATAACCGGATTGAAACAAAATATATTTGTTATGTGGATAATTTGAAATTGCTAGATTATTGGCTGTACTTAAATAAAGTAGTGATCCATCAAAATTCGTTCCTTCTAACTGATGAACAATACTTTTTTTGGGATCTGAAATGACAACAGCGTCTGGTTTTATATCTTCTTTTAATAAAACTTTTAAAGCCGATCCCACACATAGAATATAGAGTTTGTCACGCACTTCTTTTATCCAGCTTTTTGTTTCATTAAGTGACGGACCGCTTGAAACTAAACAGGCTATTTTATTTTCGATTTTAATTTCAGTAATGTAATCTTTAATATTCCTGTCATTTAATAATAAATTTTTTGAAAAGTTCTCATCCAATAAAGGTTTATTCCTTCTATAACTTTCTTGTTTAATTTTTATATCTGCTAAATAATTATATATAGGATTGTCATAGTCTAAAACTTGTAACCACGCATTTGGAATTATAATTTGATAGTTATTATTTATTTTAATATCTTTTGGATGATTAACAATATATATGTTTGGAAACTTCAGCATCTCTTCAAAAACATCAGATTTTTTATATATTATTTCTTCTTTTTTATCTACACACATGACGTAGATTTTTTTATTATTCACTTTATTTGTAATAGCTTTTAAATGATAGCCCAAGCCCAAACCTAGTAATAAATAGCCTTCTGCATTAAAATTTAATTCTTTCTCAATAAATGCCTCTGCATGATCTCTAGGTTTATACTTGCTATAGATGTGAATCCCATTTACAGTAAGTGTTTGATTACCATCTCTAGCTATACCAATTTCAAATCTCATTGTTCCCTCACTATTTTTTTACATTGTTCAAAAAACTCAGCTATCTCGTATTCAAATAAATCCGCAACTAAATGATAATCACGAATTTGTAAAGCATCATTTATTTCTGTTAAAAACTCGTGAATTTTTTCAATATTCGATTCTACATTTACTGAATTTTTCTTCAGTAATTCAGATACTTCCGATAGCCAAATTACACCTTCAGAGAAATCTTTCACATTTAGTAATGCTGCTTGAATTTGATCCTCACGAAATTTTTTTGCTATTGCTATACAACCGCTGGGTAATTTATTTAAATATTCATTATAACTTTCAATTGTTTCAAGAACTATATCAGTCATATTTCTAACACCTACCTATAATATCTTCAATTACTTCTCTTAAATTATGTTTTGTTTTCTCAAATGCTTCTAACAATCTTTTATAAAGAGTATATGTCTGATTCCATACTCTTTCAAATGCTTCTTTCTGAGTTTCACTCTCTTTTTCTAAGAAACAATTTGAAATTTCAATTGTAATTGGGGAAATAAGAAAATGTATCTGAATTTTCTTTGTTTTCTCATTAATCTCATGTTCAATTTTATTAAATAGATTTAAGGTTTTTTGATCAAAAAATGAGTTATTTTTCACTTTATTTAATTCATTTATTCCATTAATTAATTCTTTTTCTAAACTTCTAATTAAATTTAATTCTTTTTGATAAATTTCAACTATTTCAATGTCCGTTTTGTATGGAGATTGAGAAGTATTAATAATGTTTAATTTTTTTACTTTTTTATGATCTACATAATCATTAACAAAATCTTGGAAGGAAATTTGGTCATATCCTTGAAGCTTAACTCCTCCTTCAGTGCAATTAAATATAGGGTATAATGGTTTATAAAAACGAATTAATTCTTCAAATACCATTTTCATAGATAAAAAAGCACGAGTTGTATAAACTTTCTCCCCATAATAACCTTCAACTTGAATAAGTTTTGATTTTAATTCAGAAATATTTTCAATCTTACTTCCAAATTTATTTCCTTTAGCATGAGTTTCATTATTAGTATAAGCTAAATCTTGTCCTATCATTGCAATTGGACCAGAATTCAGTAACCTAGCAACCGTTACACCATAATGAGCTACAGTCCCTCCACCAGCTAAAATTGGCAAATTAATTCCAATATTGTCCAAAAGATATTTTCCAACAGCTTCTTGTTTTACTTGAGAGAAAACAAACGCTTTTTTACTAAATGATCTCCTAATACCTGCATGATTATATGGTGCATAAATTAAGCTTGCTTTATCGAAATGTAAATCTTTAAAGTGCTTATAATTTGTTTCTCCACCATCAATTGATATTACAAAATCCGGCTCTAAATCTTCAGCTAATAGTGAGTTAATAGTGGAACCCGAAGCAATAATTATAACATGATCTTGGATTTGTTTTAATAATGGTAGTTGTTTTGTTAATGAAGGACCACCAGCAGCTAAAACTATTGGCAAATCAAATTTATTATGTAAAACAGCTAACGACTCATCTTTCGCAATAGAAGGAACATTTTTAGCAAAGTTGTGTTGCCACTCATCTGCAAATTGTACTTCTGTATTGTAATTAATCTGTGTTTTATTTTGGAAATTACGTAAGTATACTAATAAATCTCTATACTCTTTATCAAATAATTTATTATAGTTTGGTGTTACAACGACTTTTATTTTTAATGCTTTTCCTTCCGAAATCTCAGAGATTATGTATCCTAATGTATTTATAGAATTAGTATCCCAATAGTAAATATTAGTGTAATTCATATGGCGAGCATCAATTTTAATCAGTCCCATTTCAATTAATGGATCAATTATTACAATGCACTCGTTTTTCATTCTATTCAATAAACTATCAACAATGTACCCTTTCCCATATCCGAAAATAATATGAGTACAATTAATACTATATTCTTTTTCGGCTATTCTTTCCGATTCGATTATTGGATTATATTTACTATGAACAAAATAGTCATTAATTTTTATCGTTTCATCACCTGATTTAGTAACTTCAGTGTGAATAGTAAAATCAGTCAAAATTTTCACCTCTTTTTATTTATCGTCAAAACTTTATATAAATAAAGATAAAAATAAACATAAAAAAACAGAAGAGGTTACCCTCTTCTGTTCTTTTCTAGTTATATATTAACCTAGTAATTGAAGTACACCTTGTGGCTGTTGGTTAGCTTGAGCTAACATTGATTGAGCTGCTTGCATTAAGATGTTATTTTTAGTGAAGCCCATCATTTCAGCAGCCATGTCAGTATCACGGATACGAGATTCTGCAGCTGTTAAGTTTTCTGAAGTAGTACCTAAGTTATTGATTGTGTGTTCTAAACGGTTTTGAACCGCACCAAGAGATGCACGAGTTTTTGATACTGTGTTAAGTGCGTTATCAATAATAGAAATTGAATTATCAGCAGCAGATTGTGTTGTGATGTTAATACCTGTAGTGTAATCGCCTTCAGTAACACTAGCAGCAGCAGTTACTGAAACCCCTAGTGCTTGAGCTGACATTGTACCAATAGAAAGGTTAATATTCTGACCAGAGTTCGCACCGATGTGGAATACTTTACCATCTACACTTGTTGCATTTCCACCAGAAACTTTATCAGTATTAGTAGATGCTGTAAATGTACCATCTAAAAGTTTTTGAGTATTGAACTCAGTGTCTGTAGAAATACGAGTAATCTCGTCTGCTAAAGCTTCGATTTCTAATTGTAATGCTTCACGGTCAGCAGTTACGTTAGTATCATTTGAAGCTTGAACTGCTAATTCACGCATACGTTGAAGGATAGAGTGTGTTTCGTTAAGAGCACCTTCAGCAGTTTGGATTAAAGAAATTGAGTCTTGAGCGTTTTTAGTAGCCATGTCAAGACCACGGATTTGTCCGCGCATTTTTTCAGAAATTGCTAAACCAGCTGCATCGTCTCCAGCACGGTTGATTTTGTAACCTGAAGATAATTTCTCAAGGTTTTTAGAAGCTTGAGTGTTGTTGAAAGTTAGGTTACGGTGTGTGTTTAAAGCCGCAATGTTGTGTTGAATTCTCATTTGGAATTCCTCCTTGAATTTATTATATTAATAACCCACATCCTTGTGGGAAAGTTCGGCCTAGGATATAGTACCTCTGCCTTACAAATTATATATCGACTTTAATAAAAATAGTTTAATAGAATTAGAAAAAATTTTTTATTTAAATTATAACTAATCTAAAAATCCCGCTAAGCCTAAGCCCAGCGGAATTTACTTATTTTTCTTTAACTGTTCTAATAAATTCAAGTTCGTGTTTAGCGCTTCTCTATTTTGTTCTTGGATCGCTTCAAAAACCTCAGAGCGGTGGACTTGGACGTTTTTAGGTGCGATAATGCCTAGTTTTACTTGATCGCCATCAACAGATAAAATTTTCACTTCAATATGGTCGCCAATCATAATTGATTCGTTCCTTTTACGAGAGAGGACGAGCATTATTTCGCACTTCCTTCCATTGCACCTATAGGATATCTTAGTGAGTAAGCAGCACTATCTTGAAGTACGATTTGTTTGCCTAGTTTTTTATTTGTATTAATAACCACTGGTGCTAATAAGTTCAATGTTGATTCATGAAAAGTTTCTTTCAAAGTCACGATGGAATACGCAAGTACTTCTTCTTCCTTTTCGATTTGTAAATCCTCTTTATCTTCGTCACTAATTTCAAACTCATAATCATTTTTAAATAAGAAAGGATATGCTACAACAAAACCGATTTCTGCTTCTTCAGTTGACTGTAATAAAGCTAAAGGTAAATCAGCATCTAATGAGAGTAAAGCAAACTTTTTTAAATCTGGAAATCCCGGTAAGCCATATTCAAAAGTTATAATTTCCTGTTCATTGATTTCTACTTCACATAAAAATTTCGTTTTAATCTTCATGGGTAATAACTCCTTTAATTAGTTGGCGAAATACTCCACCTTAAATAGAGCGTTCAACCAATGACATCGATTTCGATACTTGGTCTTTGTACAATTGTACCAGTCACTTTCCCTGGTTGATAGTCATGGATTGGTTTGTTAACCTTAGCATCGATTTCTGGATTTCGTTTTTGTATATTAATATCCACTGATCCCGGAATGTAATCGATTTTTACAGAGCCTACTGATGGAACAAATTTAATATTGTATGGCCCCGGGCGCTTTGGTCCATGATTTTGCTTTGCAATTTGTTGAAATACAGCACCATCCTGATGTTTCCCTGCTGTCATCATCATTTGATTTCCTTCTCTTACTCTTCTGGAAATCCCTTTTAACATCTCTTGACGGCCTTCTTGAGCATATTTTTGGACCACTTCTTTCATTGGAAAGTATCCTAAATCCCTTCTAGCCTGAGTAGAGTCGATATGTAAGGTTCCATCTTTTTTATTTATTTCAACAATTGCAGCTGGTTGCTCAATTTTCAAATCTGCTTTTGGTTGTTTAATAATTTGAATAGAGTCTTGTATGTTTAAATCTAATTTTGTATCGGTAGTTTTAATTTGAATTCGTGGGAATTGCAATTTATCACCTTCCATTTTAATAAAAGCGTTTGAACGCATATGTCCAAACGCTCTATATTTTAATTATAGATAAAATTGAATAAGTTCCCTACCACTTCGTTTTCGTAATTAGAACAAGTTTTTAACTATCTAATGAAGTCAACTAATGTTTGCTGGATAATCCTTGCACCTACAGATAATGCTGCTTGATGAATTGATTCAGTTGTTACCATTTGTGTAATCGTTTCAGCATAATCAACATCTTCGTTATTCGACATTTGTTTTGTTACGTTTATTTCGTGTGTGGACAAACGATCTGCCATCATATCTGCACGGTTTTGTTTTGCCCCAACTTCAGCACGCATCTCCAAAACTAAATTTTGGACTTCGGATAATGTGTCATCTGTTCCATCGGCAATTCCACCTAGTAAATCACCAATATCTGACCCATTATTCGTTTCTTCACCCGGTGTTAAAGCAGTTGAGATTTTGGCCATTACCTCATCAATCTGCTTAAACATTTCAGATCCTGGAGTATTTACATTTAACTGAATCCCATCAAATACTTCCATATTCACATTATTTTCATTTACATCTGTATTTAGTACACCTTCATTAAATAAAGGGGAATGTGTTTTCGTTCCAGAGAAAATGTATTTATCGGCTACTTTTGTATTTCCTAAATCTTGTAACTGTTCACGAATTTGATCTATTTCTGTCTTAATTTTTTCACGGTCTTCTGCTGTATTTGTATCATTTGCTGCCTGAACAACCAGTTCTTTCACGCGATTTAAAGCTTCTCCAACTTGAGTAAGTGCATCATCAGTTGAATCAAGCCATGTATATACTTCATTCATATTACGGGTAAACTGTTCTACCTTATTTAAATCCGTACGAAAGCCCATGCCTTTAATCGCAGCAACTGGATCATCAGAAGGACGGTTAATTTTAGAACCTGATGTGAGTTGTTCTTGTAATTTCCCCATTTTCGAATAACTATTATTTAAGTTTCGAAGCATATTACTCGATAACATCGATTGTGTAACTCGCATTGTCGTTCTCCTTTATATTAAAGTGTTATAGTTGTTATAAACCTACTCGACCCATACCATTAATAATCTTATCTAATGTTTCATCGATTACTGTCAGCATACGAGCATTTGCATTATAAGCTTGTTGGAAAGTGATCATATTCGTCATTTCTTCATCCAATGAAACTGAACTCATTGATGCACGATTATTTTCAATCGTTAATCGAATCGTTTCCGTATTAAATTGTAGAGTAGAGGATTCCTCTCCGTCTACACCAAGCTGGCCAATTAAGCCTTCGTAGAATGATTGGAATGTAGCTCCTTCTAAATCTGCTGTAATATTTACAGACAATTGCGTAGTTCCATCACTATTTTTCACTTCAATTGTTGAACCAGGGGAAATTCCTTTAAACTGTAAATTCGCTAATTCTGTAGCCCACTTACCATTTCCTTCTTCACCTTCAACTGTTGAAGCAGCAAGTAAATTTGGATCTTCAACGATTGCATTATTAATTTGGATTGTTCCAGCGCTTGTTCCTGTAAAGAAAGCTACACCGTTAGTCGATGGATTCTCTGAAGTACCTAAAGTATACCCTGCACTGTGAACTTCATTGAAAGCTGTAATAAACTGTTGTGCAAGCTTGTCTAAGTTTGCGAGCATTTCTGGATAATAGCCTTGATTACCGCTATGTCCATATGAGTCAATTAAGGATAATAATTTCCCTTTAGAAGTTTCAAAATCATCGTATGTGATTGTCCCACCGCCTGAACCTTCTGCTGGTGGATCCCCAAGTGATGATACTTCAATTCTATCGAATAAAAAGTAGCTCGAAGATGTACCAGTTTCGTCTTCATTGCCGTCAATTTTAGTTTCATTTGTATCTAACGTTGACAACTTAGCGTAATTTTTACCATCTACTAGCTTAATTTCAGTACCATCTTTAGTTTTATATGTAATCGTTAAACTTCCTTCCGCAATCGGTAAAGCATTTCCTCCAGAAGGAACATTTTCAATTGTGACTGGCATGTATTCATTTAATTTATCTACTAATACATCCCGTGCATCATATAAGTCATTCGGCATGTAGCCATTCGGTTCCACCGCTTGTATCTGCCGATTAATTTCTGCGATTTGTTTTAAAATTGAATTAATTTCAGTTGTTGAAACATTAATTTCGTTCCCTAGATTTCCTTGAATCTCTTTTAATTGTGTATCAAGGTAATTAAATGAATCTGCTAAATGAGCAGCTCGTTGTATAGCAACTTTTCTTGCTGCAGTATCTTCTGGGTTTGTACTTACATCCTGCAAGGAACTCCAGAATAAATTGAATGCTTGATTCAGCCCAAATTCAGATGGCTCGGACATAATGTCTTCCATTTGAGAAATTGCGTTCGAACGTGATTCCCAATAACCTAATTTGTTTGTCTCTTGACGGTATTGTCGATCAATAAACTGATCCCGAATACGTTGAACTGAACTTGCTTCCACACCAGTTCCAATAAATCCAGCTGTTTGAGGTGCGTTTAACCCAATTCCTGGATAACCTAGTGTTGGCGTCATGTTGACACGTTGACGCGAATAGCCAATTGTATTGGCATTTGAAATATTATGGCCAGTTGTATAAAGTGCACTTTGTTGTGTAAAAAGCCCTCTTTTACTCGTTTCTAATCCCATGAATGTGGAGCGCATATAGTCTCCTCCTTAATAAAATTATGGTCGCTCATATATATAAAAATATGAAGATTATGTTATGGATGATTTGCTGATATTCACGCCTGCGAGTCAAAATATGTTTTCTTTGTATTCGTTTGATTTCCACTCACGTTTTTCCCTGTATAGTTAATTTGTTCAGGTCGTGGGCGCAGCATATCCAACGTCATATTAACAATTTGTAATGATTGAAAGATAAGACGTTGATTTAAATCATTTTGTTTACGCAAATCATCTATTACTAAAGTTAATCGTTTACGAGCAGCATCGAGATGATTTCGCTCTTCTGGTTCAGCAACTTCGATCACATCAAAAACAGTTGGTGAGTCAGAGGGAGCTATTCCTTTAGCTCTTAGGTAATCCGTTACCACCTGCTGACGCTGTTTCTCAAGTGTTTCAATAGCAGCTACATGTGATTGCTCTGTTTTCAGCATATTATCAAGTTCTGCCATGTCACCTTTTTTTATTAGTTCTGTTTTCTTGTACGAATGCTCAAGTAAGCTTTTATGCATTGTTTCGAGTTTTTCTAATATCGCTATAATAGCTTGGACCGACATGGTTTAACGAACTCCTTTAAAAAATTAATATCTATAATATCTCAGCATATCTTCTGCTACTTTTCGTGCATCTACTTTATATTCGCCAGATTGAATTTCTTCTTTCAGTTTTTTAACTTTTTCTGCGCGCTCTGTACTATAAGTAGAAGACACGGACATTTCTTTTGCAGTAGTTGAAATTTCAATTTTATCTGCAAATGTTGATTTACTATCTATAGATTTCACATTTTTTGGTTGTTTATTATATGGGTTGATAGAATTCACATTATACGAAGTAATTTTCATAATTACCCCTCCCTCATCAATCATTTTCTACTGTATATTTCGGTTCATTCATAAAAATGTTAACGTTTCTCAATAAAAAAAGCTCATTAGTTCCCTAAAGCTTAAGAAATTGTCTATCTAGTATAACAATTTCTCACTTTCTTTAAGAACAAATGAGCTAAAAAAATATTTATTTTTTTTCAGATAAGTAGGTTCCTCTTTCACGATTCGCAACATTATCTCTAAATTCTTTTGCTGCTTCAAATGTACGAAGATCTGATTTCAACTCACCTTGGCACTTTTCACAAAGCTTTCCTTTATTTGTAATACGTCCACAATTATCACAAGGGTACCCTAAATTAGGGAAAATTGCAGGGTGGAGGCGATTTTTTCGAACCCATTTATATAGCAGTTCTTGTTCTACACCCGTCGCTTCTACAATTCTCTCCATAGTCGCAGCTCGATTTTCCCGCTTTCGCAAAAAGCGATAGACGATTTGATACATTTCCTCTTCTTTTTGAGCACATTTATAGCATACGTCCCGAACCCCAGTAAAATTAAAAAACTCTCCACAGCTTGGACAATTTTGTATTTCTGCCATACTAATACCTCCACATTAATCGATCCATGTTGAAATTATTATTCATTTTCTCTTATTTGTGATTATACAGTAATCAATAAAAATTGTATCATTTTCCAATGAAAAACATCTTTTATAGATACTAATTTAATATTTATTTCACATTTTAAGTTTTGAAATTATCCTCGAATTAAAGTAAATGCCGCCACTCTTTTCGCACCAGCCTTGAATAATGTAGTTTTCGCATGAAGAATTGTTGTTCCTGTTGTATAAATATCGTCAACCAATAAAAACTCTTTACCTTTTATATCGACATTTTCGGTCGTTCTAAATAGTTGTGGTGAATTTATTCGCTGCTGGCGTGTTTTACCTACTTGCGTATCAGTTGTTATTTTCTCAAGATAGTGTTGGAATGGAATATTCGCTTCTTTTAATAGTTGGTCTACATGCGCAAAAGTGCGTTCTTTTAGTTTTTCTGGATGTATTGGAATAGGAACAATGATTGCTTTTGTCTTCGCCAGATGCTCATGGATTTGTTGACGAAATACTTTAGCTAGTATAACGTCATGCATAAATTTATAGCGATGTATGAAATCTTTCATCATATCGTTGTATTTGTAGAGGGATATAATGTCTTGTTCTTCTTGTTGTGATGGATTATAGAATTCAAATTTTTGTTCGCATTCTAAACAAATTGTTTTCGGAAAAGTATTTGTGAGAAAAAGCTTCCATGTAATGGGTTCATTTAAAGAAGAATTGCATAATAAACAGTTTCGAGTTTCATATCGTTTCATTTTGCTTCCATCCTAAAACCTTCTTTATTAAAGCGAATGATTTCATTCCGTGCTTCATCCATTTCAACGGTAATTCCGTGATGAAAAAGTACAATTTCACCACTTGGAAATAGAACGTTTCTTCCAACACGTCCGCTTATTTGAATCAATGCACTCGAGTTAAAAATTTTCGATTCTGCTCCTACAACTGCTACTTGTACGTTTTTTATCGTAATACCTCTTTCTAGAATAGTCGTTGTTAATAATCCAGGAATTTCTTCGTTGCGAAGTTTCAATACTTTTCCCTTCCGCTCCGGGTCCTCAGCATGGACACCTAGAATTTTTTTATCTAATTGTTGAAACAATGGAATCGCATTCTCCATTAAATTAATTGTTGGAAAAAAAATTAAAAAGGGTTCTTTATTTTCGAGTCGTGTTGTCGTCCAATCTAGCAGTTTTTTAGGAATGCGGCCCTTCTGAATGATTTTATTGTATGACCAAAGCGGCTCGAGACGAGGTACAGGCAGCGGATGGCCGTGGTATCTCCTTGAAATAAAGCTATACCCCCATTTTTCACGCTTCATTTGCGCTAATATTTTTGCTGAAGGGGTAGCTGTAACTAAAGCAATCGGTGCCCCTACCTTCTTTGACTTTAGCACTGCTTTTTGCAGAGCTCGATCATACGTATAAGGAAACGCATCCGCCTCATCTACAATAACGAAATCAAAAGCATTTTCGAATCGAAAAAGCTGGTGTGTTGTAGCAATCACAAGCTGCGGGTAGCCAGGGTGGCTTGGTGCATTCCCGTATAATGAGTGGAGAATAGTCTTTGGAAATACTTTCTTAAACCGAGGAAACAATTCTAATACAACATCTGTACGTGGCGTGGCAATACATACACGCCACCCTTTTTTTAAAGCATACAAAACGGCAGGAAATAATATTTCTGTTTTTCCAGCTCCACAAACAGCATGTAATAAATGATTGCGATTTTCTTTTAAACTTTCTATTAATTGCTGTGCAGCAGTAGATTGTAAATCTGTAAAAGCACCACTCCATACCAGTTCATGCGTCTTCTTAACTTTTGGTTTTGGTCCATTCCATAATAATAGATCTGTACAGCTTGTAATTCTTCCCATATTGATACAATGTCGACAATACACACATGTTTTGTTGCAGCGCGCACAGTCATATTGTACGAATTCATTTTGCTGCTCATTGTGGCAGCGATTGCATTTGTACCTTTTGCGATTAAAAATTCCTATTGAACGGTTGATTGATATACCAGGCTTCTTGTTGAAATAATTTTGTTCTTTATACTTTTCAATTTTTTCTTGTGGGAAAGGGGTATTTACTCTTGTCCAAATTCTTCCGATAAAAAAATCACGTATTTGAGGCTCAATTATAATTCCTTTATATAAAATAAAATGGTTTTCTTTTACAAGCTTATAAGGCATTGAATCCACTCCTTAATTTTTAATTTATGTCAAAACAAAAAGCAGCCCCTACTATTAAAATAGAGACTGCTTCTTAATATTCTATTATTAAATTTAAAAGCATTATTTAGCCTTTAGAACTTCTTCACCCATCCGAGTCCAAGGGAGCCTTCTCCCAAATGAGTCCCAATTACAGGTCCGAAATAACTTAAATGAAATTCAACATTTGGATAGGCTTCTGCTAGTTGATTCATCCATTGTTTGCCTTCTTCTTCACAATTAGCATGGATAACAGTTGCTTGAAGCTGATTACCATTCGCAGCATCTTGAGCAAGCAATTCTTCTACACGACGCAATGCTTTTTTCTTTGTACGAATTTTTTCAAATGGAACAATTACTTTTTCTTCAAAATGAAGAATAGGCTTTACTTGCAACAATCCTCCAACCAATGCTGCGGCTGCTGATAGTCTGCCTCCACGCTGTAGATGAGATAGATCATCTACAACAAAGTATGCTCTCAATACTGTTTTCATTTCTTCAAGCGTACTTAAAATTTCTTCTGCTGAAGCTCCCTGCTGAGCCATTTCAGCAGCCTTTAATACATAATAACCCTGAGGAGAACAAGAAATTTCACTGTCAAATGCGTGAACCTTGACACCTTCAACCATCTGTCCCGCCTGTATCGCCCCTTGGTATGTACCACTTATTCCACTCGATAAATGAATTGAAATAATTTCATCATAATCTTTTGCAAGTTTCTCAAACAGTTCAACAAATTTCCCTATTGGTGGTTGAGTTGTTTTTGGAAACGATTTTTGCTTGCGAACTTTTTCATAAAATTCAGAAGCAGTAATTTCTACTTCTTCTTCATAACTACCATCTTCTAAATTTACACTAAGAGGAATCATTTGAATGTTGTAGCGCTTTCTATCTTCTAGCGTTAAATACGCTGTACTGTCAGTTACGACTGCAATACTCATGAATTTCCCACTCTCCTATGTACAATATATTACCCTATCTCTTCTACTATGTGAATAAAAACGAAAGCGCTTCGTGTACGTGTAATTAGTTCATTGTACACAAAACGCTGATCTACTTATTAAAGTTCGCTTTTTACAACATTCAATCAAATATTATGGAGTAAATTACCAACAGAGATGATTATTGTTGAGATTCATTTCCTATATAATAAACACTTGTTACTTTCCAGTTGTTGTCTTCCTTCACAAATACCGTAACCTGTCTTCCGCTGCTATTTAACTCTGCATTCGTTTTGATTTCTGTCATTTTCACATCTAAGTTTGCATATACTTGTGCTTCTTCTTCATTATACTTCACAATTGTTACATCGGAAGCAGTTCGATTAATGTCATATTGTGCGAAAACATTTTTTGCTACTTCTATATCTTCATTAACATCAAAGCCTTGAGGGTTTTTAGAAAGTGTATTAATATAGCGGTCGATATCTTTTGAATTAAATGATGCAATATACTCATCAAAAGCAGCTAAAATTTCCTTTTCAGCTTCCTTTGGAACATCATCCGCCTCTTCAATACTATCTCCAAGCATTTCATATCCAACTGTAGTTTCCTTATTGCTGGCAACAGAACTTTCAATATTTGATTCTTCTTTATTATTACAAGCAGTTAGCATAAGTAAAGCCACTGCCAACATCAACCATTTTTTCATAAACTTTAAACCTCCCGCGCATATTGTAGCATAGTTGTCTAATTATGGCTAATTCCGTAATATTAGCACGAAAATGTAATACTATTTTATTATTTGTTATCTTTTCGATTTATTGACGATTTCCATTATAATTAGTTTCGCTCTTACAGAACTATTTGATATTCCACTTTGTATAAACAAAGTACGATAAGTTAGTGATAAACCATGAAAGAATTCAAAGTGCGTAAAAAAGCTGTGAACATGCGTAAATTTCACCTGGAACTACGTAAAACTTTCAAAATACGAAAAAAGCAGTAAATCCGCGTAAATTCTGTTCGAAAGTGCGTAAATATTTCTTTGAAACGCGTAAATATCATACTAAACCGCGTAAAACCTTCAAATCGCTTAAAAAGCAGTAAACCCGCGTAAATTCTGTTCGAAAGTGCGTAAATATTTCTTTGAAACGCGTAAATATCATGCTAAACCGCGTAAAAATTTCAAAACGCGTAAAAAAGTAGTAAACCCGCGTAAATTCTGTTCGAAAGTGCGTAAATATTTCTTTGAAACGCGTAAATATCATGCTTAACCGCGTAAAACTTTCAAATCGCTTAAAAAGCAGTAAACCCGCGTAAATTCTGTTCGAAAGTGCGTAAATATTTCTTTGAAACGCGTAAATACCATGCTAAACCGCGTAAAAATTTCAAAACGCGTAAAAAAGTAGTAAACCCGCGTAAATTCTGTTCGAAAGTGCGTAAATATTTCTTTGAAACGAGTAAATTTCACCTAAAACTAAGTAAAAAATTAAAAATCCACTTTTTTCGCCTACTTTAAAACACGCTGTTCATCATATAGATTTACTCAACCTGCTAGTTGCGCAACACTACTATGAACCATCTATAATTATTTAAACTTATACAGATGAGCCGTATCTAATCTAAATCATCCCCAAAACAAAAAAATTCCAACCAACGATATTTCAGTCGTTGATTGGAATTTTTAGGGTACGTTGCGATTTTCAATAAGAAATCGATTCTATAAATTTCTATCTATAGTAGACTACTATGTAGAAAATTAACGCACTTCAACCCAACCATTTTTGATTGCTGTTACAACAGCTTGTGTACGGTCGTTTACGTTCATTTTTTGGAGAATACTTGAAACGTGGTTTTTTACTGTTTTCTCTGAAATATAAAGCGTTTCTCCGATTGTACGGTTGGATTGGCCATCAGTTAGTAATTGAAGCACTTCGCATTCACGTTTAGTTAATAAATGGAATGGTCGGCGTATTTCTGCTTGATGGAAGTTTCCTTTATTTTCATGCTCGCTTAAACGGCGGAACTCTGCTACTAAATTTTTCGTAACTTTTGGATGCAGATACGAGCCACCATTCGCAACAACTTTAATTGCTTCTACAATTTCGTCAGCGTCCATTTCTTTTAGCATGTAGCCTAGTGCACCCGATTTTAAAGCGTGCGTTACATACGATTCATCATCATGGATAGAAAGCATAATTACCTTTGCATCCGGAAATTCTTCAATTAAGTCGCCAGTTGCTTCTACACCATTTTTTTCAGGCATATTAATATCCATTAGAACAACATCTGGCAAATGATCTCGGTATAAGTTAATTACATCTGAACCGTCGTCGCCTTCAGCAACGACTTCAAAAGTATCTTCGAAATCTAGTATACGCTTTACCCCTTCACGGAATAATTGGTGGTCATCAATAATAATAATTTTCGTCATAAGTCTTTACCCCCTACATAAATATGAAGCTATTTTATTTTTCTAATTCAATTTCATTGTCAGGAAATGGTACTTTGAACGTAACACTAGTTCCTTTTCCAATATTACTTTGGATATCCATCGTCCCTTTTAGCAAATCAATTCTTTCTCTCATTCCGATAATACCAAAAGATTGATCCTTTACACTAGTTTTATCGAATCCTTTGCCATTATCTTTGACTAGAATATTGACGCTATTTGAAAGCCACTCTATTTTTACCCATATATCTAGTGCTTTTCCATGTTTCATAGCATTATTGACACATTCTTGCACTAAACGGAAGATGGAAACTTCATAATCTGAAGGAAGTCGTTTTTCATTACTATAGGATTGAAAATGAATTTTAACGCCTTCATTGTATTCCATTACTGTAGACAAATATTTTTTTAAAGTGGGAACAATGCCAAGGTCATCTAATGCCATTGGACGCAAATCGTAAATAATTCGCCGTACTTCGGATAAGGCATCTCGTACAGTTTCTTTTAATTCTGCAATTTCTTTTATCGCTGCGTCAATACCTCTTTCTTTATACGTCCGTTCAATTAAGTTTGAACGCATTAGAACGTTTGCCATCATTTGTGCTGGACCGTCATGGATTTCACGAGAAAGACGTTTTCTTTCTTTCTCTTGTGATGCAATAATCTTAATACCAAACTCTTGCTTGATTTTGGCTTTTTCTAATGCAGCAGATACATTTTTCAAATCAGAAGTTAAATAATTTAATACAACATTTACTTGGTTGACGATATGCTCAGCTCGTTGTATTGTGTCGTATAGTACTCTTAATCGCCGTTCTAAGTCATCTCGTTTTTCTCGCAGTCTTTTTTCTTCTGAACGAGTTAGAGAAAGTCTGATTTGAAGATCATTTGCTGATTCGTAGGCTTCCCGCACTTGCTCTTCAGAATATTTATCAAAAAACCTACTCACTTCTACTAGACGCTGCTTAGCAATTTTGGTTCTGGTTTCTAATATGTCGCTTTCATTTATGAGAATTTTTATTTGTTGTTTTATGATTTCTAGCTCTGCTTGCATTTCTTCAAAGCTTCTACGACTTTGTTCACTTATAATAAAAATATCATTTTTAGAATTTGTAATTGTTTCGATCATACGATGAAAAATTACATCAAGTGAACCAATGTCAACATTATCGTTTGAAAACATACCTTTTCCCCAATCTAATTGGTGTTAATATTATAACAATAAAAGGTTTCTAAAATTTAAAACCCAGTAAACAGAATTGTTAAATACTATTATAACATTTTAATTTTAAATTTTAAGTAAAATTCCTACTATAGAATAATGTATTTTTTGTTAAAAAAAGGAGAAATTTTAATGCGAAAAGACTATAAAACGGTAAAAGGATATGGAGAAAGGGAAATTGTCATCTCAAAATCTCGATTTATTGCTTATGTAAACAGAGCTGAAACTGAGGAGGAAGCACTAGATTTTATTGATAGTATTAAAAAGAAGCATCCGAATGCTACTCACAACTGCTCTTGTTATATCGTTGGGGAACACGATCAGATACAAAAGGCAAACGATGATGGGGAACCCAGTGGAACTGCTGGCGTCCCTATGCTAGAAGTATTAAAAAAACAAGGTTTAAAAGATACTGTCGTAGTTGTTACCCGATATTTTGGCGGCATAAAATTGGGTGGAGGCGGATTAATTCGCGCATACGGCAAATCAACTACAGAAGGAATCGATGCTGCACAAGTAGTCGAACGAAAATTGCATCACGTCATGAAGGTTTCTATTGATTATACATGGCTTGGTAAAGTAGAGAATGAAGTTAGAAATTCTCATTACACCTTATCAGAAATCCAATATGCAGAAGGTGTAGATGTATTTGTGGGAGTATTGAAAGATGAAGAGGAAGCTTTCATAAACTGGATTACTGAACTTACAAATGGGCAATCTATTATTTCTTGCGTTGATAAGAAATTTGTAGAATTTATCGTATAATTTGCGAAATTTTATTTTACTGTATTTCGACAACATAGTATAATTAGTTTTATTGAAAAAAATTAAACTTGTTGTCGAAATACAATTCAGATTACATACTGTAAGTTTTACCACTGATGATTGGTATTATGTTCGACATACTAAAGATGTATACAAATTAGATATATAATGCGATTCCTACATTAGAGGAGAGTTTAAATGAAGAGAGTAGAAATAAAAAAGAAAAAGTCGACAAAATTTTCTTTAATTTTCAAAATAATATTATTATTGTCGGCTTCCCTTTTAATTTGTGTAACAGCATATGGCATTTATATAACAAAAAAAGCAGAACATGCAGCCAATAAATCGTTTGAAGAAATTGCAGATCGAGAACAATCTGACAAACGACAGGCAAAAGTTGAACCAGTTCAAGACAATGTCTCTATACTTTTTATCGGTGTAGATGATAGTGAAAAACGAGGGCAGGGTTCAGAAAATTCCCGTTCTGATGCTTTAGTTTTAGCCACATTAAATAATGAGGACAAATCCGTTAAATTAGTTAGTATTCCTCGTGATTCAAAAGTTTATATCCCTTATGTTGGATATGAAGATAAAATTACTCACGCGCATGCTTACGGCGGTACACTTGCTTCAATTAAAACAGTAGAGGAATTATTTGATATTCCTGTTGATTATTATGTACGTATGAACTTTAATGCATTCATCGATGTTGTCGATGCATTAGGTGGTATTGAAGTTGACGTTGATATACCTTATGCCTTTACTGAAAAAGATGAAAATGACCGCTATTCAATTCGTTTGGAACCAGGCTTGCAACAGTTAAATGGCAGTCAGGCACTTGCCTTAGCGAGAACACGTAAACATGATAGCGATATTATGCGAGGCAAGCGTCAACAAGATATTTTAAAGGCAATCGCAAAAAAAGCTTCTTCTGTATCGGCTATTACAAAATATGATGATATTATTGAAGCAATTGGCGATAATATGAAAACTGACATGACTTTTGATGAAATGAAATCTTTCTTTAGTTATTTATCAAATGGTATTCCACAAATTGATACACTAACTTTAGAAGGTTCGGATGATATGTCTACAGGTATTTATTACTATCTGCTTGATCAAGAATCTTTGGAAGAGACACAACATATTTTAAAAAGCCATCTAGGTTTAATTCCAGATACATCTGACATTTCCGGAACAATGTCAGGAACAAATAACAACTTAGACGTAACAGCATCTGAAAATATACAAGCCGATACTTATAATTCTTCATTACAGCAGTAGTATTGACGACATCGTATTTCTTCATAACTATCATAGACCAACCCTTAGAATTTTATTCTTAAGGGTTGTTTTTTTACTTTATATTTTAAAAGCAACTGTACTTGAATATGAACGAAGCACACAGAAGTATTAAAAATTAACACGAAAGTAGTATTACCTTTTTAATCTAACTTCTTTGATAAAAGTAATTAGTTGAATAAATCTACCATTTGTAATAAAACTATTACATACGAAAAGTACATAAGGTAGAAAATAATCCTTCTTTTTCGCTTCAAAGACTAAACACATATTAAAAAGGAGGAAAATCATGAATAAATCGGCGCATTTGATGAGTGGTTTAACAGTAGGAATTGCAGTTTCGAAATACATAGTTCCAACTGTTCCGTATAACGGCCAGATAGATGGAATGGTTGGGATTGGAGCAGTCCTTTGTGGGGCTTTATTAGGTTCACTTCTCCCCGACATAGATCATCGAAACAGCTATATCGGCAGAAAACTTAGAATTACTTCTTTCATTATTAGCAAAACTCTAGGGCATCGAAGCATCGTACACACTCCTCTAGTAATCTTTGCTTTTTCATCATTACTTTTCTACCTTGCTATGTTGCTATGCAGTTAACAGGCATTATACATGACGTATCGCTTTTCTTTGTGATTGGGGCAAGTTATGGAATGTTTAGTCATTTATTTTTGGATATGCTGACTAGAAGAGGCATCCCTCTACTGTATCCATTAACCTCAAAAAGCTTCAGAATTGCAAATTTTAAAGGAGGTGGCATTGGCGATAAGCTAGCCATTTATAGCTGTACTATTTTAATTATTTTGATGTTACTAAATTTTAAAGTTCCTTTTTTATAGGTCTAAAATATACATAAGTAAAGGGACATTATATATTCAAAATAAATATGTAATGTTCCTTTCTTTCTAACATAATATTCTAGAATAGCCTTAATGTAATTTGTAATGAAGTAATTTCACAAAATTAACATCAACTATTGAAGGAATAAAAAAGCCCCTACTCCGAGTCGTTTCAAAGACGTTCAAAGTAAGGGCATATATTTTGTTATTTTATTTATTAAAAATCCTCGCTAAATTAATTAACGGTCGATAGTTTTTACCTGCTAATCCAATTACTTCAACGAACAATTCGATTGCCACTAAAATAACTGTAATAAGTAAAATTGCACCCCATAATTTTGCCATTGAGAATATAATGGCTGCAATACCAAATAAGGCTGCAATACCGTAAATAATTAAAACAGTTTGTCGATGTGAAAAACCGATATCAATTAAACGGTGATGTAAATGCGATTTGTCTGGGTCAGACCATTTTTGCTTGTTGCGCACGCGACGTACAATAGCAAAGAATGTATCAGAAATTGGTACACCAAGCATAATAACAGGGATAATAAATGAAAAGACCGTTACACCTTTAAAACCAAGTAAAGAAAGTACAGCAATCATAAATCCTAAAAATAATGCACCAGTGTCACCCATGAAAATCTTTGCCGGGTGGAAGTTATAGAATAAAAATCCAACTGTGCTGCATGCTAAAATAGCTGCAGTTGCAACCACAAACATATTGCCCATAATTAAAGCCATACATGCTAATGTAATTAAAGCAATTGTTGAAACACCTGCTGCAAGACCATCTAAACCATCGATTAAGTTAATGGCATTTGTAATCCCAACAATCCATAAAATTGTAAATGGAATACTTAAAAATCCAAATTCTAATTCTCCACCAAATGGTAAATTAATGAATTCAATTTGAATTCCGCCAAAAAATACAATGATACAAGCTGCTACTAATTGTCCTAACATTTTTGCTTTTGCGGATATTTCGTACATGTCATCTAAAATACCAGTAATGACAATTACTGATGCACCTAATACCATTGCTAATGGTATTATAAATGGATTTTCTCCAGTTTGAACTAATGGAGTCCCAGGTACTGGTCTTAAAATAGCTAGTCCTACTAAAAAAGCAATAAATACTGCTAACCCACCTAATCGTGGCATTATCCGCGAGTGTACTTTTCGATAGTTTGGCGCATCAACAGCACCAATGCGAAACGCTAATCGCTTGACAAGTGGAGTGATTAAAATGGACACAACTAGTGCCACGATTAAAGACACATAAAGCATGTCTCTCCTCCTCAAAAATAAAATATAAGCACATAATCAATTACACCTTGGTATAATTGATTTCGGATTTCCTGCTCGTGAAAACACAAGGCAATTCTTAGATGAAATCCGTGAAATCCGCCTAAAGCTTTATCTTCATTCAAAGGGGGATTTTAGACCCCCACTGAATGAAGATAAGCCTAAATCATTATAGCATGAATAAAAACTAAAATATAGATGTTCTCCATTACATTTATGAAACATTTAAAACAAATTCATCAATTTTTAATTGTAGATAGAGGAACCATTTTTAGGGGAAATTGGTTATTTTAATAACTTATATTTCATTGATTTAGTTTTCCCCTTCCCTAAGTAGTCATACATTCAAAAGTTTGATAGAATATCTAAGTGTCTACATATTTAGACGATGTTTAAAGGAGCGTAAAAAATGTTCTCAATTTTAAATCGTAACAAAGAAAAAACTAGTGTTCGAGAATTAAAACGATATTATAAATTGGTTGATCAAATCAATAAATTAGAAGCTACATATTCATCCAAGTCCGACGATGAACTTAAAAATATGACGGTCACTTTTAAAGAAAAGTTACAAAATGGAGAGGAAATAATCAATATTATTCCCGATGCGTTTGCAGTAGTTCGCGAAGCATCAAAACGCGTTTTAAATATGCGCCATTTTGACGTTCAATTAATTGGTGGACTCGTATTAACAGAAGGAAATATTGCGGAAATGCCTACTGGGGAAGGTAAAACATTAGTTGCATCCCTTCCATCCTACGTACGCGCCCTTGAAGGTAAAGGTGTTCATGTTATCACAGTAAACGATTATCTAGCGAGACGCGACTATGAACTAATTGGGCAAATCCATCAATTTTTAGGTTTAACAGTTGGTTTAAATGTACCGATGATGGAGCTTAATGAAAAGAAGAAAGCCTATAAAGCAGATATTACTTACGGTGTAGGGACAGAATTCGGTTTCGACTATTTACGAGATAATATGGCACATTCAATCGCAGATAAAGTGCAGCGTCCATACCATTTTGCCATTATTGATGAGGTGGACTCCGTTTTAATTGATGAAGCAAAGACGCCATTAATTATTGCAGGAAAAATGTCAGCCAATGAAGAGCTTCACCGAATTGCAGCACTTCTTGCAAAACGCTTTAAAAAAGATGAAGACTATGACTTCGATGATGAAACTAAAGCAACTTCCCTAACAGAACAAGGAATTGAAAAAGTAGAAGCTGCATTTGGTGTTGATAATCTCTACGATTTAGATCATCAAACACTCTACCACTATGTAATTCAAGCAGTTCGTGCCCATGTAATGTTTGAACGCGATGTGGACTACATTGTGAAGGACGATAAAATTGAATTAGTTGATATGTTTACAGGACGTATTTTAGAAGGTCGTTCTTTATCGGATGGGCTGCATCAGGCATTAGAAGCAAAAGAAGGCGTTTCAATTACAGAAGAAAATAAAGCACAGGCCCAGATTACAATTCAAAACTACTTCCGTATGTATCCAAAATTATCTGGGATGACAGGAACAGCGAAAACTCAGGAAAAAGAATTTCGGGACGTTTACGGAATGCGAGTTGTACAAATCCCAACAAACAGACCTCGTATTCGTATAGATCAACCTGATTATATTTTTGAAACAATTGAAGCCAAATATGAATTTGTTGCTCAGGAAACTAAACGTCGCCATGAGAAGGGACAGCCTATCTTAATTGGGACAACTTCGATATTACAATCAGAAAAAGTGGCAAAATATCTTGATAAATATAACCTTCCTTACCAATTGCTAAACGCGAAAACAGTTGAACAAGAGGTTGAACTTATTTCTGAGGCTGGCCAAAGAGGTCGAATTACAGTCGCTACGAATATGGCTGGCCGCGGTACGGATATCGTTTTAGGAGAAGGCGTTGCCGAATTAGGGGGTCTTTATGTAATAGGTACGGAGAAACATGAGAGCCGCCGTGTTGACAACCAATTACGCGGCCGCTCAGGTCGTCAAGGAGATCCAGGAGAAAGCCGTTTTATCATTTCCATTGAAGATGACATGTTCCGTCGATATGCTAAAGATGATGTCGAGAAGTTTATGAAAAAAATTCAAGTTGATGAAAAGAAACTTATTCTTAATAAGGATGTTCATGAATTAATTAATCGTACTCAGCGAATTGTTGAAGGCGCTCATTTCTCATTACGAGAATACAATCTAAAACTGGATGATGTTATCAACGAGCAACGAAAAATTATCTACACTTTAAGAGATAGTATTTTAAAACGCGAAAACTTAATTGAACACCTACGAAAAATGATATTTGAAACAATCGATTTTGCAGTTCGAGACAATGCACCAGAAGAAGTGGATTCAGCACAATGGGAATTTGAAAAAATCGAACAAACACTTAATACACTTTACCTAACACCTATCACTATCGACCGTGAAACAACTAAAATAAATGCAATCTTTGACCAAGTAGAACCCGGTTATTTAGAGCTAAAATCGTTTATTGAGCAGTATGAGGAAAATGAACGCGTTATGTCTATTATCCCTCAAGTAATGCTGCGTTTCATTGATCGTATGTGGGTGAAACATTTAGAGCAAATGGCCCACTTAAAAGAAGGTATTGGATTACGAAGCTATCAACAAGAAGATCCAATGCGTATTTACCAACGTGAAGGATTAGAGCTATTCGGTAAAAACTATCAAGAACTTCGCCGTTCGATTGTAGAAGATTTAGTTGTCTTTATGAAAACGATTGATGCTAAAGAAAAGGAGGAACAATGATGAATTTATTCTCATTTTTCAAGAAAACAGATAAAGTAGGAGCCGATAGCGCCATTGATTCAAATCAACTAGTTCAGGACACAGAAGCCTCTTCAGATAATAAAGAGGTTACTACAAAGTTATCTTTACACCCTGAATGGAACGTACCGTTAGAGCAGCAGTATGTATTTAGTTTTCTTGCCAATGAATTAGAACCATTAAAGCCAAATCAATTATCATTGGCAGCTATTAATATAGAAGAAGATAAAAGGAACGGTGCATGGTATGTTAAAGCATTTTTCCGTTCTTCTATTCCTAACAATATAGAGCTTGGTGAAATAGGATTAATTATTGTTGATAAAGACGGAAAACGTCTTGCTTCAAAAGAATTTGACTTTAAAGAGTTAGGCACTTTACCACCGGAAAGCGCACGTCCATGGGTATTCAAATTTGAGAAGGAATATCTTGAAACAAAGGAGATGCCGGAAGACGGTTGGACAATTGCGTTCAATTTAATTGCCTTGAGAGGACACCAACTTGAATTAGATGAAAGTTGGAAAAAGCAATTACCACAGGAACAACAGGAATTGCTCGCGAAAGTTGTAAAAGAATTGCCGAAGCTTGGCAGAAAAGAAGTGAATTTTACTGGTTTACAAGCAAGAGTTCGAGATGATAATAGTTTAATGGTTTCCATATTTATTCGTAACGGCAACGATCAAGCAATAAATCTAGAGCAGCTGCCACTAGAAATTATTGATGCAAATGGCAAATTAGTAGCAAAAGGTTCATTTAAAATGAATCCTGCCTTAACAGTTCAAGGAAACTCAACAAAGCCATGGACATTCATCTTCCCAGCAAAAACAGTTAATGCTGAAGGTGCAGACTTATCTCGCTGGACTGCTAAGGTTGTACAATAAAATAAAAAATTAGCCGATGTATTAAGTCACATCGGCTTTTATTTTTCTGAATCTTGTTTCTGTGACCAAAAAAAGTTGCACTTCATCGTTTAGTTATCACAGAATTCAGATAACTCAACATAATATAAACCCTGAATAGTACACTAATGTCTACTATTCAGGGCTTCAGCTTTCCATTTTAATTTATTTTCTCTAAGTAATGCATCATTAATATCATTATTCATATTTCTAACCGCATCAGTAATACATTTTTTTATTTGGTGCTCAGTTTTTATTTCTACTTTGTTATAAGAATATATAATACTTCTTGATGCACTTATTAGGGCACCATAGCCATCTGGATTAAAGGCATTAGTTATATTTTCACCTTTTCCCCCTTGAGCCCCATATCCAGGTAAGAGAAAAATACTATTAGGCATTAATTTTCTAAACTTTAGAATATCTTTTGTATGTGTCGCCCCTACGACAGCACCTATAAGTGAATACCCATTTTCACCAATACTATCACATGCGTAATTATTTACCCATTCTGCAATTGTTTCACTAACTGTTAATTGTGATTTTAGTTGTTTATCTTGTAAATCCTCTGAGGAGTCATTGCTAGTTTTTACCAATATGAATAAACCCTTTTTCAAAGAAATTGCACTATTATAAAAAGGATCTATACTGTCTTTTCCTAGATATGGATTTATAGTTAGAGCATCAACAGTTGGATTTGAGTCTCTCCATTTATTCGTTTTATCACCAAAAAAAGACTCAGAATACGCCCTAGAAGTAGGTCCAATATCTCCACGTTTTGCATCCGCTATAACAATCAAACCTTCATTTTTAGCATGTGAAACCAATTCCCAAAAAGTTGCAACACCATAAGCCCCATATACTTCAAAATAAGCTGACTGTAATTTAACTACTGCAACATAGTCCTTAACCGTATTAATAACTGTTTTTCCAAACTCTAATAATGCATGAGCTGCTCCTTGTGAGGAGACTCCATATAAACTCTCGGCTTCTTTTAAATAAAAAAGAGGAATTCTGTTAATATCAGGATCTATCCCTACAACAACATGAGATTTTTTCATCTTAACATTTTGGATAATTAAATCAGAAAAATTAAACATTATGGTGACACCTAGTTTCTAATTCTTTTTTTACGTTTTCAATATTCTTTTTGAATTTCTCATGAACACCATATCTTTTTGCCATTATCATTGTTTCAGGATTAATTACTCTTGAATATGGTAAAATAGGTTGACTTCTAACCAAAAATGAAACTGCAAATGGATTATTTTGAATAATTCTATGGAATTTCCCTGCCTCAAAGAAATAAGTTGATCCTTCATTACATTCTGATCTGGAAATTAGTTCTACTTCTACTTTATCATTAATAGTATTAACTATTTTATACTCTTCGTGTATATAACTTCCATAAACAATGTTTGAAACAAAATGAAATCTATGATCATGAATATTTTCTACCACATCAATTGCATCCGTATTATTCCATAAGTGTAATCTTGCACGCACCTCATCATCCCATAGTACATACTTTTGAAAACCTAAAGGATGGATTTCCATAAGAGATGCTAAATTAGAAATTTCAGTGGTATTCAACTGTAATACTTCGTCCAAAAAATTAAGAATGCTATTGCTATTAATATTTTTATTTATTAATGTACACAAAGCTTGTTGGTGATTTGTATCGACAAAAGCATTAGTAGCTTTTACTTGGCTAATTAATTCCTTTAAGTTCATTTTACCTACTCCCTCCAAATTGGTTTGAATATTCTGAATCAACGTTAAAAAAAATGTTTTAGCTAAATAATTTGAAAATCCTAGATTATTAGGTAGCTATTATCTTATCTTTTATGATCAAATTCAGTTCTCCAATTATTATCTTATGAATTTCTTCCTCAGATAAAGTTCCATCGATTATAAGTGCATTACTTGGAAGCACCTCATTTAAAAAAGCTTCACGAACTTTTGTAAACATAGTAGGCTCCCTTTCTTCGAATTTAGTTGTTTTACCATCTCTTATAGAAATTCTTTGTAGTAAAATTTCCGGCTCTACATCTAAGAAAACTGTTAAATCGGGAATTAATGTACCATTATTAAGCTGTTTTACATATTGTACATCTAGACCTCGTGCAGAAAAATAGGCTAGTGAACTAAAAAGGTAACGATCAGAAATAACACTTACTCCTCCCTTAAGGGAAGGTTCAATTAAAGTTTTAATATGCCATATTCTATCTGCTGCAGCTAGCATTGCTAATGCTTCCATACTTCCACATTGCCCATTATCTAAATATTCTCTAACCCTTAAATCTTGGCGGTAGTAATCTGTAGGTTGTTTTGTAAGTAAAGTTGGCAATTGTTGATTACGAAACCAATTTTCTAATTTTTGAATTTGAGTAGATTTACCTGAACCGTCTAGTCCACAAACTGCTATTAATAATCCCTTCATCTCGATTTCTCCATTTCTTTAGTTGTTTTCAACATAGAAATTGTTTTATTCCTAATCTTAAATGCGAGTCTAACCATTGCTTTTGTTTGGTCCTTAAGTTCTTCTTCTTCTAAAGAGTTAAGTTGCCCTACATAGAGGGATATAAAATCTGGAACCCAGGATTCAGTACTAGAAAAAACACTGTATAACCGTTTTATTATCCACTTTTCTTTTGGGTTTGTTTGACCATTAATAAATATTATCGATTCTACAGCCTTTTCTAAACAACTTCTAGCATTTATATAGGCTGTTAGAAAGTCTTTAGATTCAAGAGCACCTACAGCATCATCATGTCTGTTTTCACTATAAGCAAGACGATTTAATGTACATGCTAATTTAAAATTTTTGCTATCCATTTTCTTTAGTATAATAGCATCAAATAATTCAGAATTTTTAATAACATAGGAACATAGAAGTCTATGATATAACTCAACTTTTCTTATATCACTAAAATCTATGTTCTCTTTTTGTAATTTACTTTTGTATTCATCTAAAAATTCTGTTAAAAATTTAAATTTTATTAAATTTATATTTATAGGAATTTGATAAGTTAAAATAGTGTATTCGTATCCAAAATAACTATTAGAAATGTTTGAGTTCTCAGGAAATTTAAAATTTTCATTGTAAATAATATAGACATCTAAATCCGACCCCATATTTGAAAATCCCTCAATTACAGATCCAGATATAAAGACAATATCATTCCCACTTACATTTAGATCCTTTAATAATTGTTCTGTTTTAATATTATATTTATATAAGTATTCATCATATTTTTCTTTTGTCATTTTTATCAAATCCATTGTTCATATTTTTTATTTCCTACCTCTTTGCAATAAAATAATATAATTTGTAAAATTATAAGTAATATGGCCAAAAACTATTGGCGCAAATATTTTATCGAAAGATAAATAACAATAACCCAATATAATTGATAATAAAAAATGATAGACATAATCTATAAATTTATATTGGTTATGAGCAAATCTATTAAAATGGTGGTAACATGCAAAAACTAAACCATTTAAAATAATATGCCAAAACGAAGGGTTTGAAATTAAATTATAATAAAAAACTCTAAATAGAAGCTCCTCTCCAATTATAATGAGAGTTAATTTTACCATTTGCATAAAACAAGTTAATTTACTAATAGGTTCCAATAGAGTAGAGATTTTAATTGCTTCTTTTAAGTTGTTATATCTTGTTAGTAATAAAATTAGACTAAGTAGCATGGTTATTAAAAAATAATGATATTCATCTGTGAACCAATCTATATGAATAGAAAATAAAACATTAGGTAAAACCATACTTATTAATATTGGAATATAACGATATTTTATAGGAACATTGATTCTTTGATAGAGTAAAGGAGCAAATGCCATAATAAGTAGTGGCATTGACAACCCTAAAGTAATAATTTGACCTAATTGATTTTCAAATATAAAGAAATAAACATATGTTAAGATTAAAATTATTAAGTATATTTTTTGCCTTTTTAACATATTATTTTACCTTTTGGTAACAAGAGGCAGATTAAGCCGCCTCTTGTTAAGTATTTTTAGAATTTTACATGAGCAATAATTGCTTGTGGGCAATTTACTTTCTTAGCTGTTGGCTTTACATACATTTTTTTCATTAGTATCCCCCCTTTATTAAACTAGTTGCCTCTTGTTAAGTACTTTTAGGATGCAACAACATGGGCAAGAATAGCTTGTGGACAAGTTACTTTCTTAGCTGATGGTTTAACATAACTTTTTTTCATTCATCTCACCTCCTTTCAAGATTACTATCTAATTATATTGTTCATACGCTAATAACTTTTCAGAAATTAAATATTCAATTAGCTCTAAGGTATCCTCATATATTATTTTTTCATCTGTATTTTCATATAATAAACAAAGTTTGTTTATAATATCTTCCACTGTATGTTCACCATCACATAAATCAACAATTTCTTTACCAATACTATTTAACTTCCAAGCAGAGTTTTTACTTACTAAATAGTAATCTCCCTGCAATTCTTTTATCCTAACGGAATAATCTAATATTGGTTTAATAGATTGCATTATGATATCCCTCTTTTCTTATAAGTTATTACTTTTTCAAAAAATAGATAATTTGTTAAAAGAACAAGAATTATACCGATTCCAGATATAGTGAAAACACTAGAAATAGATATTATTTTATTTTCTATAAGCCAACCAGAAAGAAAAACGGCGACCGGTGCAGTAACTCTTGATAACATTTGAGAAGTGGTAAAAACACGGCCTAACATATAAGAAGGTGTATTTTTTTGAAGATAAGTATTTATAAAAATACTACCTAATGTGAGACCTCCATTAATAAAACCGAATAAAATACTAATTATTATCCAATGTGTCGAAATGGGAAAGAATATAAAAGCAATACCTGTAAAAGCACAGGATATAAATATGGATTGGAACAGATTAAAATTCTTATTGATTTTTTTGGCCATTAAGGTAATAAGAAAAGCTATTCCACCACCAAGTGCATATAAATAACCAACTTCTGTGGAGTTTAATGATCTTTCATCTAGGAGGAAATATAAAATCATAGAAGTACTGAAATAGATACTAAAATTTAAAAATAAGGAAATAATATTTATTTGAAAAATGTTTTTATCATGAAATATAAATTTAATTCCATCTAATGAATCTTTTATAATTGACCATTGCTTATTAGATTTCTTTATGGGTTCTTGATTAATTTCCAAAGTTGGTATAAATATTAAGAGAAAGAAAAAAGAAAACATATTTACTAACATAGCAAAGGTCGCATTATAGTAAGCCAATAAAAATCCACCTATTATAGGCCCAATAATTTTGATAATAGTAAGTGAACTTTGTATCCATGAATTAGAAATAAGTAATTCACTTTCTCTCACTATGTTTGGAATAGTACTTCTATATGTCGAAAGAAATAATAACGAAGATGTCGAATAAAGAAACGAAATTACATATATATGATATATTTCCAGTACTTTGAAGTAATATAAAATTGGTATTATACCACAAAGTAGTACTTGTATAAGGGTAGATATAAAAAGAAGTTTTTTCTTGCTGCCATTATCTATTATTGAACCTAGGAAAAAACCGAACAAAATTTGAGGAAGACTTATCATAGCAGCAACTGTTCCCATTGTTAAAGTGGAATGTGTAAGCTCATAAACAAACCAAGGTAGCGCAAGGATATATATTTGTTCTCCTATATTTGAAATACTTTGACTAAAGAAGAGCGTAAAAAATTGTTTATTTTTAATCATTTAATTTACTCATCCTCAATGCGTCCTAATATATTTTCCAAGCTTAGAATTCCTTGATTTATAGTACCGGCATTAGTTACCAAACAATAATTCTTCTCTCTATAAAAATGAATGATTGTATCTAATTTTGTGTCTCTAACTAATACACATTTTGAGGAAAGTTCAATTGATTTTTCTACCTCTTTAATTTTAGTTAACTGTTTTATAGATAAAATTCTTTTAAAATTAATCTTTAAAGTAAAGTTATTACTTTCAGCACAGTATTTTTCAACTTGTAATGACTCAATAATCATACATTAACACTTTCTCTTAAGTTTAAAACAACCTCTCTAGGGTTAGGAGCATTATAAATTGCTCTTCCAATGATAGCAAAATCAGCACCAGCATTTAATACTTCTCTAAAATCTCCCCCCTGTGCACCTACTCCACAAGAGACAATTGTTTTTTTCTCACCTATCGTATTTCTCAATTGGTTTATTTGATCAGGTCTTGTCCCCGGAGCCTGAATACCATACGCATCTATAAGACTACATATATTAGCAAAATCTATTGAGTAAGGTCTTGTAAATTCCAGACCACCTGGATGAGTTAGTTCAGTAACAATTATTACTCCAATTTCATTATTAGCAATATTCATTATTTCTAATAATGCATCTGTACCTATAAATCCATGCACCATAATAGCATCAGCACCTGCTTTTTTAACAAGCTCTACTATTCTGTTATTAGTTACCGGTACATCAGCTACCTTAAAGTCCGCTAAAATTTTCAAACCATACCTTTGTTTGATTTCCGAAATAAGAGATAAACCTTCTTTTAGAATTAAAGGGTAATTAAATTTAATAACATCTATTAAATCATGAGTTTGATCTAATACTTTAATTGCCTCCGCTTTACTTTCAGTATCTAGTGCAAGGATAATATGAGAATTTGGTTTACCTAAAAACATTTGGATTTCCTCCTCTTAAATTTGTTTTATTAATGAAATTTCTTTCAAAGCTTTTTCTAATGTATAAATATCTTCCATCTCATTGAAATAACCAGGGCTTATTCTTACAGTACCTTGTGGAAACGTACCAAGCATTTTATGAGTCCATGGTGCACAATGAATGCCTGCTCTTGTAACTATGTTATAAACATTTTCTAAAATAATAGCTACTTCATTAACTGGATGAAGATTTTTTGCATTAAATGATATTATCGGTAAATGATTTTCTGCTTCAAAATTCCCATAGATATGAATGCCATCAATTGCTTTTAACCTCTTTATAATTTCTTTAGTTAGCATGCTTTTTTTTGTAATAACTTCTTTAAAATTTTGCTCTAAAAAATGTATTGATTGATTGATAGACAGTATTCCAGGTATATTCATAGTCCCAACTTCATAATCTAATTCTTCAGTTGGAATAATAAAATCATCTTCACTCTTGATTCCCGTTCCCCCTGTGAATATAAGGGGCAAATTCATATTATTACGGAAATAAAGAAAACCAGTTCCAGTTAACCCCATTAAACTTTTATGCCCAGAAAAAGCCATAATATCTATATTTTCTCGTTTTACATTAATTTCAATATTCCCAACTGCCTGAGAAGCATCTACAAAAACAATGAGCCCATACTTATGAGCAATTTCACCAAATTTTGATTTATAAATTATATCCCCAGTAACATTAGAACCATAAGTCATGACTATCATTTTAGAATTTGGAGATAGTAAATTTAATAATAATTCTTCGAACTCTTCTTCACTAGTGTTGGTATTAACATTTAATAGTGAATAACTTATATTTCGCTCATGAGTTAAGGAATAAAGTGTTCTAGAAATAGCTGAGTGTTCATACCTAGTAGTTAATACATGATCATTTTTATTAAGAATCCCACGTAGAGCCATATTAATAGCATGCGTTGCATTAAAGGTAAATATTAATTTATCCTCGAAACCGCTCCCTATAAAAGTTTTTATCTTTCTTCTGGATTCATCGAGTATAGAAGAAAGATTATAATCACTACTATAACCTCTTCTATTAATGGATCCGGGAGTTCGGTCTATAATTTCCTGTATTCGCATAGTATCAATGGCTTTCGGAAAACTAGTTGCAGCATTATCTAGATAAATCATTTTTATTATAATCACCTCACAAATTGTTGTAATTTTCCATTTTTTATTTATTTTATTGTAATTTAAAATTCTGAAGTTTGGATATGTTTGTTTAGACAAAGATTAATATCTTAAATTTGTTATAACTTTTAAAGTAACCTTACAACTGGTGTACAGTTTATTAATTATTCATTACTAAAGTCACGAAGTCTTCAAAGAGTTTGTTTCCATAAAAATTTTCTCCTTCTATTTTCCGCTTTGTTTTAATAAGGAAAAAATATAAAATAGTTAGTTTTTTCCAATAATGAAAAAAATCTAATGGGGTCTTTAAAATACAGCAATATTTTATGAGGATATATAAAGGGTTAGTTAAAGCTAGTAGTTAACTAAAAGAATAAGATTATCTAACATACTTTTAAGAAATTTGAAAGGATTCACAGTTAAATGTTGGGGAGATGTGGTTGCAAGTTTTGAGTAAATAATACAGTTCACACCTATAAAGCACAAACTGCTTATGAACTTTGCTACAACTCAATATAAAGCTTAGAATCAAACAATGTCCTGAATAAAAAAGCGAGATTACATTTTAAAGTGTGATGATTTTTAAATGCTAGTAAACTCGCTGCATATCGAATGAATCACATAGTATATAACAAAATAAATATAATTTTGGATTTTTCCAAAAATCAGTTGACGAAGTAAGTTAAACTTAAATCGTTTATGAAATAAATTAATATATTATTTTTTTATATCAAATTAAATAATTTAATATAAGTTCAATATAGCTCCAACCAATTCTATTGGCGTCCACGTATTCCAATTTGTTTGTTTTTCTACTAAAAGACGGTGTTCCCTTGTGTAGCTTATACAATCAAGAACAATTTGACTTACATAATCATTTGGTAAAGCATTTTTTATTTGCTTACAACTAAAATCAGTAGGTGGAATTGCAATAACAATCGGATTGAAGCCATAACTTCTCCACTTTTTCTCATTTGCAGCTATCTGTTCTTTTATTGGAGAAACTACAAGTATATTTTTATTATTCTGATTTGCTTTTACAGTTCCTTCTAATAAAAAGGAAGGTCTAATAATTGGAATCTGTGATTTGAAAAAGAAATCAAACTCTCCTGAACATAATAATACTGCCCTTTTACACCCAAGCTCATGTAAATGATTAATCTGTTTCTCAATAAAAGGTTTAAGTACTTCTATATCAATTACTTCGGATTGGGTTCCTATACGTACACTTAATGGATATTTACCTTCATGTACTGTTAAATTTTTTATAGAGTCATTACTCAATCCATCTAATGCCCCTACTAATATAAATTTATCACCTCTACAGTGCTCTTCAAAATAAGATAATAAATCTAACCTTGGAGAAGTACCCAACGTAATTAATCCAATCATTCAAAACCCTCCTAGCAATCAAATTAAAAATTAGGCTTTTATAAATTGTCCCTTTAAAGTCTCAATTACTTGACCATCTTCCATTACAACATGACCATTTACAATTGTATAAACCGGTAACCCCTTCACTCGGAAACCATCAAAAGCTGTTACTTTGCTCTTGCTTAGTAAATCCTTTGTTCGAATAACAGTTTCTTTAGATAAATCTACAATTGTTATATCTGCATCAGATCCTACCCGTATAACTCCCTTCCGTGAAGCTATCCCATGCTCTAAAGCTGGTTTATATGACAACATTGATACAAGTTGATTTAAAGAAATCTTCCCCGTACTAACAGCATCAAGCATTAATGGAACCAAATGTTGTACACCACACATTCCTGCTGGTGCTTCCCATAAATCCAATTGCTTATCCTCTGCAGTATGTGGAGCATGGTCTGAACAAACCGATGTAATAGTCCCATTTTGCAAACCTTCCCATAATAATTCCTGATCTTCTTTATACTTAATAGGTGGGAAAACCTTCAGCATATTTCCTAGTTCATCATACATAGATGCATCTAAATACAAATAATGTGGACAAGTTTCCCCAGTAATCGGAAGTCCTTCTTCTTGAGCCTTTTTAATATAACCAACTGTCTTACCGGAACTAATATGCAGAATATGCAAACGAGCACCCGTCTCTTTCGCCATTCTAATTCCTGTTTGAACAGTTAACTCTTCAGCTAAACTTGGTCGTGCTTTTAATAAATCTTCATAATTATTTGAGTCATTTTTGTAACGATTTGTTAATGTTTTTATTAATGCACTGTTTTCTGCATGAATAGCAAGCATTTTATTTGTTTTACCTACTTCTTCAAAAATTTCATAAACTTCACCATCGTCCAGTGGTGGAAGTATATTTTTCAGCTCCGGATGATAATTATAAACTAGTTGATAGTTATCTAGATTCAATGCATATCCCCAGAAATATTTATAACCGATAATACCTAGTTCATTTAATCGACTTAAATCTTTTAAGTTTTCCTTCCCTAAGCAAATTGCCCACATTCCAAAATTAACATTTGCTTTACTACTTAAATTTTCGAGTTGCTGATTAAAGTTTTCTTCATTATTTACTGGGGGGTTAGTATTTGGCATTTCAAAGACCGTTGTAATCCCCCCTGCTGCTGCAGATAATGTCGAGTGATAGAAATCTTCTTTATGTGTTGCTCCACCATCTCTTGAATGAACATGTGTATCAATTAACCCAGGTAATACATATTTACCCTTAGCATCAATAACACGTTTCCCCTCACCAAGATCCTCTGTAGAAATGACCGAGATTTTCCCATCTTTTATATACAGATTTGCCTCATACTTTTCTTCATGAGTAACGATCGTTCCATTTTTAATAATTAACTCCCATTCCATTAATAGCACCCCTATTCATTTATTAATACTTTTCCTATAAGCTCGTTTATTGAGGAAATTTGATGTTGTTCCATATACTCTTTAATTTCATCTAGAATTTTTTCCATTGCATTTGGATATATAAATGAAGCAGTTCCTACTTGAACTGCAGAAGCCCCAGCCAAAATCATTTCAATAGCATCTTCGCCATTCATTACGCCCCCACACCCAATAATTGGTACTGAAGTAACTTGATTTACTTGATAAATCATACGAATAATAACTGGTTTTACTGCTGGACCGGACAATCCTCCGACAATATTACCGATTTTAGGTTTTCTTGTATGAATATCGATAGCCATCGCGAGTAATGTATTGGCTACATTCAGTGCATCCGCACCAGCTTCCTCACAAGCTATTGCAATTTCTTGTATACTAGTAACATTTGGAGTTAGTTTTGGTATAACTGGTAAATCAGTGACGGATTTTACTTTTTGAATGAGTGAATACGAAATATCTGAATCCATTCCAAATGACTTCCCATCGTGCTCTAAATTTGGACACGAAATATTGAGTTCCAAAGCAGAAACCACTGGATGGCCAGAGATTATCTCCGCCATTTCAGCAAATTCATTAATAGAATCCGCTGAGATACTTGAAATGACAGGTAAATTATATTTTCTGTACTGTTCTAAAATATTTTTCAAATAATAATCAATACCCTTGCTTTGTATACCAATAGAATTAATCATGCCACTAGTTACTTCACAAACACGAGGGGTTTTATTGCCGGGACGAGGATATTTTGTAATACTTTTAGGTACGATTGCTCCTAATTTTTTAATATCTAAAAACCCATCCATTTCGTATCCAAAGGCACCTGAAGCGGGCATAATTGGATTTTCCAATTTTAATCCGCCTATATTTACAGATAAATCCACTATTTATAAGACCACCTTTCTTAAATCAAAAACAGGTCCTTCTTTACAAACTCTAACCGATTCGATATTTTCATCATTTAAAATATTACATACACATGCGAAACACACTCCCATACCACATGCCATATGTTCTTCTAAAGCTATCTGCCCCTCTAACTTTTGCTCTATAACAAATGATTTTGCTAATTTTGATAGACGTTTTGAACCACATACATAAATTCCCTGGATGGAAAATTTGTAATGGATTTTTTGCATTATTTCTTTAACATGAGTTAATTCACTTGTTCCTTCTTCATCAGTAACAATGTGTAAATGAACTCCTAATGAGGTTAACAATCGCACCGCTAATAAATCATCTTTTGTTCGTGCACTTAATATTGCGTGGCACTGTATACCCTTCTCTACTGCATATTGAGCAAGAGCAGTAAGGGTCGCAATACCAACCCCTCTTGCAACTAATAAAATGTGCCTAGCACCATTATTTAATTTAAAAGGAACTCCTAAAGGACCGACTAAATCCATACAATCTCCATTTTTAAATTTTGTCAGCCTTTTTGTACCATCGCCTTTAACTAAATATAAAAACTCTATAGTTTTTTTATCATAATTAATTTTGTAAACGCTTAATGGCCTACGTAAAAATGGAAACGTATTTTCATTCGAACATAATAGATTAAAAAATTGACCTGGAAGGACATTGTCAACATCTTGCCCAACAAAAACTTCCATATGCCAATATCGAGATGAAATTTGTTTATTGAATAAAATTTCATTTAACTTATACAACATCATCACTCCTTATCAACAGCAAGTAAAAAATCTTTCATCAACGAGATTCCTTTCATAATCTCTTGAATACACGTATATTCTTTAGGGTTATGACTAATACCGTATTTGGAAGGTACAAATATCATTGCGGATTTAAATAACTTTGCCATATTCATGACATCATGGCCTGCACCACTACTCATTTTCTTAACTTTAAAATTATTTTTTTCTGCTAACATTAATAGTAAATCGATATAGTATTCATCCATTGGAACGGATTGTTCCTCAGAAAGCTTTATTATTTCTATTTCTACATTACGCTGATTTTTTAATAGAAAAATAGTTTCAATTAATTCCTCTGTTACACGATTTCTAGATTCCATATCAATTCCTCTAATATCAACCTGTAAAAGAGCTTCCCCGGGAATAATATTCATCCCTCCTGGCTTAATCGATAGCACTCCAACAGTTGCTACCGTACTATAAACCGATTCTTTAATTCCTAAACTTTCTATTTTTAATACTAATTCACTTGCAGCAGCTAAAGCGTCCTTTCGATATTCCATTGGTGTTGTACCCGAATGAGCAGCTTCACCTAGTACTTTTATTTGATACCGAGCCGGTGCTGCTATAGATGTCACAACTCCTATTTCTAGCTGTTCTTTTTCAAGTATTGGACCTTGCTCGATATGTAACTCTATAAACGCTTTTAATTCACTTTTATTACGAACAACTTCATCGATTTTTTCTATACTTAAATTTTGACTACTTAATGCATCTTCAAATGATATTTCATTACGATCTTTTAAACTTAGTAACTCCTTAGCTGAAAGCTGATTTGTCATTACTTTACTCCCAATAGTTGAAACACCAAATCTTGAAGATTCCTCACACGCAAATACTATAATTTCGATTGGATGATTTGTTATAATACCCTGTTCATTTAATGAGGTTACTACTTCTAAACCACCAATGACACCAACTAGCCCATCAAATAATCCTCCATCATATACTGAATCTAAATGGGATCCCATTGCAATTACAGGTAATCCATCCTTTAACCCGTCTTTACGAGCAATTACATTTCCAATTGCATCCATTCTTACCGTCATCCCCTGTGCCATACATAAACGCATAAAATGATGCTTTGCTGCTGTTTCAACATTTGTATAAGCAATTCTATTAATCCCTTCACCTTCAAAGGAGTAATTTCCAAACACCTCAATCAAATGTTTTACTCGTTCCTTATTCATTCATTACCTCCAACTACTCTTATATACAAATAGTTTAACGGATAATTTTCCGAAAATTATTACTATTATTAACAATTTTCACTTCTAAACTTTGTCTTTTTCAATAAAAAGTTGTTACATGTATCCTTATCCGTATTGTTTAGAAAGACAAAAATTAATTGAATTTTTGATAGAAAATAATATAGACTATCCGAAAATGAATAGTCTACAAAATTTTTATTATAAAATTTAAGAAATAGTTAACCCAGAAAACGAACTAAGAATAATGATAAATCCGGTACATAGGTAATTATTAACAATGCCGCTACATTAAAACATAAAAACTTTCCGATAAATGGCAGCATTTCTTTTAGCTTTACTTCACTTAAAGATTGACTCACAAATATATTCATACCAAAAGGTGGTGTATACATACCTAAGGCTAAGTTAGTGATCATAATAATCCCTAAGTGAACTGGATCAACACCAAGTGAAATCGCAGACTGGTATATTAAAGGTGCTACTACAATTATAGAAGCTACCCCTTCCATAAACATTCCCATAACTAATAATATAAGGTTTAAAATTAATAAGAATACAATCATTGATGTAATGTTGTTCGTAATAAACTCTACGACCATTTGAGGTAATCTTGCGCGAGTTAAAACCCACCCTAAAATTTGGGCAGCTGCTACTAATACTAAAACTTGTGCAGAAGTAATAGCAGAGTCAATACTAATATCAATAATTTTTCTTAATGTAAGTTCTTTATAAATAAACAGACCTACAAGTATTGCATAAACAACAGATATACCTGCTGCTTCTGTCGGACTAAATAGTCCAGTATATATTCCACCAAGAATAATAACAGGAATCATTAATGCCCACCCTGCAGATATAGCACTATTTAACAATTCTTTCCCCGTTGCTTTTGGATCTCTTGGAAGCTTATTCTTTTTTGCATAAATATAAATATATAATAACGATGATAAGCCTAAAAATAGTCCGGCACCAATTCCTGCTATAAATAATGAGCTTACAGAAACACCTGTAACTGCACCGAAAATAATTAATGTTATACTCGGCGGAATTACAAGTGAAACTGCCCCAGCGGATGCTAATAAACTAGAACTAAACCCTCTGCCATAGCCACCGCGCAACATTTCTGGATACATAATCTTCCCAATCGCTACAACTGTTGCTGGGGCAGAGCCAGATAACGCGCCAAAAAACATACTTGCTACTTGTGTTGTCATGGCAATACCGCCTGTTAGATGGCCGACAAGTGCTTTCGCTAATTTTAAAATTCGACTTGACAATCCACCACCGTCCATTAAGTTGGCAGCAAAGATGAAAAATGGAAGTGCCATTAATGAGAACTGATCAATTCCAGCAAATAACCTCTGTACTAATATCATCGGTTGTGTATCACTAAATAACACAATGGCTATAAATGATGCCAAACTTAAAGATATAAAAATGGGTACACTTGTAAATAAAAATAAGAATATTAAAATTACTAATGCAATTAACATTGGGTACCCTCCTATTCTTCATTAAAATCAATTGATTTATTTTTTAATAACTTAATCGTATTTATTGAGATATGTAATATTGAGAGTAGTGCACCAACTGGAATTGCTAGGTAAATCATATATGTTTTTATTTCAAGTGATGGAGAAATTTGGCCTGAATTATAACTAAACATCACTAAATCCACACCATATTTAACAAGAAAAATCATAAAAACAAGCGCTAATATGTTAATAAGTAATTGCAGATATCTTTTTCTGTCTGTTTTCAATGAAGTCATCAATAAATCAACTCCTACATGTAAACCTTTTCTAAAACAAATAGCCATTCCGATAAATGTTATGTAGATCATTGAATATCGGATAAACTCTTCTGTTCCATCAAAGTTATACTTAAAAATCTCACGACTTATAATATTAATGAATAAACCTACAGAAACTAAAAGGATTAAAAGTCCAACAAAATATTCCTCTATTTTTTTTACATATTTCATAACAAAACACTCCTTTTTTATAAAAGAAACTGTGAAGCAACAAATACTTCACAGCTTTTTGTTTAGTTTAATTCATTAATAACTTGTTTAAATTTTTCTAAAAGCTCAGGTTGATCGCCGGCACCATATAATTCACTATAAGTTGCTTCTGATACATTTTTGAAAACAGCAATTTCTTCATCTGTTAGTTCGTAGTATACCGTTCCACTATCAATAATGTTTTGACGATATTCTTCTTCTGTTGCTATTAAATTATTTCGTGCTTCTGTACGTCCATGTTCCTCAGCTTCTAAAATTAACTTTTGGGTATCTTCACTTAATCCTTCAAACCAAGATTGGTTTGCCATAAGAATATATGTCATTGCACCATGCTTTGTATCCATAACAAATCCTTGAACTTCATGATAATTATTTAAATAAATTGTTTGTAGTGGATTCTCTTGTCCATCAACAATTCCTTGTTGTAGACCGTTATATACTTCCGCATAAGCCATAGGAATGGCAGCTGCACCCCAAGCTTCATATTGAGAAATTAAAAGTGGTGATTCCATTACACGAATTTTTAGCCCTTCTAAATCAGATGGTGAATGAATTTCTGCATCCTTTGTAGAAATTAACTTATATCCACCCGGCCAATAACCAAGGCCTTTAAACCCTCCTTGTTCAAGAGTACCTAATATTTCTTGTCCAACTTCTCCATCTAATACTTGATACATTTTTTCAGTTTCTGTAGGTAATAAATACGGTAAATCTACAATTTTGATATCATCAACAAAAGGTGTGATAACTGAGGCAGGTTGCATAGTTATATTAATTTCACCTATTTGTGTTGATTCTACTTGTTCACGCAAACTACCTAACTGGGAAGCAGGGAAAATGTCTACTGTAATTTTCCCACCAGATTTTTCTTCGACATATGATTTAAATGCTTCCGCACCAACATCTTCTGGACTTCCAATAGGTTGATTATGGCTAAATGTTATAGACAATTCTTCATAATCTCCTGAAATATCTGTATTATTATCAACTGTTGAAGCTTCAGTTCTTTGTTCTTCACTTTGTTCTTGGCCACATGCAGTAATTACAAGCAATAAAATTAGTAATAAAAATGTAAATGACAACTTTTTCATATAATACCCCCTACTCTCATTCAAATATTGGATTTAAAATCCAACCCATAAACAAATAATAAATATTTCTTAGAATTTTTTAAATATTCTATACAACAATAAATTCTTCTTTAAATTGTCTTAATCTACAATTTTTACTTACATAGATTGTCTACTTTCATGAATAATACATCCAATATAAAACATCGTTCGATCATCTACACGCTTGAAAGATAGCCCCGTAAGTTCTTCCATTCTTTTTAAACGGTACTTTAAGGTATTAACATGTATATATAAACAATCGGACGTTATTTTTAAACTCTCATCATGATTGAAATAACATTCTAAAGTCTTTACAAGTTCGAATCCTTTCTCATCATCAAGAATCATCAAGATGGTCTCATTATAAATATTAAGCAATTCTTCCGAAGACCCTAATTCAAAAATTAAACGCCTAGTTCCAATTTCATCATAATGAGTAATGATTCCTAACCTATTTGTTTGATTAGCAAGTTGTAATGCCTTTTCAGCCTGCTTAAAGCTTTTTTTCATGCCTACTATTCCTTTTAATTCTTGGCCTACGCCAATTACTATTGATGAAGAATGATGAATTAATAGTTTTTTTAATAATTCTTGAATTTTATCTAGTATATCTCCTTCAAGAATTGTTTTTGGTAGTGCGATTGATATACTCTCCTGGGTGAATGCAACAATTATATAATGATGAATTTTCTTGATTGCCTCTGACAACCGATATTTATTACGCTCTAAATCTTTACGGAATGCATCTATATTTTTGTAGTTTGTAATAATAAGACATTGATAGCCGATAGTCGTTGATAAATTATATTTTTTTCCCCATATTTCAATATTTCTTTGATTTAAAGATTCACTGTAAACAATTTCTTTAAAAAAATCCGATTCATATTGTTGCTCAATATCTATTCGTACTTTTTTCTTTAAAAATTCAAATGATAAAATAGATACTGCCTTTTCAAGTAATAAAATATCCGATTCTAAATGTTCCCTATACGGTGCCCAGCTAGTAATGTTTCCATAATACTTACCATCAACTATGATTGGCGATATAACCGTTTCCAAAGAATGTACTTGTCTATTCCGTTGCATTGGCACAGGTTTTTTTATAATTAAAAGTTCCTGAATTTGTTCTTCAGTTATTGGTTGGATGTCATAGTGGTTATCACCTGTTAGGACGTAAGAAATTTCACTCTCAATCGTAAGCTCAAAATCTATAAACCTCTTTAGAGTATTCATAAAATACTCATATCCCTCAACTTCTAATGAAATTTCATTTAACATTTTCATGGCTAATTCAATCTTTTTATAATCAATTGAACTATCATTCATGATTAAATTTAATACAGGCGACATAATGTCTAAGTATTTAATTTCCTTGGGTATTAAAATTATTGGAAAGTTTAATGTATTACCGCTTTGGATAATACTCTCGGGAACTTTATTATCTAAGTAAACTGTTTTAATAGCTAATGCACTTGCATTAACTCTATCAAGCTCATAGATTAGATTAGCAATAGCATGTTCATCATCTTTTATAGCGTATAAGGATGTTAAAATAATTTCATTTCCTTTTAACCATTTCGATACTTCTGGAACCTCCATTATTGTGATATTTTTCACATATCTATCTAAACCTTTTTCACCTGCAACTACATTACACTTAGCTAGTCCTTCTGTATTTAACAACGTTTTCACAGCATGCACTACTTATCATCTCCATATATAATTAGTACAAATTAAATTGATTACAGATAATTGCTAAATCCACCTCTAAAATATCACAACACTTTTTCACTTCATCTTGAAAGTTAAAATCATTAGGAATAGGTAAATCGCGATTTTCTTGATAAAAACTAATTAGACCAAATAACTCTTTAATTGCTTGTTCTTTTGTCATGGTTCTCCACCTCTGATTATTCAAATTTTAGAATTATTAAAATTGTCAATTTTTAATATAATAGCATAAATTTATACAATTGTATTTATATATTCGACTAATCGAATCATTCCATTAGAGATAAATTTAAGTTGATAAGGTAATTTAATCTCCCCATTCCTTTTACTACCAAGATTCCTAAATGTTTATAATTGTAGTGACTATACAAACTATATAATGGAAAAATTGTTACTTTAAAAAACAATTAATTAGTTGAACTGTCTGCAAAAAGGCAAAATAGTACACTAAATACTTACAATTAAATTTATGAGGCTCTTAATTTTAACTTTTTCGAAATAACAATGAACAATACTATTGGAGAACTAATAACAGATTAAAACTAACAATTAAAAACCTAAAGTACTTAATTTAAAATCTACTTCTTTTTATAAGTCTTAATTAACAAAATTATGAGGTTTTAGTTTTTGTTTTATATATATACATACCATGTAATGTAAGATTTTCAATTTTCACAATTTTCACACTTTATTTTTGTCTATTTGAACACATCTTTAAATTCTTTTATCAATGTATAATTCGACTATTCAGAATATTTTAGGTGAACTCATCTTTAAGGAGGGTGAATAATTATGGATTATCGTAAAAAAACTGTTTTCGCTTCAACTGCTGGTTTAGCGCTAGAAGGTATGGATATCATGTTTATATCTTTTGCCATGTCTATGATGGTTACTGATTTTGGTATTAGTTTAGCTCAGGGAGGATTAATCTCTTCAGTGACTAACTGGGGAATGCTTTTAGGTGGTATTATTTTTGGAATCCTGGCAGATAAGTTTGGAAGAGTACTTGTATTTACGTACACAATTATATTGTTTGCAGTTGGTACTGCTTTAACAGCTATAGCGCCAAATATAGAAACAGTATATTTTTTTAGATTTATTGCTGGCTTGGGTGCTGGAGGGGAATACGGTATTGGAATGGCTTTAGTTGCGGAAGCATGGCCAAAAAAATGGCGTGGTAGAGTTTCCTCATATGTCAGTATAGGAGGACAAATTGGTGTCATTTTGGCAGCTCTTTTGAGTGCAATTATTCTACCTACATTAGGTTGGAGACCATTATTTTTTATTGGAATTTTACCAGTAATACTAGCATTCTATCTTCGCCGTAACCTTGCTGAATCTCCTGAGTGGTTAGAAGCACAAAAGAACAAAAGAAATAATAAATTAAAAACAACTAAAAGTAACCCTCTTTTACAATTGATTAGTACTCCTAAAATGGCGTTTACTACTATAGCAATTACTATTATGGCTACGGTTCAAGTAGCAGGCTATAACGGGTTAATGGTTTGGTTGCCCTCAATGTTACAACAATCTCATGGTTTTTCTGTATCGGGTTCAGCTATATGGACTATCAGTACAATAATCGGAATGATTGTAGGTATGCTGACTTTTGGTATATTCATGGATAGATTTGGAACAAAAATTACGTATGGATTATTTCTTATTTCATCCGGCATTGCAGTATTTTTATATTCGTTTGCTTCGAGTAGTATAACACTTTTAATCGGAGGAGCAATTGTAGGCTTTTTTGCAAATGGAATGTATGCAGGATATGGGGCTCTGATTAGTAACTTGTATCCAACGGAAATTAGGAGCACTGCAACTAATACAATTTTCAACTTAGGACGGGCTGTTGGAGGTTTTTCTCCTATATTTGTAGGATTTATTTTACAAAGTTACAATATGACTATTGTTATGATTTACTTAGCTAGTCTTTATTGTATTTCTCTATTAATGGTTCTTTCACTTAGAGATAATAGAAAGAAAAAAGAAGGTAAATACATTATAGATTACGAAAAGGCAGGATTAGAAAATGACTATTCATCTTAAAGGTATCTCTTCAGAAGACATTGGAAAAGTAACTTTACTCGTAGGGGATCCTGGGAGAGTTGAAATAATCTCGCAAAATTTGGAAAAACCAAGATTAATACTTAACAATAGAGAATTTGTACTTATGAATGGATTTTGGAATGGTCAAAAAGTATCCATTTGTTCGACAGGAATAGGTGTAAGTTCTACTGAGATAGCTATTATTGAATTAATAGAACAGGGTGCAAAAATATTAGTAAGAATTGGTGGATGCGGTGCGTGGAAGGATGATATTAAGCCAGGAGATATTATCATTAATAATGCAATGGCTCGTGAGTTAGGATTACTAAATGCTTATGCTATAGATTCCTTTCCAGCAGTAGCAGATCCCTTATTAATTCAAAGTATAATGGAAAAAGCTGTTTCAAGTAAATTTAATACACATTTTGGAATTGGTCTTACATCGCAGTCTTATTATTTAGGACAAGATCGTAAACCCAGAATAAAAAATGGGCCAAATGTAAATAATTTAATGAATTATTGGCAAGAACGTTCTATTCTAAACTGCGAGATGGAAACAGCTGTTATTTATATGTTGGCATCTATTTATGGTATTCGTGCTGCTAATTGTCTAGTTGTTCATGGAAATAGACTTAACAATGAGTGGGTTCCAGAAGAAGAATATCATAATATACATGTAAAAGTTACAAACATAGTTTTAGAGGCTTGTTTTGATGTTTTAGAAAAATATAATTAGTTTAATAAAATTAAGTTAACTTAATAAGGATTGTTGTAAATATTTGGGATGGAGACACAATTCTTCATCCTTTTATATTCTTTACATAAATTATTAGTTACCCTAATAATCCTTATTCCCCTAATTCCCCACAAGTATTTCAAAATAAATCGAATCAACCACTCTTTTCTTTAACAAAAAACCCTCTGTCAGAATTGTATTCCAACAGAAGGTTTGATTAATTGAGTATTATTATTTTTTTGATACTAGTTTAACATCACTAATACGTTTTGCACCTACGTATTTGTCAGCCCAGTACCATTTATCGTTAAGTGGAGTAATTGTTACTCCTTGACTAGTTGATGCATGAATGAATTTTCCGTCTCCGTAGTAAATACCTACGTGTGAAACGCCGCGACCTGATGTATTAAAGAATACTAGATCTCCTGGGATCAATTCGTTTTGGCTAACTGATTCCCCAACATTATACATTGAAGCAGAGGTTCTTGGTAATGAAGAAACACCTAAATCTTTAAATACCTTTAAAACAAAGCCCGAGCAGTCAAAACCGCTTGCAGTCGTTCCAGCGCTTTTATAAGGAGTACCTAAATATTGTTTCGCAGTTTCTCTCAGTTCAGTTGAAGTGAAATCTTCTTTCACTTCTGCTGCCGAAGCATCTCCTGATACGATTGGTGAAAAGTATATAGTTAATCCAGCCGCTGAAGCTAGAAAGATTTGTTTAATTCGTTTACTGTATTTCATCGTGTCCCTCCACTGTAACAGAAATTTTCTGAAAAATTATCTGTACCTAGAGTAACACGATATTCCCATCTATAACATTACAGTTTCATAACAAAGAAATTACACTATCAGCATTTTTTGCTATTTTTCCGAAGTTCTAGAAACCCACATTTACCAAGGTTTTCATGATATACCAAAACATTTTTTGTTACTTTAAGAAATTATTATGTTATATAACGTAATATAGAAAAACTCAATTTGTAACATTTGTAACAAAAATCAAAGCTATAACTTGTCCAATTTACATATAGTTCAAACTATTTTTTATAAAAATTCTACTAGAAAGGTAATGCTCTTAATGATATAAACTTAATATTTGCTGTTTAATTGTTTAAATCGTTTAAATGCTACAAAATGAGAATCCCAATACTCATACTCAAGCTTTGTCAATTCGACTGCTTTAGTACCGGCATGAATAAACTCTCCGTTTCCTATATATATTCCCATATGTGAGATCCCTTTTTCATAAGTATCCTTAAAGAACACTAAATCCCCAGGTACAGGTGACTCAACAACTGTAGTATCGTTAAAGAAATAATCCTTACTACTTTTACGGACAATGTTTAACCCTGCCTCCGCATAGACATATCGGACAAATCCACTGCAATCAAAGCCTGCTGGTGTATTACCTCCGTATAAATATGGTGTACCTAGTAAAGAGTTTGCTATTTCAATAACTTTGTCATAAACAACTTGTCCCTCTCCTAAAGTATTAGAGAGAATACTAGCTTCATTTGCTAATTGTTCCTCAATTTGTTTGTTAGTTTCTCCTAGCTTGTCTCTTTCAGCTTGTTGTACAGGTTCTCCTAAATCGGCTGTTGTAGATGAATTTCCAATTTTTAAGGTTTGTCCAATAAATATCGTATCGGATTTTAAATTGTTCCATTCTTTTAATTGTGCAACGTTAACATTGAATAGCTTTGCAATTTTCGTTAATGTATCACCTTTTGCTACTGTGTAAGTTGCTGTTTTAGCTTCCTTTAAGTTATTTTGCTGTGATTTCGAGGTTACGCTTGTTGTTTCTTTTTTAACATCCCTCGTCGCTTGATTGTTATTACTTCCATTATTCTTCACTTCACTGCTTGGCTTGTTAGTTCCTTTGCTCTTTGCTTCATTCAGATTGGAAGAGTTCGGCATAACTAATTTTTGCCCGATAAATATTAAATCATTATTTAAATTATTTTGTGCTTTCAGTTGCTGAACAGTAGTTCCGTTTGCTTTTGCAATTTTCGTTAATGTATCACCTTTTTGCACAGTATAAGTAGATGCTTCAGCAATTGGTGCTGCTATTACAGAAGTTGCAATTATTGCTGAAGACAATAAAAGAAGCTTCTTATTCTGAATCAATTTTGAATCACCCTTTCAACCCTAAAGTTTCCTATATTTCCACCTATTTTTAATTTCGACAACTTTTATAATATTTTAATGGAAAGTTTTTTTCGAAAAGTATCATTTTTTCGACATTTATCGAAAAGATATCGTAATAGTACTTGATTCATCTGCAAAATATGATAAAATTCAACATTGTGTGTACTTTAATAATTATTATTTTTTGAAAGTTTAAGCTTTTCAAATTAGAAAGGATTTTGTAGTTCATGAAATTTTTTAAAGAAAATCTCGCAGTTGGATTTATGCTTCTAGCATTATTTCTAGGTGCAGGAAATATAATTTTTCCACCTTTATTAGGACAATTATCTGGACATGAAATTATTCCTGCCATGATTGGGTTCCTTATTACAGGTGTAGGGTTGCCTTTAGTTGGTATTATCGCTGTAGCTAAAAACGGCGGTGACTTACAGGTTGTTGCAAATCGTATACACCCGATGTTCAGTGTTATTTTCACATCGGTTATTTATTTATCAATAGGTCCATTGTTTGCAATTCCGCGTACAGGGGCTGTAACGTATGAAATTGGGATTGCTCCATTTTTATCTGAGGCTGCACAAGGAAGTTGGGTTCCTTTATTCATAACTTCACTGCTATTTTTTGCGATTGTTCTTTATTTATCGCTAAATCCGTCAAAATTAATCGATACAATAGGTAAGCTTTTAATGCCCGCTTTACTAATTGTCATTCTGTTGCTGGCGTTTAAAAGTATTCTTACACCATTGGGACCAATTGGGGAGCCTCATGGTGTTTATGTAACAAAAGCTTTCTCTGAGAGCTTCATTCAAGGTTATTTAACAATGGACGTACTAGCTTCACTTGTATTTGGGATTGTTATCGTACAGGCATTACAAGGAAAAGGCATTGTTGACCGTGCAAAACAAGTGAAAATTACGGTTTTCTCTGGAGTTATTGCAGCTATTGGATTAGGTTTCATCTATATTGCACTTGCATATATTGGTGCAACAAGTACAAGTACTATTGGTTTATTAGATGATGGAGGAAGCATTATCGCTGAATCAGCACGAGCACTTTACGGCAATGCAGGTAATATTATTTTATCTATTACAATTATATTAGCTTGTTTAACTACGGCTGTTGGTTTGGTTTCAGCTAACGCAAGCTACTTTAATAAGCTATTCCCTAGCCTTTCATACAAATGGCTGGCTGTAATTTTTACAGTTTTTAGTTTCGTTATTTCAAACTTCGGTTTAAGTAAATTAATCGGTATAACGTTGCCAGTTCTACTATTCATTTACCCGATTGCAATTGTTTTAATGCTTTTAGTACTGTTCGACAAAGCTTTCGGTCGAAATCCAATCGTTTACAGCTTAGCTTTAATTGCTACAGCATTTGTAAGTTTGTATGATGGATTAAAAGGTGCTGGCATTGAAATTTCTTGGTACGAAAATATTTTAAAAACATTCCCGCTTTACGATCAAAGTATCGGCTGGCTTGTCCCAGCAATCATTGGTGTTATAATAGGATGGATCATTCACCTTATAACAAAATAAATGAACAATGAGACTAAAATCTCCTCTTTTTACATATACTTGTAAATGGAGGAGATTTTTTCATATGTCAAACTGGCTTACAAAGAAAAAGATAATATTAAGTTCCATTTTAATCGTATTTGTTGCTTTAATTGGATATACAACGTATTTATATTTAAATTTTAAATCTACAATGGAGGCAATTCATAATCCAATCCAACAAGAGGAAACTAAAAATGCTATTGCTTCAAATAATGCACCTATATTAGAAGAGCCTCAGAAACAGGATTCTACAACCCCTTCCCCAATTACCCTTCTTTTACTTGGAATCGATCAATTGGAGGATACACCTGGACGAGCTGATACAATTCTAGTTCTAACGATTAACCCTGAAACAGAATCAATGAAAATGCTAAGCATTCCAAGGGATACATATACGGAAATAGCTGGGCTTGATTTTTCTGATAAAATTAATCACTCTTATGCATTTGGTGGAATGCAAATGGCACATGCGACCGTTGAAAACTTGCTGCAAATTCCAATAGATTATGTTGTCACAATTAATATGGAAGGATTTAAAGAATTAGTTGATTTGCTGGATGGTGTAGAAGTAGAGAATGAGTGGGCATTTTCAAATTGGGGTTATGATTTTCCTGAAGGCACTATTACTTTAACAGGAGAAGAAGCACTTTCTTTTGTACGAATGAGAAAGCAAGATCCACTTGGAGATTTCGGAAGACAAATTCGTCAGCGTCTTGTTGTTGAAAGCTTATTAGATGAACTTTCTTCATTAAATTTAGTATGGCAAGTGCCATCTATACTCGACATGTTGCGTGAACACTCTGAAACGAATATAACATTTGACGAGATAAAACAATTTGCTAAATATTATAAACCTGCTTTAAACAATATTGAACAGCTTCATTTTGAGGAAGGTGATGGAAGAATTGAAAACGGCATTTGGTATTATTTCCCCTCCGAAAAAGAACTTGAATCTATAAGAGAACAATTAAAAAACTCGCTCACTGTTGAAAAATAAACCACTATAGTAAAAATCTTAATTTTTTCTTAAAATGTGTCTGAAACAGGTCACTACTACTACCAAAGGTATATAATGAAAATATTCAGATTAAGAGGTGTTAAAAATGAAAAAATTCGTACCATTTTTATTAAGTCTATTAATCGTTCTAACTTTACCGCTCCAAACATTTGCAGCAAGTTTAGATGAAGTTATCTCGATTATAGAAAGCGAATATGTTGGTGATATTAAGGGCAATTTAGACAATGCTGAATCAATTGATGACGTTATGGAAATGCTCGATCCGTATTCTGCCTATTTTACAGCAGAAGAATATAATGCATTTATAGATTCTGTTGATCTAAAAACAGTCGGAATCGGCATCGTTATCGAAAAACATGAAAAAGGTATTTTAATAGTTGATGTCGTTGAGAATGGCAGTGCAATAAATTCCGGTATAGAAGCCGGGGATATCATCACTGAAGTAGATGGAAAATCGACAGTCAACATTAGTACAGAGGAAGCTCAAACTTTACTTCTTGGTGAAGAGAATACTAGAGTTGATCTTACAATATTAAAAAAAGATGGTACTATAACTCATAAATTATTAACTCGCCAATCCTTTGCACTGCCAAATGTGACGACAGAATTGTTATACGGAAATGTAGGTTATATTGCACTCAGCTCGTTTTCTGAAGATGGGGCTAAGCTAGTAAAAGAAGCATATAATGATTTGGTAAGTCAGGGTGCTACTTCATTTATCTTAGACTTGCAATATAATGGCGGCGGATATGTCGCAACAGCAGAAGAATTAATTGGTCTATTTCCTAATGCTCCATATGCATACAACGTGAAGTACTCAACTGGATCGGAAATGATTCGGTCAATAAGTCAGGAAGTAAATTTCCCAAAAAATACACGATTACTTGTCAATCGCTATAGTGCAAGTGCGTCTGAAATGACGACAGCTGCTGTACTCGATCAGGATGCTGCAATTGTTTACGGTGAACAAACATATGGAAAAGGTACAATGCAAGGATTCTATCAATTTAGAGATGGTAGTGTTTTAAAATTAACTATAGCTGAATTTTTCGGTCCAAATGGTACAGTAGTTAAAGATGTTGGCTTAACACCTGATATTGTGACAAAATCAAACCCATTATATCAAGCTCATTTTGATAGTATTGCAGAAAATCTATCAAATTATAAAAAGCTTCCTAGTTTAGAAAATGTCCCAACTACAAAAACGTTTAAAGTAAGCTTTAGTAAGGATATTAAACAACAACTTGTCGAAAATGCGGTAGAGCTAGTTGAATTAGGTGGAGACAAGGTAGAAGTTTCACTTAAAGCAAATGACTCTCAACTAGAAGTAACACCAGTTGAACCATTAAAAGCTGGATCACAGTATATATTAATCTTCCATCCAACAATTCAAGATAATGAAGGAAAAAATCTAAAAACAGGAAAATATCTACACATTACTGTTCAGGAAGAAAATTAGTAGGAAAGCGTCTATCTCTTAAAGATTGACGACATTCAGTTTAATTTAGTAGATATGCAATTTATCAATGCAATCTGGGAACAAAGTTTAGACTTTAGTTTACACGACGACTGCTTATTGGCGAATGGTCTTAGCATATTCTATTAATCCATGACAAAAAAAAGCGACAAACTCTAAAAAAATAGAGAGTTTGTCGCTTTTAATTTATCTTACAAGTTCTTTTTGACTAATGAAATAAATATTTACAATGTCTTCAGCTAATTGTTCTGGTTCACGAAGCTCTGTAAATAAAGCCGTTAATGTTAACCTTTCAACAGCTCCTACTATCATATCTGCAAAGATTTTCACTTCAATTTCCGAGGAAAAATTAATCTCTTGATTTTCCTGCAACTTATCAGATAAAGCTAGAGCAAATTTTTCCTTAATAGACTCTGCTTCAACTGAATCATAAAAACCAATTTTCGTTAAAAATAAATTACCAGCAAAATAAGTAAAGATATTCACTAAAGCTTCTTTAATGTTATGAATAAAAGAACGATTTGCTGATGGTTTATTTTCTAGATCATTGTGAACAATTTCAAAGAAATTGTTTTGGAATTGTTCAATTAAATCTTTATATAAAGATTCTTTACTTTGGAAATATAAATAAAATGTCGGTTGAGTTAGATTTGCCGCTTTAACAATATCACTAATTTTTGTTTCATGATATCCGTTAGTAGAAAAAAGCTCTATTGCTTTTTCTAATAGTAATTTTTTACTTTTTTCTCCACTAGAGTTTACTTTTCTTCCTTTTGGCACATTAACTCGCTCCTCTATTCAGATCTTTACAGATAATTTACTAGTTTATTCCATTTCCAATTATCCTAAAATTATTATATATTAAAAATAATTAGAATAAAAGGATTTAGTCATAAAATTGACAATTTTATCCTTTAGAATAGTTCAAATATAATAACTGGAAGTAATTTAACTATTTCCGACTAGTTTTTTATCCTACTATATATGAAGACTACTTGTTACTTTTTAATAATTTATTTTTAAGTTTTCCAATAGTACCATTTACTTCTTGAAACTTTAATAAATAAACCAATACACCATAGCTTGCTAACGACAATAAAAGTGTTACAAAGAAGTGAATCCATTTGTAATCAATTACAATAAATTTAGAAATAAGCCATGCAACAACTACAAATGCGACTGTTAATACACCGAATTTTACAAATTGGAATAGATTACTTTTTACAATGTTCAGTTTGTACTTGCCTTGTAAATAAGCAACTAACAAAATAAAGTTAATTACTGCACTAATTAAATTCCCCCATGCAACCGCTTCTGCACCTAGATTTCCGATTAAAGCATAGGTAACAGCAATATTGACACCAAAAACAGTAATCAAGCTAAAAATAACAGGTGTCATCGAATTACCTTTTGCATAGTAAAAACGAGTAATATAGGTATTTGCAGCCAGGAAAAACATCGTTAAGCTGAATATTTGTAATAATGGTGCTGTATACGCTGTTGATTCTTCATTAAATTTCCCATATTCAAATATAATTTTTACAATAACTTCTGATTGGAAGAAGAAATACATCGAAATAGGCATAACAAGTAAAAATAACATACGTAAGCCACGAATATATAATGCTTTTACTGATTCTTCATCCCCTTCTCCTTCCTTTTTACTTAAAAGAGGATAAATTACTGTCGTAACTGCCGTCATTAAAATGGCCTGTGGGAACTGGGAAACCTTTGTCGCATAGTTCATTGCTGAAACAGCACCGGCATCTAAAAAATTGGTGAAAAATCGTTGGAGCAAAACATACATTTGGGCAGTTGCCCCACCCAACATAATAGGTAAAGATACCTTCCAAAGTTCTTTTTGATCATCAGCTAGACTAAAACTAGGTTTAAACGACATATTCTCTAGTTTTCTAACACCAAAAATTAAAAATCCAATCATAAAGATGGCACCTATCAATGCCCCAATACCATATCCAATTGGTCCAATAAAGAATGATAATCCTACTGAAATGACTAAAAATGAGAGATTATAAACAAGAACAGAAAAACTAGATAAGTGGAACTTTCCTTGAACGTTTAAAATACCACTTAACCAAGTTGATAAAACAAGCATAATTGTAGATGGCATCATCCATTGATAAAGTGATTTTAATAGCTCAAACTCTCTATCTGTCAGATCTCTAAAATAAGCATGCAAAATAAAATCATCAAACACCATAAAAATAAGAGTTATAACAGCCATAGATACTACGATTGTTGTAAATGTTCTACTTATATAATCTCGAATTGAACTTTTTGTTTTATGATAAATAGAAATAAAGGCGGTAGTAAATGCACCGCCAATTACTAAATATAAAAAGTTTGGGATTGTATAGGCGTTAATAATACTATCTGACATATCTGTTGTCCCAAATTGAATTCCAATGATTACTTCCCTTAAAAAGCCGAACAGCCGCGCAATAATATTAATGATTGCAACTGCTCCGATGATTTTCAAAAATCGTTTCAAAATATGATCATTCCTTTAAATAACGAAACGTCCGTTATTATTTATTTCGAATAGCTTTCATATAAATTAGTTAATCGTGTAATAATTTCTTTTGAATCATGAAGCTTAAGCAGTTCTTCAATTCTTTCATTATTTGCATGGACAGCGCCATTTTGCTGAATTACTTTCTCGAATTCTACATATAAAGCGTCAGCATTTTTCGGCGGAACAAGCACCCCTGCACCATCCTGCAGCATGTAGTGAAGTCCCCCAACATCAGAAGCTATTACCGGTGTTCCACATGCAAGTGCTTCTAATGCAACTAATCCTAATCCCTCTATGTAAGATGGTAATACGAATACATCTGCAGCTTGAAAATACCTTGTCAGCTTTTCTTGTGGCATTGGCTCAAGAAAATGGATATTCTTACTTTTTGCAGCTACCTCTTTCATTCTACTGGAGAATGAAACATTTTTTGTTGACCCTACACAATACAACGAAGCACGATTTTCATATGTTTCATCTAATTTCAAAAATGCCTCGATTAATTCTTCTACACCTTTTTCTTGAATAATATTGCCAACAAATAAAAAGTTCACTCGTTCAGGATCCATACCTAAGTTTTGGGCAGCTTCCTTTTTGGATTTAGGTTGGTGAAAAACATTGCGATCAATTCCCATACTCATTACAGAAATGCGGTCATCTGGAACTTGAAAATCTCGCTTTATATCTGCAGCCAATTCTTCTCCAACTGCGATAACATGATCTGCATGCTGCAGTATTTTTTCCGTATAACCCTTTATTCGAGCACTTTTCTTTGCCATTTTATTAATATCCCCGCCATGAGCAGTAACAATATAAGGAACGCCATAACGCTGCTTCAGCCAATAACTAAACATGCCACTCGGGAAAACGTAATGACTATGTGAAAGTCCAATACTTTTTTTATTTTTGCGAAATACTGATAGAACTTGAAGAGCCCAGCTTGCATATTTCTTCAGCACATTGACTTTACCTGTATTAGGATTTGCATTAACAGCAAGCACAGTGTCAATGCCTTGTCCGTTCAATTGCTCCACTTGATTTTTGACAAAAATACCATAGGAAAGATGCTCTTTTGATGGATACATATTGCTTATGACAAATACTTTTTTCATTACTTTTTCGCACCTTCTACAAGTAATTTCAATCCAAGGCTTGATTTTTCTTTAAAATCGTTGTTTGTTGAAGAAGCAAGATTTATTGCACTTTGCCAATCATTGTTCATTTTTGTAAATAATTGTGTGAAAGAATCATCACTTTCATGTAATGAATCAATTGGCAGCGAATACTCGCCTAGTCCTGCCATTTGTAAAAAGTCGTTTACTTTGGTATGATACGAAACACCGATTATTGGTGTCTTAGCATCTGTAGCTAAAATAAGCGAATGTAAACGCGTTCCAATTAGTACATCAAAGGTAGCAGATAAATCTAATATTTTCTGAGGTTTCAAATTATCATCAATAATTGATGTGTTAGCAACATGCTTCATTTTGCTTTGAATATCTTTTGTAACATCTGCATCCTGAGGATATTTCGTTGCAAAAAATGTGATTTCTACATTAAATGTTTCAATCAATTTATCTAAATTTTTTGCCATACCGTCAATGTAGTTGTTATAAAGTGTTTCATTTCCCGTTGGCCAGTAAGAAGCATTATAGTATGGTACAGCTGTTACCCCTACTTTTTTAGGAGCATCACTGTAACCTGCACGCTCTATTTCTAAACTAAACGCCGGGTCCCCAATTACATGCACATCACGTTTTACGCCAATTTCTTTTAGCAACTGCTGTGATTTTGGATCACGAACAGAAATATTTTGGGCATGTTTTGCCATGTAGCGAATAAACCATTTTCCTAAGCCAGTATTTAAAGGACCTGCTCCACAACCATAGACAACATATGGTACGCGTGAATTCTTCGCCATCATAGCATAAGAACCGTAAAGAGGAGCTTCTCGCTTATACAAATCCATTAAAATACCGCCGCCGCCAATAACAACAAAATCTAATGTTTTTACAACCTCAACATTTTCTTTATACGTTTTAAAGAATGTTTTTGCTGCATTTCCATTTTTGTAATAAAGCGGGTAGCTTTCTACACCATAATGTTCTGCTGTTTGCTTCGGATTATTGCTAAACACCGTAATATCTTTTGTTTCTATATCAAATGCTTTTTGGAGCTGGCGGATAATGCTAAGTAAAATTGCCTCATCCCCATTGTTATCATTGCCATAGTTTCCTACAATACCTATTTTCACTTATTTCTCATCCTTTTATGTTTCAACTTTTTCTTCATCAAATTGGTGTATTACACTCTATAACCAATGCCAATTCATTGCAATAATTATAGGTGATTTTAAAATTATATTTTCAATTTAGAGTATAGCATATCACCTATTGTAAATACCCTTTTACAAACGAAATTTGACAACCAAAAGTTTCAAAACTGTATGAAAGCCATTCTAGAATCGGTGCCGCTAGTATTGGAATCACCTCATGCACACTAACAAAGTAAAAGGCTGTTCAGATTCGATCTCTGAACAGCCCTTTTTAACGAATTCTTTTTTATTTCGTCATCGCACGATACAAGAATAGACTGAAGTGTACACGCGACACTGCAACTCCCGGCTTATACGTATTATCCTCATAACCAGTTGTAATATTATTTGCAGCTAGTGTATGAACATAATCGTAATACCATTGCTCTTTACTTACATCTTTGAATTTTGAAGTAGTTGTTCCTGTTAAATCATACGCTTCAACTAAAATTTTCGCCATTTGTGCACGTGTTAATTTTGATTCAGGATCAAATGAACTAGAATCTTTTCCACTCATAATTCCTGCATTAACAATGGCTGCAATTTCTTTGTAATATGGATGACTTGTTGGAACATCCTTGAAACCAGGGTTTTTCACATTTGTTGTATCAAGCTTTAAGGCACGAGCTAATAAAACTGCTGCATGTGATCGTGTTAAAGCATTTGTAGGTTTAAATGATCCGTCTGTATAACCATTAATAAACCCGCGATCAACTAAGTACTTAATTTCATCTTTATTAACATTTTCATTGCTTACATCTGTGAAAATTGGTTCTTCATAAGATGTTTTATATACTGCTTGTAATTTATCAAAGTAAACTGTTCCTGCTTTTTGTTTCGAAACAGTTGGTTGTGCTAGATAAATTGATTCAAATGAAACTGGTCTAGCAATATCATTTGAAATAGGTGCTTCGATATACTTCCATCCTGTCCATGTTTGGCCATTTTCTGCTGTAAAATCAACTGGATGTCTTTCTCCTGATGCGTCACGTATATATCCTCTTACCCATGTCTCCTTGCCGTCACCATACATCCAAACTCCGATTTTCAATGGATTTCCTGGTAATTTAACTAAGGAATTCAAACGTAAATATGTTGCGGCAGTACCTGATTGATTTCCTGTCATATCATAAGAAAGCTTAATTGAATATTTGCCTTCTTTACCATATTGTTTTGAATCAATTGCTGTATGACTTCCTTTAGATAATGCAGTTTCTATGCGCCAATCAGCGGCTTTTTCAAAATTATTGATTGCAAAAGTAGTACCTGTATACGTTTCTTTTACTTCGATATCTTTTGAAACAGTTTTAGTACCTAAAGTAGCTACAATCTTCCCTTTGCCGTATTTACCATTTGATTTAAATAAACCTGTACTGCTAATTGTTCCGATATCACCTTCTACCTCCCATTTTAATTGTGAAGGCGAGTATACTAAATTGTTACCTTTCGCATCTTTTGCAGTAGCAGTAAACTTCATTGTTGCACTTGGCTCAATGCTTGTACTATCTGAAGAGATTGATAGAGTTGAAGGTGCATCAACTACATCAAATGAAATTGTTTGTGCTGCGTTGCCGTTTTGTACTGTTAAACGCTCAGAACCTGCTTTAACAGCAGTATAGCTAAGACCGCTCACTTCAACTAGGTTTTGTTGAGGAGTAATAGTAAAGTCCTCGTTGCGAATTGTTACTGGGTTATAATGTTCGTCCATTAAGTATTCCGGCGTTAAAGTAACCTTTGAGCCTACTAACATAGAACCTACTTGGTCTCTTGTCACTTTTAAAATCGTTGGTGTACCTGTAGTACCCGTACTTACCGCTTCAAGAATAGCTGAAACTCTACGTTGTGATCCGCCTGATGGACTATTCGCTAACACTACTGTATTGCTTCCATATTTACGGATTCCCATAGTAGTGGAGCCACCGCCATCTAGGTTAATTGCACGGTCTACACCTAGCTTTGATAAGTAAGTTGCAAATTGCGCAATCGTCATTCCTTTGTCAACCGTTATTAAATGCACTGTTTTTTTGTCAGCACTAATTGCAACAGCCGTTCGAGGAGTAACTTGTCTTGCACGCGAACTTGATGTATCCATTGTAATATTAACTTTGCCATCATAGATTAATAAAGGTCCGCTAGCCATAATATATTCGGCATCTTGCCATTTTTGATTAATATTAAATGAAACTGAAATTTGTTCCCCAATTTTAATATTTTTAAATTTTTCAAGCATAGTCCCATTTACAGATAGGACAAATCCATTACGTGGAATTGTTGATTTTGTTGCATCACCATATTGACGAATCGATTTCACCGTACCTGTTAATGTTTGTCCAAATTTTGTAGCTGAAACAGTTTCAGGTGTTTCAACAATGAATTCCATACCAAATTCATTTGTCGGTGTTTTTGAACTATGGTGCTGTGGTGTATAAACAATTCCTTGGTTGGCATCTCTTGTTTTATTTACACCGTTAATCTCAATATTTTGACCGTTGTATTGAACGATAATATCGCTATTATAGTAATCAATTTCAGCATTCCCATTTGCAGTGATCCCAAAGGCAATCGGTTCACTTACATAGTATCCTTTTGAACTAGAAAGAACTTCTGGTGTTACAATCGTATTATATTGGGAGATTAAATACATTGGGTACCCATCACCCATATTGAAGAAGTTGGCATTAATTGCACCAACGACACGATTCCCCTCTTTTGAATCACTATTTGCACGATTTGTAAGTGTCATCACTGAATTAATAGGAGAAGGAACACTTAGTTTTAACTTTGTATAAGGATTCGATAAATCTACTTGTAAATGATTCACTGGTTTACTTGAATATGTATAATTTGAATACTTTACTCCTTGTGAAACTGGATATGAATCATTGGTTGTTTGAAAGGCGTATCCTTTATTCCCTCCAACCAGTACAAACGTTACAGCGAGTAAAAAACTTAAAACTACTGTTATCTTCTTTTTCATAATGCGTATGCTTCTATATTTATGACGAAGCAATCCACCATCCTCTCAAATTCCTTATATGTTTAAAGATAACAAATTTTCTATTCTTATTCTATAAATCTATTGTTACAATTCAATAATTAATCTATTACATATCACCTACGAAAAAAAAAGCAGCTCCCTATGTAAGAACTGCTACGAACAATTTTATAAATTATAGTATCCTGAAACTTACATACTAAAAGGACAGCCCTTAAAAAGAACTGCCCCTTTAGAATTTTATATTTAATTTGACTGTTCTCGTTCAGTTTTGCTTAATTCTAACATCGGGTAATAATTTCGCACCACAGAGTAAATTGCAAGCAACATGAAGAAGAACATCGTATATACTTTTAATTCCCAAATGTTGTAAACACATCCTGCTGCACTAGTTGCAAACCATAATGCAAACATATATTGGCCAAATGTAGTTTTTCGATCCTTCCAGAACATCCAAAGCATTGTTAGTAAGAAGCCAGCAAAAAGGATAACCCCTATTGCACCTGTTTCAGCAATAATTTGAATGTATTGATTATCTGAGTAGAAGTTTTTACCGCCATAAATATCAGAACGGATTTCATACTTCTCATAAATCGGTGAATCGTATGACAATGTTGCTGAACCACCAAATGTCCCAAATCCAGTACCTGTTACTGGGTAATCGGCAAATACCTCAAATCCTTTTTTAATATAGAAGAAACGTCCACTTTCGTTCATTAACTCCAAGTTTTCTGAATCAAACGTTGCATCAAATCGACTTTTAAAACCACCAACCGTAACTTCTCTTCCTTCAGGATTTTCAATGCCAATTGATTGCATGATGATTAATGTTAAATTTACAGGTGCATAGACAAAAATAATCGCTGCAATTCCTGTAATTACGAATTGTTTTAAAAGCTTCCATTTTCTCGAAATCAATACAAAGAATAGAACAAAGACAAAAGTTGAAATCCAAGTTCCACGTGATAACGTTAAAAGAAGCAACCCTGCAGATGCCACTTGCGAGATAATTAATATGATCTTATATTGCCCATCTTTATAAGCCCATCGAAGGAAAAATGCAGCACCTATTGCAAAGAACATAATAAGTGATAATGTATTTGGATTATTTACTAGTCCATAAATACGAACTACGTTTGTGGAAGATAACACTTTGTCAGACCATGCTTCAGGCATCCACATTGTACGCAGCGATAATTTTTCAACAATCCCTTGTACTACTAATATCAAACTTGAAAATACCGTAACCCATGCAAGCTTCACAAAGAAGTTACGCGGTAAATAGCTGCGACTTAGAATGTAATATAATAAATACATAATGATAAATGTACGTACTTGGAAAATAATCGCATTAATTGATACACCTGTGAAATAACCAATAATTGCACCAAAAACTAAAAAGATAAAGAAAAACCATTCAAACTTTTTAAAATGAAACCATGTTTTCCAATTTTTCAAATTAAATAATAATAATCGGAAAAGAACAACAAATGTTATTAAGTCTCCGATTAATTTCATTCCTGCATTTATCTCAATAAAGAATGAGCGGAAGATTACATATGGAATTAATACCACTAAGCTTTGGAATGGTTTAAAGAAAGCAAACAAAGCAAAGAAAATGGATGTGCTTATTAATGCTATGGTAGATGGCAAAAGCGTAGCAGCAATCATTACAGCAGCTGCTAATATAATCTCAAGCCACTCTTTTTTTCTTATTTCCGTAGAAATGTCTTTCATTGAATTGTCTATCCTCTCTATTTAAATCTATTTCAACGATTCATCTCGCTTTATCTGTATTTAGTTTACGACGAATTTAAGTATAATATGGATGCAAGTTTATTACAAACCTTTTAATAGTCTTATTTTCTCTATCTTTCTTCTAACAATATTGGTAAAATAAGAGCGTTAAGGAAGGGGTGTAAAATATAGTGGTCAAAAAAATATTAGGATTACTATTTTCTACTATATTACTAATATCCTTTGTGGTACCAAATATCTCCTACGCAAATGATATTAGTAATCATCAGATGAAAACCGAATTAACCTACTTCGCGAATAAAGGTGTTATATTACCTGATGAAAAAGGCAATTATAACCCAAATCGTGATGTAACTCGTGGAGAATTTGCAGCATATATTGCTCGTGCTTTGGAGCTGCCCAACTCATCTAAATATACATTTAAAGATTTAAAGAGTGGGACACGATTAACCCAAGAAATTCAAAATGCTGCAGCTGTTAATATTTTAAGCGGGTACCCGGATGGTACATTTAAACCAAATCAAAAAATAACACGTCAGCAAATGGCTGGTATGTTATATAAAGCTTTGCGTTACTTAGATGTTCCTTTAAATAAGGCTCCTTTAACGTTTAAAGATAACTATAAAATTAGTTCTTCTTTTACAGACGCTATAGCTAACTCTGTTTATTATAACATTATCCGCGGTGATCATACTGCAAATGGTGTGTATTTCAAACCAAAAGAATCTGCAACAATTGCGCATGCAGCAGCTTTCATTTACCGTACGCTCGCAGTTGCTGACAAATATGGACCACAGGATGAAGAAGATGATGATCAGCCAACGCAAGAACCAGGAGATTCGAATTCATCAAGTTACTATATTGGGAAAGTTTCGAAAGGGACTATCACTAAAAACCCAACTATTTATACAACTTATGAACAAGCGCTAACAGCATATAATGCTTCATCAGGTGATGTAAACTTGATTTTAAAAGGCGACAAAATTGTCAAGATGTCTAGTGGACTAGCTTACGCTGCCGATACGACAGCAAATACAACTTCTGTTTACTATAATAAAAATTTTACAAATCAAATCACTTACATTACTGAAGGCCGTGAGTTGAAGTATAACGGAACGTCTTCAACTGGTGAATATATAATTGTTCAAGTTGGAGATATCGTAGGTTATGCAAAGCCTTCCGATGTTAATTTAGTACCAGCTAGTTTAATTGAGGGTCGAGACGAATACTACGTGGAAGATTCTCTATTAACACACCGAATTTACAACCATGTAAAAGGTGCATATGAAGGGAAATATACAGTTGGACCAGCTCCATCATTTATGCAATCAGGTGCAACTTACTACAGCTTTGACGGAGTTCATTTCTATAACTCTAGTGATAAATTAGTAGGAACATACTTCCCTTACTTCCAATTCGCTTCAGTTCGCAAACCAAGCAACTATACGGCTGAAGAATTGGACAACATTATTATTTCGGAGCTAGAAAATCGTGAAGCTTTTGGCGGTGCACAATATAAAGATGCAACAACAAAATCTAAATTAATTGGATTAGGCAGCTTCTTGAAAGAAATGGAAAAGGCTGAGCATATTAATGCATTATTCGTATTAGCAGCTGCAATTCACGAAAGTAATTATGGTATGAGTGCCAATGCTCAAACGAAAAACAATCTTTTCGGAATTAAAGTTTATGATGGCGACGTTCAACAAGGAGAAAAATACAAGGCTCCTGCAGATAGTGTGAAAGCATTTGTAGTACACTACATGCAAGAAAGATACGTTCCTCAAAGTGCACTATATCCATTTGGAGCAGTTCCAGGTAATAAAACAACCGGTATTAACGTTTATTATGCTTCTGACCCACATTGGGGAAGCAAAATTGCGGGCCATATGTACCGAATTGATTCTAAGTACGGTAAAAAGGATTATGGTGTAGGTAAAATTGGCATGGTATTAACTGGCTCAGGATCAGTAAACACACGCTTGGAACCTTCAACAAGTAGTCCATTAGCATATTCCTACAGACAGAAAAATTCAGGTGAATTAGAACAACTAGGATACCCAGTTATCATAGTTGACGAAACACAAGCTTCTGATGGCACTTGGTACAAAGTATACTCTGATGATAATAAAATCGCAGAATACGTTTGGATCCGTTCTGATTTAGTAGAAGTGTTGGATTAGTACTTTAATAGTCTCATAGAGCAAGTTTCATTTTATGAGCATGTTGAAGTAAAATAAGAAATAAAGGACTTCCTTAAGCTTTTGATGCTGGAGGAAGTCCTTTTTTTATTGAGAAATTTTGTGAGTTTTATGGAGCTTTAATTTACGTGAATTGTTTTTTACGTGGTTTTACTTATTATTTACGCGGTTTGCTCGTACTTTTACGTGCTTTGCTCATATTTTTACGCGCTTTGGTCTTGTTTTTACGCGGTTTCGATTTTTTACGCGCTTTTACTTATTATTTACGCGGTTTGCTCGTACTTTTAAGTGCTTTAATCTATTTTTTACGCGGTTCTGACCTATTTTTAAGCGGTTTCTATTTTTTAAGCGTTTTTACCCAACTTTATACGAATTTATTTTAAGAGATTCCTTCATATATTAATTCGTACTATTTCCTTGACGTTATTTCCATTCTCCTTAATAGATTCGTTTGTAAAATCTGGCGGAATCGTATATACTCTTCCTTTTTTATTCCCTTCGAAAGGCAAGTTTAATCGAGTTAAAATTCTTGCTGCTATATCTTGTGAAGGAATATTAAAAAAAGTTCTAAATTCTTTATTTCTAATTTTATTGTCTATTAATAAACGATAGTCCTTCAAACCGGTGAAGAGGACTTCTTTCCCCTTCTTCCCACAGTTATTACAAATCCAATTTCCATGGTAATATTTCATTGGTTGTTTATGATTACAGTTATCACAAATCATTCCCCTTAATAATTTATCTGTCTCTAGCTCAAATCTCCAAATCCGTGGATTGTGATGTTTTATTAATAATTCTACAGTTTCATTCAATCTTTTTGGTGAAATATTATAATTGGAATATTTTTTAGTAAGAAGTTCTATATGTTGGTGTATGCCACTTGCATGAAAAATAGGGATATTTCCAGGTGTATTCCCAATTATTGTTGAAGAGTTTGATATAACAATTGCATATTCAATAGGTATTTTTAAATTGAAACTTTGAAGATATCTGGCATGACGAAGAACTTGATCGATTGGATTATAAAATCCTTCTTTACTTCCATCATTTCGTGTTCTTAAGAATTGATGTTTCTCATACTCAAAATCAAGATGCCCACTGATATTCTTAATCTCTAGTATTAATAAAAAATTTGGACAGATATATAATGTATCTATTTGATGGTTTTGCAGTTCTAAATTGTGTAATAAATAATGTGATTTGTGAGTATTTATTTGACTCCATTCTTTATCAACTTTTTGTTCCCCATCGTATCCTGACTTTGTACGAAAGTAAATATCATTGTAATAATCATAATTTGGATCATTATCAGGTAATCTACGTAAAATTGCTTCTAAAACCTCTAATTTTTTTGGTTTTTCACGTGCAAGAATTATCAAATAATCACCTCTTTTTAGAGGTATTTTATACCAATTTCCCTTTGAAATTAATAGCTTTGTAGAAAAAAATTATTTCGATAGTATTTTTATATTTAAAATTTGTAATTCATGCAAATTAGCAATAATAAGGTGTAAACGCTAAAATAGAATCAACAGAATTTGCTCATTTGGTTTGAACACTTTTTCACTATTCAATACACTTCTAGTAAACTAGTATTATTTAGTTTATTGGGAGGCTGTACTAATGGAGG
>NZ_RXNR01000130.1 GCF_003966145.1 Lysinibacillus telephonicus
TAAAGTATTAAATCGTGTAGCTTATGGATATAGAAATTTTATGAATTACAAAAAGCGAATTATTTTACACTTCAAACTCAAAACAACAGAACAAAAACAACCACGCTCCCAAACAGCCTAAGGCTAGTTAAGAGCATGGTAATAATCGATTAATATCCTTCACCAACGTTATTTGACAAAGAACCATTTTATTTAAGGCAAGGTTATACTTAAAAATGTTCATACATGTGAATACAGTGTGATATAAAGTATGTTTCCTGACACATTGAACTCTGTATCGATTAATTGAAAAGGTTATTATCGGGCGTTTATCCAAAAAGGATTTTCGCTTTTTTGTTGAACAAATTGTACTGACGATTTAGTTTAGTTGAAATATCATCTTTAGCTGTTATTCCGCAAAACCAGCTAATAGAGGCTGATCTTTATTCAATAATAGGGGGCAAAAACAAATAACTAGTACATAAGCAGTGTATTTCGTAAATGAAAACACACTGCATTTGGCATTTTTAAATGCGGTTTTATAGTGGAATAACAAAGAGGATAATAAAACATACGTTTCATTTAAATAAAGAAGGATTAGACAACTTTAACCTAGAGTAGTTGTTTAAAAGCTTCGAAAACAGTAACAAATACTATTCTAACTGATTTAGTTCTACTGAAAGAAAAATTAAAAAGGAAACAATTGAGATACTTGAGGGATATAAAGTTACTGCACTACAAGATTCTTTCGCATCTATGAAAATGTATCACCTTATATGGAAATATTAAAGAAGGTTCAGAAGTAATAGAAGCACTTAGAGAACTTGATTTACAAGGTGTTGATGATATTCATAAAGCAGCTAAGGGGTACTATGAAATGGTTTCTTATAAAAAATGTAAGGTTTACTTGACAGAAATATTTGGAGTTTGATACTCCCAGTGTAAGGTAAACCTGACAAGATAAGGTGAAATAATATTGAAAAATAGAGTAAAAGATCTTCGAGAAAAACATGGATTAACACAAGGACAATTAGGAGAGAAAGTAAATGTTTCACGGTAAGCCATAAATGCAATAGAAAATGACAAATTTTACCCATCAATTTGGTTGGCTTATGATTTGGCAATATTTTTTAATATGTCCATTGAAGAACTTTTTGATTTTAAAAGGAGTGAGAGGAAATAAGATTGTTAAAATCGCCTATTATAAAAGCAACTTTTATTTGTTTGATGTCGGCTTTTTATTCACTAATTTTTATTTTTACTGCTAATCTTATGGAATTGAATGGAATGCTTGGTCTGACTTTAATGGAGAAATAAATGATTCTGCTATTTAACAGATCCAACCATAGAGGTTGATATGTATGTATATCGAGGCTGCTGCCCAGGCAGCCTTCTTTAGTTATTGTCCACTTTTAACGTGACTTCTTTTCTTTTATCCAATTGACCTTCTCCCCAATAGCAAATTGCATCTAATACAGGAATCAGTGATAAACCCTTTTCCGATAAACTATATTCTACTTTTGGAGGTACTTGAGGATATTCTTTTCGATTAATTAATTTATCACCCTTAAGTTCCTTTAGTGTATTGGTTAATGTTTTAAAAGAAATATTGCCAAGCATCCGTTTCAATTGGTTATAGTGAATAGGCTTATTGTTTAAATATAAAGCATATAAAATTGTCATTTTGTATTTCCCACCAATTAATGACAAAGTATATCCAAAACCAGTATCCTTCAAATTACCATTTAATACATAAGATTCTTTTTCCATTTGGCACTCTCCTTTAGGTTAGTATCTCACTTAAATTACCGTACTAGTAGAATGTTATAGCATACAATAAAATCAATGTACATTAAAATATGATGCAAATAAGGGAGAAGGGTGATTAATAATGAAAACAATTGTCTATGCACATCCATGGGAAGGAAGCTATAATCATGCAATCTTAACCTCTATCACGAAAGACTTAGAAGCTAAGGGAGAAAAAGTTCAAGTGATTGATCTTTATAAAGATGGGTTTAATCCCGTATTTACAGCTGAAGAATTGGCGCAATTTAATAGAGGAGAAACACCCTACAAATTAGTGAAGGAATATCAAAAAAAATTAAGCCAGGCAACTGAGTTGATTTTTATATTTCCTGTCTGGTGGTGGGACTTACCGGCTATTTTAAAAGGATTTATTGATAAAGTGATGCTGAGTGGCTTCGCTTTCCAAGAGGATAAAAAAACAAATACTCTGAAAGGTTTATTGACGAATATAGAAAAAACAACTGTCATTTCAACTTCTACAACGGATAAAAATTATATTGAATCTGAAGGAGGAAATGCTATTCAGGGAGTCTTCATTAACCGAACTCTAGCTGACCTGGGAATTAAAAATGAACACACTAAATGGATTCATTTAACAACAGATGAGAAGAGGAAACAATTTTTAAAAGAAATAACCCATGAAATTTAAAGTAGAATGAACTGAATAGAAAGATATTTGTGAGAAATACACTTAAACAAACGGTTGCGATTTTAATAAGGAGAAAAACTTAGTAAGTGTAATTTTCGTTCTTCCACAATCAGGCTGCAATTCTTGAAGAGGAATTGTTGTCTTTTTCAGAAATAGAGCCAGATTGTCGAGGAATTAATAATGGGTATTACAGAAGAAGGTCAAAGGAGGGGATGTATTGAAGAAATTCTTTCTCTCTGTATTTTTTGTAATTTCTATATTATCGGCATGTAATTTATCAACAGTGAGTATGAGTGAAGTTGAAAATGTACCTAATAATGTGTGGGCTATAATTGATCCTAATTTAGAGCTTCAATTAATCAATGATGGAGAAAAAGGATCATATATAATTTTTCATTCAAGTGAAGATGTAGAATTTGATTTTACAACTCAAGAGAATACGGTAACTATTAATTTTAATGAGAAATAGAATGATGTTGAAAAGCAAAATACTTATTATTTGACAACGGATTTAGAACACTATGCATTGGAAGTTTTAGTAAATGGGGGAACTGTGTATTGCATAATAAAAGTGCAGACTAGTGCAACGAATTTGTACAGAGTCTAGCACTTTTTTAGTGCAAAAAAATAGACTTGCCAGCCACCCCAAGTCACTCTACTGTTAAAGTGT
>NZ_RXNR01000131.1 GCF_003966145.1 Lysinibacillus telephonicus
CAGCGTTCGTCCTGAGCCAGGATCAAACTCTCCATAAAAGAAAATTTGATAAAAGCTCTAAATTACACTGGCATCATATTTGATGTCCAAAATTTTTGTTTCGTTCACCGACGAGGGTCAGCTACTAAAAACTTTATTTCATTAACGTTTTGTTGTTCAGTTTTCAAGGTTCATTTTTCACATCATCGCGTTATCTCTTGGCGACTTTTCTATAATACACCCATTTATTCATGAAAGTCAACACTATTTCATAACTTTTTTATGAGACATTAATTTTCAAGTTTAAAAAATAGCAAAAAAGGAGAAGATGAATGATCCGCAAACTGTTATTAACATTAGTATTATCAGCATTAGTATTAATATTTGTTTATCCACAGAGAGATACTATTATTTCAGTATTTAGTATGACAGACGAACCGTTAGTTATTTCAAAAGGGAATTATGGACAATCTTTAATAGTTGAAGTTTCTTTTACACATGAAGGTTTTCCAGAATGGTTACAATCTTTAAAACAGCCTTATCCTTTACTTATGTTAGATGCTGATTGGATTAATCGTTCGCCAAAAATAGTGGATATTATTAAGGAACGAAATATCCCAACCGGTCTTCTTGGTGGTAATGGTGCTGAAGAATATTCTATTGAAGCATTTAACAAAGATTTAGCCATTTACCAAAAACATTTTGAGAACAAGCCTCTTTGGTTCATGACATCGGATTATGAATTTGGTGCAGATCTTCAGCAAGCTGTTTTCAAAGAAGAAATTAATCTATTGTCTCCATCGATTATACTTACGAATGAAAAGTATAAGAAAATAAATGGTGCTCTTGTTTCATGGAAACTAAACGAACAATCAAAACCAAAATTTGAGGATGTTACAAAGTTAATTAAAAAACAAAAGTTTATATCAATAGAAGAGAATATATTTGGTTATACCATTAAAACAAAGAAGACTCCCTAAGAGGGAAGCAAACTTTGTTGCAGAAATAAATTCCTTTAGCTAGTAGAGCCGCTCATTGTAAAGGGATCGTCCAAAAATTCGGACGACCCCTTTTATTATTTATTAAACTTCCAAACTTAATTAGGCTTTCGAACTTTTTCCTTCATTAGCTAATTTACGCATCTTGCGGCGCTCTTCTAATTTTTTGCGGTCTTCATCTGATTTTGCATTATATTTTGGCAATGCCAGTAATTGGTATGCATTTACTGCGACTAATGGGAACAATAATAAAGCAACATATGTATCAATATTTTCTTGACGGCCCATTAATGCGATGATCCACTCAAGTGAAGTAATGACTATCATAAAGAACAATGATGAAATTAGTACATGCTTTTTCCCTGTTAATTGAACTTTTTTCATCGCTGTAGCAATTGCTCCAAAAATTAAGAAAATCAATAAACCACCATAAAATAGCCAATCTGAAAAACTCTGTGCGGCTGGGGCAAATCGAAATATAACTAAATCGAAAACTACAATAAGTATCAATAAAACTTGAACCCAATTCCATAAAGTGAGTGTTTTAAAAATCCCAATTCCTACTTGGTGTAAAGTTAGATATGCAAAAAAGCCTGCTTGCGCAATTACACTCATGGTAAATCCTAAGAAAATCATCCATGCGAATGCTGCAATAAACTCGCCAATTTCACCTGCAGCTAAATAAGATCCAAAGAAATTCCAACGAACAATAATTCCAGCAGCACCAGTAATAACACCGCCAATAATTAGGCACATAAAGAAAAATTTTATCCAATTTCGTATCGTCACGACTTAAAGTCCCCCATTTTTTTATATATACGTTTACATTTTAACAATCGCCGTTTAAAAAAGCCATCGATGTCATAATCGTATACATATTATGAGCAAGATTGCGAACAATAATTGAAAGAGCCTTTAAAGAAAGGACTGATAAAAATGTTAAACCGTATACTTTCTGTGCTATTCGTCGTGATGTTGTTAGCAAGCTGTACAGAAGCAAATAATCAGCAGCTTTCTTATGAAGAAGTAAAAAAAATAATGATCGATTCGATTCAAACGGAAGATGGGAGAAAAGCTATCCGCCAACTTTTAGAAGATCCTAGCTTCCGTGATTTAATCGTCTTAGAGCACGATGAAATTCAGACTGCAATTAATGATACATTATTATCTGAGGAAGCAAGTGATTTTTGGAAAAAGACTTTTGAAGACCCTAAGTTTAAAGAGAATATGGCAAATAGCATGAAAGAGCAGCAAACAGAAATTATGAAAGCTTTAATAAAGGATTCCTCTTACCAAGAAGATTTAGTATCATTTTTTGGACAATCTGATATGCAGAAGGAACTTGAAACAATATTAAAAAGTGCTACCATGCGTAAAGAGATGGAAAAAATCGTAATGGAGACAATAGAAAATCCACTATTACAGACTAAATGGCAAGAATTAATTAAGAAAAGCGGACAAGCAACTGAAGCAGGAGGACAAGGCGGCGAAGGCGGCGGCGGTGAGTCCGGCGGTGGTGAAGAAGGTGGCGGCGGTGAGGCTGGCGGCGGTGAAGGCGGCGGTGGCGGAGCTTAGATATAAGCATTTATATCTCCATTTAAAAAGCGGACTGCATTAAGGCAGTCCGCTCAGGTTGTTGACAAAAGACCTTCAGAATGGGCTTATTCTGAAGGTCTTTTGTAATTTTAATAGATTATTGGGTATTTAACCGACTTATTTGGGGTAAAAACACTCTTCGAGTATTATAT
>NZ_RXNR01000132.1 GCF_003966145.1 Lysinibacillus telephonicus
TTTCTTTTCCAATGAAATCACCTCTATACGCTCCTAACTCTATGAAGTTAGGATTATTTTCATATAAAAGTGGCTCACTTTTCAACTGCGATGGTGGCTCAGTTTTAGCTTATCAAATACACAGAAGGAAAAAATGAACAAGAAGCTATTAATATTGCTATTGAGCGTTTCGGTGGAGAACAAGAAATACGTTCGATTGTAGGCCAACTGTTTAAAGCACAAAAAACATTCGCTAAATGGGTACTTTACCTTTCAATGGCTATAATTCTTTTTACTGTATTTGCATTTGGGTTTATATGGTCATATGAAGAAGAAAATGCCAATGAAAATTCCATTGTGGCTACACAGATTTCAGAGATATTAAATGATAAAAACAATATTACTGAAGAAATGGAAAAAGAAATAAGTAGTTTAATAAAAGATACTGACCAAATCTCGAAGATTGAAATTTACAATGTAAGCGATGTGGATAATGTTAATCAGGTAATTGATTATGTTAGTGATACAAAGCCAGATTATCGATATGAACAAAAAGTGTGGAATCCTAAATGGCTCCAAGCCGATTTTTTCCCTTATGCAAACTGGGATAAAAAATGGTACGTTGGAATGGAAACGAGACAAATTAGTGATTGGATGGCAATAATTTTGTTTTCAGGCATTGCAATTTATATAACCTTGTTCACTATTTGGGCAACAATTAATTCGTATCATCATAGACGATTAAATATTGGTTGGATAATTGCCTTTACTTTGTTAAATGTTATAGGTTATTTGATTTATGTATTAGTAGGGAAAAGGAAAATAGCTGCTTAGTAATAGCAGGTAAAGGAATAGGAATAATGTTGTTGCTGCTTTTTATTGAACAAATAGGGGCTTTTGTTCAATAAATGGGTGAGATAGTGAAGGAGCGTGGTTAAAATTATAGCTTCCTTATCCGTAGTTCTTATAATTTTTTTTATAATGGCTTTCATTCTTACTTTTAAACGTTCTTGGATACTTAATTTTATGATATGGAGCATGTACTTAGCGATAATTTTCATACCTATATTCACTGCCGCTGGTTCATTCACTTATAGAGACATAACACATGATGGATTTGCAGGAATTGGATTTCTATTTTTATTCATACCTCTTGAAATAATTGCAATCCTTATGTTTATTATTGGCTGTATAGGAGGTATTAAGAAAAGAAAGATAAAAAAACAAAATGAAAATCTATATGATGTTCCGTTATAAATTGAATTACTTAATTAAGATTGATTTGACTATAATTTTTATGTTGTTAAACTAATGAGATTATTTTTAAGTATTTCACTAAAGGACGCTTTCCTCCAATTAGGAAAGTGTTTTTTCATTAAGGGTTAGTTGAGGGAATAAATTATTGTGAAAATAACGATAGTTAATAGGTATTGGGAAGGGTGATTAAAATGCGTAAAGAAAATGAGATGATAAACCTTTTTAAAAATATTGTTATGAATGATGATAGGATTAGATTATTTGTACTTGAGGGTTCTAGAACAAACAAAAATATTCCGAAAGATGATTTTCAGGACTATGACATTTCCTTTTTTGTAACAGATATAGAAAGTTATAAGAAAGATGATCATTGGCTTGATGTGTTTGGTGACCTAATTTTTATGCAAAAACCAGAAGATATGGAGTTATTCCCATCAGACTTAGGAAATTGGTTCAGCTATATAATGTATTTCAATGATGGTATTAAGATTGATTTGACTTTGATTCCCTTAAATGAAATAGACTATTATTTATCAGATTCAGACGGCTTAGTAGAAGTATTGATTGATAAAGATAACATGATCAGTAAAAAAATTATTCCAAGTGACGAGAAGTATTGGATTAAAAAACCATCTGAGCGACAGTTCGATGATTGCTGTAATGAGTTTTGGAGTGTATCAACTTATGTTGCAAAAGGCTTATTCAGAAAAGAGTTTTTCTATGCAATGGATCACTTTAATCAGATTCTTCGCCCTGAACTTTTACGAATGATATCATGGGAAGTTGGTATAAGAGAAGGATTTGATTTTAGTGTAGGGAAGAACTATAAATTTATTGGCAATTATCTTCCTGAAGCAGAGTTGAAAAAATTAATTAATACCTTTTCTCAATTCGGGTATAAAGAATCTTGGGAATCCTTTGAGTTATGTTGCAAATTATTTAGAACCTATTCCAAAAAAGTTGCATCTGCATTAGGTTATAAATACCCCGAGTATGATGAGAAAATGACGAATTTCGTTCAAAATATTTATAGTAATCTAAGTGGAAAATAAGCTTTTGTAATACAAACTTTTTACTCTACATTAGGCGTATTTCTTTAATAAGTAGCACTTAAGAAACTTTTGTTATGTGATATACGTAGTAATAATTAACATATATGGAGGGGGGCAGATTTACATTGTATAAATGCTAATTTAAATATGTACACTCTCGCTTGAATAAATATGTACAAAAATGCTCCTTCATTTCATACTAATACTGAGGTGTTAGTATGCATATTCAACTAGATATAGAGACGGAAT
>NZ_RXNR01000133.1 GCF_003966145.1 Lysinibacillus telephonicus
TATAAATGCTAACTTAAGAATGTACAGTATTGATTGTTTAAGTATGTACAGTTTCGACAATAAGATACATAATATTCCTGAGGTGGGATGTTATGTATATGCAAATTAACGTAAATACAAATATTGAAATTAACACTCTAGCAGATTTACCTAAATTAAAATTGTTAATGGAGAGTTTGAAAATGAAGATTAATAAGAGTAAGTTAGCTCGGGATATGGGAGTGGATCGGAGGACTATTGATAAATATCTGCAAGGTTACGAGCCGAATAATAAACGGAACCGAACATCAAAAATTGATGAATATTATGAAGTGATATCGCTGCTTTTATCAGAGGATTCTAACCAGAAATTTTACTACAAGAGGGTACTTTGGCAATACTTAAAAGATAATCATGGTTTAGTTTGTGGGCAATCAACTTTTAGAAGATACATCTTAAGTAAACCCGAATTTCAACGTTATTTTGAATCAGAGAAACGCAAAAGTTCAGTTAATGAGGTCATTCGTTTTGAAACACCACCAGCTGAACAAGCACAGTTAGATTGGAAAGAAAATATCAGATACATTACCAAAGATGGGGAAATCCTTTACGTGAATGTATGTGTACTCTTACTTGCCTATTCTAGATTTAGAACCTTCAATCTATCAATCTCTAAGTCTCAGAGTATATTATTATCCTTCCTTACGGAAAGTTTTGAAGCATTTGGAGGAGTTCCTAAAACCATTTTGACAGATAATATGAAAACCGTAATGGACGAGCCTCGAACTGAATATCAACGAGGAAAAGTGAATGAAAAATTTTTTCAATTCTCTAAAGATATGGGGTTTGAAGTGAAGCCTTGCATCGCCGGAAGGCCGAGGACAAAAGGTAAAGTAGAGGCCCCGATGAAAATACTTGATGAGCTACACGCGTACCAAGGAAAGTTTGACTATGAGGAGCTTCATCAGTTTGTGCAGAAACTTTGCGATCGGATCAACAACAGTTACCATCAAGGAACAGGGAAAATTCCAATCCTAGCTCTAAAAAATGAAAGAAATCTCTTATCCCCATTACCACATGAACGAATAAGAGATTCCTATAAAATTCATCATAAACTTGTGAAAGTAAATCCATCTAATATGATCTCTTTCAAATCCAACCAGTATTCAGTACCAACTGGATACATCGGGAAAACGCTTGGTTTACAAGTCTATGATAACCATATCTATGTCTATTATAACACGGATTTAATTGTTCAACATCCTATTCGCCAATCAAAAATCAATTATAAGCCCGAGCATTACGTAAATACCTTAGCGAGAGGGCTACCCTCTTCTACGAACATTGAAGAACTGGCAAGGAAAAATTTAGAGGCAATTAATGAGGTGTATAAAAATGAATAGTAGTTATAACAAGCTTGTGCAGAATTTAGAGTATTTAAAGTTAAAGCAGATGATAGTCCATCTGGATGAAACCATTGATTTTATGACGAATAACCAGTTGTCATTTACAGATACACTAATCAAACTGACAGATTATGAGATTGATATGAAGGAAGTAAACATGGTCAAATCTATGGTAAAGGTAGGTGCCTTCCCACATTTGAAAGAAATAAAGGATTTTGATTTTGATTTTCAACCATCGATTAATAAACAACAAATATTGGACTTTACAACCTTACGGTTTATTGAACAAAAAGAGAACGTCGTTTTCTTAGGGCCGAGTGGCGTAGGAAAAACCCATTTAGCAACCGCTATTGGAATCGCAGCTGCCAAGAAAAGAACGAGCACCTATTTTATCAAGTGCAATGATTTAATCATGAATTTAAAAAGGGCAAAACTTGAAAACCGCTTAGAAAATAGGCTCAAACACTATGCAAAATACAGGCTTTTAATTATCGATGAAATTGGGTATCTACCCATTGACGCAGAAGATGCGAAGCTATTTTTTCAACTTATAGATATGAGATATGAACAGAAAAGTACTATTTTAACAACAAACGCTAGTTTCAAATCGTGGGGAGAAATATTTCAAGATCCTAAAATAGCGAATGCGATTTTAGACAGAGTTCTTCATCATGCCACAGTGGTCAATATTATCGGGGATTCCTATCGACTAAAAGACCATTTTAACAAAGATACGAAACAAGGTGATAGATAACATGAGTGTGTCAAAAGCGATCAAATTTTTTAATTCTTATGGAGTAAAGTGTGATAATAAATTAGTTGAGGAATGGCTTAAAAGCTATTCCATTAATAACGGATTGCCTGAAGACTTTTGTGAAAAAGATCTATACGCCTTTAATGAATGGTATTTATGGAAAGACACAGCTTACGAAGAAGGCATAGATGAACAAACCAAAATCGAAAGATTAATCGAGGAAATAAATGAGCTGAAAAGTGAAGTAGCTAGCTTAAAAGAGGAAAAAGAAGAATTACAAAATCAGCTTGGCATACCACCCTTTTAAAGAATACTTCCCCCATCCCAGTGGTTGGGGGAATCAAAAATGTACATTCTTAAACGAACGAAAATGTACATTATATAGTTGACATTTATA
>NZ_RXNR01000134.1 GCF_003966145.1 Lysinibacillus telephonicus
TGTATTTCGCAAGTAAAAATTGAGCCATTTATTAATTAAAAACTGAGCCACTTAAACCTGACTATTTTCCAACCATTCCTTTGTGTCTAATATTCGATAAGATGGTCCTACCATGTCTACCATATATGCTCGATGTGTTAGTCGGTCCGTTAAAGCTGCTGTTAAAACTGGATCATGAAATATTTCTTCCCATCGATCAAATGATAAATTACTCGTAACGATGGTGGATGCTCGTCCTGCCCGAAGGGAAAGATGAGTAAATAATAACTCGGCTCCTTCTTTATCAAAGGAGATATAACCTAATTCATCAATGATTACTAAATCATATTTTTCAAACTTCAGTTCAAATGAACGTAACGTTCTTTCAGAACGGCTCTCTTTTAATTGGTTTACTAGAGATGATACCGTTGTAAAAAATACTTTATATCCTGCCAAACAAGCTTCAATTCCTAAACCTATTGCTATATGGGTTTTACCTGTTCCAGGTGAGCCAATTAATAAGACGTTTTGTTTTTCTTGAATAAAGTCCAATTTCCTTAAATGTGGGAGGCGAGAGGCCGCATTTTGCGGTAATCTCTCAAACTCTAATTCAGTTAATAGTTTCTTTTCAGGGAAATTTGCAGATCGAATGCGATTCGCTTTTGCTCGCACTTCTCGATCTTCCATTTCTTGCACTAGTGCGTGATATAAGAAATCTTCTGCTGTCTGATATTGTTTCCACATATCATCTTCTTGAATAAATCCCCGAATGCTTGGTAATCGAAGTTCCTTGCACATCTCAATCATTTCTTGTCTTTTATCCATTAGTGAAGCACCCCTGTCTTTTTCGTTTCAAATAACGCCGTTATGGCTGAAAGATTTTCGAGAGATTGGGTGGTGACCTCATTTTTGGAATGTACAGTTTTATGGATGTATTCGCCTTGACTAGCTATGAAAATAATTTTTTCTGTTGTTATTTGAACCATAGGGTTCTTTTCGAGTTGTTCAATCGCTGCTAAGACTTTTTCTAGATTGTTATGTTCTTTTAGATAAATAAGTAACTCTAGAAAATCTCGCTCATTTCCAATATAATAATCTTTGTATAATTTTTTTATTTTTGTTGGTGCTTGACTCAAACATTCACTTTGAGCCAATGCACCTTTTTTCTTTTCAAATGTACGTAAGTAATGATAAATATCCATAATCCATTGATGGATCTGCCAACTTCGCTTATGTGTCGCGATACAGGCATTTTCACTAAAAATAAGAATTTTTTCCGCACTCGCTTTTACTTTCACCCATTCTCCAACATGTCCTTCTGGAACAGAATAACGATTTTGTCTATAAGTAATCGTGCTATATTTGTCCACTCTAAATTCATACAACTCAGAGGCATCAAATGGAATAATTTCTGCGCTTACTTGCCTAGCTATACGCTCTTCTAGCATTAATTCATGGTGCGTTTGGTTTTTCTTATAATGCTTACGAGAGTTTAATTTCATGATAATTTCTGTTAGATAAGCCTGAGCTTCTTCTAGACTTGTAAACGTATCTCGATGGGCAAATGCTTTCCGGCGGATGTATTCTACACTTCGCTCTACATGCCCCTTCTGATTTCCTTTTCTCGGTTCACATAGTCGTATTTTAAAATGATAATGCATCGATAGATTTTTCATACCATCGGTAATCTCACGTTCAGTCCCAATAAAGTTCTTTACAACTGTCCGCATATTATCGTAGGTAAAAACTTCTGGTACAAAGCCTAAATAGTCAATACATTTTACATGAGCATCTTGTACGCACACCATTGTTTCGGATTCATATAAATATGCAATTCTTTCATTACTATATGGTAGGGTAAAGACCGCCATTGAAAGAGAACGTAATGTTTGATCAATGATTAATTTTACTTCACCCCAGTCAAATTCAATCTCATGACCAGCAGTTGCCTTTTGACGAATAAACACTTCTTTTTGACGTTTCTCCTCACTATTTACAAAATTTCTAACAGTGGTATAACTAATTTCAAAACCTTCATCTAATAACTTTTCATGAATATCAATCATTTTTAGTTGTTGCTTGTGCATCTGATGTTGCCGTTTATACTCATTATCTTTTAACATTTTTCGGATACGTTTCATCACCGTAGGTGTTAATGCTCTTTTATTGCCTTTTCGTTTCTTATACGACGGAGGCGTTACATAGTTATCTGTAATAGGTAGTTCTCGAATATCTTGCTTTCTTTTTTCAAGATCCTCTTCAATATATTTTTTTACAGTATTCCGAGAAATACCAAGCTCCTTCGCAATTTGACGCTGACTTTTATCATCTTGATGAAAGGCAATTAGCACTCTCTGTTTCTTTTCCAATGAAATCACCTCTATACGCTCCTAACTCTATGAAGTTAGGATTATTTTCATATAAAAGTGGCTCACTTTTCAACTGCGATGGTGGCTCAGTTTTAGCTTATCAAATACA
>NZ_RXNR01000135.1 GCF_003966145.1 Lysinibacillus telephonicus
TGTATTTCGCAAGTAAAAATTGAGCCATTTATTAATTAAAAACTGAGCCACTAAACCTGACTATTTTCCATCCATTCTTTTGTATCTAATATTCGATAAGACGGGCCAATCATGTCTACCATGTAGGCTCTATGTGTTAGTCGGTCTGTTAAAGCTGCTGTTAAAACGGGATCATGAAATACTTCTTCCCAGCGATCAAATGATAAATTACTTGTTACAATGGTTGATGCTCGTCCTGCTCTAAGTGAAAGATGTGTAAATAATAATTCAGCTCCTTCTTTATCAAACGAAATATAACCAAGTTCGTCGATTATTACTAAATCATACTTTTCAAATCTTAATTCAAATGAACGTAACGTTCTTTCAGAACGGCTCTCTTTTAATTGATTTACAAGGGCTGATACGGTTGTAAAATACACCTTATACCCAGCTAAACAAGCTTCTATTCCTAAACCAATCGCTATATGCGTTTTACCTGTACCTGGTGATCCAATTAATAAGACGTTTTGTTTTTCTTGAATAAAATCTAATTTCTTTAAATGTGGAAGGCGAGAGGCCGCATTTTGCGGTAATCTCTCAGTCTCTAATTCAGTTAATAGTTTCTTTTCTGGGAAATTCGCCGAACGAATCCGGTTCGCTTTTGCTCGCACTTCTCGATCTTGCATCTCTTGCACCAGTGCGTGATATAAAAAGTCCTCTGCTGTCTGATGTTGTTTCCACATATCATCTTCTTGAATAAATGCCCGAATACTTGGTAGTCGAAGTTCTTTACACATTTCAATCATTTCTTGTCGCTTATCCATTAATGAAGCACCCCTGTCTTTTTCGTTTCAAATAATGCCGTAATGGCTGAAAGATTTTCAAGTGATTGGGTGGTGACTTCATTTTTGGAATGTCCAGTTTTATGAATGTGTTCGCCTTGATTAGCTAAGAAAATAATCTTCTCTGTTGTAATTTGAACCATAGGGTTCTTCTCAAGTTGTTCAATCGCTGCTAAAACTTTTTTTAGATTGTTATGTTCTTTTAGATAGATAAGTAACTCTAGAAATTCTCGTTCATTTCCCCTATAATAATCTCTGTATAGATTTTTTATTTTTGTTGGTGCTTGACTCAAACATTCACTTTGAGCCAATGCACCTTTTTTCTGTTTAAATGTGTGTAAATAATGATAAATATCCATTATCCATTGATGGTTCTGCCAACTTCGCCTATGCTTCGCAATACACGCTTCCTCACTAAAAATAAGTATTTTTTCTGCACTAGCTTTTACTTTGACCCATTCTCCAACATGTCCTTCTGGAACAGAATAACGATTTTGTCTATAAGTAATTGTGCTGTATTTGTCTACTCTAAATTCAAACAACTCAGATGCATCAAATGGAATAATATTTGCACTTACTTGCCGAGCTGCACGTTCTTCTAGCATTAATTCATGGTGCGTTTGGTTTTTCTTATAATGTTTACGAGAGTTTAATTTCATGATGATTTCTGTTAGATAGGCCTGAGCTTCTTCTATACTTGTAAACGTATCTCGATGGGCAAATGCTTTCCGACGGATGTATTCTACACTCCGCTCCACATGCCCCTTCTGATTTCCTTTTCTTGGTTCACATAGTCGTATTTTAAAATGATAATGCATCGATAGATTTTTCATACCATCGGTAATCTCACGCTCAGTTCCAATAAAGTTTTTTACAACAGTTCGCATATTATCGTATGTAAATACCTCTGGTACATAGCCTAAATAGTTAATACACTTTACATGGGCATCTTGTACACAAACCATTGTTTCGGATTCATATAAATAGGCAAATCGATCATTACTATATGGTAGGGTGAAGACCGCCATTGAAAAAGAACGTAATGTTTGATCAATGAATAATTTTACTTCCCCCCAGTCAAATTCAATCTCATGACCAGCAGTTGCCTTTTGACGAATAAAGACTTCTTTGTGACGTTTCTCCTCACTATTTACAAAGTTTCTGACAGTGCTATAACTAATTTCAAATCCCTCATCTAGTAACTTTTCATGAATATCAATGATTTTTAGTTGTTGCTTATGCATTTGATGTTGTCGTTTGTATTCGTTGTCCTTTAACATTTTTCTAATACGCTTCATCACGCTTGGTGTTAAAGAACGTTTATTTCCTTTCCGTTTTTTATACGACGGAGGCGTTACATAGTTATCAGTAATAGGTAGTTCCCGAATATCATGCTTTCTTTTCTCAAGATCCTCTTGGATATATTTTTTTACAGTATTACGAGAAATCCCAAACTCCTTTGCAATTTGACGTTGACTCTTATTTTCTTGATGAAAGGCAAGCAGCACTTTCTGTTTCTTTTCCAATGAAATCACCTCTATACGCTCCTAACTCTAAAAAGTTAGGATTATTTTCATATAAAAGTGGCTCACTTTTCAATTGCTATGGTGGCTCAGTTTTAGCTTATCAAATACA
>NZ_RXNR01000136.1 GCF_003966145.1 Lysinibacillus telephonicus
TGTAAACGCTAAAATAGAATCAACAGAATTTGCTCATTTGGTTTGAACACTTTTTCACTATTCAATACACTTCTAGTAAACTAGTATTATTTAGTTTATTGGGAGGCTGTACTAATGGAGGAGAAGCTAGTGTTATATATTGATATTCATCGTTTACATGAAAGGAAATTGCGTATTTCGCAAATTGCAAGGCAGTTAAAAGTTTCACGTAATACAGTGTATAAATATTTGAACATGACATTTGAAGAAGCTGTTGAAGAATTTGGAACCATTGAGCGTAAGAAAAAGTTAGACCCCTACCGAGATTGGGTTGTGAATTGGTTACAAGAAAATCCAAGTATGAGTGGCGCTCAGATGTTAGATTGGCTTCAAGAAAAATTCCCTACGATCGAAGTTGGGGAAAGCACTGTTCGTCGGTATGTCAATGAGATGAGGGAAATATATCAAATTGAAAAAACGGCTGAACCTAGAGAATACGAAGCAGTTGTCGAGCAACCACCAGGGAAACAAATGCAAGTTGATTGGGGACAAACGATTCAAAAGACCACACAGAAAAAAGAAGTGAAGCTCTATTTCATTGCCTTTGTATTGGCTCATTCCCGTCAAAAATATATGGAATGGCAAGACCGACCCTTTACTACACGTGATACGATTCGTTGTCATGAGAATGCATTTCGTTATTTTGAAGGGATGCCCGAAGAAATCGTTTATGATCAAGACAATCTCATAGCGGTCAGCGAAAATGCAGGGGATCTTATTTTAACAAAGGAATTCCAACAGTATGTGAATGAAAGGAAATTTAAGATTTATCTTTGTCGAAAAGCAGACCCTGAATCGAAAGGGAAAATTGAAAACGTCGTGAAATATGTGAAGAAGAATTTCGCTATTCACCGTGTCTTTTCAACGATTGAAGACTGGAATGAAAAAGCGTGGAAATGGCTAGAACGAACGGGTAACTTCAAAGTGCATCAGACAACAAAAAAGAGACCTTTCGAAGTGTTTCTCCTGGAAAAGCAACACTTAAGAAAGACCTCCTCAACGCTTTCATTTTCAGAAAGCAACCCTACAGAAATTATAACAAGGAATGTGAATAAGGACAACACGATTCGCTTTGAATCCAATCGCTATTCCGTTCCGATTGGCACGTATACAAAATGCCCTCAAGTAAAACTGCAAATTAATGGGCAACAATTAATTATAGTAGAATCAACCTCTGGTGAAATTCTTGCTAAGCATACAATTAGTTTAGAAAAAGGAAGACTGATTAAAAATCCAAACCATGCGCGTGATCGTTCTAGAACGATTGATACGTTAAAACAACATGTGCTCACTTTATTTCCAAGTACGGAAGAATCGCGTCAGTTTACTGAAGAAATTTGTCATACATACGGGCGTTATCGTCGAGATCAATTACTTCTTTTACAAAAAGTAGCTGAAGAGAATCCAGAGTGGATTTCTACTGCACTTAAAAAATGTATGCGTGAAAAATTGTATAGTGCAAATGCATTTCGTGATATCGTTGACTATTTAAAACGGCAGCAACCCGAACCCATTCTTGATATACTGGTAGATTCTACAAAATCTGTTTCAATACCCGTAGAAACAAGAGATTTAAAGGCGTATGTTCAACGAATGGGAGGAAAAGTGAATGAGTAAAAGTGTCACAGAAATTCAGCAAGCATTTAAACAGTTACGATTAGCAGAAACAGCGGAGGAACTTCCAGAGCTCCTTCGTCAAGCAGAGCAAACATCATGGACGTACTTAGAATTTATAGAACAGCTAACCACCTTTGAACTGAAAAGGCGCGAAGAAAAAAGTATTGAAAAGCGATTGAATTGGGCGCGATTTCCGTTCTATAAACCGTTAAATATGTTTCATTTGGACGAGCAAACAGCCGTTACAGAGCGCCAATTAAAGCAGTTACGTGAGTACCAGTGGTTAGAACAAGCCTACAATTTAATCTTACTCGGACCGCCTGGAGCAGGTAAAACCTTATTAGCGGTTGGACTGGGGATTGAAGCGATTCAAAAAGGATTTCAAGTGTATTTCGTGACCATGGGAGAATTAATTCAGCTGCTAAAAACCGAAGAATTTACAAACAAATCAAAAATTCAATTAAAGCGGCTCCGTGCTTCCGACCTAATTATTATTGATGATGTCATGTATATGGCGATGGATCAACGAGAAGCAACACTGTTCTTCCAATTAATTCACCAATTATATGAACAGAGTTCTCTCATCTTAACATCCAATCGAAGTCCAGAAGAATGGACAGAGCTAGTAGAGAATCAAGGGATGATGACGGCCATATTAGATCGCCTGTTACACCGAGTTGAGGTTATTCATATGAACAACGAAAGTCACCGATTAAAACATCAACAAAAGATTTTCAACTAATCAAAAGTGTTCATCGTAAATGAGCAAAAAATGTTCATTTGGGGTTGACGTTTACA
>NZ_RXNR01000137.1 GCF_003966145.1 Lysinibacillus telephonicus
TATAAATGTCAACCTTAATATGTACATTTTTGCTCGTTTAAGGATGTACAAAATTACTCGTCTGCTGGTTCAAGATGTTGTTTAAGACGATAGGAATTACCTGTTATTGTTACGACATTTGCGTGATGTAATATTCGGTCTAAAATTGCGTTTGCTAACTTTGGTTCTGGGAAAATTTCTTCCCAAGATTTAAAATTCACATTGGTTGTAAATATGGTGCTTTTCTTTTCATAACGTGCATCGATGAGCTGGAAAAATAGCTTCGCATCCTCTGAATCAATCGGTAAATAGCCTATTTCATCAATGATTAATAATTTATACTTTGTATAATGCTTTAAACGACTTTCCAGACGATTTTCGAGATGCGCTCGTTTTAGATTTTGAATTAAATCATGGCACTTAATAAAATAAGTACTGGTACGTTTTTTTGCTGCTGTGATTCCAATTGCTATGGCTAGGTGAGTTTTACCCACTCCACTAGGTCCTAGAAATACAATATTCTCATTCTCTTGAATAAAACGTAAGCTTTGAAAATCAAGTATCTGTTGCTGATTAAGGCTAGGTTGAAAAGAAAAATCAAAGTCTTTCATTTCTTTTAAATGTGGAAATGCTGCTACCTTTACCATTGCTTGGATCATATTCTGTTCACGTACATCTACTTCATAATTCGTTAATTTTATCAGTGTATCAATAAAAGAAAGCTCATTCTTGATACCGAAGTCGATGACTTCACTTAGATGGAGTCCCATTTGCTTTAATTTTAAATACTCCAAGTTTTGTTGAAGCTGTTGATAATTTGAGTTCATATTCGGATTCATTTATAGATTTCTCCAATCGCTGCTAAATTTCGTTTCGCTAAATCATTAATATCTGGATAGTTCGGCATCCCTTTTGATATTGTTTCAAGATAATGGGCTTCCTGGTAATTAAGTTTTGCATCACTTATTTTGTGTTGAGCAATCAGTTCCATGTTATAATGAATCCATAAATGCTCATCATATACTTGTAAACTTACTTTTTTTCCTTGGTACCCTGGTGGGACAGAGTACTGATTGGATTTATAAGTAATCATGTTCGATGCATTGACCTTTACAGGTGTATGCTTGATTTTATAGGAATCTCTTACTCGTTCAGTTGGTAGCTGGAGTAAGTGATTCTTTTCTTTTTGGAATTCGAGTAATGGAATTTTATTTGTTCCTTGGTGAAGTTCACTGTTAATTCGATTACATAAACGTTCAATATAGTCGTGTAATTCTTCCATATTAAATTTCCCTTGGTATGCATGGATCTCATCAAGTAACTTCATTGTTGTTTCAACTTTTCCCTTTGTTCTAGGGCGACCAGCGATACATGGTCTGACTTTAAAACCAAAATCCTTCGCAAATTGAGCAAACTTCGCATTTACTTTTCCTTTTGAAAATTCAGTACGTGCTTCTTCCATAACAGTTTTCATATTGTCTGTAACCAACTCTTCTGGAACGCCACCCATCTTCTCAAACGTTTCCGTAAGGAATGAAAAAAGAACGGATTGCGATTTTGAAATGCTCATATAAAAGAATCGCATTCGAGAATGGCTTAATACTAAGACGGCTATATTTATTTCTACTTGTTCTCCATCTTTTGTTTCATACATAATACTTTCTTTCCAGTCTAGTTGTGCTTGTTGCCCAGCACGCGTTTCAAATCGAATCCCACTGTTCCCCATACTTGAGATACGCTCATCTTTCTCGAAATACGCTTGGAATTCTGGTGTGTTCGCAATATAATTTCGAAACGTTGATTGGCCACATTCTAAGCCATGATTATCTTTTAAATACTGCCAAAGGTTACGACGATAATAAAACACTTGCTTTGAATCCTCAGATAATAAACTTGCGATTACTGGATAAAACTTATTAATTTTAGATGGTTTATTACGTTTCTTTTTGGGAACAAAGCCATTTAAATATTTGTCGATTGTACGTCGATCGACTCCTAAATCCCTTGCTAATTTACTTTTATTTATCTTCATTTTTAACTGCTCCATTATTTTTTTAAATCCTACTAAGTCTGCAAGACTATTTATTTCAAATTTTGTTTCTACGTTTAGTTGGATATACACTACTAATCACCTCTAGATTAGTATGAATACCCCGAGCATTTTTGTACATAGTTATTCAAGCGATAATGTACATATTTAAAATAGCATTTATA
>NZ_RXNR01000138.1 GCF_003966145.1 Lysinibacillus telephonicus
AACAGTTTTGTGGACGGGATCAAGTCCCACGGGCCAGAACGTTCTACCCCGGCTACTATCAATCTATAAATTGAATAAAAAATAGTCAACCAGATTTCTCTGGCTGACCTTATAATACGATCGGGCCAGATTCTTGAATAACGCTTGGTGATTGGTATGGGGAAAATTGGTTGAGTGAGATTAATATGGTAAAATATTCAAAACTGTATTATTGGGGGGATAGGAAATATGAATAAATATTTTATATCATTTGCTTTTATTTTCTTTGGAATATGTATTGTGTTTAGCGCTATATATATTTCGGAAGCTTTAAAAGAAATTGCTTATAATCAAACAGCCGATACCACAACAAAAACAAACTTAAAACTGCTAAAGAAGAATTCATTTTGATCAAAGATTTTTCAAAATGGATTCTTCTTATTTATCGTAAAATAAGGATTTACGAGGTGTTTTGCTCAAACTTTATTTCAAAGCTACACCAATAGCTTCTACTGGTACTAAAATACAATAACTAGGGTCTCTAATATCAAATTGAGTGACCCAACTAGTACTTTGTGTTTCAATTTCTTACTTATTAATTAACAGTTCCTTTTTCTGTTACGGGCGCCTTCCTAGAATAGGAAAGTGCTTTTTCAATAATAAATTTTAATGAGCATCAAGTATTTGAATTGAAATTATGGTAATATATGTATATCGATGATTGAGGTATATATCCTCTATTAACGATTGAGCTCATATATATAAAAAAGGAAGTGGATTGATGGAATTTTTTGCTCCCATGTATGTTTTTTTCTTTTTCATTTTAGTAGGTTTAATTTTCATACCAGTATTTTTTTATGTAATTTATAATTTTAAGTTAAATTTGATTGGGTTATCTTTTGTTCTATTGTCCATTGTTAGCTATTTGTTCATAGGTAAATATATGATGGATGCTGGTTCTTTTGCGGATGAACATCTTTCAACATTAGGAATAGGCTTCTTTGAATTAACACTATTATCTTACCCTTATATTTTTATTGGATTATCTGTTTTGTTAGGAAAAAAAGAAGAACGTAGTAAAAATTGAACATCAATATTACAATTTCGATGTGTTATGAGATTTACTTTAAAAAAGAAGAGGGTGACTCAAAAGGTTGGTAGAACCTCCTTTGTGTCACCCTTTGTATTTAAATTAGTTTGTTGGAGCATTACATCTATGATATATCGTTTTAGTTGTACCAACGTCTGGTCTAGCAGGTTCTAAATTCCAATTATATTCTTGCCTAGCAAAAGTATAATGGCAGAAATATTGATCTTCAAGACTCGATTGATTATACCAATTTGAATTCCCTGAGTGGACCGCTTTTACTTTATTCCAAGAGTCTGCTGATTTTATTATTTGGTCATTTGTTGTACCAGACCATAAATAGGAATTCGGATATAAACGCAAAGCAATCAGATCATTATCTCTCCATACCCATTGTCCAGTCTGGTAAAAGTAATCTTTATAGTAAGTAGCAGTTGCTTTAATCATTAAATTTGAGTCTTCAGTAATTTCCTGTGTTGATTCTAAATCTAATTGAATAGTTTGTCCATCTAGAATCTCTGCATCTACTACTTTTAAATCTGGGTTATCTGAGACTGGAGAATTTATAACTCCTACTGATGTGCCTTCCGCATCGTAAATTAATGCTGCACCATTAGTATTTCCATACTCATCCTCTCCAAGTACTAAATAAAAATCATCATTCATTTCTAGAGGAATATTGATTTTTGAATTTACTTGTGTTGGTTTAATTGTGATATTTTGTTCTAAACTATTATCAACTTTTTCAGTTTTGGATAGTAGAACCTCACTATTAAATAGGCTGAAAGCTTGAAAAGCCGTTGTATTGACAGTTGGTTCTCCAAAACTAATTTCTAATCCAGCTTCAGTGTTGATTGTTGAATAAATACTTTTTTCTGCTGCCAGAGGGGCTGGTTGAATTGCAGAAAAAGCTATTAACGAAGCTAAGCTTACCGTGGCAATTCTTTTAAAGTTGATTTTCATGATACATCTCTCCCTCTATAAATGTTGATATATCAACGGTTTGACCCGTTTTATCTAATAGAAAAAATATTTTTTAAAGAATAATATTTTAGTATTTTACAATACTTCAATTCATTTACAGTTTGAGGAT
>NZ_RXNR01000139.1 GCF_003966145.1 Lysinibacillus telephonicus
TCATTTGCACGTATCACCTTTCATTGCTTGTTTCTAGACAATTCAAGTATATAGAAATCGGTGATTACGTGCTTTTTTATTTATGAAATTTTTTCAAACCCCAACAAATATTATAGAGCCAATTTTATTCAGTATGGGACAGAGGGACAGCTTGGAGTTAGGACATTAACGTTTGATGGAGAACAAGTGTACGTTTTTCATAGTGTAGATGGAAATTTTATTGAGGAATACAGTTGTAAAAAATTAACAGTCCAAACTGAAGAAGCGATAAAAAAGTATATTCTTAGCGAATGTACGGGAAGTTTTAATGGGGATTTTGAGTTATTATCAGTTCCAAATTAATCAACCAATCGTGCTTTAAACTATTTTGCAGTTTTTGTGTTCTTAAATAATTTACAATCGTGCGCTTTAGTTTAATAAGCAACAGTAGAAGAATGATAAGAAAAAAAGAACTCGATTCCACTGAATAGGAATCGAGCCATATAATTAAACCCACCAGCACCAATGTGTGTTGCAACGTATACTCGACACATTGTGAGACTGTCGCGTGGTGTAGTTAGGTATAAGTAAAATAAAAAATAGTTGTGTTGAAAATCCTTATGTGAATCTCAACCTCTCTGCTTTTTTAATTTAAATGGCTAGTTTTTGTTTTATTTATTCAATTCCTTATATAAAACATATTTCAAAGCAGAAATTTCATCTTCAGACAGTTTACCTTCAATTTCAGATAATACTTCATCCTTACTAATTGAACCGTTTTGCACTTGTTCCTGAATCTCAAGTAAACGATTAACGCCCACTTTTTTTATTAACACACGTGTCGCTTCTTCCTTAGTTTGGAAAGGAAGAGTATCCGGATTTGTAGTTGCTGCCTCGTTTACAATTTCTTGAACGTTCGGATCGTTCTCGATATAGGATTTTACTTCTTCTAGATTTTCGTCATCTAAAGTAGATTCCACTTTTTCGATTATTTTTTCGGAAGCGATATTTGTCCCAAAATGCCACACAGCATAGCCAGCTGCTCCGAGTAAAACAAGGATACTAGCGGTAATTGTTAAAAACTTTTTCATCAACTCACTCCTGACACTTTGAATATAGCACAACTTCTTAAAAACCACGAGGAAAAGATGTTTCCTATAATTGATTTAATTACAATTATTTGTGAACCCCGAGGAGATAAATTTTCACCCTAATATTATAGATAGCAAAATTATCTATTTTATTGTACGTCCATATTTCCATCTGGGTACTTGTTCTACAATCAACGCTTTCCTTGAATAAGGATAGTGTATTTTCATTAAAGGACTTTTTCTGGAATAGCAATTGGATATTTATGTTAAAATAAAAACGAATATTAAACGTAACATAGTGTGTATTCTTTGAACAATGAACTTTTAAAGAAACTACAAAAAGGTCAGGGGGATAGGCGTGGGGGATATTCTAGAGATATTTACAGGATTAGGCTTTTTCCTAAATCCAATATTTGCGATAGTTTTCTTTATTAACCTTGTTGAGATAAATAAGAAACTCATTAAAGGAAATGAATCGGACATTAGCAAGAACGTGCTATGGTTTGTTATATCTGGGACATATATTGTAACTATCTTAACCTGGATGTTTGGATTTCCGAAATAGTTCGCTTGTTTCTAAACAAGGAAAAGTAATCACTATTCCTGGAACTCAACAATTGGATGCGATTGTAAAATAAAGCTTAAATCTTCAAACGACTTTATTGTTATATTTTTTAGTATAGTGAAGTATCTTACATCAAAAATTAAATAACTTTATTGTCACGTCATACTCAGCAAGCAATTATAAGTAATAGAAAAACTGTCCCAAAAGTATTTATTTCCAAACTTCTAGGACAGCTTTCTTATTTAAAATCCTTTAATTTCAAGTTCTTTATACTTGTCGCTTCGCTTTTAGTACAAATAATTCAGATAAATTTCGTCTGACGGCTTAAGCTTCCGTCGCAGAAAAAGGGACGTCTCACACTTTTATGAGACGTCCCTTCAGACTGTAGACAAACTCGAAAATTCGAGTTTGCCTACAGTCTTTTTTCTTTTAAAATAAAATTAATAACCCTTTTTGAATAAGTTAGTTGATTTCCGTTTCGGCGGACGCTTTCCGCG
>NZ_RXNR01000013.1 GCF_003966145.1 Lysinibacillus telephonicus
AAGCTATGAACACTTTAAAGCGAAAATTTTATTAAATAATTTATATAAGAAAATTGGGGTTCATTTAGGATAATCGGGGTGCCGTGTAATATCACTTCACCCCAACATTTGACATAGAACCAAAATAATAAAGATTTTATGGAAAGATCTTTAGAAAATCCTATAAAAAAATAACCGTTTCCTATTAATAAGTGTTACCAGCACTTATCGGAAACGGTTATCTTATTCGAATCACTTGTATTCTTATATTATTATATAATAATATCCTTCCTTTGTACAACCAATTTGTAGATGTAGTGATGGAGAGGTTTCTTTTATTTCCCTCTAGCTTATAGAGGAATAATTCCTAAAATTACACAAACAACGATCATAACAATTGTGGAACCGAATGCCCATTTTAAGAAGATGCGCTGTAATTTCCCAAAGTCTTCGCCAACCATCCCTACTAGTAGATAAGTAGATGGAACAAGTGGACTTAATAAGTGTACTGGCAAACCTAAAAGAGAAGCTCTTCCAATGAAGGATGGGTCAATGCCATATACCGCTCCTGCCTTGGCAAGCAACGGAAGTACTCCATAGTAAAAAGCATCGTTGGACATAAAGAAAGTAAATGGTGCACTAATAAGCGCTGTTATAATAGCAAAATGCGATCCCATTGATTCTGGAATATATTGAATGACCGTATTTGCCATCGCATCTACCATTGTAGTCCCCGAAAGAATCCCCGTGAAAATACCTGCTGCAAAAACCATGGATACAACAGATAATGCATTATCAGCATAATTTGCCACACGTTCTTTTTGGTCTTTTAGTTTTGGATAGTTTACAGTAATAGCAATTGCAAAACCAAGCATAAACAATGCAACAGGTGGGAATAGCTCAGTAATTAATGCCACTAAAAGAATAATCGTTAAGGCATAGTTAAAAATGATTAATTTAGGTCGCTTAAGATGTGCATCTTCCGCTGTAGCTGCAATCTGAATCATTGCTTTATAATCGACTTCTATTATACCGATTCTTTTTCTTTCTTGTCTTCCTAGCATAAACGCCATAAACAGAACGAAGATTGCCCCGCCAATCATAGCAGGAATAACTGGTGTGAAAACATCAGACATTTCAAGATTCAGAGCTGTCATTACCCTTGCTGTTGGCCCGCCCCAAGGAAGAAGGTTCATTACACCTGAAGCTGAGACAGCAATCCCCGCTAATATAATTGGCCGCATCCCGATTCTTTTATAAAGTGGAAGCATTGCTGAAATTGTAATCATATATGTAGTAGTACCGTCACCATCTAAGGAAATAAGAAGGGCTAAAACTGCTGTACCTATTGCAATTTTTACAGGGTCACCCTTTACAATCTTTAGAATTGTATTAATAATCGGATCAAAAACTCCTGCATCAATTAACGTACCGAAAAACAGGATTGCAAATAAAATCATAATTCCTGTTGGAGCGACACTTTTAATTCCTTCTAACATCATAGGTCCCATTTCACTTCCGAACCCGCCAATGATTGCAAAGACAATTGGTACAGTGATCAAAGCTATCATTGCAGAAAGCCGCCCGGACATGATTAAAACCATAAATACAATAATCATTAAAAATCCTAATAAAGCTAGCATATTAATTATTCCTCCCCCTTAAAAAGTTAAATAACATTCTGTTATTTTCCCTTTAAATAAATTGTAGATTAGAATATTCAATTTGTAAGCGATTGCAAAATAATGTATTTTAAGAACATTTAGAAACTTTTGTTCATTGTGTTCACGGAATTTTCTTTACGTCCTTTTTAAAGTAAGCCGGAAACAATTCCAATAAAAAAGTGGGCAACTCAAAAATTGAGTGCCCATGTAATGAAGTTCCTATTTAATTTTGCAATACCTTCTCTCAGGTCTTCCTACAACACCATATACAACTTCAGCTTTACATTCTTTTACAGTGATCAAATATTCTAAATAACGTCTTGCTGTTATTCTCGAAGCACCGATTTGCTCACTTACTTGTTCTGCTGATAGGCTTGTACTACTAGCGTCAAGAACTTTTCTTACTTTGACTAGTGTAATTTCGTCGATTCCCTTTGGCAATGAGTGTTCTTTCGTGTCATTAGAAGGAGCGGATTTTTTTAAGATAAGATCTACAAAATCCTGGTCTACCTCCTGTTTGGATTGTATAAGCTGAGACTTATTTAGATATTCTTCAATTGTTTGATTGAACCGTTCCATCTTTACTGGTTTTATCAAAAAATACTCTACCCCGTAATGAAGTGCTTTTACAAATAATTCTTTATCAGTAGCAGCTGTGATCATAATGATATCTAAATTTGAAAATTGTTGACGTATAACTGGCAACAAATCGGTACCGAGCTGGTCCGGCATGTACACATCTAGAAGAAGCAAGTCAGGTTTTTCTTGCTTCAGTATTTCGATAGTGTCTTTGCCATTTAGTGCTTTCCCAACTACTTCTATTCCTTCAAAGCTCCCTAAAAATTTTTCATGGATAGCGGCTACTCGAAAGTCATCTTCTGCTATAACTGCTTTTATTTTCAATGCCCTTCCCCCTTAACAGTTTTTGGAAGATACACTGTGAAAACAGTGTTTTCTTTTCCGTTTTGCACCTCGATAATGCCGCCCAGTTCTTTTACTGCACTATCAGCGTTCGACAGTCCATATCCTCTTGGATTATCTCCAGTTTTTGAAGTAAAGCCTCGTTCAAAAAGTGAGTGCATGTCTTCATCTGCTATTCCCTTTCCATTATCAATTACTTCAAATATAATATCTTCGCCTATATCTGTGGCAAAAAACTTAATTAATGGTTTATCTGTGGCAGAAACAGCCTCAAAGGCATTATCTATTATATTACCAAGTATAAGCGTTAATTGGGACAACCGGATATGCTTAGGGAGTTTATTAATGTAGCTTTCTGGATCAATTTCAAACAAAATCTTTTTCTCAGACGCCTTCCCTAATTTCCCTAATAAGATTACTTGAACTTTTGTATCTTTAATCTGCTCGAACACAATTTGATTCTGGAATTTCAGCTCAGACGTTTCACCTTGAATCATCTCTATTGCCTCTTTATACTCACCTAGTTGCAGCAACCCGGACAGCACGTATAATTTATTAGTAAATTCATGAGTTTGTGCTCTCAGCTCTTCTGAATAAGTTTTCATTTCAGACAATTTGTTAATCATTTGCTCTATTTCCGTCTTTTCTCGAAATACAGCGACGACACCACTTACACTTTTTTCATCGAAGATCGGTGTACAACTTACAATGATTGTTTTACGTTTCCACGTCATTTCCTTATCGAATTGAGGTTCTCCCGAATTCAACACATCATATAAGTAATTTGAAGGAAACAACCCATCAACCTTTAAATGTCGGACTGAACCATTTATTCCAAGTAAACTTTTTGCTCGCTGATTCATCGAAGTAATCGTTCCATTTTTATCAACAGACAAGATGCCTTCTTGCACAGAATGCAGTACAGCATTTTTTACTTTATATAAATTAACAATTTCATATGGCTCTAACCCTAAAGTATCTTTTCGTATACTTTTTGCAAGTAAAAAACTCCCAATGATAGATGCAATAAGAGCTGCAAGAGAAATAACAAGCTCCTTTGACACATCCTTATATATTTGTCGCTCTATATCCTCTACTAAGAAACCGACAGAAACGACCCCAATGATGTCTCCGTTGTCGTTAAATATAGGTGATTTTCCTCTCATGGAAAGACCAAGGGAACCACGTGCTTCCGAAATATAATACTCACCGTTTTCGATCGCTCTTTTACTGTCCCCGCCTACCATTTTCTTTCCAATTTCCGATACTTGAGGGTGAGAATAACGAATCCCTTCCCGATTTCCAACCACGATAAATTCAGCGCCTGTTTTTTGACGAATTTTCTCGACAATTGGTTGAATCGTTTCGGATGGATTTTCTGATTCAAACGCTTCGATAATAGTGGGCATAAAAGAAATTGATTTAGATAGCTCTAAGGCTAATCGACCACGATCATCTGCTATTTGTTTACCATTCATATAGGTAAAATAAGATGTTAATAGGAGAATTATAAAGAAGCTTAATGATAATGTTAACGCCAAAATTTTTGTTTGCAGTGATACTCTCCCCATAAAACAACATCCTTTTATTCATTTTTCTCTTAATTCTATAAGAATATAAATATTCTATCAATTCATTTCAAACATTGACATCTCGACAAATGTCTCGTTCTTCACAAAAGAGCTCATAGTTTTCAACAGCCGATGCCCTTTCTTAAATGTCTTCCAAGGCTACTAGTTATAGGCTTAGACATTGCTGAATATAAGTCAAAACCACCAGTATAACTGGTGGTTTGCTCTTCGCGTGAAACGCTGGGTTACTGGCTCCTGTCTAAAGACATTCTGAAAGGTCCGCCAACCGCACTTCATTTCCTCACTTTGCCGCTAAAGCGGCTTTTTTTATTTCTTTCTTCGCTTTATTTCTTCTCCTGTGAAAGGGTCAATGAATTCTTTCATTGTCATTTGATCTTCCAGGATATCCTCTTGTAATTGATTTTTAATATATTCTTGTATTGTTTTTTTATTTCTTCCTACTGTATCCACATAAAATCCTCTGCACCAAAACTTCCTGTTTCCATATCGATATTTCAGATTGGCGTGTCGATCGAAAATCATTAAACTACTCTTTCCTTTTAAATAACCTACAAATCCTGATACACTTAACTTCGGTGGAATACTTACTAACATATGAATATAATCGGGACATGCACTTGCTTCTATGATTTCCACGCCTTTTCTTTCACACAATTGTCGCAGGATTCTTCCTATATCAGCCTTTATTTGACTATAAATCACTTGTCTTCTATATTTCGGTGCAAACACAATGTGATACTTACAATTCCACGTTGTATGTGCTAAACTTTTGTTATCCATTTTTGGAGCTCCTTTCGTACGAAGTCGGTTGACCAGACCTGACTTTATTGTACGACTGGAGTTTTTTTTATGTCCATAGCTATAAGCTTTCCGGAACCCCCTACATAGCAGGGGGTTTTCATTTATACAAAAAAACTAGCAGAATTTCTCTGCTAGTATCCAAAAATTGCGCCTATCGCTACTATAATTAAAGCTAAAACGATTATTGCAATAATAATCAAAAATGTAAATATAATAGTAGGAATTACGATTGTCAAGAAAGCTTGCCAATTCGGTATTTTATGTGCTTCTGCAACTACCCCGATTGAAATGACCATACACCAAATCGTAACAACAACTGTAAACAATAATGTAATAATTGGAAGAACTAAACTACCTTCCATATCAGTGTAGAACAAACTTAATGGATCTGTAAACATCCAAATGATATAAAAAGGAATTAATATAATATAAGGAATGGCGATTAGTGATAATGCTTTAAACATGTCTTGGTATGTACCAACACCGTTAAAAAGCTTTCCCATTGGCCAAACAATTAAAGCATAAATTGCATTTGAAATAATTCCGAATATTGGTGAAAGGATAAGAAGTATTAATAATATTCCCCATAATGGAAGCAATGGATAAAGTTCTGTATCGATCAAGGAAGCACAGAAAACTCCGATATAACTAACAGCTACCGTTAAAAGCGCATAAGGAAAACCCTTATTCTCTATAACAAACCGAGCTGTTTTTTTCGGATGCAACCAAACGGATAAAAACGGATTTAACTTTTCATTCATATAATCACCCTCTATTAATCTTTGCTGTTATTATAAGTAAACCATGAAGGTTAAAATTTGTAAATCTTGCAGTTTATGCCAAAAGACACATTTCTTTGTTCGAGCTAATAAAATATTTATTATCTTTTTCTGTAAACTACAGCATTATCTGAATCTTTTCTTACAAATTCATACTCGTCGGAAAAATATAAATCTGTTTTTACTTTTTTAAGAAATTCCCTTCCAACCGAGAGACGAGAACTTTTTGTGAAATTAGACCATTCAATTTTCGAAAATAAATCGCGAATTTTAAATTCTGTTCCTGCTTGTAAATGTTTTGCTTTTTCATGAATAGCGAAAATCGAGACTTTTACACCAGTCGTTTCATACCCTAACTCTTGAAGTACTAAATCTTTAATTACCGCTCCAAGTGATTGCTCTGCTTCCTTTGCTACATCTTCTAAATAGTCATATTCTTCATCTGAAAAACGAATTGTTACAGTTTGTGACATACTAACCACCCTTACTGTTCTGGAAACATTTTCTTTGTATACAAATAATATATGTTTGTACACAAACATGCAAGCAGTTTTTGTATACTCCTGAATTAAGAAATTAAAAACCACTTTAAAACCTATAAGTTTAAAATGGTTTTTTCAGCCCTTTATTTGTAAAAGAATTCTCCTAACAATAGAATAGCAATACAATAAATATCTACAGGCAACGAATTAAGAAATGGTAACAACGGACTTATTTTTAGATATACGTTCGGTGGAATGATTTTTGACATTGTGTTCGTGTGAGCATTAGCAATAAGCCCACTTTCGTTTTCTATTTCTGATGAATCTTCAAGATTCCATAATGCTTGGTTTAAGTTAGGATTCGCGTAATCAGCCTCTAAAAATGCATATCGAGGATTTAAAATCGTCAAAATTACACTTCCTTCGCATCATTTTCTGTTCCTTAACCTTTCAGAAGCAGCTACAAGTAATGCATTACGAAATTAGCCGATAATCTTTAATGTATTATATTCCTAATTTAATAGCGTCATAACTTATCCGTTACTTCTTCTTCATAAGGAGTGAGATGTCTTTGTTTCTGTATCCGAAACGCGCAAAAATCCTAGTATCAAGGAAATTTCCAATAAAGAAAACAGTCCCAGAAGTTTGGAATATATACTTCTGGGACAGCCTCTAAGCAAAAAACACTCATTGCAATCAAATTAAAAAAAAATACAGCGAAAATGTTTTGAAGTTTAATGTCCTTTTACATCTGTTTACTTATTCTCTTAGAATAATTTTTTTACTATTGATGAATGATCTAATTTGGCAAGAGATTGAGGGACTTTAACAGGAAAATACCTCTCCGATCAACAGAATTGCAATGCAATAAATATCTACATGTAACAAAATAAGACAACGAGTTTACTTTTAAGTATAAGTTCGGTGGAATGATTTTTAAGATTGAGTTTGAGTGAGCGCTTGCTACTAGCTCACAATCCTTTACTATTTCTAGATCTTCAAATTTCGATTTTACTTGTTTCAAGTTAGGATTAAGGTAATCAGCCTCTAAAAATGCATATTGAGGATTTAAAATCGCCAACATTACACTTCCTTCGCATCATTTTCTATCCTTCACCTATTTAAGAAGCAGCACAAATAATGCAAGACAAAATTAGACGATAACAGTACAACCTATTATATTCCCGATATATCGACATCATAACTGTAGTTGCGAAATTTAGAAAAAGCTAATAAACTAATTTGTTCCCAAATTAATTTATTAGCTCTACATTTAAGGTTCTACTCAGTTGTTAATTAAACGGAAGTCCCAAACCGCACTTCTAACTGTTCCATAACTTCTATCACATATTCTTCTGAAAGATTATGTTTGGCAATATAGCGATTGCGAGGGTGTTTCGCACATTCAAGTGAACAACCACCAAGATGCTTGGCTTCATTTTCTTCTGAAGCAAGGATATGTTTGTTGCATTCAGGGTTGGCACATTTAATATAACGTTCACATGGTGTACCATCATAATGGTCTTTACCAACAACAACATGTTCTACTTGATTAATTGGTACGGTAATACGTTCATCAAATACATACATTTGACCGTCCCAAAGCTGGCCTTTTGCAACGGGATCCTTTCCATAAGTAACAATGCCCCCGTGTAATTGACCGACATCTTCACCAATGCCTTCTCTTTTTAACCAGCCTGAAAATTTTTCACAGCGGATTCCACCCGTACAATAGGTTAACACACGTTTCCCTTCAAATAATTCCCGGTTTGCACGTACCCATGCAGGTGTATCACGGAATGTTTCCACTTCAGGACGAATAGCACCGCGGAAATGACCAACATCATATTCATATGTGTTCCGCACATCTAACACAACGGTATCTTCGCGTTGCATTTCTTCCATAAATTCAGCAGGAGAAAGATAACGGCCAGTTATTTCTTTTGGATTCACATCATCTTCTAAACTTAAGTTTACAAGCTCAGGACGTAGTCGACATTTCATTTTTTTGAAAGCATGTCCTTCTGCTTCATCAATTTTAAACACAATGCCTTCAAATAAAGGATTATTTCTCATCATATCCATATAAGCATTTGTATCTTGTACTGTACCTGAAACGGTGCCGTTAATTCCTTCTGCCGCAACTAGAACACGGCCTTTTAAGTTTAAATCTTTACATGCTTGTAAATGCTCCTCCGCAAAAGCTTCTGGATTTTCTATTGTTGTGTAATGATAATATAATAAAACTTGGTAATTCATCTTACTTTCCACCTATCATACATATTTACAGGATATCCTGATAGTTTCAAAATATTATTATACTATATTTTTATCACGATTAGTTTGAAATTATTACGATTATCTTTGCTTAAACTACTTATGATACACTTAGCTTGAATAGGAGGTTTTCAATATGCAACAGCTACAATTTGAAGCATCTTGGAACAAAGCATTGTCTGCTCATGATCGAATCCTGATTAAAAAGATTTTTAATGAGACAAAGGGGCAGAAAACTTCCGGTGTACTATTCACCCCTATCCGAAAATCAATTAACTACAAAAATGAGCTTTTAGTTACGGTATTAGTACATAACTTTACTGATACGATTTTGACGTTTCATAACACGCGATTAGTATATAGTACACATGAGAAGGTCGTTGCAGAAAAAGAATTTACCCTTCCAGCATTAACGATACCACCTAATGTCAGTATGCCTTGGACGTTTATATTTTCTAAAAATGACTATAAACAAGAAGCTTTGAATAACGAAAACGGTCAACTTCAATTTAACGACAGGTGACAAATCTTTTTTTTACTTAAAACAAGCAATGCTCATAGGTATGGGTTATATCTTTATAAAATCAATTATTATTTAAGCAATTCATAATAAATGGCATGAATACAAGGAATGTCGAATTCAATAAAACGGCAGAATCTGTTATTAGAGATTCTGCCGTTTCTATTCACTAATAGTGGGTTCCTTATCTAGTAGCCGTATGGACGGTAATATAGTGGGCGGTAGTATGGCGGGTAAATTGGGTAGAAAGGATAAAATGGATATACGGGATATATTGGGAAAAACGGATATGGATATCGAGGACGTCTTCTTCTACGACGTCTTCCATAACTGTCATAGTCGTAGTCATCGTCGTATCTGTCATCTCGATCGTAATCAAATTGTTGCATAACTTTTTCCTCCTTCCGAATTCGGTATAGGTTATGCAAAGCAAGGGTTGACAGTCTACACATTCGCCTAAATTAGCAATTATAACCTTCTATGTATATAACCAATAAAATCAAAAAATTAGATGTCTTTATAATTAGGTATCTACACTAAAGGAATAATTTGTGAAATGTTTAATTTGATTTCTTCTAGGGCAACTTCCAACAATACCTTAGAGAGAATTAAGTAGTTTTTTAATTTGTATCGTTATTTAGGCTATTAACATAAAGTATAGAAAAAGATAAAAGGAGACGTACTTTTGGAAATTCCTATTTCTGGATTTATGTATCATTCAGACGATTCAGATCCAATGCATTCCCATCACCTTTATATCACTTCCTGGGATGGAAGACCCGTCCCTGCCCATGTCCATGAATTTAGAGGTGTTACTTCTTTTGATGTAGGACATAACCACAGATATGCAGGAACTACAGAACCAGCGCCAAGTGGTGTACCACATACACACAGATACTTCACCTTTACATCTGTTGATGAAGGACATAGACATGAAATTCGTGGAGTTACCGGTCCAGCAATTCCTCTTCCTAACGGCGGACATTATCATGAATTTAGTGGTGTTACTACTGTAGACGGATCTACTCCCCATAGACATAGTTATAGCGGAAGAACAAGTTTATAATGACAGCTCTAAATTTGTATTAGGCATAGAAATGGTTAAGGAATAAAATTCAAATAACTTTAGAAATATCCCTTTGAAACAACCCTCTAAAAATCAAGTTATCCAAGTTTAATGACTTCTCAAGATTTCCATTGTAATTAATCCTAAAGTAATTGAAAGATAACTATTTAAATTTATTCGATTGAGTGAATTACAAGAAGCTCAGAAAGTGAATCGACTCTCTGAGCTTTATTTATAAGGTAGTAAAATAGGAATACTACTGGGCTGTATAGCCTCCATCTAACACAACCGCCTGACCAGTTACTCCTTTAGCTTTTTCACTAGCTAAAAAGAGTGCATAATCCGCTATTTCAGAAACATCTAATAATCTTTTTTGCGGAATTAACGGATATAGTACTTCATCTAATACTTTTTCCACAGATATATTTCGCGTTTCGGCAAGGTCCATAAATTGTCCTCTTACAAGGGGTGTATCTACATAACCCGGGCATAGTGCATTAACCGTAATTCCATATTCTGCTGTTTCCAACGCCGCTACTTTCGTTAAGCCAATGACACCATGTTTAGCACTATTATATGCAGCTTTACCGGCAAAGCCGATTAAACCGTTAATGGATGCAATATTAATAATACGGCCGAAACGATTTTCTTTCATAATTGGCAGTGCATGTTTTATTGTCATAAAGGAACCAACAAGCATGACTTGAATCAACTGTTGAAACTTTTCGGTTGGAAAATCCTCAATCATCGATACATGCTGTAAGCCTGCATTGTTAATTAATATTTCTAGGCTTCCATAGTGGATTTTTGTCTGATTAATGGCTTCAATTATTTCATGCTCTTTTGATACATCACAAGCAATTCCAATCACTTCAAATCCTCGATCACTAAGATTATTTGCAGCTTCTTGTACTTTTTTCAAATTTAGATCAGTTAGAGCAATTTTCGCCCCTTCTTTTGCAAAGGCTTCTGCAATTTTAAACCCTATTCCTTGTGCTGCCCCAGTAACAAAAACAACTTTATCTTTTACCAAAAGAGTGGACCTCCTATTTATTAAATTCCTATTCCAAGTGAGAATAAAATAATGGCTAATATTGTTCCAAGTGCAGGTACAATAACAGTTAAGGCACCAACTGGATTATAGGCATCTTGATGTGATTCACCGCAAATCGCTCTGACTGTTGTGACAACATATCCGTTATGAGGAAGTGAATCCAGAGCACCTGATGATATCGAAACAACCCGGTGCAACGCTTCTGGATTTACTCCCATATCCATATAATGCGGAGCAAGAAGCGGCAATGCAATGGCCTGACCGCCGGATGAAGATCCGGTCATTCCCGCAATAACACTTACTGCAATGGCTCCACCGATTAAGGGACTTCCAGGTATGCTGGTCATTGCATTAACTGCAACTTCAAATGCAGGTACTGCCTTGGCAACCCCGCCAAAACCTACTACGGCAGCTGTATTACCAATAGCAATAAGCGCTCCCATCGTCCCGTCCGAAACTGCATTCCAAAAAGATTGAAAATATTTGCGATTAAGGACATAAGTTGCAATCACCCCGCCTAAAAGAGCGAGAATTAAAGCTGATTGTTGTAAAGAATTATGGAAAATAAACGAAATCGCTAATACAACGATTAGAGGTATTAGACTCATAATTGGATTTGGCAGATCACGATTTTCAGCGATTGGATCATTATCTCTAGTAAGGAAGCGCTCTCCTCTTGCAACAGCTTTTGAAATCATCCTTTTTAGCCACCAATACCCAAAAATCATCATAAATACAGCAACAATTAAACTAACTTCCCAACCTGCATAAGGAGTTGTGCCCAAATATTCAATAGGAATCCAGTTTTGAATTTCTGGAGAACCTGCAGATGTCATAGTAAATGTAACCGACCCAAAAGCTAGTGCTGCTGGAATAAATCGACGTGGCAAATCGGCCTGTTTAAATAAGCTTAGGGCCATTGGATATACACAGAAAGCCACAACAAACAAACTTACTCCACCATATGTTAATACAGCACAAGACACTACAATTGCTAGCACAGCTTGTTTCATCCCAAGCTTGTCAACAATCCACTGTGATACACTGCTTGCTGCTCCACTGTCCTCCATTACTTTTCCGAAAATTGCACCTAGCAAGAACATGAGATACCAAGAAGTTACGAAGCTTGTAAATCCGCCCATATAGCTACCAACTAAGTTTGCTTGTCCTTCTTCTGCTAATTGCGGAAATAAAGGCATCCCACTTAAAACTGCTACAAATAATGCACTTAGTGGACCAGTAACAAGAAGGTTCATCCCTCTCATTGTTAAGACGATTAGTAATAAAAGGCCACCTACTAACCCAATCATGCTTAACATTTCTTTTCCTCCCCCAATGTAAGTAATCGCTTACAAAATGAAAAAATGGAAAACTCAGACCTACAATACTATTTATATAAACAAACCTTTTAATCTAGAATGAGCTCTGATAAATTTTCAAGGGAAATACCTTAAAAACTATTGTTATTAATACCGTAGCTATCCAATTTAAACTCTTCTGGCATAAAATAAAAAACGCTGTTTCTCGTTTCAGGAAATCGCCGATTGAATTTTATATACCTACATTTTTTTACTTACATGGTAACCTTACAATTATAAAAAGCTCAGAAAGTGAGGGTACTCTCTGAGCTTAATTACATGTTTGACCACACTATATTGAATTACTTCACAGTTTGTCCACCGTCAAAGGCTATTTCTGCACCAGTAACAAATCTGCTTCATCAGGGGCAAGGAATAGCACTATGTCCGCTGACATCTTCCGCTTCAGGAATTCCTCAGAGGAGGGAACCCAGAAGTGTGTTTACTTCCATAAAAATATAAAAAACTAGGTCAAAAAGACCTAGTGATATATTAAAATAAACTACTTCTAGCCACTGATATAACCCAGAGTAGTTAAAAGTTTTTTATCTTTTTAGCCCGGGAATAGACTCTTTTAATTTCTGCCGCAATTTTATTCTTTTATCGCATTTAAATTATTATTTAAAAATATCTATCAGAAACAATGAAAGTTCTGGTATGACTACTATTAAAGTCAAACCTAGTAACATAGAAAACATAAATGGTAAAGATGCTTTCGCAAGAACCTCCATTCTTATACCAGAAATACTGGATCCAACAAATAGATTTACACCTACTGGCGGTGTAATGAAGCCAATAGCTAAGTTTACAATCATGATAATACCAAAATGGATAGGATCGACCCCAATTTTTGTAGCGATCGGTAATAATATTGGGGTTAATAAAATAATAGCCGCCGTTGTATCCATTATCATACCTACAAAAAGAAGCAGAAGATTAATCAACAATAAAACTATAAACGGACTATCAGAAATACTTAATATACCCTCTGCAACCATTTGAGGAATTTGCTCCAACGTTAAGATTTTCCCAAATGTACTTGCTGTTCCAATAATTAGTAGAATCGTTGCTGATGTTAAAGCAGATTCATACATAATTGGTGCAATATCTTTAATCTTTACTTCTTTATAAACAAACATGCCAATGATGAGTGCATAAACTACCGCGATAACGGCAGCTTCTGTGGGCGTTAAAATACCTCCATATATTCCTCCTAAAATTAGTATAGGAACAAATACTGCCCATTTAGAGTCATTAATTACTTTCCATTTATCCTTCACACTCATTTTTTCCTTTACTCCCGTATAGCCCATCTTGCGTGAATAAATATATGCCCATGCCATTAATAAAATACCGATTACAATTCCGGGAATAACTCCTGCAATAAACAAGTCTCCGATTGATTGACTAGCAGAAACCCCATATACAACCATTGGAATACTTGGTGGAATAATAATTCCTAAAGCTCCTGAACAAGCTACAACAGCAGTTGCAAATTTTTTATCGTATCCATAACTCACCATTGCAGGAATCATAATTCCACCCACTGCAGCAACTGTAGCCGGTCCAGAGCCAGAGATGGCCGCAAAAAACATACATGTTAATACAGCGGCCATTGCAAAACCACCTGTAAATCTTCCAACAAAAACATTAGCAAGTTCAAATAATCTTTTGGAAATGCCACCTTTCCCCATAATTTCCCCTGCTAAGATAAAGAACGGTACTGCCATTAATGTAAAAGAGTCTGTTGCAGAAACTAATGTTTGGGCCAAATACTCCAATGACGTAATCTCAGAATAAAATAATGTGATAAGTGATGCCATTCCTAATGCGATACCGATTGGTACACTTAAGAATAATAAGATGGCAAAGCTCCCGAATAAAATTAAAGTAGTCATACTTTTGGCACCACCTTCTCTTCTGTTACTTCCTCTTCCTTATTAAAATTCCTGACTTGACTTACGATTTGTTGTATTAGTCTAATACTCGCCAACAACATGCCAACTAATGGAGCAGCATAAACAAATTCCATAGGTAAACTTAAGGCAGAAGATACACGATTTACTTTTCCTAGAACTAAAAAACTTAAATAAGTTACAATTACTGCAAATACCAAGAATAAAATATTAGCTACTATATCTAATACTTTATTTCCCTTTTTGCCTAAGATCATATTTAAGACTTCCACACTAATATGTCTTTTTCTCTTCACTCCATATGCTACCCCTATATAAATCATCCAGATGAAAGCATATCGAGCTAATTCTTCTGCCCAAATTAAAGAGAAATTTAAAAGGTTTCGTGATGCAATTTGGAAAAATACAATAACGACGGTCAATATACTTAAAATAACTAAAATTACTTCTTCTATATGCTTATCTAGCCAACGCAACACCACCATTTTTTATCACCATCCAACTCTTTATTGTGCAGCTTCCATCAAACGGTTAACAAGTTCTTCTCCATACTCGTTTGAATACTTTTCATAGACCCCTTTTGTAGCCTCACGCATTTCATCTTTGCTTGGTTCTTTTATTTGCATTCCATTTGATTCCATTTCTTTAAGAAACTCCTCTTCTTGAGTACGGACTAGCTCACGTTGGTATGCTACTGCTTCATCCATACACTCCTGAATTAATGATTGCTGTTCTTCTGTTAATGAAGACCATAACTGGTCGCTAATAGCAATATCAGTGGAACTATAAGAATGTCCCGTTAGCGATAAATAATCCTGTACTTCATAAAACTTACTAGCATAAATATTTGTTATTGGATTTTCTTGGGCATCAACTGTACCTTGTTGTAATGCCATATAAAGTTCACCAAATGCCATTGGAGTTGGATTTGCTCCAACTTGGTTGAAAATGTCTATTAAAATTTGAATCTCTGGTGTACGAATTGATAACCCTTTTAAATCTTCAGGTTTTTCTACTAATTCTTTATTTGATGTTACATGACGCATACCATTTTCGAAGTGTCCGATTATTCTGATATTTTTATCAATTAAAGATCCATAAATCTCTTGTCCCAATTCACCATCTAATACTTCCCATGCTTTTTCACTTGATTCAAATAAAAATGGTAAACCAAATAAATTAATTTTTGGTTCGTATTGTGTAAATGTTGAAGAAGCTACAATATCTAAATCGTTCATTTCTAAGTTCTCTACCATTTGGCTTTCAGTGCCCAATACTTCATTGCCAAATACTTCAACTTTTATTTTGCCTTCTGATTTTTCTTCAACTAATTCTTTAAATTTCAATGCACCTAAATGACGGGGGTTATCTTCAGCTGCTCCATGGGCAAATTTTAATGTTAAACTTCCATCTGCAGAAGCACTATCCTCTTCACTAGAACTACAAGCTGCTAATACCCCTATAACTGTAATTAGAAACAAAATCATTAAGAACTTTCTCATATAATCACCCCTAATTTTTTTACACTAAAAAATTTCATTACTTTGTAAAATCAACAACAGATTTAATGGTTTCTCGAGATTTAAGAACACAGTCTTCCATCGCTTGATGTATATCATTAAACTTATAAGTTTTTGTAATTATTTTTTCTAAAGGATATTTAGAACTATTAACTAGATTTATTGAATTTACAAAATCATCTTGTGTGTACATTGAAGATCCAAAAATTTGTATCTCTTTAATCATTACTTGATTGAAATCAAGTGGAACAGATTTTTCAAATAAAGCAATTGAAATAATTTTTCCTTTTCTAACTATTAATTTACAAGCATCTTCAATCCCTTTTGTAATACCAACTGTAATAAATACATGTTGGATTACTTGATTTTTTAAATATTCTTCTAAATCCACTTTCAGCGAATTGATGGCTTCACCAATATTTAAATCTTCTACCGTTTTTAAATTTAGTTCTGCAATATCAGAAATATATATTTTTTCTGCACCAGCTTCTTTTGCTGCAACACCTGTTAATATACCAATGGGACCTCCACCAATAATTAATACATTTTCACCTTTTTGTATTTCAGCTTTTTTTACAGCATGGTATCCAACTGCTAATGGTTCGACTAAAATATACCGAGAGTCAAACTCTTTAGGAATTTTATAAACACACTGGGCAGGGGCAACAAACTGTTCCCCGAAAGAACCAGGCCATTTTACAGTTCCCAATATCGTTTTCTCTGTACATAAATTGTAATCTCCATTTTCACAGGCAAAGCACTTACCACAGCCATAATGCGGTTCAATTACTACTAAGTCCCCTTCTTGTAAGCCCTTACATCCCTTTCCTACTGAAATAATTTCACCAATTACCTCGTGTCCCAAAACACTAGGCGGTAAGCGAAAAGGATGTGTACCGAGATACGCATGTACCTCGGAACCGCAAATACCAGTTAATAATGTTTTTACTAGCACTTCGCCTACACTATGTTTTGGAGGTTGTCCTTGCTTGATTACAATACTGCGAATCTTATCAAATTCTGCAACTTTCATAGCAATACCTCCAGTATCAAATTCTATAATTGTTTTTTTGCAACTTCTGCAATTCCTTTACCATCTAATTTATAATAGCCATATAAATAATACGGTTTTCCAATAATTGAATACTCATCATTTAAGCCATGACGTTTAAATTTACAATGAGCACCATTTTCCATTAATATTTCTGCAACAGCACTGCCGAGTCCACCCATAATATTATGTTCTTCTACTGTTACTATGTTTCCAACTTCTTTTGCCGTTTGTAAAATACAATCCACATCAATTGGTTTAATCGTATGCATATCGATAATTTTAGCTTGAATACCTTCAGCTGCTAAAATTTCAGCAGCTTCTAGTGCCCATTGAACTGTAACTCCACAGGCAATTATGGCAATGTCATTTCCGTCACGTAGAACATTCGCTCTTCCAATCTTGCTTTTAATATTACGATTTTTATAGACTGAATCTTCCCGACCTCTACTAACTCGGAAATAAATTGGTCCGTCATATGTTTTTACAGATTCTTCAATTAAATCTGCTAGAGATGTACCATCACAAGGTGAAATAACCGTCATATTCGCCATAGACCGAACAATGGAAATATCTTCAGTCGCATGATGAGAAGATCCATAATAACCCATTGCAATTCCGGTATGGGTTCCAATTAAGCGCACTTTCAAATTTGGATATGCTACAGCTGTACGAATTTGTTCCGCACACAATAAACCTAAGAAGGATGCGTATGTTGCCACAAAGGGTATTTTACCTGTTGTAGCCAATCCTGCAGCTGCTGTTACCATGTTTTTTTCAGCCAATCCGAAATTAAAGAATCTATCTGGATACTTATTTCCAAAATCAATTAAACGTGTCGGTTTTCCTAGGTCAGCACATAAAGCTACGATTTCTGGGTGTTCATCACCAAGCTTTGCCAGTGTTTCCCCGGCAGTTAATTCTTTTGCGAGCTCTAAACTTCTATATAGCTCCCAACTTTCATTATCCAAATGAGATAGACTTCCATAATATTCAGTCAAGTTTTTATTCACCATACTATTCCATCTCCTCAATCTCTTTAATTGCCCGTTCAATATCAACTGGTGCTAAATTTGCTACATGCCACTCATATCCTTTTTCCATCCAAGATACACCTTTTCCTGATAATGTATCTGCAATAATTAAAGTTGGAACTTCTGAATCGACATCTGGTAACGAATCAAACACTTCAATTAGAGCTTTAACATCATGGCCATCTACTTCAACAACCCGCCAACCAAAAGCTTCAAATTTTTCCCGAATAGGATAAATACTCATCATTTCCGAAATAACTCCATCAACCGTAACTTTATTATTGTCACAAATTGCTACGAGGTTACCTAACTTGAAATTAGCTGCACTCATAGCTGCTTCCCAAACTTGGCCTTCATGCAATTCCCCATCTCCCATTAAACAAAAAGAACGATATTTTTTTCCGTCTATCCTAGCTCCTAATGACATCCCTACACAAACAGACAATCCGTGTCCGATAGAACCTGAACTAAAATCAATTCCAGGAATTTTATTCATATCTGGGTGATCACCAAACGGACTTCCTAAGCTTACATACGTATCTAAAAGTTCTTTAGAATAAAATCCTAAATCTTGTAAAATTGGATATAAGCCAACTGCTGCATGCCCTTTTCCCATTACAAATCGATCTCGATCTGGCCATTTAGGGTTCTTAGCATCAAAGTTCATAACATGATAATATAGTGTTGCAAAGATTTCAGAAGATGAAAAAGAGGAACCATAGTGGCCACTGCCCGCCTTTTCAATCAAGCGTACTGTTTCAATACGAGACATTTTGGCCTTTTCATTAATTAATAGAATTTTAGATTCTGTCTGGGTTGACATCCTAATCATCCTTTCAAATTGTAGTTAAACGTTTAACCTTTCTTGAATAAGATACCAAAACAAGAATTTAATTTCAACAATTTTTAAAATTTTCTATCTTTTCAGTTTAATATTTTCTCTTAAAATACGATTTTTCCTTATATCGGAGGTAAATAAAATGCGCATTACAATTAAAGATATTGCTAAAGAAGCTGGGGTTTCTACAGCAAGTGTTTCACATGTCTTAAATGGGACAAAAAAATTAAGTGAATCCACAACAAAAAAAGTGATGGATGTTATTAACAAATATAATTACATTCCAAGTGAAAATGCTAAAAAATTAAGGAACGATCACACAAAAACTATTGGTGTCATGGTTTCGAGCATTCAAGACCATTATGTTTCAGGAATTATTATGGAATTATCCGATGTAATACGTTCTAATGGATATGAAATGCTTTTTATTAATACAAGTGAAAATTTAGATTATGAAAAGGAAGCGATCAAACTTTTAATTGCTCAAAGGGTTGAGGGTTTAATAATAAGTCCTGTCAATAGTTCATCTTTATCTAAATATCAGGATTTGTTTAAAGAATTACCAATTGTCCAAGTTCTGCGCTATGACACGGCACTCTCTTTACCTAAAGTGACAGCTGATGATTTTAATGCCGGTTATCTAGCAACGAAACATTTATTAAGTCAAGGCTATAAAAAAATCGCCATCATATACTCTAAAAAAACAATCAATCCAACCTTTGATCGTATAAAAGGATGTCAACAGGCACTCCTTGAATTCTCAAATACTAATACTCTATTTCTTGAACAAGGATTCGCAACTGTAGAAGGCGGTGCAAAGGCATTTGAAGAAATTTATAGAAGACATCCAGATGTAGACGGAGTATTTGCATTAAATGACTTTATGGCAATTGGATGTCTTATGAAGATAAAAGAATTAAAGTTAAAATGCCCAGAACAAATCGGTGTTGTAAGTTTCGGGGATTTTGCTAGTGCTGAGCTGATTGAACCATCTGTTACTGCTATCCACGTTGAAAATAAGGAAATTGGAAGAAAAGCTGCTCATAAGTTATTTAATATATTGAATAACCACCCTTTTGAACAAGAAGAAAAAGTAGAACTTTTACTAAAAGTAAGAAATTCAACAAAAAGAAATTGACTTATTAGAAATTTCGGTATATTTTATAGTTAAACGTTTAACCTTTCTTATAAAAGAAGGGGGCTTGATGTATTGAAAAGAGTTGCTATTATTACAGGTGCAGCTACCTTAAATGGGATTGGTTTTGCTACGGCTAAATATTTAGCTAAATTTTCGCATGTAATTATTGCCGACATTAATGAAAAAGCAGCATTACATGCAGCAAATATCCTTGTAAACGAAGGACATTCTGCTGAAGGCGCTTTATTGGATGTTACAAATCAAGAAGCTGTAAATTCTATAGTAAATAAAATAATTGAGGAGCACGAAAAAATCGACATTCTCGTCAATAACGCAGGGATTACAAGACCAACAAGAATTTTAGATATTTCTACTTCTGAATTTGACCTTCTCTTCAAAGTAAATGTTAATGGAACCTTCTATATGACACAAGCTGTTTTACCATCTATGATTCAGCAAAGATATGGCAGGATTGTAAATTTAGGATCTGTTTCTGCTAAACGTGGCGGTGGTGTTTTCGGAGGATCACATTATTCTGCAACAAAAGGTGCTGTTATGAGCTTCGCTAAAGCCGTTGCTCGAGAGGTTGCCGAACACGGTATTACTGTAAATAGTGTAGCACCTGGCATGATTGGTACTGGGATTACTGGTAACTTACTAGATGATCCTAACATTTTGAAAGAAATTTCCGAAGGTATTCCTGCAAAAAGAATCGGAAACGTAAATGATGTTGCTAGTGCGATTGCTTTTTTATGCAGCGAGGATGCTGGATATATTACTGGTGAGGAAATCGATATTAACGGCGGCTCTCACATTGACTAGTTTAATAATGTTCTTTTTAAGAAAGATGACTCAATATTAGTAATTTAGGGTCATAGCTCCTCAAAATTAGAGTGACTGATAATAAAAAATACCGTATTCACGTAAACAATTACGTAAATACGGTAATTTATGCTTGGGGATTTTTTGAAGGGGTTTATTAAAGTGGACAAATTAAATTCAATTTTTTAGCACAAATAAATTAGCCTAACACCATTTTTTAAATTCAGTACCTATAATAATTAATAGGATAAATAGTACAACAATAAGCACAAAGTCCTTTTTGTTGTCTTTTCTATCGTAAGCGCCACCTACATTATTGCAATAATCATAGCTGCCTGCTACATCATTGTAGTTGTTGCAATAGTCGTAACTTCCTCCTACGTTATATGACATACGTACACCCCCTTTAACTCATGATAGTATAATCTATGGCTATTTCTTAATACAGGTAAGTATAAACGTGTAATTTTGACAAAAAAATTAATAAAATTTTTTAGTATCTCCTCTTCAAAATGAAGTAAAAGCTAATTGGCTAAATGAATTATAAAAAATACAATAGGGGGAATGATTAACGAGGGCAGAAGATTTAAAGTGTTACATTTCTTAATCCCCAAAATACTTAATCCTGACGCTAAAATTAAAATTCCACCTACAATTGTTACTTCATTCAGAAGGTCATTATTTAATGAATTCTCCATTAAAATAGCAATTAAATAGATGGATCCTTGCCATACGAATAAAACTATACCTGCAACCGCTATCCCGATGCCAAAAGTGGACGCTAGTACAATTGAAGTAATGCCATCTAACATGCCGTTTGCGAGAAGATATGTATAATCCCCCTTTAATGCTGCTTCCACAGGACCTAAAATCGATAGTGTTCCAATACAAAATAATAAAATTGCAGTCGATAGCCCTTCAGCTAAATTACCCTTTGAGTATTTATTAACTAAAGCATTGAATCTTGATTCCAACTTTAGCTTTTCACCAATCAATCCCCCTAAAGCTAAACTTACAATGAAAAGTACTGGATACTTGCTTGAAGGCAAATGCTGCACGATTGCATTTATTCCTAACCCCATGGCTACTAATCCCATGGCTTGCATAAGAATATCATGATACTCATCTTTTATTCCCTTTTTAAAGATACTTCCAACAATACTTCCAACTATTATCATCATCGTGTTAAAAATGGTTCCAAACATTTATTTATTTCTCCTTTACTTTATTTCTAGAAATAAAAATAAACCCTCTAGTAACTAGAGGGTCAAGTTGCTATTTTGAATAAATGCTAAGATTAAGAGTGGCAAACGGTAATAATAATTCTGTTACATATTTTTCCACATCATTTGTAATACCGTAATCAATCAGTGTTATTTCCATCGAGTCATCGATCAGTTCATATTGATGTTCTTTCATATATGAAAGCAATTTTTTATAATATTTTGCTGCATCCATATGGGTTCCTTTAAATCGAATTCTTAAATACTCTCTTTCTGGTATAACAATAGAAGAAGACTCTATCTGGTCTCCTTCTTCTAGCACCATGAAAACACTTGAATATTTATCAAATTTATTAGCTATTAAATTAGAACTCGAAATAGAGAGTCCTATTTTCCCTAAGAAAATTTCCCCGTTTATGCCAAAACTATTCCTTAATTCTGTAATAGGTATTTCAATATCGTCTCCAATAACATATTCCTGTCGTAAATATGCTACTCGCATTTTAGGAAGCTTTACTTCCGATATTTTATCTAAAGGTGTACTAATGGCGTCTTGAATTTGCAATAAACGGCGGGAAATTTTAGTCTCAATGATCTCCAATTCCCGCTTCTTTTTAGCAACTTCGGTCTCCTGCTTCTTTAGCATTTCTATAAGCGTGTCCACTTCCCTATAGTTAAAAAAATCGATAATTTCACTTATTGGCAAATCTAAAGCCCTCAAATATTTTATTGAATTCAGCCTTTCAAACTGCTGCGTCGAATAATATCGATAGTTGGTCTTTTTATCAATAAATTCTGGACGTAAAAGACCAATCTCGTCATAATACCTAAGTGTTGCAATTTTCACCTTAAATAGCTTCGATACTTCCCCAATAGTAAAATACTCTTTCATAAAAGACTCCTTCATCATATGAATACAGAGAATCAACGTACTTATATTTTACAATAGATTCAATACTAAGAAAGATTTTTCGGTAATTTTGAGTACCAGATTCAAGGGCAAGCTCTGTTCAGTCTCTTGAATATTATTATGGAAACTTTTAACTCTCCCATTCTCACAACAGATTCCGCCTATGCTATAATATTTAGCAAAATATATTGTAAATTTTTTTCATTTATGGGTAATGTAATAACTTACCTATTTAAATAAAACAATGGGGTGGTAAAATGAGTTTTTTTAAAAAATTATTAGGAACACATGAAAAAACACCTGAACAAATAGAGAAAGAAAGACAAAAACAAGAGGAACTACGCCAAGTAAAAGAGGAATTAGCAGTAAAATTAGGAGTTAACGTCATTGAAAAAGAAGATAAAAAAATTTTACAAGAGAAATACATTGGCACAGGCTTTGGAAAAAGCTCCCTATTTTCTCTCTATAAAGATTCTATCGTTTATTTCGAAAAATACGTCTTACGTTCCAATGAAAAATTTTTACTTTCTATAATTGCAGAATACGATAAAACAGTGGATCGTGAAATTAAGGGATTGTTAATAGCTACCGATCAACGATTAGTATTCGTTAGTAGTCGTGGTAGAAATAAACAATTTTTTTATGAAGAATTCGATTATAGAAGTATGAATGGCATAACACAAGCAAAAGACGGTTTGTTTGAAAATGAACTCTATATCGATCTAGGAATAAGCCGTAAGAAATTCGACAATTTAATGCCATTTGAACGGTTAAGAGATTTTATAAATATTGTTATGAATCAAATCCACATGGTTCGTGATACGCTTAGAACAACAACAGTTTCATTTTCTACTGTTGCAGTATCAGATAAGTACGCAGCACTTGAAAAACTCGGAAAATTAAAAGAACAAGGCATTTTAACTGAAGAAGAATTCGAAAAAGAGAAAAAGAAAATTTTAAATCAAGGTTGAGAATATAACTGTCTTGGAAAATTACCTCTCTCTATTCTTTAAAAAAGGTTATTTCATATTCATACTCTATCAACTAATGAAAATGTAGATGATTATTGTTGTAATGCCCTTGCAGGATCAAATTTCTTCATAACTAACTACTGTTAAGCTCACCATGAAATAATTAGAGAATGATATGTAAATTAAAATAGAAATATCCTAACCTGGATACCCCATGATAAATATGCATAATCTGTATCAGATTCGGGAAATGAAAGTAATTTTAGCAGCTGACTTTTTATGAATTGGATTAGGGGGAGGAAAATGAAAAAATTAGTTATATTTAATGTATTATTTTGTATATTGGTAATTTTCGTCAGTAATTATTATTATAATTCTAAATCTAAAAAAGCTGTCGCATACTTTTATGCTGAAAATAATATTGAAACTAACTATGGCGTAGATAGGGAAAATTTAATACCCAAGGAAATTAACTATCTTCCAGGAATAGGATTGTTTGAAATAGAAGTTATAGATAAAGATACCGAAAATATTTATTTTTTTGAGGTAGATATAAGGGATGATTTTTCATTATTTTATATAAAAGATCTTACAGATATTCACAATGAAAATATTAGAGAGATTAATGGATAATTTATTATGAATAAATTTATGTATTTGTTAATTGCTGTTTTAATGTTTTTAATCGGTGGTTGCTCAAATAATAAAATAACCTTTGAAGAAACTGTGAATATAGGAGTTGTTGGTACTTTAGAGGAATTCCGATATGAAAATGTTCATTTTGAATCATTGGGAGTTGAGGATTTATTACTTCAAGACGATTTAAAAAATAAATATTCAACAATTATGATTGAAGATGATTACTTTAATACTGTTACTCAAATTGAGTATATTGAACGATTTGAAAGCTTACAAATACCAATTGTATTTGTAGATTCTACTAAAGGGTATGCTCCCTTTAGTAAACCTTCTAAAAATGCAACAACAAAACAAACTTATGATGAATATAATGATCATCCTAAAAAAATGACCGTAATGTTAACCTATCAATTGCCTGCTGCCACACAAGGTTTTATGGTGGGATATCCTCAAGACGAAACACTTTCACAAGAAGATTTTGAAAAAATTATAGAACGAATCTATAGCAACAAGTAGCACTCTCATTCGCCATATCAAAGAATTGTGAGAAGATTTACGCTTGAGCAGGAATTAATATAGTCTCACTCTTTCTTGTAATAAGGGAGGAAACATGGAAACAAGAGTAATTGTTGATTTTTATGCTGATTACTACCTAAAGAATAAGCTTGAAGAATTCTTTTATAAATATGGAATTCAATTGACTTTTCCGGAGAAACGAAAACACAGTTCTGAAGTTTATGTCGAAGTTCCAATTAATCTAAATGAGAGATTAACTGTTGATACACTCGCAAGAATCATTTCCATTTTAGAGAGTGAATTCAATTTATCATGTGGTGAGGCTTTATCCTTTAAATTTGATGATGAAGATTTTAAGCCATCTCCTTTTTTTGAGTTAAGATCAACCGGTAATTCTCAAAAAGTATTTTTAGAACATAAAAAAGATGGAATTGAATGGAAGACAATATGTAATTATTGCGGACTTCAAGCAAAAGTTCAAAACTCTGCTTTAGTTATAGATACTTCTAAAATTGGAGACCGATATATGGTAAATGTCGGTATTGATTATTGGGTTGTTTCGGAGAAAATGGCCATTCTAATGGAAAAGTGGAATATAACGGGTTATAAATTGCAAGAAGTGATACATATCGGTAAAAAGACAGCTCAACCAGCATTTCAAATAATTCCGACTAGCATTCTTCCATCATGGAGCTCCGAAATGAAACACTATTATTTTATTACAGAAACAAATGATCAATGTTCTATATGTAACATAAGAGGTCGGATTGATTACCCTTATCACTATAATAAAATTGATATTGAGCAGAATCCAATCAAAGATATAAATATCCTTCAAGAGTGGAAGTCAAACGGACAATGGGCATATCATCCAATTTTTTTAAGTAAAAGATTCCGAGACCTACTTATTGATAATGGAATCACTCGTGATGTAAGAAATATGTACGATAATAATTACAAATCAAAAGATTGGTTATTTGACCCAGTAATTATTGTTGATTAGAAAATCATATTTTCCAATAAAAGCTATTTTGAATCAGTTATTACTAATTCCTGAGCTATACTAAAAATTTAATCGATCTGGATAGCTTGATTTAATCTAATTTTACAAAAATCTTACACAAGTGGATCTTCAAACAACACTGGTTCATTACGCTCACTTGCTATACAGGAACGAGATGAAAGTCAAGCTGTATAAGTACAAATAACAAATAATTGGGTACCAAATAGGTACCTACTATTTATTTTTTAACTATTTTTATCTTTTTCTTAAATAAACAAAACAGCCTTAAACCCTTTATATAAAAGGATTTAAGGCTGTTTTCGATGATAGTTTCTTTTTCTAAAACTACCTTATGACGTCCCAGGAGGGATTCGAACCCCCGACCGTACGCTTAGAAGGCGTATGCTCTATCCAGCTGAGCTACTGAGACATTGGTCAAACATGGTAATAACCATTAAAGACAATTATTATTATATGTGCATTACAGGAGAATGTCAACGGTATTTTAAAAATAAATGAAAATTTTTCTTATTTTTTTCTGAAAGCATTAATCTTTGTTACTCATCTAAAGGAAATCGTTTCGTAAAGATCTCTTCTCCTGTATCCGTATACCCTGTAACTTTCCAAGATTGATCGGCAAACTCAACTATAGCATAGCTTTTTTCATCAATGCCTCGGGGCTTTAGGAGGCTTCCTGGATTCACAAATAATATATTATCCACTAATTCTGTTCCTAATACATGTGAATGGCCGAAAAATGCTGCATCAGCTTCAACCTCTTTGGCACGATATAGCAAGTTCATTGTTGTTGACTTTACATTTAGCAAATGACCATGAGCAACAAATATCTTTAAGCCCTCTACATTGAACAGTTCCTTTTCAGGATAGCGGGAATCGTGGTCGCAATTGCCGCGCACCCGTTTTGCACCTTCTAAATAAGGATGATCAAATGGCAGCTCACTATCCCCACAGTGGATGATTGCATCGACATCTAAATGTGCATCCCGTACACGCTTTATTACCTCAGCATCCCCATGTGTATCACTCATTACTAATAATTTCACACTTAGGTCTCCTTTAATAAATGGTTTACCAATAAGAAGCATTCTTCGCCTATACCAGTGAAATAGACACTTGTTACAAGTATACACTCATTCTTAAGCAGCTTGATGTCTTAAACAAATACTTCTTCCAAAAACTTAGCACCTTTTAAATGAATCAAAACCACCCGATACCAAAAAGTACCGGGCTAATTTCATTTTACCAAATAATTATTAAACTTTCAGGTATTTCTCGCTAAATAATGAGTAAAATTCCGTGCAACTAGTTTATTTTAACAAATTCGGCAATTCTTCAGCAAGTTTACGAATAGCATTGCCACGGTGTGAAATGGCTCCTTTTTCTTCAGGAGACAATTCAGCCATTGCGCGCCCTAGTTCTGGAACGTAAAAAATTGGGTCGTAACCAAAACCATTTGTACCGCGCTTCTCATGTAAGATGACGCCCTCACATGTTCCAAAAACCGTGTATGTTTCAATGCCAGGTCCTGCAATGGCTAATGCACAGCAAAAACGAGCTGTACGTTTATCATCTGGGACCTCCTGCATTTTCTCTAGTACCTTTACGATATTTGCTTCATCATCATGGTCGCCTGCATAGCGGGCAGAATATACGCCTGGTTCCCCCCCTAATGCATCAATTGCTAAACCACTATCGTCTGCAATAACAAGCTTATTAAGCTCACGCGAAAGCGTCTCAGCCTTTAAAACGGCATTTTCTTCGAAGGTTGTCCCTGTTTCTTCAATTTCCATATCTGGCGCCACATCGAACATTGTTACGACTTCATAGCCTAGAGGACCAAAAAGAGCTTCAAAATCTTTTGCTTTTCCTTTATTTTTCGTTGCGATTACTACCTGTTTCATTTATGCTTCCTCCTTCAAAGAACCTACAAGGTTTGCTGCTTCTCCAAGTACCTCTTTTTGAATGGCAATTAGTTCAGAAATACCTTTCTCACCCAAGTCCAGTAATGTGTTAAGTTCATCACGAGAGAAAGTTGCCTCTTCCCCTGTCCCTTGTATTTCTACAAAGCGTCCTGCACCTGTCATGACAAGATTCATATCAACAGCTGCTGCAACATCCTCAACATAGTTCAAATCTAAAATAGGGCCTAATTCATCAATGATCCCGACACTTGTTGCAGCTAAAAAGTCTACAATGGGGAATTTTGCAAACGGTTTTATTTCATGGATTTTTGCAATGGCAATTGTTAAAGCGACAAATGCACCTGTTATTGATGCAGTACGAGTGCCGCCATCTGCTTGAATAACATCACAATCAATCCATACTGTTTTTTCACCCAGCGCTTCTAAATCAACAATGGCGCGCAAAGCTCGGCCAATTAAACGCTGAATTTCCATCGTACGGCCATTCACTTTACCACGCGAAGAATCACGTTGTGTACGTTCAGCTGTCGCTCTTGGCAGCATAGAATATTCTGCAGTGATCCATCCTTTACCCTGACCTCGTAAAAACCCAGGCACTCTATCTTCAATTGTTGCAGTACATATAACCTTTGTATTCCCTACTTTTATAAGTACAGATCCTTCTGGATGCATTAAATAATTTTTTTCGATGTTTACTGGTCTTAATTGGTCAACCTCTCGTCCATCATGTCTTGTCATAATTGTCCTCCTCGTTGTTTCGCGCCCCCATATTAACATAATTTAAATTAAAGTACCATACACACCATTAATTTGAAACTATTTCGAAAACGCCAACACAAGCTTGTTTCACAATTAAAAACGATATATAGAGTTTCTACACACCGCTTAATTGAGGTATCCTTATTATATAATATTGTTTCTACATAACAATATTAGCTAATACCACTTGTACATGTAATAAATCGGTTGGTTTAGTTAATATTTCCCAATAACTATATATTTTTTGTTTAGCCATAATCACCTACACCCTCGAACCTCGCATCATCTGAATATTAACTGGAGCTAATCCAATAATCATTTAATCTTCAATTGCCCAGGAAATTTTACTGTGCCCACCATCACTAATATAATTGTATTTTTGTTCCTTTTGCCTCTTCCGCTAGACGATTTGTTTGGGAAAAAATTGTTGCACTCACACTCAAATGATTTTATTATTTTCGAATAAAAAAATAAAACTAGATATTCAAACTCAAAAAGTTTGAATACCTAGTAGATTATAGTTTTATACGACGTATGTCTAAATTTGATTTTTTAAGCCAATTTTCAGCGATTGAGCGAAAAATTGGTACTGACCCTGTTGAATAGAAAATATGATGCGGCTCTTTTGTAGAAGTACAGAGCTGATCATTATACTCTAATAAGTCTTTTACATCCCTTGCAGTTTCCTCTGCTGAGGATAGGACCACAACATCGGGTCCAACCACTTTTTCGATATGATGCTGGATAATTGGATAATGTGTACATCCTAATATAACTGTATCAAATTTTTTATTGGCTAGCGGCTTTAAACCTTTTGCTACTAAGTCGAATGCAAATTGTCCTTCATATTCTCCACTTTCTACAAGTGGGACGAACGTCGGACATGCAAGAGGAATTATTTTCGCCTTCGTACTTAAAGAAAGCAGCGCATTTTCATATGCACCACTTTTAATTGTACCTTCTGTTGCAAGTACGACGATTTCGTTTCGTTTTGTTTTTTTCTCAGCAGCACGTGCACCAGCATTTATAACTCCAATTACAGGAATCGATAAATTTTTTTGCAAGCTATCTAACGCTACTGCGGTTGCTGTATTGCATGCAATGACAAGCATTTTAATATTCATCTTTTGTAATACATTTGCCATTTGCCATGTGAATTTTAATACTTCTTGCCTGTTTCTTGGTCCATATGGACATCTTGCAGTATCACCAATATAATAAATAGTTTCATATGGTAAAACTTCCATCATTCGCTTTGCAACTGTTAAGCCGCCAACACCTGAATCAATAACGCCAATCGGTGCATTCACAAAAACCGCCTCAATCCTCTACCATTTGTAAATGTAGTTTATATAGTAATTTTGATAACATTTCTATTTCCTGATTATCAAAATCTACTAAAAGTTCATGTAAGTAGTTCTGCCTTTTTTCGATAACTTCTTGAATGATTCTTTCTCCCTCTTCAAGCAAATGTATGTGTACAACTCGGCGGTCTTGATCATCACGAATGCGCACTACTAATTCACTTTTTTCCATACGATCAACTAAATCAGTTGTCGTACTAAAAGCCAAATACATTTTATTCGATAATTCCCCAATTGTCATATCGCCCGATTCATGTAACCATTGAAGCGCAATAAATTGTGGAGGTGTAATCGTGTAATTGCTTAATATTTCTCTGCCTTTTTGTTTAATTAAATGTGATATATAGCGTAGTTCTTTTTCTAAAAATGCTACTGTACCATGGCTGCGCATTTCGTTGTTACTCATTAAGTGCATTCACTCCTCAAGAATCAAATCCGTCTCAGCTACTTTTGAACTTGTGTGTACACTTAGGGACAAAAAATTTTTGCTGAAATGAAGTTAATTCTATTTTGAAGTGTTTTAAGCGAAATAGCAAGCATCCATTCTAATGTAGTGATAATTCGTCTAGCCTCAGTAATTCGATTAATGCTTGTGATCTACTGGATACGCCCAGTTTCTGAATCGTGTTTGAAATATGATTACGCACCGTTTTTTCGCTAATGCCCAACTTTTGCGAAATATCTTTTGTAGAGTAATCTAAGATTAATAACTGGAATATTTCCCGTTCTCTTTTCGTCAAAAGCGAACGATGCTGCGGGCTATTCATAAGGCAACACCCTCCTATCTCCTCTTCTATGTAAAGTATGATAAGAGTTGAAAGGCTGTGAGGGCATTTTTACTATTTCCCATGTAATATTAATATTTCTTTTTCATCCCATGGAATTGCTTTTCCAGTTTGTTTATCAATTTGAACAATTGTTCCTCGACCAGTAAAACATGCCTCATCATGTTCGTTTTTTGCTAAATAATGAATATCAATTGATGTAGTACCGATTCGTGCTGCCTTTACATAGATTCGAAGTGTTTCATCAAAAAATACTTGTTTTAAATAGTCGCATTGCAGGTCTGCCACTACAGTAATTTTCGTTACTTCATCTGCAGACCATTTTGTTGAAAACCCGATATGCTTTAAAAATTCAATACGCGCATACTCGAAATAAGTAAAAGGTACGGTATTGTTAAGATGTCCAAACATATCCGTTTCAGAAAATCTTACCTTCACTTCTACATAAAACTCAAATTCTTCTGCCCAAGCTTGTGGATCTGCAATATAATTTGCTTTCATCTTCATAACCCCTTTCCTATTTCCCCTATCCCCTTTTGTCAATTTACGCCTTGGCTAATAAGCATTCAAGTTGCGGATTCGTGTAGGATCAAGCATAATGCTTAACCAGTTAACCATTGTCTTATGGCAGAAACTCACTTAGGTTAACTTCCCTCCCCAAACCCATCACGAAATTGCATGACTCACCGAAGGCTATATCTTCATTCAGTACTGAAAGAAGATAAAATGAATAGTGGTTCATTTATTATAACAAAAATGAAAGCCATGGCATAAGTGTTTTGTTATTGATTCGCAAGGTAAATCTTAGATGCTGTGAAGATAAAGCTTACAAATTATTGTTAAAATAGTTTATAGGAAAAGTGAAAGAAGAAGCTTCCTTAAGCTTGAACGCAACAGCCCAAACTGGCTGCCATTCTATATTATGCAAGTAAAATAAAAAGGGTATCTAAAAGTCATAAATTATGACTTAGATACCCTTTTATTATACTAATACATTTATCTTTTACTATTAATCAACCATATGATCTGAACCGAAGAAGTTACGGAACATTTGTACAGTTGTTGCACGGTTAAGTGCTGCAATTGAAGTAGTTAGTGGAATACCTTTTGGACATGCAGCAACACAGTTTTGTGAGTTACCGCAGTTTGCAAGGCCACCATCTCCCATAATTGCTTCAAGACGTTCATCTTTATTCATTGCACCTGTTGGGTGAGTGTTGAATAAACGTACTTGTGAAAGTGGAGCTGGTCCGATGAATGAAGATTTTTCAGACACGTTTGGACATGCTTCCAAGCAAACACCACAAGTCATACATTTAGATAATTCATAAGCCCATTGACGTTTGCGTTCTGGCATACGTGGACCTTCACCTAAATCATAACTTCCGTCGATTGGAACCCATGCTTTAACTTTCTTAAGAGCGTTGAACATACGGCTACGGTCTACTTGTAAGTCGCGGACAACTGGGAAAGTTTTCATTGGTTCAAGACGAATTGGTTGTTCTAATTGGTCAATTAATGTAGAACATGATTGACGTGGACGACCATTAATTACCATAGAACAAGCACCACATACTTCTTCAAGACAGTTCATGTCCCAAGTTACTGGAGATGTTTTTTGACCATCAGCTGTAACAGGGTTTTGTTGAATGAACATTAAAGCAGAAATAACGTTCATACCTGGACGGTAAGGAACTTCGAATTTCTCCCAACGTGTTGCTCCACCTTGAGTGTCTTGACGAAGGATTTCAAGTTTAATTGTTCTTCCAGTTCCTACTGCTGTTGTCATGATTAATGACCCCCCTTATGTTTTATGAAGAATAGTCACGTTTACGTGGCGGAATTAGAGAAACGTCAACTTCTTGATAAGTAATTTCCGGTTCACCAGTTTGTGGATTGAACTTCGCCATTGTTGTTTTTAAGAAGTTCTCGTCATCACGGTTAGGATATTCTGGTTTGTAGTGAGCTCCACGAGATTCGTTACGTAAAAGTGCTCCTTTAGTAATTACGCGAGCAAGATATAACATGTTTTTCAACTGACGAGTGAAGTGAGCCCCTTGGTTACTCCATTTTTGTGTGTCGTTGATGTTAATGTTTTCCCAACGTTCTAACATTTCACCAAGTTTATTATAAGTAGCTTCTAATCGGTCATTATAACGAACAACTGTTACATTATCAGTCATCATCTCACCAAGCTCTTTATGCAGTAAGTATGCGTTTTCATTACCATCCATTTTAAGAATTGCGTCCCATTTCTCTTGCTCTTCTTGAACGCGAGCATCATAGATTGATTGAGGAAGATCTTCTGCATGTTTCTTTAAGCCTTTTACATATTTAACAGCGTTTGGTCCAGCAACTGAACCACCATAAATAGCTGATAATAATGAGTTTGCTCCTAGACGGTTAGCACCGTGTTGTGAATAATCACATTCACCTGCTGCAAATAAACCAGGAATTTCAGTCATTTGGTCGTAATCTACCCATAAACCACCCATTGAGTAGTGAACTGCTGGGAAGATTTTCATTGGTAATTTACGTGGATCGTCACCTACGAATTTTTCATAGATTTCAATAATACCACCAAGTTTAACGTCTAATTCATGTGGATCTTTATGAGAAAGGTCTAGATATACAACGTTTTCACCATTAACACCCAATTTTTGGTTTACACATACATCGAAGATTTCGCGAGTAGCGATATCACGAGGAACTAAGTTACCGTATGCAGGGTATTTTTCTTCTAGGAAGTACCATGGTTTACCGTCTTTGTATGTCCAAATACGTCCACCTTCACCACGAGCAGATTCTGACATTAAACGGTTTTTGTCGTCACCAGGAATCGCTGTAGGGTGAATTTGAATGAACTCACCGTTTGCATATGAAGCACCTTGTTGGTAAACGATAGATGCTGCAGAACCAGTGTTAATAATTGAGTTTGTAGATTTACCGAAGATAATACCAGGACCACCTGTTGCCATAATTACAGCATCAGCACGGAATGATTGAATTTCTTCAGTTTGCATGTTTTGAGCTACGATACCACGGCAATGACCTTCGTCGTCTAAAACAACGCCAAGGAATTCCCAGTGTTCGTATTTTGTAACTAAACCGTCAACTTCATAGCGGCGAACTTGCTCATCAAGTGCATATAGCAATTGTTGACCAGTTGTCGCACCAGAGAATGCTGTACGGTGATGTAGTGTTCCACCGAAACGACGGAAATCTAATAAACCTTCTGGAGTACGGTTGAACATAACTCCCATACGGTCAAATAAGTGAATAATGCCAGGTGCAGCATCACACATTGCTTTAACTGGTGGTTGGTTTGCTAAGAAGTCCCCACCGTAAACTGTATCATCAAAGTGAATCCAAGGAGAATCCCCTTCACCTTTTGTATTAACAGCACCATTAATTCCACCTTGCGCACATACAGAGTGTGAACGTTTTACGGGAACTAATGAGAATAATTCAACTTCAGTGCCTTCTTCGGCAGCTTTCATCGTAGCCATTAAGCCAGCTAAACCGCCACCTACGACGATGATTTTGCTTTTCGCCATGATTACTCCTCACTCCTCTTTATTTGCTAAAAACATAGCGGATGTTCTATTGTGTTAATTACACGAATGCTAAGATTGCCGCAACACCAACAATACTTAACAATACGAAGAATACCATTGTAACATACGATGCGATTTTTTGTGATTTAGGCGATTGTGTAATCCCCCAGCTTACTAGGAATGACCAAATTCCATTAGATAAGTGGAATGTAGCTGATAAAATACCTACAATATAGAATGCAAGCATCCATGGATTACGAACGATTTCTTCCATCATACTGAATTCAACTTCTGCACCAAGTGCTTTTTGAATACGAGTTTGGAAGATGTGCCACGCAATGAAAATTACAAGGAATACTCCTGTAAAACGTTGTAGTGCGAACATCCAGTTACGGAATGTGCCGAAGCGTTTCACATTGTTAGTAGCCGTAAATGCAATATACACACCATATAATCCGTGGAATAGGATTGGTATGTAAATTACGATCCATTCAACAATTAGTAGTAGAGAATGTGGAACTAAATCCATTACTCCAGTAGCATTGTTGTAAGCCTCTTCTCCACCTGTCGCAGTGAAGTTCAAAGATAAGTGGAACACCAAAAACAGACCTACAGGGATAATACCTAGTAAGGAATGTAAGCGGCGCCAGTAAAACTCTCGATTTTTCGACAAGACTGTTACCCCCCTTAGTACTTTTGAAAAGCGAGCCAATATCGTCACTATTTTGTAAACGATATTACATTGACTGCGGATTTCATCATGGTACAATATTATGACATGTCCATTGTACTCTCAAGAACTATTAGCGTCAAGGTAGCTTCCAGTTTTTTATACATACAAATAAATAAAGAATTTGCTCTCACAAGAGGTTTTTTTCTACTTTACGAAATTTTTATGTTCTTTTTAAGTAAAAATAAGAAAATTCACGAAAGAGGTATTTTTAGATGACATCATTTCAGAACAAAACTGTTCCAGCATTTGGTTATGATTTAATAAGAGATTACTTGCTTCCTACAATATTAGGAAAACACGAGAAAGAAGTTCTATATTGGGCAGGTAAAGACTTGGCAAGAAAATTTCCATGTACTGATACTCAGCTTATTATCTCATTTTTCCAAGATGCAGGATGGGGTTTTTTGACACTAGATAAAGAAGAAAAGGACGGCTGTATTTTTCATCTGACAAATGATATTGATTTACTAAATATCGAGGAACGTTCATTTCGACTCGAGGCTGGCTTTATCGCACAGCAGATACAAGGAATCAAAGGCTGCTTAACTGAATGCCATGATGAAAAACGAGAAAAACAGCACCAAGTTATATTTACTGTTAAATGGGATAAAAAAGAAACGATTGAATAAATTTGTAGTTTCTTCCATTAAATATAAAAAGGCCATCCGAAAATTATTTTTGGACGGCTTTTATTATTAATTAACTAATTCCTCTACTAAATTAAACTCGTCATGCAAAGCATTTGCTGCTTTAACCATTTCATCTTGCGGCACAACAACAGATACTTTTATTTCCGATGTACTTACCATTTTCACTAATATGTTTTCTTTTCGTAGTCGGTCAAACATGCGTGCAGCTACACCAGGGTTTGAAACCATCCCTGAGCCTACAATTGATACTTTTGCTAAACCTACCTCGAAATCTGCAAAACTAAACCCTAAAGCTGCTTTATTTTTCTCCAATACCTTAATTGCTTCTGCAAAATCTCCTTTAGCGATTGAAAAGGAGACAGTCGGTTTAACTCCATCAATTACTGCTTGTACGATTATATCAACATCGATGTTATGCTGAGCCAGTGTAGAAAAAATAGTAGCAAGTGATGAATACTCATAAGAATCATACCCTACTGTTAAGCGAATAATGTCTGCTTCATAAGCAACACCACGTACAACTAAATTTTTCTCCATGTCAACCTCTCCCTTTATCATAGTCCCTTTGGCATTTTCTGTACTAGATCGAACTATTAATGGCATTTTATATCTTTTGGCTAATTCGACAGCTCGCGGATGGATAATTTGTGAACCAAGGTTTGCCAGCTCAAGCATTTCATCATAAGAAATCTGCTTTAACTTTCTAGCTTCTTTTACTATATTGGGATCTGCTGTGTAAATGCCATCCTGATTTGTATAAATTTCTATACGTTGTGCTTGAATTGCTGCTCCGATTGCGACCGCAATTGTTTCTGGACCACCGTCACCTAATGTCAAAATATCATTTTTCTTATCGATTCCTTGGGACCCTGCAATAATGACTATTTCTCCCTTTTTTATGCGCTCGAAAATGAATTTCTGATTTATATTGTCAATGAGTACATTATTATTTGATTCTACAGTTTGAATTCCTGCTTGCCAGCCTGTTAATGAGATTGCTTTAAATCCATTTTTTTGAACTGCAATTGCTAATAAGCTGCTTGCAATCTGCGCATTAATTGAGTCAAGTACATGAAGCTCTCGTTTTGAGGGCTTATCTGAAAGTAAATATGCTTGTTGAAGGAACATATCGTCAATTAATTCCATAGATGGTACGACGGCAATTACATTTCGCCCAAGCTTTTTTTCTTCAACTATTCTTTTAGCAATTTGCTCTATTTTTTCAGGTGTTGATAGTGAAGAACTGTCGATTTTTACAACAATGTTCGTCATAGGCACACACTCCTTTTTAACATCGATGCTGACCTTTTCTACATCAAACAAGGATGAATTTCGTTTAGCTATAAATAAAAAAGCAACTTCTCACAGAAAAAGTGAAAAGCTGCCTCTAAACATACCTCAAGATTGGAACGTTTTGCGAGATAGCCCTCCAGAACCTTGATTTTGATTCTGACAGTCTTACATTTCTTAAATGTAAAACCAGCAAGTAAACCTGAACAATTGATTTACCGCTTCGGCAAGTTTTCCTTTCACTAACTATCTCAGGAATTGTTCATCCTCCAATCAGTTACTATTAAACCTTGCACCTCTATCATAAATATACTAGATGTTATGTGCTTACAATATCATACAATTATTCCTTTGACAATGTATCTTTATGGAAATAATTATAAATGGCGGTTGCTGTAGCACTTGGAATATGAGCTTCTATTAGTTGTTCAATAGTTGATTCTTTTATTTTCTTTATTGATCCAAAATGCTTTAACAATTGTTGTTTTCGTTTTGGGCCTACACCTTCAATTCCATCTAAAACAGATTGAATCGCATGTGTCTGGTGTTGTTGACGTAAAAACGTAATGGCAAATCGGTGCACTTCATCTTGAATACGCTGCAATAAATAAAAGCCATCACTTGTTCTTTTCATTTCGACAGGTACTGGCGGGTCGCCAAATAGCAGTTGGGAAGTATTATGCTTTTCATCTTTTGCCAGTCCCGCAATGGGAATGTAAAGACCTAGCTCATCCTCTACTACTTCGCGTGCCACTTCCATTTGTCCCTTCCCACCATCGATAATAATTAAATCAGGGAGAGGTAAATTTTCTTTTAATACTCTTGTGTATCTGCGGCGAATAACTTCTTGCATTGCACCGTAATCATCATGTTTCGCCGTTTCTCGAAGTTTATATTTGCGATATTCCTTTTTTGCTGGTTTTCCGTCAATAAAAACGACCATAGCCGAAACAGCATCTGCACCGTGCATATGGCTATTATCAAACGCTTCGATGCGAAGAGGTGCAGCGATATTCATCGCATCTCCAAGCTCCTCACAAGCACCGATAGTTCTTTCCTCTTGACGTTCAATTAGCTGAAATTTCTCATGAAGAGCAATTTGTGCATTTTTCATTGCCAATTCAACGAGCTCTTTCTTAGGTCCTCGCTTTGGGATTATCACTTTTACATCAAGCAGTTTTTCTAAAATACCCGTCTCTATATTATTTGGAATAAAAATTTCTTTTGGTTTTATATGTTCCGGAATATCATAAAAACGACCAATAAAGGTTAAAAACTCTTCCTCAGGATCACGATAAATTGGGAAAATAGAAACATCACGTTCAATCAGCTTCCCTTGACGCACAAAAAATACTTGTACACACATCCAACCTTTTTCGACAGTAAATCCAAATACATCACGATTTGATAAGTCTGCTGAAACGATTTTTTGCTTTTGCATAATCGTTTCAATATGTGCAATCTGATCACGAAAATCTTTAGCACGTTCAAATTCAAGATTTTCTGCGGCTTCCATCATTTTCTTTTGCAAGTCTTCTTTTACTTCCTCATAGCCGCCATTAAGAAATTTTGTTATTTCTTCTATCATGTCATCATATACTTTTGGCTCAATTTCCTTTACACAAGGAGCAAGGCATTGGCCAAGGTGATAATATAAGCAGACGCGATCAGGCAATCTTGCACATTTTCTTAATGGGTAAATGCGGTCTAGTAATTTTCTTGTTTCATTTGCCGCAAATGCATTTGGATATGGTCCAAAATATTTTGCTTTATCTTTTTTAACTTTTCGTGTTGTTAAAATACGCGGATATTTTTCATTCGTTATTTTTATATAAGGATATGTTTTATCATCCGTCAGCATTACGTTATATTTCGGATCATGTTTCTTAATTAGGTTTAGCTCTAAAATTAATGCTTCTAAATCACTTGAAGTAACAATATATTCAAAATCTTCAATTTCACTTACTAGCCGCTGGGTTTTCCCATCATGGGAGCCCGTAAAATACGAACGAACTCGATTTTTTAATATTTTTGCTTTGCCGACATAAATAATTGTCCCCTGACGATCTTTCATTAAATAACAGCCAGGTTCCTCGGGCAAAATCGCTAATTTATTTTGAATGTTATCATTCATTATTATCACCTAAATTTAATTTACCTTTTATACTATTATACGGCGATTAGAAGAACAAATGCGAGAAAAAAGAGGTTGTTTATAAAGCAAAAAAACCCAAAAGCAGCTTAAAGCCACCTTTGGGACATCGCAATAGCATTATTTATTGTTGTTAATGAACTCTACTAAAGCTTCTTTTGGTTGGAATCCAACAGTTTTAGCAACTAGCTCGCCGTCTTTAAATAATAATAAAGATGGGATTGACATTACTTGATATTCTGCAGCAGTTGCTTGGTTGTTATCAACATCTAATTTAACGATTTTTACTTGATCGCTCATTTCTGCATCAATTTCTTCTAAAACTGGTGCAATCATTTTACATGGTCCACACCATGTTGCCCAAAAGTCTACAAGTACAACGCCTGAAGCGATTTGTTGTGAAAAGTCTTGATCTGTTGCATGTACAATTGCCATTTTTATAGCCTCCTTAAATCTAACATCTGAATGTAGTATAGCATGATAGCAAATTGAGTGACAGTAAAGTGAACTGAAATTAAAACATAAAATTTACAAAATCTTAGTTAAAATGAAATATTAAAAATAGCTTCACAATTGTCAATTCACAGTTTGAAGAGCATAAAAAAAGCCGATTTGCCTTAAAAATATAGAGCAAATCGACTTTATCGAACTATTTAGTATGGAATTATGAATTTACTTTTAACGCTTTAAATTCTTGAATTAACATTGGAATTACTTCGAATAAGTCACCAACTATTCCATAATCTGCAACCTTAAAAATATTTGCCTCTGGATCTTTATTAATTGCTACAATCACTTTTGAATTCGACATACCTGCTAAATGTTGAATTGCTCCAGAAATACCAGCAGCAATATAAAGATCTGGTGTTACAACCTTGCCTGTTTGACCAATTTGCAATGAATAATCGCAGTATTCAGCGTCGCAAGCCCCACGAGAAGCTCCTACTGCACCACCAAGTAAGTTAGCTAATTCTCTTAATGGTTCAAAGCCTTCTTCTGATTTAACACCTCGACCTCCCGCTACAACAACCTTCGCTTCTGATAGGTCGACACCAGTAGATGCTTTGCGTACCACTTCTTTAATAATTGTACGCAGATTTTGAATATCTACTGTAATTGAAGAAACATCACCTGAACGACTCTCATCTTTTTCAAGAGGTGCAATGTTGTTTGGACGAATTGTCACAAAAACAACACCATCTTTTATTTTTACTTTTTCAAATGCTTTTCCAGAGTAAATAGGACGGATGAATAATGCGCTATCCCCAGAACCTTCAATTTCTGTAACATCTGAAATTAAGCCAGATTGTAATCTTGAAGCAATTTTAGGCGATAAATCTTTACCTAAAGATGTATGTCCAAAAACAATTGCTTGTGGATTTTCTTGATCTAGTACTGCTAATAAAGCCTGGCTAAAGCCGTCTGAAGTATATGATTTTAGATGAGGATGCTCAACCGTCACCACCCGGTCTGCTCCATAAGCTATAAGACTATTTGCTAATTGAGAGATTCCATCTCCAATTAGTGCGCCTACAATTTCACCGCCATCCGCAATTTTTTTTGCAGCAGCAATTGCTTCATATGAAACGTTACGTAATGCTCCATCACGAACTTCACCTAACACTAAAACTTTCTTTGCCATATAAGACCCCTCCGTTACCGTATAGTTTTAGACTACCTTTGCTTCTGAGTGCAATAAGTTAACAAGCTCTTTTACTTGGTCTGAAAGCTCACCTTGTAAAATTCGTCCAGCAGATTTTTGAGCTGGCAAGAAAATTTCCACTGTTTCGATTTTCACTTCTACATCATCTTCATCGATATCTAAATCGTCCAGCTCAAGCTCTTCAAGCGGCTTTTTCTTTGCTTTCATAATACCTGGCAAAGAAGGATAGCGCGGCTCGTTTAATCCTTGCTGAGCAGTAACTAGCAACGGTAAAGAAGTTTCAATAATCTCTGAATCTCCCTCAATATCACGTACAATTTTTACGTTTGTACCATCAATTTCAAGCTTAGTAATTGTTGTTACATAGTTAATTCCAAGTAAGTCTGCTACACGGGGACCCACTTGACCAGTCCCGCCATCAATTGCAACATTTCCCGCTAAAATTAAGTCTGCCTCTTTATCTTTTAAATATTCTGCTAGAATATATGCTGTAGAGTATTGGTCAAGCTCATCTAAATCATCTTCTGTATTGATAAGCACTGCTTCATCAGCACCCATTGCTAAAGCTGTGCGAAGCTGTTTCTCAGCATCTTCTCCACCGATTGTAACTACAGTTACTTTTCCACCTTTTGCATCTCGCACTTGAATTGCTTCTTCAATCGCGTATTCATCATATGGATTAATAATGAATTCAGCCCCGTCGTCTTGAATCTTGCCATTTGCGATCACTATTTTTTCTTCAGTATCAAATGTGCGTTTTACTAAAACATAAATGTTCATATCCCTAACCTCCTATAAGCTAATGGACTACATAATGTATGCAGCCAATCTTTTAATTTTGATGAAGCTTCTTACTTAATAGATTACTTACCTGTAAATGATGGCTGACGTTTTTCGATAAATGCTTGAATGCCTTCTTTTGCATCCTCAGACTCAAATACTGTACCAAAACTAAGCGACTCAGCTTTTACACCATCATAGTAAGCTTGATGTTTACTATATTGCAGCATGTCTATTGCAGCTTTTAATACGATTGGACTCTTTAGAGCAATCTTTTTCGCCATTTCAAGTGCATTTGGCAAAAGTTCATCTATAGGAAATGCTTTGTTTGCAAGACCCCATTGTACTGCGTCGCTGCCAGTTAATGGCTCGCTTGTAAAGAGCATCTCTGCCGCTTTTGCTATACCAACATAACGAGGCAAGCGTTGTGTACCTGCAAATCCTGGAATTAAACCAAGCTGTAATTCCGGCAATCCCAATTTTGCATCTTCAGCTACTAAGCGGATATGACATGCCATAGCAAGCTCTAGACCCCCACCTAATGCAGCGCCATGAATGGCTGCGATTACTGGTTTGGGGAAAGACTCTAAACGTTCAAATACTTGTTGTCCGTTGCTTGCTAATTTAGAAAACTCTTCGCCTGACGCTAGTTCAGTAAATTCTTTTATGTCTGCACCAGCTGAGAAGAAACGTCCTTCACCATGTATAAGGATAACGCGTACTGAATCATTATGTTCAACAGTCGTTAACAATTCATCCACTTCAGAAATTAACTCGCGCGATAATGCATTTGCAGGTGGTCTCTGAATTGTGGCAATTGCTACTCCATCTTCAATATTCAATCTTAAGTATTGCATTCTCCCACTCCCCTTTATTGCAATTTAACCTTTTAAGCCATTCAACAATAGTTGTCTAACCTTTGGTGCAGTTGCGAGTAAATCATATCGAAAATCATTCATTACCCAAGATGTAATCGTTTCATCGATTGTTCCGAAAACCATTTGACGTGCAACCCTTACATCCATGCCTGAATGAAATTCTCCCTTAACCATGCCTTCTACTAAAATTTCATCAAGTAGTTTTAAATACTCTTTTAGGATTGAATTAATTTTTAGTCTTATTTCTTTGTTTGATTGTCTTAATTCTAGCTGAGTAACAGTTGCAAGGTGGCGATCATTTGCTAATACGTTAAAATGGTTATCTATCATTTGGGATAGCTTCTCTGTTGAAGTTTCGCCCTTTTGAATAATCAGTTGTAAATTTTCAACGAAGACACCCATCTTTTCTTGAAAAACAGATATTAAAATATCCTCTTTATTTTTGAAATACAAATAGATAGTACCGTCTGCAACTCCTGCTTGTTTTGCAATTTTCGATACTTGTGCTTGATGATAGCCGTTTTCTGCAATTGCGATTACAGCTGCATCTATTATTTGTTTGTATTTGGGTTTATCCCGTTTCATGCTGCTCACCACCAAAAAAATATGAAAACATGAATGACCATTCATTCATATTTTCATATTATTATTTATTAAACATTCTGTCAATAAATATCACCCTTATTATTTTACTTGCAGTTCATTCATTTTTTGTTTTTCTTCTTCTACTAAAGTACGTCTTAAAATTTTTCCAACTGCAGTTTTTGGCAATTCATTTCGGAACTCATAAATACGCGGTACTTTATATGCAGCTAGATGTTGACGGCAATATTTATTTAATTCTTCTTCAGAAACATTTTTTCCTTCTCGAACCACGATATATGCTTTAACAGTTTCACCGCGGTATGGATCAGGTATGCCGGCAACAACACATTCTTGAATCGCCTCATGCTCATAAAGTACCTCTTCAACTTCACGAGGGTAAATATTGAAACCGCCAGCAATAATCATATCTTTTTTACGATCTACAACATAAAAGTATCCTTCTTCATCCATATAACCCAAGTCGCCGGTTAAAAACCACCCATCAACAAAAGACATTGCAGTTTCTTCCGGTCTCTTCCAATAGCCTTTCATCACCTGTGGACCTTTAATAGCAATTTCACCAATTTCTCCGCGAGGTAAAATTTCGCCGTCTGCTGAACGCATAATGACCGCTTCCGTATCTGGCCAAGGTACTCCAATTGATCCTTTTACACGGTTGCCCCATATAAAATTGGCATGTGTTACAGGAGATGTTTCAGTCAAACCATAGCCTTCTACAAGTTTCCCACCCGTTAGTGCTTCAAATTTATCTTGTACTTCAACAGGCAGAGGTGCAGAACCACTTAAACAAGCCTTTATTGAAGATAAATCGTATTTCCCTATATCAGGATGATTTAATAATCCAATGTACATTGTCGGAGCACCTGGAAAGAGAGTTGGTTTCTGCTTTTCAATCATTTTCAATACTTGTTCTGTATCAAATTTCGGAAGCAGCACCATTTTGTTGCATGCCATTACTGACAATAAGAGTACCGTTGTCATTCCATAGACATGGAAAAATGGCAATGCTCCTAGAATCACTTCTTCACCATTTTTGCATTGGTACATCTACGCATCACACATCATTGTATTTGCAATTAAATTTTTATGTGTCAGCATTACCCCTTTAGGCGAACCAGTAGTTCCACCAGTATATTGAATTAATGCTAAATCTTCTTCAAAATCAAATGGCACTTCAATTGGCAGCGCCTCACTAGTCCGCAAAATTTCAGTAAATAAATGTGTCAGCCCCTTATGCTCTACCTTTACACTAACCCCATATTGTTTCTTTTGAATAAATGGATAAACCAGGTTTTTAGGGAATGGCAAATAATCTTTTATTGCTGTTATAATAACGTTTTCAATATTCGTTTCTTTTAATACTTTGGTAATACGCGGATATAAAATATCCATTGATACAATAATTTTTGACCCCGAATCAGCCATTTGATATTGCAACTCACGCTCAGTATAAAGTGGATTCGTTTGAACGACGATTCCTCCAGCATATAAAATACCGTAGTATGCAATGACTGCCTGCGGACAGTTTGGCAGCATTATTGCTACTCGATCACCTTTTTCCACCCCTAACCGAAGCAAATAATTCGCAAATTTTAGTGAAGATTCATACAATTCTTTATAAGTAACATCTCTCCCAGTAAAATGAATCGCCACTTTGCTCGGGTATTTTTCATATGCCCTTGTTAAAAATCTTTGAACAGGTACTTTTTCATAAGTCAAGCTGTGAGGTATTTCTTTCGGGTATTTTGAAAGCCAAACCTTCTCAGTCATTAACAACTCCCCTTCGTTTCAAAGTTTTAAATTTTCTTACAATTATTATAGTTGAAAAGAAAAGCGCTTTCAAACTATTTTTATAAAACTTTCACATTTTAGCTATTTAATGTTATTTTTTCTTTCATTTATGTATATTTTCCAGAGTTGAACTTTGTAGAAAAATGTCTATAGAATTCTTTATTTAATTTAGTAATATAAAAAGCTAGCAGAAAATGGATTCTACTAGCTTCTTATAATGTATTAAGTTTTACTAATTGTGTATTCACATGTGCAGCCGTCTAGTGTACTAAAAGCGATGACGTTTATCTTGCTTTACTTTAGGTCAGCAGCATGAGGATACAAACAATAAACTTATTCAAAATATTTGAAGCTAGTAGAAGTAAATCCCTCTACTAGCTTCACCGTCATCTTACACTGTCGCTAAATAATAAATCCCTATAATTAAAAATATTACACAAACACCCACTAATATTTTAGCTAAAGTTTTCATACAATCGCTCCTACGTAATACTTGCGCCGATTACAAATGATAACCCCAATGAAATAGTAAACGATATAAAACCGACCGAACGATTATCTTCTGCAATTTCATCATCCACTTTAAAGCGAGGCGTTAAAAATTCAAATAACAAATAAGCAAAAATTAATAATACAAATCCAAACAATCCCCAACCAAGCATCTCTAGAAGGGTTGAGTGGCGTTCGATCGAATACCTAAAAATATTACATACCCCTAATATTTTACCGCCAGTTGCCAGTGCTACAGCTAGGTTTCCATTTTTTATTTCTTCCCAGTTTTTATACTTTGTTACAATTTCGAATAAAATCATTGACACGATTAAACAAAGTACTACCACACTAAAGTAACCTGCTGTTTCAACTAAAGGATGTTGCCAAAAACTTGAACCCAGCATCACAGTCATCCCCTCTATACTTATAAAGCTTTATATAAAAAGCTCCTCTATTTTCTCTAGTCCATCTGATTACATTATATTGTTAGAAAAACTATTCTTATTTCAACTCGACTACAGTGACTCCAAATCCACCTTCGCCAGCCTCTCCATAGCGGAATGACTTCACACGCTTGTGACCTTTTAAAAAGTTTTGGATTCCTTGTCTTAATGCTCCAGTTCCTTTACCATGAATAATCGATACACGGGGGTAATTAGCTAGGAGTGCATCATCAATATATTTCTCGGTTCTAAGAATGGCATCTTCATATCGTTCGCCACGTAAATCCAATTCTAATTTAACATGACTATTACGATTTTTCACATTGGTCATTGTGACAGTTTGCTTTTCTTTTTCCGGTTTTATATATTGTAAATCCGATTCTTCTAGTTTCATTTTCAAAATACCGATTTGTACAACCCATTCATTATCAGATGCTTTTTCAATTAACGAACCTTTTTGACCATAGCTTAAAACTTTTACTTCATCGCCAATTTTTAAATTTTGAGCACGTTCGCGAATTTGGGCTTGTTTCTTTAACACTGGATTTTCCTGAGGAGCAGCTTCCTCTAATCGTTTTTTAGCATCAATTAATTCATGCTCTTTAACAACTTTACTCGCATTTTCTCGCATTTCTCGAAGCTCTGTAATAATTTTTTCAGCTTCTTGTTTTGCTTCATCTATAATTTTCCGAGCTTTTTCTTTTGCTTTTTTCTCAAGATTTTCCTTTTTATCGTCATATGTTTTCAGACGTTCTGCAAGTTCTTCACGCAATAGCTGAGCTTCCTCTAAAAGAAGATGTGCCTCTTCCGCCTCACGTTCCGAACGGCGTCTGCTTTCCTCAAGTGAAGCAATCATTGCTTCTACCTCATGACGATCAGAGCCGGTAAATGATTTTGCCTGGTCAATGATAGATGATTTTAAACCAAGGCGCTTAGAAATTTCAAACGCATTAGACCGACCTGGAACACCAATTAATAAGCGATAAGTTGGACTTAAAGTTTCAACATCAAATTCCACACTTGCGTTCACAACTCCAGGCCGATTATAGCCATAAGCTTTTAACTCAGGATAATGAGTAGTTGCCATAACTCGTGCACCACGACCAACTACCTCGTCTAAGATGGATATGGCAAGTGCAGCACCTTCTTGAGGGTCTGTTCCAGCACCTAGTTCGTCAAATAATACAAGTGAACGCGAATCAAATTTACTTAAAATATCAACAATGTTCACCATATGAGAAGAGAAGGTTGATAACGACTGTTCAATTGATTGCTCGTCTCCAATATCAGCAAACAATTGATTAAACACAGCTAATTCAGAGCCATCTAATGCTGGAACTGGTAAACCAGCCTGTGCCATCAATGTGCAAAGTCCAACAGTTTTAAGTGTAACCGTCTTACCGCCAGTATTTGGTCCTGTAATAACAATTGCTGTAATATCACGTCCAAATTCGATTGTATTAGGTACAGCTTCATCAATCGGAATAAGTGGATGTCTAGCTCGTACAAGACGAATATAGCCTTCCTCATTCATCTTTGGCTTCGTGCACTTGTTTGCCTGGCCATACTTTCCTTTTGCTAAAATGACATCAATATCGCCTAATATTTGTACTAACACAAATAAGTCGTGGCTAACTTCCTGTACTTTTGTTGAAAGCTCTACTAAAATTCTTTCAATTTCAGCTTTTTCTTTTACTTTTAATCGACCAATTTCATTATTCGCCTGTACAACAGATTCCGGTTCAATGAAAAGCGTCTGGCCTGATGAAGATTGGTCGTGAACGATGCCACCATAATAACCTCGATATTCTTGCTTAACTGGAATAACAAAGCGGTCATTACGAATGGTAACGATTGCATCTGAAAGCATTTTCGAAGCATTGGAGCCGCGGGTTAAGCTTTCTAACTTTTGACGCACTTTAGCTTCTTCAGATCTTAGAGATTGTCGAATTGATCGTAATACTGTACTTGCCGAATCCAATACTGCTCCGTTATCATCAATGCAATCATTTATTTCATGCTGCAATGCTGTCAATATCGGCATTTGCTCTTTTCTTTCGATAAAATGAGGAATTTGAATATTCCCTTCTTCCTCAATATCTTCTAAAAAATTACGAAGAATACGACTTGCTCGTATCGTACTTGCAATTTCCATTAATTCAATCGGACTCAACATTCCACCGATTTGGGCGCGTTTTGCATGTGGACGTACATCAAAAATTCCACCCATTGGTACATTCCCTTTAACACGTAGAATAGAAAGCCCTTCATCCATTTCTTCTAATAGCTCAATTACCTTATCAAAATCTGTTTCGGGAATTAGTTGCTCGATGGCATTTCTTCCTAAAGAAGATGTACAGAAGGCTGCTACCTGTTCACGTACTTTATCGTATTCTAATGTTCTTAATGCTCGTTCTGCGATCACTCCCGAACACCTCCTGCTAAATCATTTCCATACATATTGTTTACTTGTTTTGTTGTATAAAAGTTTCAAATTGTTTTACTGACCATGTATTTACAACTAAATCTTTTTTCACCCAGGCTTTTTGAGCATACTTTGTTCCAATTTCCATAAACAATAATTGCTCAATCGCATGGGCATCTGTATTAATAGCAATAGGAACGTTGTATTCCATTGCCATCATTAAATGCTCTATACATAAATCTAAGCGGTACGGACTTGCGTTTAGTTCTAAAATTTTTCCAAATTGGGCTGCCCATTTAATTAGTTGTGGTATATCAGGATTATAGCCATCACGCTGACCAATAATTCGACCTGTTGGATGTGCAATCATATGAACATATGGATTTTGAATAGCTGTATATAAACGCTCCATTATTTTTTCTTGGGGCTGTGAAAAACTTGAATGAATAGATGCAATTACAAAATCAAGCTCTTTTAATACATCATCTTCAAAATCAAGTGTTGCATTTGGTAAAATATCCATCTCCGTACCTGCAAATAATCGGAAATTCGGATGGGCCTCATTAAATGAATAAATTTCTAATCGTTGTTTTTCTAAACGCTCTGGAGTTAAACCATTGGCAACCTTTAAATATTGCGAGTGATCAGTAATAACTCCGTGTGTATAGCCACGTTTAATCAACGCCTCACCCATTTCTTTCACAGTATGGGCACCGTCTGACCAAGTTGTATGCATATGCAAATCTGACACAATCGCTTCAAGTGTAACAAGATTATTTAATTCATCTAAACGCTCTAATTCTTTACCTGACTCTCGAACAGTTGGAGGTATGAAAGGCAAATTGAAATGTGCAAAAAATTGCTCTTCGGAATCAAACGTTAAAACTGTACCATCAGGCTGCTCTACACCGTATTCACTTATTTTCTTCCCTTGCTCTTTTGCAAGCTGCCTCATGCGGACATTATGGTCTTTTGAACCAGTAAAATGATGTAGAGCAGTTGCAAACTCTGCTAAAGAAACAAGTCGAAAATCGACATTAACTACATCTTCAATATCTAAAACAACGGAAATTTTTGTATCTCCAGCTGCTACAACCTCTTTAACTGATAGTTCCTCAAGCAACTGTTCCTTTATTTTTTCTGGCTGTTCTGTTGCTACAATAAAATCTATATCCTTGCTCATTTCATTTACACGCCGAAAACTACCAGCAACAGAAAACTTTTGCACTTCTGGAATGGTTTTTAGCAATTCTTCAATATCAATGACGATTTGCTGCAAATACCATATAGGCAAACGTTCACTTCGATTTCCTAGCTGCTCCAACTCTTTTAATATTTTTTCTTCAGATTTTGGGCCAAATCCAGCTAGTTTTTGGATTTCTTTTGCTTCACATGCTGCTCTCAAGCTTTCTGCACTATCAATGCCTAGCTCGCTATAAAGCTTCGCTAGTTTTTTGCCTCCTAAACCAGGAAGTTTTAGGAGTGGAATTAATCCTTTTGGAACAGCATCCTCAAGCTCTTTTAATTGGGAGGATTCACCTGTCTCAATTAGCTCATTAATAACTGCGGCAGTGCCTTTCCCAATACCTTTAAGTTTCGTAATATCATCTATTTCACTTAAACTACGTTCGTCCAATTCAAGTGCATTTGCTGCCTTTCGAAAGGCTGACACTTTAAATGGATTTTCTCCTTGAAGCTCCAAGTATAGGGCAATTTTTTCGAGAGTTTTAATAACAATTTTTTTATTCAATTTCGTACCTCCTCGTGAAAAATGGAGGTGTCCAGAAAGTAATAATTTCTGAACATCCCCACTCCTTCTGTACTAAATATATGCTATAAAGTCCTGCTACTTTGGTACTCCGTATTGTCGGCGCAATTTATCCTACCAACGAAAGTAAAGTGATGCCTTCTAATTATTAATACTACTACTAACTTTAAATCATAACGACACATACAATTTCTTGTCTATTTTATTCTTTATAGATATACCACCAATCTTGGAACATCCCTGTGAGAATCGGCGTATGCTCAAGCATTAGATTGGCTATAATCGAACTACCCATAAAGCTTTGAATGGCCTCGATTGGAAGCATTGCAAGAACATACATAACAATAAATAAAATAAAATAAAATTCTAAAAAACAAAGAATCGCACCAAGAAGTCGATTAATAGAATTTAGTATTGGCAAATATGTTAAAAAGTCAAAAACAGAACCTAGAATTTGTAGTGCTATTTTTACTGCAAAGAAAATAACTGCAAACGCTATAATACGATAAAATGTTCGATCAACATCCAACGTATCTAATATAAGCATCATCGATGTATCTTCACTGATACCTGGATACGGAACCCAAAGTACAAACTTCTCTGCCAATGGTTTATAATAAATATACGCTACAATAAGTGCAATGAAAAAGCTTGTAAGGTGGATGGCTTGCACTATGAAGCCGCGTTTTAGCCCCACTAGTAAACTAGCAATAAATATAATAATTAACAATATGTCTAACATTAACTTCAACCCTTTAATTTTTTCAATTCATCTTCAAGCTTTTCAACTTGCTCTTTTAATTTAAGTAATTCATGTACGGTATTGACAGCTGTAAGTACTGCAAGCTTGGAACTATCTAGTGAAGGATTATGTACATGTATTTCCCGCATTTTATCATCTACTATTGATGCAACTAATCGCATATGACCGGTAGATTCAGTCCCAACCATTTTATAAGTATGACCATATATTTCCACCGATATTCGATTTTTTTCTTGTTCAGCCAATGCAATACCTCCCAAAGCGTAAGCAACAAACCAGATATTTTTTATAAACGTTACAAACAAGCTAAAAGTTACATTTACTTGCACTATTTCTATAATATTAGAATATATTTGGAAATTTTATAATACATATCATATCATGAAACTGTTTTTCATGTGAACAACGAACGAAGAAAGGAATAAACTTATGTCGAATATTGTGTTACAGCTTTCTACAGAAATACAGGATAAAGTAAAATCATATTATGCATCATCGATTATAGAACGCAATGCACCCGGTGTAGTTTTTGCTGCAAAGCTGCCTGATACAGCAATTACTATATATAAATCAGGAAAAGTAATGTTTCAAGGAATTGGAGCAAAAAGAGAGGCAAGCCGCTGGGGAGAGATAAAGGCTAAAAGTCCATCCACTTCCGCAATATCCAATAACCAGCCGATTCAAACAAAAGGTGATAAATTACCTGAACATTTTGCTGAGTTATCTGTAATTGGCTCAGATGAAACTGGAACAGGCGACTATTTCGGCCCTGTGACTGTTGCAGCTGTTTATGTTCCTCAAGATAAAATTGAGTTAATTTACGAATTAGGTGTTAAAGATTCTAAAATGTTAAACGACACGATTATGAAAAGAATGGCTCCTGATATTATGTCTGTTTGTACACATAGCATTTTAACATTGCGCAATGAAAAGTATAACGAGCTTCAAGCTAAAGGTTATTCGCAGGGGAAAATCAAAGCTATGCTGCATAATCAAGCGTTAAGACATGTTTTAAAGAAAATAGCCCCTGAACAACCAGATTATATTTTAGTCGATCAATTTGCTGAACGAAATATATACTACAATCATTTAAAAAATGTAAAAGAAATTGTACGTGAAAATGTTTTATTCTCAACAAAAGCAGAGCAACTGCACGTAGCGGTTGCCGCCGCCTCAATACTCGCACGCTATGCATTTTTAAACGAAATGGATAGACTTTCGGAAACAGTAGGATTTCCATTGCAAAAAGGGGCGAGTGGAAAAGTTGATGAAATGGCTGCCCGTATCTGGTTGGAGCATGGAGAGGAAACATTACGTACGTTGTCTAAATGGCATTTTGCCAATACGGAAAAAGCGAAGAAAATTGTCAATTTAAAACGCAAATGAAAGAAGAGGTAATTATGCCTCTTTTTCGTTTTACCCTAGTCACATAATCTTTCACAACAACAAGTTGTCTATTTTACAAAACAGTATCCGTCTTCATTACTAATTATTTATTAGTTTCACTTCCAACATTATTCCAATGGCAGTCGCTAAAAACGGCACCTCTACAGAAGTAATGGGCCGTCTCAAGCTAACTAAATGACGACCCTTTTTTACCCATATATTTTAATTATTAGTTTCTATATCATCTTAACCTCTACTATTACGCTTTTTCATAAACACCCTTTTTAAGATAGGTAAAATAATCATTAAGACTATTAGAATCAAAATAACAAGAGAAATTGGTCTTTGAACGAAAGTTAGCAAGTCACCATTCGTAATTTCCATCGTTCTACGGAAATTCTGTTCCAATAATGGCCCTAATACTAAAGCCATTACTGCTGGTGCTAACGGAAAACCAAAACGCGACATCGCATAGCCAACCATTCCAAATACAAATAACAAAATAAGGTCAAACTGATTAAAGTTAATGCCATATACACCTAGTACCGAAAGAGCAACCACTCCCACAAAAAGCGGCACAGCCGGTAATTTTAATAGAGATGCAAATACACCTACTAATGGTAAATTCAATATTAATAGCATGACATTACCGATATACATGCTGGCAATAATTGCCCAAAGAAGAGTTGGGTTTGAATCAAACATTCCTGGGCCAGGCTGTAGTCCGTACATCATAAAAATAAACATTAAGAGCGCTGTTGTGGCTGAGCCAGGGATGCCAAGAGTAAATAATGGCACTAATGCCCCTCCCACTCCAGCATTATTTGCAGCCTCTGGACCAGATACTCCCTCAATTGCACCTTTCCCAAACTCTTCTGGATGCTTTGATAACTTTTTTTCCATCCCATAAGATAAAAAGGATGCTAAAGACGGTCCAATTCCTGGAAGAACTCCTATAAGAAACCCTAATACAGAACCCCTGCCAAATGGACCAATCGATCTTTTCCAATCCTCGCGCGTCATCCATTGTGAGCCTTTAATTTTTTGTATATCTGCTTTGTGTGAGCTGCCCTTCCTTGCCAAATTTTCTATTGCCTCAGGTATGGCAAAAAGTGCAATCGCAATTAAAACAAAGTCGATGCCATCTAAAAGATTCGGGATGCCAAAAGTAAATCGAGGTACACTTGTTTGCAAATCAATTCCTACCATAGCAATCGAAAGACCGAATAAAGTTGAAATATAGGCTTTTAAAGGTGAGCCTGTTGTTAAACTCGATACCATAGACATCGCTAAAACAATAAGAAGAAAATATTCTGCCGAACCAAAATAATAGGCTGACTTAGCTAAAATAGGTGCTAGTAGCATTAAACCTAAAGTTGAAAGTGTTCCTGCAATAAAAGAACCAATCGCCGCAGCGGATAAAGCCCTGCCTGCTTTTCCCTGTTTGGCCATTTCATATCCGTCTAACGTGGTAACGATAGAAGCTACTTCCCCAGGTGTTTTAATAAGGATGGCTGTTGTCGAACCGCCATACATCGAACCGTAATAAATTCCAATTAACATAATCAGACCGCTCATTGGCTCCATTCCATACGATAACGGAATTAGCAGGGCGATGGCCGTAATCGGACCAATACCAGGTAAAATCCCTGTTAACGTACCGATTAAAACCCCAAGAAAAGCAAAAGCAAGTGTTTCTAGTGTTAATACGGCACTAAATCCCGTCATGATATTAGAAAAAACATCCAATTCAGCCACCCCCTATCCTAATGGTCCTAATGGCAAATAAACTGAAAGCAAACGATCAAATACGAAATATACGATAATTGGAAAGGCAAATGAATAAATAACATTTCGAATCCAATGCTTTCGGTCCAAATACATTGTTATACTTAAGATAAACAACACAGTAGAAATAAGGTATCCCAATGGAACGAATAAAATCATATACCCAAAAAGTATTAGTGAAAGAATAAATACCTTTTTCTTATCTTGTGGTTCTCCTTCATCCTGTGTACCATGCGTACCTTTTTCTTTAATCAAATTGGCTTTTTTTTGACGCACCTCTATTAAACCAGAAATAATAAGAATTATCGCTAGGACGATTAATAGTATTCCTATAGCTCCTGGAAAAACGGAGGGTCCAATAACGACAGATCCTGATGCAGGCGGTGGTAAGAGAAAAGCCAAAATCGTATACGTTATGGAAAAGACTAGAACTACCATTCCTGAAATGATATTCTTATTCAAATGAACACCTCTTTTTCCGATTTTTGTAAACGATTTGATTTAGTTATTATTTTTTCAGTTGGTTTGTTGTTTCTAATCCTTTTATATATGCGTCATTCGCTTCATCTAAATAATTCTGGAATTCCTCCCCTTTCATAAAGGTTGTTTCCCATTGATTCTTTGCAGCTAAATCTTTCCAAGTTTCAGTTTGCAGAGTCTTTTCAATAACATTTTGCCAATATGCTACAGCATCTTGCGGCATTTCAGGAGGACCCATTAGTCCACGCCAGTTACCAAATGTAACATCGATGCCAAGTTCAACAGCTGTTGGAACTTCTGCCATGACACCGCCAAGTCTTTCTTCACTTGTTACAGCAAGTGCTCGGAATTCGCCTGATTCAATTTGTGCTGTAAATTCACTTATACCTGACATGGCTGCTTTAATGTCTCCATTTAATACAGCATTTGTAATTTCACCGCCACCCTCATAAGAGATGAAATTAATACTTGATGCATCACCGCCAACTGCATCTACTAATAGTGCAAATGGCAGCTGATCATCGCCAGATGCTCCAATTGCAACTGATTTTGGATCTTCTTTTATTTCATTTAATAAATCTGTAAGTGTTTGATATTTTGAATCCTTCGGTACAATAACTGTGTAATATTCTGTCATAAGCCTTGCAATCATCGTCACATCTTCATATGAATAGTCCGACAGTCCGCGAAGATAATTGGACATAATAGGTGTTGATGTTACACTGATTTTATCAACCCCACCTTTATTCGCTGTAACAAGTTGTGACAACGATACAGCTCCAGTTGCACCTGCCTCATTTATTACAGGTACTGGGAAGTCAACTAATTGTTCTTTTGTAAAAACTTCTACCAATGCACGTGCGGTTAAATCCCAACCGCTGCCAGGAGAGGCAGGTGCAACAAGAGTTACCGGCTTTCCGTCTGCATATACACTTTCATCATTTCCACTAGTATTTGCTGAACCTTCATTTGAAGTTGATGCAGTTGTTGTAATTGTAGATGAGCTTGAATTCGAACTACATCCAACTAATAAAAGCAGCACCGATAAAAACACAATGAATAATGATGACCCCTTAGATTTTAATATTTTCACGTAATCTTCCCCCTTTATTTGAAAACGTAATCGCCTTGTTCTACCTTAATGGTCCAGCTTCACCTGTGCATCTGGTGCGGCATGTAGTTGATAGGACGGTCCAGCACGATGAATGGCACTTTCTAGTTCATGTCCTACTAATCTTTCAACATCCTTTGAAATAGAAAGAAGCTCATTTAAATTAACACCACTATGCAAATCCATTAAATCAAGCATGTGTACAAGATCCTCTGTTGCTATATTTCCTGTAGCACCTGGTGCATATGGACAACCTCCGAGTCCACCAATCGAAGCATCATAATTAAATACCCCTGCATTAATGCCTGCTAAAATATTGGCAAGAGCCATTCCTCTTGTATTGTGAAGATGAAGACTAAATTCCACATCTGGAAACTTATCGATAAGCTGTTTCATTGTCGTATAGACAAGCTTTGGATCTGCACAGCCTATTGTATCCGCAACTCCAATATGGCGAATTCCCATAGAATAATAAGCTTCGGCGGTATAAAGCACTCGTTCAAAAGAAACTCTTCCTTCAAAAGGACAACCTAAGGCAGTTGCCATTCCTCCTTGTACCGTTATATTATTTTGCCTAGCAATCTTCACGACTTTTTCGTGTTCTTTCAAGCTTTCGTCTACACTTTTATTAGAATTGGCTCTGCAATGGGCTTCTGTGACCGAATGCATCAATTCCCATTCATCTGCTTGCATTGGAACCGCTCGCTCAGCTCCTCTTTCATTTGGCACTAAGACGCTATATTTGACATTAGATTGACGTTCTATGTTTTTCATTACAATCTCTGCATCTACTAATTGAGGTACAGCTTTTGGATGAACAACAGAAGTCACTTGAATAGCACTTACACCACTTTTGGATAGAGCATTAATCAATTTAATTTTTTCTTCTGTCGGTATAAAAGCTTTTTCCATTTGGAGACCATCCCGTGGTCCTACATCCTTCACTTTGATTAAATCAATATGCTGCCAACTCATATAATTCCCTCCTTTTGTAATAATTCAATTTCTTCAAGAGAAAAACCAAGCTGCGAAAATACCTCCACATTGTGTTCTCCCAATGATGCACCTGTTTTCCTAACTGTACCCGGAGTTTTAGAAAATTTCGGTACCACACTCGGAAGCTTTACTTTTCCAAGAGTTGCGTGTTCCACTTCGATAATAGATTGACGTGATTGATACTGAGGATCATTAAATATATCTTTAATCGAATAGACCGGTGAAATTGGAACACCATTTTGGTCACAAAGCTCCTGAAGTTCTTTTGCATTAAATCTCCCTATCCATTCCTCAACTAAACTCATTAGTTCTGCTCGTCTTTCTTCTCTCGCTTTATTTGTAGAGTATCTTGGATCAGTAACCATTTCTGCTCTCCCCATGAGCTCAGCGAGGCGGTAGAATGTCCTATCTGTGCTTGTCGTAAGAACCATCCATTTCTTATCAGCAGTTTGAAAAATTCCTACTGGAACAGCCAAACTATTATCCCTTCCTTGTCTTTCCATAATTATTCCTAGTTGGTCATAGGAAGCGACAAGTACTTCCATCATTCGGAACATCGATTCATAAAGGGAGACGTCAATTTCTTGTCCTTCCCCTCCATAGACATCCCGATGATAGAGAGCAACAATTGCCCCAATTGTTGCAAATAAACCTGTTACATAATCTACAAGTGATATCGGTGGTGATAATGGGGGACGATCTGGTTCACCTGTTATATAGGTATAACCACTAAATGCTGTAGCCGAAGTCCCAAAACCTGCTAGTTCACGCTTTGGACCTGTTTGTCCATAGCCGCTGACACGCACAACGATAATATTGGGATTTGCTTCACGAATTCGCTCCATCGTTATTCCCCACTTTTCAAGTGTTCCTGGACGGAAATTTTCGAATAGAACATCTTGATCGGCTAATAATTTCAAAAATATCTCTTGTCCCTTTTCTTTCCGCAAGTCCAGAGTAATCGTCTTTTTATTGCGTGATATCGTAGCCCAAGGAATCGATTCATCAAGCTTCATCGGCTGAAACCCTCGAGCAGGATCACCTTTTCCCGGAATTTCTACCTTTATTACTTCTGCACCGTAATCCCCTAATAAAGCCGCTGCAAATGGGGCTGCATAGACCGTTGCAATATCCAAAACTTTCAATCCAGTAAGTGGACCAGACATTTGTTCACCTCTGTTCAAAAAATAGTTTCTGTTTTCTATAACGAGTAATATTTACTTTTATAGATGACTAGATTTCCAACTTTAGATAATCCCTTTTTCGCACAATTGTTGGATTTGGTCATCTGTCAGCCCAATTTCTTTTAGGACTTGATTGTTAAATACTCCGATTTCTTTTGCACCTAACCACTTGATTTCACCCGGCGTATCACTTAATTTCGGAACAATACCAGGTACCTTTAACGTACCAAGTTCTGGATGTGGCGCCTCTACAATCATATCCCGCGCTTTATATTGTGGATCTTCTACAATATCTTCAATACTATAGATGGCACCAGCAGGAATTCCATTATCATTTAAAAGATCTACACATTCTTTTAATGAATGCTGCAATGTCCAATCTTGAATAATGCCATCAATAAATTCGAGATTAGCAACTCTTTTTTCATTTGTTGTATACCGTTCATCCCCGACCAAGTCATTTCTTCCAATTACTTTTAGCAAGCGCTGGAAAATATTATCCCCATTCGCTGCGATAACTACATACTTTCCATCATTTGCTTTGTAAATATTGGATGGTGCTATACCTGGCATAGAGGAGCCTGTCCTTTCTCTCTTTACTCCAGCTGCATCATACTCAGGCAATAAACTTTCCATTAAACTGAATATAGATTCGAATAGTGAAACATCAATACTTTGACCTTCACCATTATTTACATCACGATGATATAAAGCCATTAATACCCCAATGACTGAATAAAGAGATGCTACGGAATCTCCAATACTAATTCCTACTCTTGTTGGAGGAAGATCTGGATAGCCTGTTAAATATCTTAAACCTCCCATCGCTTCACCAATTGCACCAAATCCTGCACGGTCTTTATACGGGCCATCTTGTCCATAACCAGAAATATGGCAAGTTATGAGTTTAGGATTAATTTCTTTTAACCTCTCAGGAGTTAGCCCCCATTTTGCTATAGTTCCAGGACGGAAATTTTCTACTAAAACATCACAATCCTTTAATAATTTCTTTGTAATTTCCATTCCTTCTTCAGTACGACAATCTAGAGAAATCGTTTTCTTATTTCTTGACTGAACATACCACCAGAGAGAAGTCCCCTCATGCAGAACTCGCCAATTTCTTATTTGGTCCCCCTTTTTTGGCAGTTCAATTTTTATTACTTCTGCTCCAAAGTCAGCTAATATTCTAGTAGAAAAGGGCCCAGCAATTAATGAGCCCATTTCAAGAACTTTAACTCCTTCTAAAGGGTATTTTTTTTCTGGCAACTCTTTCATCCTCCCTTAGCATTAACATTTTGCAGCTCTATACTCTCTAAATTTAGTAATCTATTCATTGCGGCAAGCCCTCTTTCTTCAAATTAGTAAGCGATTACAATAAAGTGGTTGTTTAAAGCAATCACCATATGAAAAACGCTAACGCCTTGCTCAGCCCTTTAGCTATTTCTAAAACAATGGAGCGCTTATTGCCTTCGAGGAAAAGCAGCGCTGCCTCGGTGACTGGATGGCTTTCGCTAGATATTCTAAGTAAAAAAGAAACCAATAATTTCACCGTATATGCATCAACTTCATATTCAATGAGCGGTTTGGATACAATGTTAAAAATTGTACACATTTCAATGGTATGAACATTTCAAAAAATATATGTCGTTAATTAATTTTTATAGTTATCATATTTTTAATTATTCTGAATATTACTCTTTATAAAATTATAAAAGGCTGACCAACAGTGAATTATCATTTACTGTTGGTACAGCCCCTAACATAAGATTTTATATTAATTTGTTACTAATACGAGAAATACAATGGAAAACTACATGAAAGAAGGAGAAGTTTCTTAACTAACACTCTCTATAATTATAATTTCCCCAATGGAACAGGTCTTACAGGTGCTTGCGCTTTTTGTAATTCGAATAATGAATTGGCTCCTACCTTTTTTCTTAAAATATCTCTTACAATCGGCTGACACGTTCTTCCTTGACAATGCCCCATTCCAATACGATTTCTTTTTTTTATTCCTTGAAAGCTTGTTGCTCCCTCATCAATTGCTTGAAGAATTTCTTCCAGAAAAACACCTTCACATCGACAAATACATGTTTTTTCCAATTCATTTTTCTCCTATCGGGATGGAATAAGCTTTCCATTTCTCTTCCATAATCTTTCTTCCTATTTTTATATTTGGAAGAAATGAAATTGGAGAAGATTTTCTAGCAATATCGACTTCATTAAATGCCATTTGTAATTGTTGTTCACTTACTATTTTAAAATCGTACAACAAACTAAACGCCGCGAGTTTACCTTGAGCCATCGCAACCTTTGCTCCTTCAATTCCTGTAATATTTCCGGCTACATAAATTCCTTCAACAGATGTTTTTAAATATTTATTATGTAATGGCACGATGCCACCTAATTCTGGTATATCAACAAGTATACAATTAGCTACTTGTGTAAGATCAACTAAAGGTAATAGACCTCCAGATAAACAAACTGTATCTACTTCAAGCTTTGTTTCTATACGAGAAAGTTCGCCATTGGTCGATAGATTACTAACACTTACACTTTCTACTTCCCTTTGACCATTTATTTGTGTAACCGCTTTTCTGAAATAAAGAGGTATTCCCATGATTTGAATTAAATTAAATTTTAATAAGTTTACAATCAATTTTTTGATTTTCCCTTTAACTAGTTTTCCAGCTATACGAAAAAAGTAATTAGGTGCCATATGAGCAACCATCAGTAATTGTTCTAGTACGTCTTGTGGATTGCTTTTTTCACCTGTCATTAATGAAGGCGCTGGCAGCATCATTCCAACTACATGAATACCCGCTTTTTTCATTTCCATTGCAACCGAAATTGAAAGAGGATCAATACCAACAAAAAGAACACGATTACCGATTTTTACACGATGTAAATTTGTAAAAGTTTGCGCTGCTCCAACTGCTATGACTCCTACCTTTTGCCAGCCTGGTATAGGAAGTGCTTTTTCTATTGCTCCTGTTGCTAAGATGATAGCCTTTGAATGAATTTCTTTTATTTCACTATTTGATATAAAAAGACAATTTGACTCAATTTTCCACACAGTTGTTTTACAAAGGATTTGTACACCTAGAGATAACGCTTCGTCCATCAAATGATTTGCAATTTCTTTTCCATCCCACATCCGTTTTTTCTCTGATTTTGTATCTTCGTACAACTGTCCCAATAGCCGTCCGCCCGAGCGGTAATATTCATCAATTACAACTACTTTCATGCCATTTTTTGCGAGCTCGATTGAGGCTATAAGTCCAGCAGGTCCGGCACCAACAATGGCCACATCAACTTTCATTTAGATAAAGCTCCTATGTCAATTTCTCATTCACTTTTAATGTCCATATTCTCTTCTAAACACTTTAGACATGTACGGATATTTCGCTTTTGATTAACGGTTGCTCTGCATTCATAACAATGTCCAATACCACAGTAAATCCCTCTAGGTTCTCCGGTTACTGTACATGTTCGAATAGCTCGAATTCCATTTGCCATTAAAGCTGCCGCAATAGGCTGCCCTTCAATTCCCTTTATTCGCTTGCCATTAAAAGTAAACGAAATTTCTTTTTCATGATTTTGATTCTCCATACGAAACTCCTCGCATTATGAGATATCTTTAAGAAATAGTACTCTCTAAAAACCTTTCAATACTAAATGGCGATAAATCAAATTCAATTTTTTGATTAGTGATTAATTCCGACATTAACTTCCCTGTAATAGGTGCTAAAGCCACCCCATCTCCTTCATGTCCCGCAGCAATATACAAGCCTTGAACTGAAGGGATTTCTCCAAGTATCGGCATATTGTCTGGGGTATATGGTCGAAAACCGGCAAATGAACGGATTAAATGTATATTATCTAAACACGGAAATGCGTGTATCGCCTGCTTTGCAATATCACGAATAATTTTAGTTTTAATAGACTCATCAAATCCGACAAACTCTCTCGAACCACCTATTAGCAACGTACCGCTTTTAGTTTGACTAATCGCAAGCCCGATTCCATAAGGGATAGAATTTTGTTCTTTCTGTAATTTAGACACTATATACGAACCACTTAATATGTTGCAATCAATGATTTTTGGTAGTTTCTCTGTTACTAGAATAATGCCTTTTCGTGGGATGATTGGGACTTCAAGTTGAACCGTTTTTAAAATTTGATTTGTCCAAACACCACTACAAATTACAACACTATCAGCATAGATTTTCCCATGGGTTGTTTGAACACCTAATATTCTGTTATTCTCTGTAACAAGATCAAGTACTTCACAATTTAATCGAAGTATTGCTTTATTTTTATGAGCTGCCTTTGCAAAAGCAAAGGCTGTAAGCATCGGGTTAATTTCCGCATCTTCTTCACACCATGAAGCAGCTATAATTTTCTCGGAAAGATACGGATTCTTTTTTCTTACTTCATCACCTGTTAGTATTTTGACATTTAAACCGATAGAATTTTGCTTCTCCACCGTTTGCTGTAATACTTTAAGATCTTGTTCATTATCGATTAATATCAGTCCGCCACCTTGACGGTATTCTAAATCCTGCTGGAGCTCTTGTTCTAGATCTTTATATAGTGTTGCACTTTGTATAGCTAACTCAAGTGCAGGACCCCACTTTTTTGACTGCAGCATAATGGCTTTATCGCAAGCACCTGAAGTACCTGAAGCAATATCTTTAGCGTCAACAAGGACGATATTGACATTCTTTTTTGATAAAAAATATGCTACTGAAGTTCCAATAATCCCTGCGCCGATGACGACGACTTTTTGTTTCAAGGTTTTATCCTCCATCAATAGGTAAAATAAATAACTACTTCATCTTATGCATGTTTAATTTCTATCGTTCTATTTGAATCTGTTTTATTTGGAAGTATTAATGAAACAATAATTGTTAGAATAGTTGATATTAAAACTCCCCATAGAATTCCAAATACAACAGAAATAATAGCACCCGAAAGCAAACCGATTCGACCACCCCAAACGGATACTTTACTATTATGGAAACCCATCTCAAAACGCTCTGATCTTCTAGCTTTCCATAACAAACCAACAATCAGTACGGGTACTACTCCCCCACCAGTCATTGTGTAGGCAAAAGAAAATAAACTAATAATGGATTCTGAATAAACGGCAGCAGTAATTGAAAATATCCCTACAATTACAACTAACCATCTCGATATAGAAATCAATGATTTATCCTTGACTTCCTTTGAAAATGGAATAATTAGATCGTTTACAATAACTATAGCAGCTGAGTGTAATTGAGAGGAGGCGCTCGAAATGGCCGCGAGGAAAATTAAGATAAAGAATAGTAATGCAACCAATTGGGTCATTTCATTTAAAATTAACCACGAAATTGCATTGCCTGATTCAACATTAGGATTCAACGCTTTTACAATCATTCCTGATACAGAAGCTAATATAGTAAATATAATTGCAACAATGCCACTATATAACATCGCTCGGCTAGCCGCTTTCGGATTAACTGCTGCAAAACACCGTTGCCAATATACTTGAGCTGCTAAAACCCCAAAACAGCCTGTCACAAATAGTGTTAATACTTCCCAACCGGAAATGTTGAGTTCTGTCAAAGAAGCTGCACCTACATCAACAAGCATTGATTTTAACTTCGTGTAACTAAAATCGATTTTTGCATAAACTTTTATATAAAACCAAACTGCAAGTCCTAGTAAAAATACACCTTGTATAAAATCAGTCCAAACCACCGAATACATACCGCCTATTGTTGTATAAATAATAAATACCGCAGAGAAGAAAAAGATAAGCGGCAAAGGATCGGCCCCTGTAAATACGGAAAATAGTTGCCCCATCCCTTTTGCTTGCCCACCAATCCACGCAATCATAATAGCAGAAGTTAAAATACCAACAAGTGCTCTCGATACTTTATCTCTTAATATTAAGTCATTTAATAGCTCTGCAATACTTTTATACGTAAAGCGTGCAGCAAACCCTGCAAAGAGGAGGGCAAAAAGTATTTTTGCACCTTGTTCACCGATGATAAAAGGAATATTGGCAATTCCAATTTCAAAACCTTTGGAAGAATGGCCTACAAAATTCCCTACCCCCATTATCGTTGCAATATCTGTAAATAAAATTAAGAAAAACGGAAGTGTTCCACCAGCTATTGCAAATTGCAAAAAGCTTTCGTTCGACTTTTTTCTGAATCTTAAAGACATGCCAATAAAGAATAAACTTAAAACAATTGTTACAATCCACGTCCATGTTGCTAACACTAAATCCCCCCTTTTAAATAGTTATTTTAATTTTTATGCTAAAATCTCTCATTTTATAAAAATTTCTTACATAAAAAAACCATACTCCCCATTGAAAAGCCCAATGATAGTATGGTTTTAATATTATATTTTTTATTTAACTAGTTTACTAATCGCTTTAAATGTATCTCCTTTTGCGATTTGAAGCATTTCAAATAACGCCATTTCAACACTTGTCACTTTAGCACCAATTTGAGTAATTTTCTGAAGACCAATTTCGTTGTTTTTTGCTGTGCGAGATGAAACACAATCCGCTAAAACTTCTACTTCATAGCCATTTTGCAACAGATGCGCTGCAGTTTGATATACGCAAATATGTGTTTCAATACCTGCAAGAAGCACTTTTTTACGTCCAGTTGCTTCTAGTTTTTCAACAAATTCAGGTGTGTCGTAAGCACTATAAGTGATTTTCTCAATCGGCTGTTGGTCTGTTAAATGCTGAGCAATCGCTTCAACAGTTTTCCCCAAACCTTTTGGATATTGTTCTAGCCAAAGAATAGGTAAACCTAAAAGTTGCACCCCTTGTGTCATCTTTGCAATATTTTCAATGACAAATTCACTATTGTCTACAATTTCTGCTAATTTTCCTTGAATATCAATGAGCACCAGCACTGTTTCATCTTTTTGAAGCATAACCAATTCCCCTTTTTTCTAAAAATTTTTCTTTACAACTATATGGTAACAGCATTTTATAGAAAATTGCCATTAAAACTGACCGCTTAATTCTTAAACTTTCAATTAATATAGAAGAAACTTATTTATAAACCTGCTTAACCTTTAATACCCCTATTTTTTTAACATTTCCCACACAAATTCATTATTTCAATGTATAGTATTTTTATAGAAAGGATGATTAGTTTGCTAAGACTAAGCTGGTTGATTAGTTTAGGAATCTCGTTGCTGGGCTTTTTACTCATAGGACAATTGTTTACCATGAAGCCTCAAGATAACTCAGGAAACTTCGGTTTTATTGGCGTTGTATTTGTAATGCCTTTTTTAATACTAAGTTTGTTTACGACATTTCGATATTTTCTTACATTATCTAGAAATTCCCGTGACCACATGCTAAGGGCAGTTTCAATTGTTGGAGGAGTTCTACTTATCGGCGTTTTCGTTTATTTTTCAATCGATTTCCAACAGAATGTTCTTTCAACCTTAGGAGAGATCACTACTGATCCAAATTTACCATTATTAAATGAATATACACATAAAATTTTCTTTAATTTTTATACATTCGGCCTTATACATACAATTTTGGGCGTCCTGGGAGCAATAATAGGACTAGCTAGACCTAGAAATACTATGGGCGAATAAACTTCATTGTTCACAAAAAACGAGGTAAAACCACTTTAAAAGCATAGGGTATAACCTCGTATATTCCTATTTAATTACCAATCTTAAAAAGAAATAAAACCGTAGTGTAAACCCCATATACTTCTGAATGTTACAAAAAATATTTCGTTTTGTAATATTTTCAACATATCATTAGGTATATAGGGAACCTTTATTTCCCATCAACGGAAAATTTGTTCAAGCATCGATTTTTGAAACTTTTCTCCTTGCTTATTCCCAGTTTCTTTATAAAGCTGAATTAACATTCGGTATGACATTTCTTCTAGTGGATCTAATTTTTGAATACGGTTTGCCAATGTAATTACTTCCTGGTACATTTCTTCATTATAATAGTAATCTAATAATAGACTGGAATAGTAAATCCATATTTCCCGGTATTTATTTCTCTCCCCTTCAATCCACCAATAATCAGCGTTATCCAAATAATTCCCGCTATATAATGATACTAATACTTCAATTTGTTTATAATTTGTTGCATCTACTTTTCGTATATCCGATAATTCTTTTACTTTCTTTTCAAACAACTCCACATCAACTTCGATATTTTTCACCTTTAGCTGGTAGCCAATATCTGTTCTTATGATTTCAATTGCATTGTTTAAAATAGACTGGTGTGACTCCAACATTTTTCTGAGATAATAGACCATCCTATGCAGACTAGCAATCGATTTACTGATTTCCTTCTCTTGCCAAAATAATTCTATCAAGGTGTCCCTATAAATATTTTTGTTTCGTTCATGCAATAAGAAAAGGAATACATCCTTCACTTTCTGTGTTCTCCACTTATCAAAAACAATCGCTGCTTCTGATTGAACAAGTATTTTTAAATCACCTAAAAGACAAAGCCTAGGTTTTATTTTCTTTATTTTTTTAGATGCCCTTTCTATTGTAATTTGCAGTCTTTTATATGTTACGGGCTTTACTAAATAATCTGTTGCTTGCAGCTCAAATGCCTTAACCGTATATTGGTCATAAGAAGTAGTAAAAATTATTTTGCATGCTGGATTTAATTTTTGAATTTCTTCTGCTAATTTTATTCCATTCATTTCAGGCATTTCTATATCAATAAAGGCAATCTCCACCTGATGTAATTTTAAATAGTCCAATGCTTCAACACTAACATGAAATGTCACAATATCTGTTATGAAAGAGAATCTTTTTAGTAAATTAACTAAATGATAAATCGCTAATTCTTCATCATCAATAACAAGTGCTCTCAAACTATTCTACCGCCTTCTCCTGCATTTAATTGTTCTGTTAACTTTATGGAATAATTTTATGAAACTTCTTTGTCATACGGGTAAGCATAAATAATAAAACGCTGCGTGGCACTGCCTAGGAAATCAAATGGATAGCAGGTTGTTACAACAAGAACTTCTTCGCCCATTTTCCTTATAACGGTCGTATCATCCTCATTGACAATTTCCGTATCTTTAATCTGATAAGTGAATGTTCCATAAGGCATATTTACAATGAAAAGATCTCCTATTTCTATCTTGTTAAAATCTCTAAAAACCGTATCACGATGCCCAGATAAGACAATCTGTTCCCCTTGCCCTGGAAAAACAGACTTGGTTAAATGGCCGACCCCTCTATCCAATGAGTCAGCATCTGTTCCTTCAACGACTGGAAGAGTCCTATTTAATTTTGGAATTTCAAGTGTAGCAAAGGCTTCATTCATTGCGGCCGTAAAATTCTTGATCTCTGATTCTGTTTCTTCTTCTTTTTCTTTTTCTTTTGCAAAAGAAACCTCGCTTTTACTGACCTTTTCAACTGCTTCTTCTAGTGCTGCATCTTGCTTTTCCATAGTTTGCGAGTACTGGGCAAAAAATAAGCTGACAAAAACAACCCCTGCAATAAGTAATGTATATTGAATTATTTTAAGCAAAAGACCACCTCTAAATTCCTATTAGTAGAATTATTTTAAAAAACTATAGAAAAAGATTAGGAAAAAGTCACTTATTTATTACTATTTTTATCATAGATTTACATATTTTAACACAAAATTCTTTGATTATCATAATATTCTACTGCCAAAAATTCAATTATTTTAAATTCTCCGAGTTTTACAACTTTTGTGGAGAAAGTGTAGAGAACTTTCTTCAATAATGATTTAGGATGAACTGCAAAAATATGTAATTCATTACTAGTTTCAAAAACTTATCAATGCATTCATCTAAATAATGTAGAAAGTTGAGGGATGGGAAACACAAAGGATATCTGGTAAAAAATTAATCAAATAGGAGGTAATAAATGTAGAATGAAAAAAATCAGTTCTTTATGCTTAGTCCTAGTTTTAGTGATTAATAGCATTTTTTTTAGTTTAGGGATTCCTCTATCTGCCAGTGCGGAAGAGAATATACCTTCAGAGGAACCTGTTACTGAGGATCATTCTGTTCAAGAGGAAATGGATACAAAGAACACCACAGGAGATACTGTTGAAGTCATTATTCCTCCAACAACAGGTGATTCAGCAACTATAATAACGAACGTTACTTTAGAGACAACAGAGGGAGAATTAATAGATGCTGATAAGAATCCTACCAACCAACCATTGCTAGGCTCAGAAGTAATTATCAAATACGAGTGGAAACTGGAAAATGGGCACAATTATAAAGATGGGGATATTTTTGAGTTCCAACTACCAGAACAATTTGAACTTTACAATGAGTTTGATGGAGATTTAGTTGCAGGCTTCGGAACTGTAGGTACTTTTGTTGTTACAAAAGATGGGAAAGTTACTTTTATCTTTAACGGCAATGTAGAAACACACTCAAATATAAGTGGAACATTTGAAGTTTGGAGTATTTTCAGTGAAACGACTATTACTGGCAGTACTCATCAAGTCATTAAATTCCCAATTCAATCAGGGGAACTTGAAATACCAATAATTTTTAAAGAAAAACCGGGAAAAACTATTGAAAAATCAGGGAAACCTAATACAAATTATAATGCATCATCAATTGACTGGACTGTTGATGTCAACAAACATCTAGACACTATAGCTAAAGCTGTGGTTAAAGATCCAATTGAAGAGGGACAGGAATTGGTGAGCGGATCAATTAAAATTTACTCATTAGAAATGCAGTTAGATGGTACTGCTGAAATAAGTGGAGAACTAGATTCAAGTCTTTATAACATTGTGAAGACTGAAGATGGGAAAGATTTTGAAATTCACTTTGTATCTGATGAAATTAATGCAGCTTATCGTATTGCCTACACAACAAATATTACTGATGTAGATAAAACAACTTATAGCAACACTGCTACATTAAGTGGAGATAATATCAGTAATGCCGAAGCGACTAGTACTGTTTCTGTACGACGTGGTGTACATCTAGAAAAAGAACTTATGACTACAATTCTTCAAAGCAAGAGATAGATTGTCAGATAAAATATAATTATAATGAAAAAACAATTTCAAAGGATAACGCTGTCTTAGAGGACTTCTTACCTGCTGGACATCAGCTTATAAAAGATACTTTTAAAATTTATAAAGTTACATTAGATGCTGATGGAAAGGAATCTAAAAGCGAACTAGTGGATTCCTCGGAATACACCTTAGCAGATAAAACTATAGATGGTTCACATGGTTTTACAGTAAAATTCAATAAAGAAATATCGTCTGCTTACAAAATTGAATATAGTACAAACCCAATTGAACCAATCTTCAATAGTGGGAATGCCGAAAATAAGGTGAAGTCAGTAGAAACAGAAAAAACAGCTACAAGATATGTACAACAAGTTGTTTTAATTAAAAATTCGCAAAACCCTAACTATAAAGAGAAAACGGTAGATTGGAAGATTGAACTAAACGGAAACTCCTTTAAAATGGAAGACCTTGTGTTAACTGATTCATTTGTTAACGGTGGGCTCGAACTTGTGGAAGATTCTTTTAAGATTACAAAGGCAAATCAAGAGGTTTTAACAAAGAACACTGATTATGAACTTGTACTTCAAGAAAAAGGATTTACCGTTAAATTCCTAAATCCAGTTGAAGAAAAACTAATTATCACATACACTACAAAATTCAACAATGATTGGAAAGAAGATGATTCAAAACCGAATTTCACTAATAATGCGGAAATTCACTGGATAGAAGAAGGAGCACCAAAAGAAAAAACTACTACTGCTGAGTTTAAACCTGATGAATATACTACTAATAATGGCTACAAAAACGGAAGCTACAACCCAATTACAAAAGAAATTACTTGGGAAATTGGCATAAACTATAATTTAAAATCAATTTCAAAAGCCATTATTGAAGACTATATTTTACAAGGGCAAAAATTAGTAGATGGTTCTATTGAGGTATTCCATGCAGAGCCTCTTGGTGGCAAAAATGAATTTAGTAAGGGTGCAAAACTTTCTGAAGACCAATTTACTGTCGACACTATTGAAAATGGTGAAACTCTAGGGTTTAAACTTGCCTTTAACCAATCTATCAATAGTGGATATATTATTACCTATAAAACTACTTTAGACAATCAATTAATCGTTGAAAAGTATGACAACACTGCTACATTATATGATGACACGCAAAAGCTAACAGATTTGAATGCAGGTGTTGCAGTGAAGCATGGTGGAGAATATGTCAACAAGGATGGTTTGCAGGATGGCAAGGTAATTGATTGGACCGTTTACATTAACCGTGGTCAATCTACTATCGCAGATGCAACAATTTCTGATACGCCAAGTGAAAATTTAATACTAGTAGAGGATTCTTTTGTTGTATATAAAACAGAGGTTAACCAAGACGGTACGATATCTAAAGGCGACGTGCTAGATAGTAATGCCTATACACTTGAGTTTACTGAAAATGATGAGGGCAAACCAACCTTCAAACTAAGCTTCAATAATACAATCGAAACAGCTTATATGTTAGAATACCAAACTTATATTAATGCACAACATGGCGCTACTGTATCAAATAAAGTGAAGCTTAATGGAGCTGGTTTAACAACTGAAGTCACAGAAACTAGTAAGTCCATCGTTGTTAGACTTTCTGGAGGCGGCGGCAGTGGTTCTGGTGAAACAGGCCAACTTGTTGTAACAAAAGTAGATGCCGACAACACTGAAAAGCTACTGCCTGGTGCAAAATTCACACTTTATGATAGCGAAGGAAAAATACCAATAAAAACCGTTACAACAGACGAAAAAGGACAAGCAATCTTTGATGGTCTATTATATGATGACTATATTTTGAAGGAAACTGCTGCCCCTGAAGGCTACTTTATCGAAATTCAAGGGGAAGAAAAAGTGACAATCGATGAACCACAAGTTTCTGTAACGGTTACAAATAAAAAATTGCATCAAGCAGTTGAACTGACAAAGCTTGATGCTGATGATGAGTCAATTACTTTGGCAGATGCAACATTCAAGCTTTTACGATACAACGGAACAGAATATGTGGATATCGGTTTGACGGATCTTAAAACGGATGCTAATGGAAGATTAGCTATACCAAATTTACAGCCTGGTGAATATCAGTTAATCGAAACAGTTGCTCCCCTTGGTTATGAATTGGATGCAACACCGATTCCATTCACTATTACCGAAATTCAAACTGAAATCGTAAAAGTTAGTCACGTAAATAAAAAACATATCGATGCCGTAGAATTAACAAAGGTTAAAAAAGGTGATCACTCTGTAACTTTAGCAGGGGCAGTTTTTGATTTACTAGATGAATATGGCAATGTAATTTCTAAAGACTTAACGACAAACAATGAAGGCAAAATCATAATCCCTGCTTTACAACCAGGAAACTACCAATTCATTGAAACAAAATCACCATCCGGATATCGCCTAAGTAAGGACCCGCTTAATTTTATTATTGAAAATGATCAAAAAGAAACAGTAAAAGTCACTTTTGAAAATGAAGTGATTCGATCTGGCGGCGGTGGCGGAGGCAACTCAGGAGGAGGCAACGGCGGCAACAATGGCGGCAATAATCCTGGGGACTCTGACGGCAACAACGGCGGCGGTAATAACCCTGGGGACTCTGATGGCGACAACAACGGCGGTAATAACCCTGGAGATACCGACGGCAACAACAATGGCGGCAGTAATCCTGGAGGATCTGACGGCAACAACAATAACGGTAATAATCCTGAAAAACCTAACGGCAATAATGGCGGCGGTAGCTCCGGGGACACTAATGGCAACAATGGTGGAAAGAACCCTGGAAAACCTAATGGCAACATTAACGGCAATAATAATTCAGGTAATTCCAATGGAGAAGTCGCTGCTGGAAACTCAAATAATTCTAACAGTGATACAAACTATGAATTGCCAAAAACTGCAACAAACATGTACTCCTTGTTAGTAATTGGGTTATTATTGCTGCTTTCAGCATTTTCAATTATGTTTGTAACTAAATTAAGAAACTCTTAAAAGGAAATGAGCCAATCACATATTGTGGTTGGCTCATTTTATGTTAGTACAAATTAGCATTAAGGGAAGGTTATTTCCCCTATCTCTTTCTTAATTGGAATATAGAAAGTAATAGTTGTCCCTTTATTATATGAACTAACGATTTGCAGCCCTTTACCAAATAGCTGTTTTAAGCGGCGGTCGATATTTTTCAACCCAATACTTTTTCTAACTTTCGAGTCACTTTTATTCATGAAGAGCTGCTCAAATTCAGCCTCAGTCATACCTTTGCCATCGTCAATTATCGAAATTTCAATACAATCTAACTGCCTGCGAACCCGAATGCAAACTTCTCCCCCATCTTTGCGATCTAAAATACCATGTATTACCGCATTTTCTACAAGTGGTTGAATTGACAACGGAGGTACCTGAATTTCAATTGAATCATCAATCTCCCATCGAACTCTTAAGCGATCACCAAAACGTACACTCTCTATATATAAATAGGAACGAACAAGAGAAAGTTCACTTTCAAGAGAAACAAGTGGTGCTGCATTATTAAAATCAATGCTGAAACGTAAATAATTACTAAATTCTTCAAGGAGCTCCTGCATTTTATTTGTATCTATCGTTCCAAGTGCAGAAATTGAATTTAACACATTAAATAAAAAATGTGGTTTGATTTGTGATTGCAGCCAAGCACCTTCCATTCTTACACGTTCCTCAATGGATTGTTTTAGTTTTATGAGTACTTGCACTCTCACCTTTAATTCCCATGAATCGATAGGTTTCGTTACGTAATCATTTGCGCCTGCATGGAAGCCGGTCAACATATCCTCAGACCGAGTTCGAGCAGTCAGTAGCAGAATAGGTAGCTCCGAAAGAGTAAATTGTTTGCGGATAATACGCGTTAGCTCAAAGCCTGAAACATGCGGCATCATCACATCTGAGATAACAAGATCATATTGTTCCACTTTGAGTTTTTCAAGAGCTTGTTTTGCACTGCTAACAGCGGTCACTTCATATTCCTCTCCAAGAAGGGAAATCAATATGTTTAAGTTAATATTGTCGTCATCTACTGCTAAAATTTTTGGTTTCAATTCTTGATTAACATTATAGTCGTTTCGCGTTTCAATCTGTGTTGAAAGCTCAGTTGTTGCAGCAATAGTATTGATTGATTCTTTCAGCAGATTAATTATATAATTTTCCTCTTCAACTTCACTAACTTCGAATAGAGGAAGTGTAAATGTAAAAGCAGAGCCTTTACCTGGAGTTGATTCAACTGTTAATGTTCCGTTATGCAATTCTACTAATTGCTTACAAATGCTAAGTCCAAGTCCGAATCCACCACGTTCACTTGATGAATTAATAGAAGCTTGTTCATAGGGATGGAAAATAGTTTGCAATGCCTCTTTTTCAATTCCTATTCCAGTATCTTCAACAACAATATAAGCTTTTTTATTCTCAATATACACATGAATTGTGACTGTTCCTTCATCAGTAAATTTCACTGCATTATGAACTAAATTAAATAAGACTTGAATAATTCTGTTTTCATCTGCTAAAACAGCAGGAAATGTATCAGGAATACAAACTTGCAGACGGATTGGTTTCCCATCCAGCATAAGTTTTATCATATCCACAACACCAGCTACAACAGAATGTAACTGTACTCTCCCTAGTTGTAACTGAATCGTTTTTTCTCTTAATCTAGTGACATCCAGCAAGTCATTTAACATTAAGGACATACGCTTGCTGACTTTCATTATAATTCCTAAGCGTTTTTTATGCTCTTCACTAGGCGGGGTTTTTCGGTCATCTAAAATTGATTGAATAATATTGATTATACCGTGCAATGGATTTCTCAATTCATGAGAGGTATTAACTAAAAAGTCATCCTTGCGCGTGTTTTCGAGCTTTAATTTTTCAGCAAGCTGTTCCGCCTTTGATGTAACGAGGAAAAAGCGTTTAAACCAAAGTGCTGCAAAAGCTAGTATTGCGAAAATAAGATCAAAAGGATAATGTATATATTCTAGCGACAAACGACCGTGTATTATTACCCAAACAATGTTTACTCCAATACTTAAACAACTAATTAAAAGATAGATACTTTCTTCTATCTCCTTATTTGTATTTTTAAGCAAAATCACCGAAACAATGATTGATAATAAAAGGACTGTACCGAGTATGGTAATTGTATGTAAAGCATATTCCAAAGGTGCTAGTAGAATGAAGATAGCATAAAGAGCACAATATAACGAGTACCATCTTAGAATTTTTAAATAACCTTCAATAGGGAATAAATTCTTAATCAAGTGTGGAATAAATGCTGCAACACCAATATATGAGAGAAAAGTTAATTTTGCCCCCCATACATAGTTGATTTCAAATACTCTATACAGTAATTTATCATCTGCTCCCAGAACAGTAATAAGAGCAGAGAATAATATTAAGGAAAAGTATAACAATCCTTTATTTGGATTAGCGCCAATAACATATAAGATTAACGCATAAACACCGTGTATTATTAAGACTGCACAAAATAATAGCTGCATTCCAATGGAAAGGTTATTTCGATAAGTAATTGCTTCTATTGTTCCAAAGCGTAAGGGTTTTATAATTCCCCCCTCATTAAACTTACTAGATACATGTATTAGTATGTCAACTTCATTTTCTTTAGGTCCAAATGAAACAGAATATGGAATTTTATTATTTTCATGTAAGTCGGAATTTGATGATGGTAGTCCAGCTCCCCCTACTAATTTTCCATTCACATATATTGCAGAGGCAGTATTAATTTCTGAAATCTTTAAACCAAATGTATGGGGACTTTCATCATCAAGCAGTATTCGCAATCAATATGTACCGTAGTGAAAAGAATGATCCTGATCATTAATAAAAACATCATTCCACTTACTTGGAACTTGTATATACGTTTTATCTCCCTCGACCGATTGTAGAGATTCATCAGGATTGATTAAAGTAGATGGGTAAAACTCCCATTCTCCATTTAACGGGAGCGTCTTTTTATCTGAAAACTCCCATCCACGTAAATCTAAAACACCATTATTTATACTTGGGCTTTCAGTATAATTAAGCGTTGATAAGAAGTTCATCCATATTAAACGGAAAATAGTAATGATAATAAGAAAAGTAATAACAATTAGTATCTTACTTTTTGTTGCTTTTTTAAAACTTAACATACTTTGTTAATTTCCTTTAATGTTATATTTTCACTCTTATAATAAAATTTTAGCACACTTTTTAAAAATATTTTATCAAAAATTTAACAAAAGTAGTTTTATATACCTCATAAAACTTTTTCTTCTTATCTTCTTATAAGTAACAATAAAAAAGGTGGTGAAAAGTAAATAGCCTTTCACCACCATCTAATTTGTATTAAATTATCGTACTTCCGCTCCAGCCTCAGCCAATGCTTTTAGCACTTTTTCATGAGCATTTACTACTTCTTCATCTGTTAACGTACGCTCTGGATCGAAGTATGTTAAAGAGAAGGCTACTGATTTTTTGCCAGCTGTCATTTTGTCACCTTCATATACATCGAAAACTTTTACTTCTTTTAAAAGTTTTGTTCCCGCTTTACGAATTATTTCAACAATTTCTCCAGCTGGTTTTGAACGATCAAGCTCTAATGCGATATCACGAGTCATCGCTGGGAAACGAGGAACTGGTTTATACACTAACTCTTCTACAGACGCTGTAATAATCGCTTGTAAGTTTAATTCAGCTACAAACGCTTCTTTTAAGTCATACTTTTTGCGCTCTACTGGATGTAGACCACCAATTATTCCGACTTTCTCTCCATCAAGCAAAATATTTGCCGTTTGACCAGGATGCAAACCTTCAACAACCGCTTTTTCATACGAAATTCGTTCTGATAAGCCGAGTTTTTCGAATAAAGCTTCTACGATTCCTTTTGCAACGAAGAAATCTGCATTTACTTTTTCACCCAACCATGCATTGTCTACCCATTTTCCAGTTACAATAAGGGCAATATGCTCTTCTTCATAAGGAAGTTTTTCTTCTGTTTGACCCAAGAAAACAGACCCGATTTCATATAATGCAACAGATTCCTCTTTACGAGCTACATTATAGCTTGCTGCTTCCACTAAATGAGGAATTAAGCTTTGACGTAATGTAGAACGATCTTCACTCATTGGCATTAATAATCTTGTTGTATCTTCTGCTTTTAAAGCATATTTTTGTGCTAACTCATCAGAAGTCAATGAATAAGTAATTGCTTGATATAGGCCAGAACCTTCTAATAAATTACGAACAACGCGTCGTTTCGCTTGGTAAGGTGTTAAACCACCAACTTGTTCCCCTCCACTTGGAAGCGTCATTGGTATTTCATCATAGCCGTACAAACGAGCGATTTCTTCTACAATATCTTCTTCAATTTTAATATCTTGACGACGAGTTGGTACATCGATAATTAGTAAGCCATTTGCTGCTTCTACGTCGAATTTTAAACGATTTAAAATTGACAACATTTCCTCTAACGATATTTTCATCCCTAGTCGAGTATTAATAAAATCAGGAGATACAACGACTCTTGCAGGTGTCTTGTCTAATTCATCAATTAACACTGTTCCATCTAACACTTCTCCACTAGCAAGTTCTTCTAACATTTGAGCAGCACGTTCAGCAGCTAGAAGGACACGATTTGGATCTACTCCTTTTTCAAAACGAGCTGATGAATCAGAACGAAGCCCTAATTCTTTTGATGTACGACGAACTGAAAGGCCATCAAAATAAGCAGCTTCAATTACAACTGTTGTCGTAGAATCTGTCACTTCAGAGTTTGCACCACCCATTACCCCTGCAATTGCAACTGGCTCGATGCCATTAGTAATAACAAGGTTATGAGAATTCAATGTACGTTCTTGATCGTCTAAAGTAACAATTTTTTCACCTTCGTTTGCTAAACGTACAACAATTTCCTTTGTTTTTAATGAATCATAGTCGAATGCATGAAGCGGTTGACCATATTCCATTAAAATATAATTTGTAATATCAACAACATTATTGTGTGGGCGTACACCAGCAGCCATTAAATAATGCTGCAGCCAAAGTGGTGATTCGGCAATTTTTACGTTTTTAACAACTTTCGCACCATACAATGGATTTTCTTTAGCTTCCACTCGGAGTTTTAAGTAGTCTTGAGCTTTTTCAGATGAAGTTTCATAGTTAATTTTCGGTAATTTTACTTCCTGTGAAAGAATAGCTGCCACTTCATAAGCAACTCCAAGTATTGAAAGTGCATCGGAACGGTTTGGTGTTAAGCCAAGTTCTAATACAATATCACGTAAGCCGATAAGCTCCAATGCGTCGCTTCCTGGCACTGCATCTTCAGGCAGTACATAAATTCCGTCAGCGTAGACCTTCGGAACAACACGTCCTTCTATACCTAGCTCTTGTAATGAACAAATCATTCCGTTTGATTCCTGGCCGCGCATTTTAGCTTTTTTAATTTTCACGCCCCCTGGAAGACGAGCTCCAGGTAATGCTACGATAACTTTTTGACCCTGCGCAACATTCGGTGCACCACAAATAATTTGTCGCACATCACCTTCTCCAACTTCAACTTGGCAAATATTTAATTTATCTGCATCAGGATGTTTTTCTTTTGAAACAACATATCCTACAACTACATTTGTCATCCCTTGCGAACGATCGATTACTGCATCTACTTCTATACCAGAACGTGTAATTTTTTCAGCTAATTCTTCTGGTGTTAAGCTATCTATGTCAACATATTGTTTTAACCAATTTAATGATACTAACATTTTTGCGCCCCCTTACTCTTCTGTTCGGTGGAATTGTGATAAGAAACGATTGTCATTCGTATAGAAATGACGAATATCATCCACTCCATATTTCAACATTGCAATACGTTCAGCACCGATTCCAAATGCAAATCCTGATACTTTTTTAGAGTCATATCCAGCCATTTCTAGTACATTTGGATGCACCATTCCAGCTCCTAAAATTTCAATCCAGCCTGTTTGCTTACATACGTTACAGCCAGAACCGCCGCATTTATGACAAGAAACATCAACTTCAACAGATGGCTCAGTGAATGGGAAGAAACTTGGACGTAGGCGAATTTCACGTTCTGCACCGAACATTTTTTTCGCTAACGCATCAAGTGTACCTTTTAAATCACTCATGCGAATGTTTTCACCAACAACTAACCCTTCAATTTGCATGAATTGATGTGAATGTGTTGCATCATCATTATCGCGGCGGAACACTTTACCTGGCGAGATGATTCGAATTGGTTCACCTTTTTTCGCTTCCATCGTACGTGCCTGCACTGGTGAAGTATGTGTACGTAAAAGTGTTTCTTCTGTAATATAGAATGTATCTTGCATATCACGAGCAGGGTGCCCTTTAGGCAAGTTAAGTGCTTCAAAGTTGTAATAATCTTTTTCAACTTCTGTACCTTCAGCAATTTGATATCCCATTGAAACGAATAAATCTTCAATTTCTTCGACTACGCGTGTTAAAGGATGACGATTTCCTTGGCGAATTTTACGTCCTGGCAACGTCACATCAATTGATTCTTTTTCAAGTTGTTCTTGAATGGCTTGAGCTTCTAATACAGCAGCTCTTGCTTCTAATTGTGCTGTTACATTCTCACGAACCGTGTTGACAAGTGCACCCATTTTCGGACGCTCTTCAGGGGATAATTTCCCCATTCCTTTTAATAAATCAGTAATTGGACCTTTTTTACCTAAATACGCAACACGAACATCATTTAATTCTTTTAAATTCGAAGCTGCTGCTAATTTAGCTAATGCTTCTTGCTCTAATTGCTTTAATTGTTGTTCCATTTTTATATACCTCCTTAAAAAATTTGGCTTTGTAGTGATGTGACTAATGGGTTATGTGCGGTTTCCGCCTGATTATGTGCGGTATTGGAATGTTTAAGTGCGAAATTCATCGGTTTATGTGCGGTTTTCACAGATTTATGTGCGAATAACCAATTAACCTCTTTTCACAACAAAAAACCCCGCCCCTAAAAAGGGACGAGGACTAATTTCGCGGTACCACCCTAGTTATTGCAAATATGCAATCACTTCATTAACATAACGGCTAACTCAGCCGGCTTTCCTTTCACAAATAAACTTGATCCCGGAAGCTGCTCGTGGGGTGAACTTCAATATTTACGACAATACATATGCTTTCAGTCTACGGCCTATGCTCCCTAAAAGGTCTATAAATATTTACTCTTCCCACTCATAACGCATTTAAAATTATTGTATTTCTAAATTCTTCATTATTTTACTTCAAAACGGAAATCGTTTCAAGTACAGCAATCACATTCTCATTTAAAAATATTACATTTTTAATATACGTAAAAAATAGTACATTTTAAACATTTGTATATGGAATTTTTAACTAATATGTTATATTTTATATTATATTAACGTTAGATTTTGTAACATCAAAAAAGGAGGGATATTTTATGCTTTTTATAAAAAGACGAGAAGAAATAAAAACAGAATCAAGTTTCGAAGACGCATCTCTAAATATCAATGGACAAATTCAAGTTGCAATTGACCAACTTAAAGCAGTAGTTGAACAAATGAAAATCGCTTCAATAGCACTTGAGGAAACATCTGCTTCTAGTAAAGAAAAATCAAATAGTTTACTTGAGCATAGTATACAAACTGCTGAACATGCACAGCAAGTTTCTAAAAAAATGACTGAAATTGAATCATCCGCCTTACATATTTCTGCCTTTTCACAAGAAATTCTTTCAAACAGTCAAACTTCAAATGAAGAATTAATGATATCTTTTGAATCTTTTCATTCACTTCAAAAAAAGTTTGAAACTTTAAGCAATAGTCACAACACTCTCCTACAGCAAATGAATCAGCTAGTAAATAACTCAAGAAAAATTATTGATATCGTCCATACAATCGGATCCATTTCCCAAAAGACGCGAATTTTAGCTTTAAATGCATCCATCGAAGCTGCTCGAGCAGGAGAACACGGAAAAGGATTTGCAGTAGTAGCGAATGAAGTTGGGAACCTAGCAAACCAAACCTCAAATGCAGTGGAAGAAACACGAGAAAATATTGATTTAATCTTAAACGAGATTAATAAATCTACACATATGGTGGAAACTGAAACAAAGCAAATTCAGGAGGGTTCAAACGAATTAAATGACATTCTGAAATATTTAAAATCATTCCAATTGAAATTAAGTTCTATAACAAAAATGGTTTCCGAATCTACTGATGCTGTGGAGGGACAACGAGAAAGCGTCCAGGAGATTGCACAGCTGCTTCAGGAAATATCTCAATTGGCGTTTGAAAACAAAGAGAATGTTTATCACGTATCAAACGATTTAGATAAGCAGCACATAAATGTAGAAGAGATACGAGCAATAAGTCATTCATTAATTCAAACTTCCGAAGAATTACAAACAATCGTTCAACAAGATTTATCCGCACATGAAATAGAAATGGATCACTCCTTAATCAATAACATGACACAAATTCTTTCACAACTAAACCAAACAAGACAGCTAGTAACAATGAATACACAAGTACACAAGAAAGTATTGGATGATATTCTTTCATCAAACAAACAATTAGAAGCAATATGGTCTAATCGACTGGATGGAACATTCGTTTATTCGAATCCTACAGCTGGTCTTGTTAACGCAAAAATGCGTCCTTGGTTTATTCAAGCTTCACTTGGACAAGTCTATGTATCAGAGGTTTATATTTCTGCTTTAACAAAGAAAAATTGTATTTCACTGTCAATGCCTATATTAGATGGAGATCATATTATTGGTGTATTGGGAGCTGATTTACTGATTGAATAAATAATAAATGCGCAAGTACCCCACTTAGCCTTTTAGGTTACTTTCACTAAAAGGAGCAGGGTCTTGTGCTAGATTCTTCTCATTCTCTTCTTTAGTTTCTAAATTAACGAATAAATTGATAGAGCAGTATTCCAGTTGCTACAGCAACATTTAGCGATTCAGCTTTGCCCAAAATCGGGATAATGACATTTTGATCTGTTTTATCAAGCAGCTGTGGATGAATACCACTGCCTTCATTACCTACGATTAATGCAAAGTTTTGCGAACCTTCAACCTCAGTATAATCAATGGCATCTTGTAAAGCAGTTCCATAAACTTTTACATCACGCTCTTGTAAATCTTCAATCCAATCCATTAATTCACCCCGCACAACCGGGATATGGAAATGGGAGCCTTGAGCTGAACGTAATGTTTTCGGGTTGTACGCGTCTGCACAACCTTTTCCTAATACGACTGCATCAATACCAGCTGCATCAGCTGTACGAATCATCGTACCAATATTGCCTGGATCTTGCACTGCATCAACAAGTAAAAGTTTTCGCCAATTTGCCTGATCTTCATTTGTTGCCTGTTGTTGTTTACAATGGGCAAAGACACCTTGAGAAGTCTCTGTCTCCGCAATTTCTTTTGCAACGGAATCCGTAACCTCCACCATCACGACATTATCAATTGCCCATAATAAAGGTAATTCCACACCTTCACGCACAATAATCTGAACAATTTGCTCTTTATTTTTCAACGCTTCTTCCACTAAATGAAAGCCTTCTACGATAAATTCTCCTGTTTTTTCACGTTCTTTACGAGTTGTTACAAGCTTTTTCCAATGCTTTACTAAAGCATTTTGTGTTGATTCAATTCGTTTCATTTATACAGTTACCGCCTTTTCCCTTTCGTTCTTAAAGCCTAATTTTACATGAAAAGTTGGACAGTGTAAAAATCTTCTTCTTGAAAAGGTCAACCTATTTCTTAACAGAATAGTTTTGTTCAATTCCATTGGTTTTTAAAAGTGTACTAAGCCTTTTTATATGCTCCTCAGTAGTATGTTCACCAAAGTTTTCAAATGAGCTCGTATAGAAATGAATTTAGTAAAACGCATTATTGCACAACATCCTGATAAACAAAAATAGGTTTCCATGCTTAACAATGAATCATTCTGCATTGTTTCTGAAACTAATGAAAACGGTGGAAAAGGAAATATTATAAAAGTGTAGAAGAAGTTGCAATGGAAACTCGCTATCTTTTAATCGAATGTGGCATGGAATTTTACTGCTGTTATCCAACCCTTTTGTGAATTGTTTAAATTCATCATTTATAAAATTATTTACTATGTATAGTTTTTCTATGTTGAAGCAGACTACTCTTAGAGGAGGAGATTGTTATGAATTTTCAAATTCGAGATGCAATTACAGCAAACGTTCAAGGCGACAGTGCTAACGAGTTCCGTGATACTGTAGAGGATGCTATTTCTCGTGGTGAAGAGCATTTACTACCTGGTTTAGGTGTATTTTTAGAGAAATGGTGGAAAGCATCGTCTGCTGCAGAACAGGAAGCATTTACAGAAAAATTATCAAAAGCTTTTCAATCTTAATATCAGATGTCTACTTACTTGGTATGAATTTAGGGACCGTCCAAAATACTTTTGGATGGTTCCTTTTTTCAACATTCCCATTTACATAATATTTCAACCTTTCATAAAATTCTCATTTAATCTAAAATAATAGTTACTAATAAATAATGAGGTGTAAAAAATGCAAGTAAGTATTTCAGATGCTATTAATCAATTATTAGAAGTTTTAGAACAAGATCAAATTACTACAAACGAAACTGTAAGACAATTACATGCAAAAGATGAATCACACCATGAGCCAGTTTTACCTGATGTGGTAGTCTATCCCCGCTCGACATTAGATGTACAAAACATTTTAAAAATCGCAAACGAATTTAAAATTCCAGTTGTTCCATTTGGCGTCGGCTCAAGCTTAGAGGGAAATGTAATTCCAGTTAATAAAGGAATTTCGATCGATTTTTCACTAATGAATTCCATATTGGAAATTCGACCAGATGACTTATTAGTAAAAGTTCAGCCAGGAGTTACACGATTACAATTAAATAAAGAATTAAAAAAATATGGGCTTCAATTTACCGTTGACCCCGGGGCTGATGCAACAATTGGTGGAATGACTGCCACAAATGCAAGCGGTACTACCGCAGTTTGCTACGGTGTAATGCGCGATCAAGTTCGTGATTTAGAAGTTGTCCTTGCTGATGGCACAATCATGCATACAGGAAACTTAGCTGTTAAGTCTTCCTCCGGCTACAATTTAAACGGCTTATTTGTTGGTTCTGAAGGTACTTTAGGGTGTTTTACAGAAATTACGCTTCGTGTATTCGGTATTCCAGAATTCGTTACTGCAGGTCGTGCACTATTTGACACGATTGATTCTGCCGTACAGGCTGTTACTGCCATTAGGCAAGCAGGAATTCAAATTGGTCGAGTAGAATTGGTAGACGAAGCTTCAGTCCGTCAAGCTAACATCTATAATGATACGAATTATGAAGAAAAGCCTACTATATTTTTAGAATTCCATGGTAATCAGTCTGGTATGGCAGAGGATGTATCTTTTACAAAAGATATATTTGAAGAATATGGTTGTACTAATTTTGCTTTTGAAACAGATACTGCTTCCCGCAACAAACTTTGGGAGGTCCGACATAGTATTGCTTATGCGTTCATCCACGGTTTCCCAGGGAAAAAAATGATGACAACGGATGTTTGTGTACCAATATCGAAACTTGCGGAGGCAATTCGCTTTGCCCGTTCACAAATAGAAGTCACAAGTCTAGTTGGCGGAATTGTTGGCCATGTTGGTGATGGAAATTTCCATGCTCTCGTCATGTATAACCCACAATCCGATGAAGAAAAATTAAGCGCGACAAAGTTCAACGAAAATATAGTGAATTTTGCTTTAAAAAACGGTGGAACTTGTACAGGTGAACATGGTGTAGGAATTGGCAAAGCAAAATACCAACAAACTGAGCATGGGAATTCTCTAGAAGTGATGAAGGCTATTAAAAAATTATTTGACCCAAATAATATTCTAAACCCTGGAAAAATATTCATTTCTTAATTATATTTAACTTATCATTATTGGATCTCTTGTTTTTTGATTTAATTTTGATATTTAACTAGTAAATGGAGGACCTAGATTTGAAGGGAAAATGGAAGTTTTTTATACTGAATAGCCTCGCTCTTTTTACTTTTCTATTTATGAATATTGGGAGTAGCCAGGCTGCAACATTTAAAGATGTACCCTCAAAACATCCAAATTCTTCCGAAATTGAATTTTTAGTACAGGAAGGAATTATTAAAGGATATGACAATCTTACATTTAAACCGGATAACAATGTAACAAATGCTCAAGTTGCTACAATGATTGCTAGAACGTTAAATCTCGATTTAGAAAATAGACCTAATCCTAATTTTTTAGACGTTTCAAAAAATCATGGTGCATACGATGCAATTGCAGCAGTTGTAGACGAGAGAATTTTTCCAAAAGGGAAAATGTTTTATCCGAATGAACCAATTACCCGTGAAAAAATGGCGCACGTGCTAGTAAATGCTTTTGATTTAACTGGTAAAAGCAGTGTTCGATTTAAAGATGTTTCTACAAAAAGCAGTTATTACGCTGCAATTAGTACACTTGCAGCAAATAATATTACAACCGGATATACTGATGGAACATTTAAACCAAAAAGTCCATTAACTCGTTCACATTTTTCTGCTTTTCTTTCCCGTGTTTTAGTGCCTGATTATATTCCAGTTACCGGGAAATTCAAGTTCAATAAGAATTATCAATATACTTTTGAATACATTGAAAATAACGGAAGAATTGGTACAGAGGTTTATACGTATAAGAAATCGGACAAAAATACTGACCTATGGAGCGTTACAGACGAAAGCGGTTCTAGTAGAAACTATCAAAGTATTTTAACTGATAGCCGATTTAAATTTTTCGCACCTAAACAAGGAAATTTAGATGAATACTTAAAATTCTCTATCCCCTCCCCTGTTAAATTGGGGTCAACCTGGAGCTATGCTTATAACGATTCCTATCTTTCGGTTCGCTATACCGTAACAAGTATGTCAGAGAGTGTTGATACTGAAGCAGGCACCTTTAATCAGGTAATGGAAGTAGAAAGTACGGACGGCTATCTATATTATTTCGATCAACAATATGGTCACATTTTGACTTACGATTTGGATAATGATCAGGTCGTTTATGAATTAATTGATCTTAAAAAGAATTAGTTAAGAGCTTGAAAAAGTATTGATTATAATCATCTCATCTCTATAGATTTCTAAAGATGAGATGATTTTTTGCTATTGTTTTATCAATTTGAACTGTATGTTAAGGATAATTTAAAGGAGCATTCCTGTTAGAAGGATTTTCAGGGTCTTGAAATAAAAAAAGCCCTCTAGTATGATGCATGAGTGTCAACAGCCATTGACCCATCATCACACAGGAGGACTCCGTCTATGAATT
>NZ_RXNR01000140.1 GCF_003966145.1 Lysinibacillus telephonicus
GCCACTGTTTGTTTAAATTCTTGATTATAACGTTTTTGACTCATAATTCGGACACGACCTTTCGTTAGTTCAATATTAATGACTTAACCTAGTTGTGTCCATAAATCTATACTACATCTAATTACAATAAATTTATTATAACTTTTTCTCTAAACTACACTCTGAATTTTTAGTAAATATTTATGATATTTAAGATGTTATTGCAGAAAATGACCCTTTCCATGAAGAAAGACGCTTTCCTTATTTCAGAAACAGAAAAGCGCTTTTAACAGAACAATAACTATAAAAGATAATAGGAATCATCTTTAATTTTGATACCTTTGCTACCTATAACGTCTCTTTATTTTGTTTTGACTTATTGTTAGGAGCAAACCAACCGATTAAAGCAATACCTACTAATACTCCATAGAAAATCAGGGTCCATAAAGTACTGTGAGGGAAATGAGGATCCAAGATACCGATATCTTCGTGGGCAAGAGTAATTATTGCCAGTTTTACACCAACCCAGGCAACAATCGCATATGCTGTCGTTTCCAATGCTGGTCGTTTATCAAGTAGTTGTACAAACCAAGTTGCTGCAAATTTGATCAATATAAGTCCAGCAATACCTCCAAGAACAACAACAATAAATTGCCCTCCATCCATTCCACCAAAATCGCCAAGAGGGGAATCCGGAAGACCAAGGGCAAGAGCAACAGCAGCTAGAATTGAATCAACTGCAAAAGCGAGATCTGCTAATGCAATCTTGCCTACTGTTGCACCAAAACCTTTGCCAGCAGATTCTTTTTCGTCGTCCTTATGGATATTTTTGTTGTCTTTCCCGAACTTCGCCTTAATGACATGCTTTAACCCCAGATAAAGAAGATAGGCTGCTCCTATTGCTTGTATCTGCCAGACATTTGCGATAAAGGAAATTGCAAAAAGCGCAGCAAATCTGAAAACAAAAGCCAAAAGTATTCCGTAATTTATAGCTCTTTTTTTCTGCTCTTCAGGTAAATGCTTGGCAATAACCGCAAGTACTAGGGCATTGTCAGCGGATAATAACCCTTCTAACCCTATTAGAATTAGCAATGTCCAGGCATACTCTAACCATAGTGACTCCATTTATTAATCCCCAATCTATAAATATAATTATGTGTAAAAGTCTCTACAATTATAGAATTTCCTAATTAACAACGAGGTATTCTTAGGGAATAACGAGGTATTCTTAGGGAATATAGTAAAGAATATTTAACCAATTAAGGATTATTTGTATTTTATAAATTACCCCTTCAACTTAATTGCCACTATTGTTTTAATGTAATCCTTCACAAGACCATACTAGTAATAACCATAAGCTTCAATTTTCACGAGATTCTTCTCCCATTAAATAGCTCTTTAATGGAAAAAGCACCTTCTTTATTCAAGGAAAGCACACCTTTCTGGAATAAGGAATTAGATGTATTTGTACAAATATTTTATAGGATTTCTGAATCCTAAACTTCCAGCCAATGTTATAGATAATTTATTATAACTTTTACTGATAGCACAGGAAGTTTATTTACCAAAACAATCTTGTTATTTTTCTTCCTCAAAAAAATTATTTTCTTGTTTAATTTGCTCTATTCGTTTTTTCCCTATAAATGCTAACTTAAGAATGTACAGTATTGATTGTTTAAGTATGTACAGTTTCGACAATAAGATACATAATATTCCTGAGGTGGGATGTTATGTATATGCAAATTAACGTAAATACAAA
>NZ_RXNR01000141.1 GCF_003966145.1 Lysinibacillus telephonicus
CTTTTCCAATGAAATCACCTCTATACGCTCCTAACTCTATGAAGTTAGGATTATTTTCATATAAAAGTGGCTCACTTTTCAACTGCGATGGTGGCTCAGTTTTAGCTTATCAAATACATATATTTAGAAGATGCTTGCTTCAATGCTGTTGAAGATAAAGATCTGGAATGGCTATATTTTTTGTATGAAGTGAGCGTGCAACTTAACATTACTATGCAGGATTTTAACAATACTAATTTATATAGACAAATGAAAACTGCCTACGAGGAAGTAACTCGTTAAAATATAAAATAAAAAAAGTTTGCTGTATGAATGGCAAACTGTTTTTTTGTGACTATGAAAAAAGTTCTACGGTTTTAAAATATGTACAGTGATTTATGATGTTCTAGGTTCACGCAAAGTCTATCTAAAATAGTGGCAATCGTTAAAAGTAGAACACCATTACAGAGTGTGTTTATCAAAGTTTTAGTGGTTCCATATATTAGTGTATTTTATCAAGCTGTAAAAAGAGGAAAATATAGATATTATTAGTTGATAATATTAAAGGGGTATTGAAAATTCAGAAAACTATATTGACTCTTAACTTTTAGTACTATAAAATAAAAAAACAAGTCATCTAGATGTATAGATGAAATAGAATGGTATCTTTTTAAAATATCTATAGGAGGGTAGACATGAGTAATTATAATTCTCATATTCCAAAATACGTCCAAATTGCAGATAGCTTAAGAAAAAAAGTAGATGAGATGTACAAAGAAGGTAGAGAAAGATTTTTAAGCGATGATGAACTAATAAATATGTTTAATGTCTCTAGAATGACTATTCGTCAGGCAGTTCAATTGCTTGTGGAAGAAGGTCTTTTACAACGTATCCAAGGAAAAGGTACATTTATTGTTCGAAAAGATAAATTAAAAACAGATATTGCTAAATTGGATACTTTTTTTCGAGGGTGGTACTTAAAAAACTTTAACGTTGAATTACTTTTTAGGGGATCAGTACCATGTCCAGAAGGAATAGATGTGAAATTGGGGGTAAAACCTGGAGAAGAAGTTTATCAAGTAAAACGGTTACGTCTTTCAGAGGGTATCCCAATTGTTATCGATAACCGCTACTTATTAAAAAAGTATGGTGAACAAATTACGGATGAAGAGTATGTGAATTATTCATTCTCCCATTTGTTTTTAAATAAGTTTAATATGTCCCTTACCGAAGGAGAAATTGAAATAGAAGCAGTTCTTGCCAGTCAAGAGATTTCAAATATCCTTGGTGTTTCTGTAGGCTCTCCAATTTTATATAGAAGTGTTGACTTAAAAGTAAAAGAAGATTGTGTTTTAACAGGTGCTTCTTCCTATCGTGGAGACATGTATAAATATAAATCAGTCTTAAGTTTAGAATAAGAAAAAATGAATCGATAAGAGGTGGTGGTTTTTTAGTTTATCCCATTTTGTAAGTGCTTCCATTTGTCTTAGTTAGAAAAAAACAAACATGCCCGATATTGTAAGAAGGATGAAAATTGAATCTATCACTAAATCTTATAATTCAAACTTGAAAACTATTATTTCTCAGAAAAAACCATAAATACATATTATGCAGATGATTGATTTATAAAAAGGAGCATTCCTGTTAGAAGGATTTTCAGGGTCTTGAAATAAAAAAAGCCCTCTAGTATGATGCATGAGTGTCAACAGCCATTGACCCATCATCACACAGGAGGACTCCGTCTATGAA
>NZ_RXNR01000142.1 GCF_003966145.1 Lysinibacillus telephonicus
ATAAAAACGTACTTCAAAACCTTGCTCACAAGCTTTTCTACCCAGTGCTGAAGCTAAATGTGTTTTACCAGTTCCAGGCGCCCCTACTAGAATTACATTCTCTTTTCTTCGAATAAAATCGAGCTGCACTAGTTCTTCTTTCGATAGATGACTAGGTAAACAAATATCTTTGTGCCATTCGTAGCCCTCTAATGTTTTCGTATCGATAAATCGGGCATTCTTTAAGTTTCTTGCGATCCTTGCTTGTTCCCGACCATCTTGTTCTTTTAATAAAAGTTGGTAAATATATTCTTCAGGTGTTGTAAATGGAACATCATGTATTGCTTCAGCGATATGAGCTAACCGCAATTGCTTACACAATTGTAAAATGGCATTATTCATGACTTGAAGCCTCCATTCCTTTAGGAGATAGCGCATCATAATCAGTCCATTTTACACCGTAAGGATGTTCTTGATCATCGCTATTTTTTCCAATAAGTTCATAAAAATTCTGGTCAATTTCTTTCATATCATGAGTCACTAAAAGAGTGAGTAATTCATTTAGACGCTGTTTCCTTAATGCCAAGGATGGAACTGTTAAATACTCCTTTATACGAGTCGGTAAATAAGGGGTATAACGTGAATGCCCAATAACACGAGGCTTTTTTAACCAATCTTTTAAAATATCTTTCCATGGAATGAAACGTCGTTTCTTCATATAAGGTCTTGCATCTGATAATAAAATTTCTCCCTCATTTGTAATCACTTTGAATGAATCCCAATACGTAATGCAATATAACTGCACATAGTTACGCGCTCTAGGCACATGAATAAAATGCTTGTCTAACTTAAACTCATTATACTTATTAAACTTAATCGGAAACTGCTTAAATACTGGATACGGATCTTCTGGTAATTTTATTAATTGCTTTTGCTCTTGCTGCCATAAATCCTCAATGAGTTCTTCTTTTTCATAATGTGGTCGGTCACGATCTTCCTTCAGTTGTTGCTTTAATTGTTCCGTTAAATCTTCAAAGTCTTTTATGACTGGTGGTAAGCTAAAGAAGTTATATCGTACATAGCCTACTTTATTTTCCACATTTCCTTTTTCATTACCTCTGGATGGATTGCACACTTGCACTTTAAAGCCATAATAGTTTTGGAAATGGCGAAATGCTTCTGTTAATTCAGCTTCTGTATCACCTTTGCGTACTTTTTTGACCGCAGGTGTTAAATTGTCAATTCGAATACTAATTGGCACTCCACCAGCTTGCTTAAACAGCTCTTGTAACCCACCTAGGAAACACTCCAAATTTTCTCCAGGCATCGGTATCGCAAAACCAGTATTACTAGCTGGGAACGTCATAACTAAAACATGAACATCGACAATCTCTCCGTCTTGAACAGCCTCCATTACGCCAAAATCTAGTTGCGCTTCACCTTCTGGATGTTGTAATCGCTCATGCCCTTTACTTACTTCATCATCTTCTGTCGCACGCCATTCTTGAATAAAGTTACAGACCGTTCGATACGATCCTTTAAACCCCATCCTTTTTAAATCCGCAACTATTTTTTTATTTGTTCGACGTAGTTTTTTCTTTAGTTTGAGATCTTCTTCAAGCCAGTCTATAACGATTTCTCCCCATTTTTCTTCGTACATCATCCCTTTTTTAATATGCTTTTTTTCTTGAGGTAACTGATCGCCATCACCATACTTTTTGGCGGTACGCCAATT
>NZ_RXNR01000143.1 GCF_003966145.1 Lysinibacillus telephonicus
TGTTTATTGCAAAATAAAAGTGCAGACTTGTGCAAAGAATTTGTACAGAGTCTAGCACTTTTTTAGTGCAAAAAAATAGACTTGCCAGCCACCCCAAGTCATTCTACTGTTAAAGTGTCGAATTTTAGCAGTGGAGGAATGAAAGGATGCTAGCAATGTCTGAAATTAATTGTATCAAAACATTAAGAAATGAAAAAGGATTATCGATATCTACAATTGCGGAAACTTTATCCATCAATTGGAGAACAGCAAAAAAATATGGTGATAAGGATCAACTACCTCAAGTAAAAACACAAATAAAGAAAGGAATGATGTATGACGAAAAATGGGGAGAAATCGTAAGTGATTGGCTTGAAGAGGACTCAAAAGTAAAGAAGAAATTAAGAAGAACTAATAAGCAAATGTATGAAGCCTTGGGAAAAATGGACTTCAAAGGTTCTTATCGAACAGTCTGTAACTTTATAGAGGAATGGAGAGCTAATAGAGATGATGAAATTTCCAAGGGATTTGAACGATTAACACATCCTGAAGGAGAAGCTCAAGTTGATTTTGGGATAATGGAAGCTGTTCATGAAGGGGAAATAGTAGATGTACATGCACTAGTAATGTCATTTCCAGCAAGTAATGTCGCATTAGGAATCCCCCTTCCTTCTGAAAACCAAGAGTGCTTTTTAAGTGGGCTGAAGAAACTTTTTAAACAAGCTGAAGGCGTACCACTTAGTATTAGAATCGATAATCTAACACCTGCGGTGAAAAAAGTGCGTGGTTCCGAAGGAGAAGCACAGTTAACTGATGAATTCATTGCTTTTCAAAATCATTATGGCTTTAAAGTTCAAGTTTGTAATCCCCGAAGCGGTCATGAAAAAGGAAATGTGGAACGGAAAGTTGGTTATATTCGATACAACTTCTTTAGTGTCCCTCCTGTAATGAAGGACTTTGAAGATTTAGAAAATCAGTTATCTGAGAGATTAGTAGAAGACCGTAAACGCATGCACTATCGCAAGGGTGAAATGATAGAAATTTTATGGGAGAGTGAACAGAAGCAATTATTAAAGTTACCTGAAAATGATTATCCAGTTTTTAAACAAATGCCAATCAAATTTAATAAATATAACGAATTCAAATTGGATCAACATCTCATTCATGTGCCAAAGGCGAAGAACTATTCGCAGTTATATTGCGTTACTTTTTGGGATCAGTTTAAGGTCATAACAAATAATGGTGAAGTAATTTTAAGTGATTCAAGACCATATATGAAAAAGCGTAGGTTTATACCTTGGATTGATATATTCAAAGACTGGCTACTTAAACCGAGAGTAGTTGGCCATTCAAGATATACAGAGTACCTACCGGTACGTATAAGGGAATATTTATTAGTCCCATCCTTATCTTTACGGAAACGGAGAATCGAAGAAGTTATTACCCTACTACTTCAGCATGATATGAAGGAAATTGATAGCCAATTTTATGAGTTAATAGCCAATAATGATAAGCTTTCTTCTCATCCTTATGATGTAGAGTGGTCACAGTATGATGCTCTACAGCCAGTAACATCGGGGGTGAGTGAAAATGAATGAAACGATCGAACATTTATGTAAGCAACTTAGATTAGCTCATATCGCTGAGGGGTTCGAGGAAATTCCATTTACAACACCAGATGAATTTGTCTATAAATTATTACTAAAAGAACGAGATGGCCGTGAACAGGCGA
>NZ_RXNR01000144.1 GCF_003966145.1 Lysinibacillus telephonicus
GCCTCCAGCTTCCTTCAGATTCCGCGTCGCCACGGACACCCTTGCTCTTAGCTAACCTCTACTTCTGTCTTCGGGGTTCGGGACTTGCACCCTATAGTTCATACGCATGCCGGGCGCACGCTAAAAGTGGCCGCCCGAAAAGTTTATTTTTGGACGGCCACTTTACATAACACAAAACTACCTTACGTCGTAGTCTTTTACTCATCATTAGTAGATATATTTTCATCAATTGTTTTTCTGCTTCCAACCGTTAAAACAATGATTCCTCCAAGCAGCATTGCCACGCCAATCCATGAGGTTGTGCTTAAGTATTCTCCGATAAAAAATACACCTAGAAGTGCTGCTGTTAGAGGCTCTGCCAAAGATAGTGTAACTGCTGAAGAAGAAGTGATTTTTTCTAAACCCGAAAGGAAAAATATGTAGGCTAAGCTTGTAGCGGCTAATCCCATAAATACCATTGGCGCAAAATTTTGCCCTGTGAACACCCAAGAAACGCCATTACCTGAAAATGGCAACAATATAAGTGCACAAATGGTAAACGTCATCGCAACAGCCGGCAAAGTCTCTTCTCTCTCTGTTAACTGTTTACTGCAATTTGTATAAAAGGCAAACATAAGTCCTGCGCTTAACGCAAGTAAAATACCAATAGGATGGACTGTGGCTTCTCCTCTATTAACAAATAAAAGAATGCACCCTATTATCGCTAAAGCAGTTGCTATGCCCCAAATACGGTTTGGCTTTCGTTTCCAAAAAAGCCATTCAACAATACCTGAAAAGACCGGTGAACTTCCGATTGTTACTACCGTCCCTATTGCGACTCCTGTAAAACGTACAGATGTGAAAAATAATGATTGGAATAACGCAATCGTAAGCGCTGCAAGTATGGTCCATTTCCAAGACCAGTTTTTGAAACTAATCTTACGCATAGCAAAAGCAGCTATTAGTAATACGCCTCCCCCAATTGCCGAACGTACTGCTGCTACAGCAACCGAAGAAACACCTTCTTGTAAAAATGTTTGGGTTGTTCCGACTGTGCCCCATAACATTGCAGCAAGCAGAACAAATATGTAGGGTAATAGATTCAAAACTTTCATCTCCTTTGCCTATTGTTTCCTTCTTTATTACAATTATGCTACCATAACTTTCAAATACACTAATCTATTATTTTCACTACAACACAATATAGTGATATTTGAAGAAAATTATTTATAATAAATATATTACAGTTAGAAAGGGGTCATCATACGTGTATAAAACAGTTTCTGAAACGGCTAAAGATATTTCAATGCCAGAAGAACAAGTACTCCGCTACATTTATGCTGGCCGTATAAAGGCTGTTCATGATGGAGAGCAGTTTCTAGTAAACAGCGCCCAATTCGATACGTATCATGAACAATTAGAACGACTTAAAGAAGAGATTGAAATATGGCGCAATACTCCGATTCCAGAAGATATCGATGTAAAAGATGAGGATTAATCCGAGAGGATGGAAAATAAAAATTCATCCACCCACATCGAGTAGGAGGGAGTGATTAACTCCCGACCTCTCACACCACCGTACGTACGGTTCCGTATACGGCGGTTCAATTAAGATGAATAACGCAAAGTTTCGTAACGAACTTTCAGACTTTTCA
>NZ_RXNR01000145.1 GCF_003966145.1 Lysinibacillus telephonicus
AAGGAGCATTCCTGTTAGAAGGATTTTCAGGGTCTTGAAATAAAAAAAGCCCTCTAGTATGATGCATGAGTGTCAACAGCCATTGACCCATCATCACACAGGAGGACTCCGTCTATGAATTTTAATACGAACCAGAAAATTAATCAAGTCACTGAAAATACACTCGTCGTAGGTATCGATATCGCTAAGCACAAACATTATGCTTGCGCAATTGATGAACGAGGCCGTGTGCTTCAAAAGTCATTCCCTTTCACGCAATCAAGAAATGGGTTTGATGCATTTTATGAAAAGTTATTAACTTTACTTACTACGCATGATAAAAGCGAAATATTAGTTGGTTTTGAGCCTACAGGCCACTACTGGATGAATCTCGCTGTCTATCTTTTTGAACATGGGATTCCGTTTATCATGGTGAATCCGAGCCATGTGAACAAATCCAAAGAATTGGACGATAATCTCCAAACGAAGAACGATCAAAAGGATGCACTTGTAATTGCGCGTCTAATACGTGATGGACGTTTTAGCTATCCACGTATTCTAGAAGGCGTGGAAGCGGAATTACGAAACGGTGCCACGTTACGTTCAAAGATACAAGAAGATCTCAATGCATTACAAAATCGTCTCATTCGATGGTTGGATCGCTTTTTCCCAGAATTTATGTCTGTTTTTAAAAGTTTCGGAAAGATGGCGTATGCGGTTCTTGAAAAGACACCTCTACCCGCTGATATTCTCGGTAAATCTCCCGAAGAATTATTGTTTTTATACCGTCAGGTAGAGGGATTAAAATCACCTCAATTGCCGAAGGCAAAACAATTAGTCGAGGCTGCTCAATCTTCAATCGGGTTGACAGAAGGTCTTACGATGGCACGAATAGAAATTGCCACACTCCTTAGTCAACGCAAATTGATGCAACAACAGCTCGATAGTCTAACAGAACAATTAATTGAATTAACGAAACAAATGACGGATTATGAGTATCTAGCCACTGTGCCTGGTATTGGCGATGTAACAATCGTCGATCTTCTTTCAGAGATTGGTTCCTTCACTCAATATGAGCATCCACGCCAATTAATCAAACTAGCGGGACTCACATTACGTGAAAACTCATCTGGGCAACACAAAGGTCAGAAACGCATTTCAAAGCGAGGAAGAAGAAAGCTTCGTTCTCTCTTATTCCGAGTTATGATACCGTTGATTCGCCATAATGAAGCCTTTAAGCAATTACATGAATATTACACCACACGCACAGTTAATCCACTTCGAAAGAAGCAATCGATGGTTGTCCTTTGTGGTAAGTTACTGAAGATTTTACACGCTCTATGCAAGAAGAAAGTACAGTTTGATGAACAACTTATGATGAAAGACCTTTATTGTCTCGTAGAGGCAGCCTAAGCTACACCTTAGCTCGATTAAATTACAAAAGGATGACACGGAGAAGCCGGCATTATTTATTCCATCCGACTACGAGTCCCTAAAGGAGCATCGCCAGCCTCTGCCTTATGAATAGACCGAACGAAGGAATGTATGCGCTAGACGCCAAGAGACATGGGAGGGTACGTCATCATAAGCATTGCAGAGATCCAATTGTGCATCACATATTGGAACG
>NZ_RXNR01000146.1 GCF_003966145.1 Lysinibacillus telephonicus
TGATCTGACCCAAGAAAGTTAGACATATATAATTAGGCTACTCCAAGGACCTGAGTTCGGTATTCCACCGGGCTTAGGTCTTTTAATTTTGACTTCATTCGTTTGTTATTATAATAGTAAATATACTCTTCTAGTTCCTTCTCAAAATGTTCTATACTATCAAAATTTTGTAGATATAGTAGCTCAGATTTTAATAAGCCAAAGAAATTTTCTATGACTGCATTATCCAAACAATTGCCCTTACGGGACATACTCTGTGTAATATTATGTTGTTTTAATGTTCGTTGATATTGGCTCATTTGATAATGCCACCCTTGGTCCGAATGAAGGATGACTTGATCACCTGGTTGTAGACGAGTTAACGCTTGTTTTAACATTTCATCAACTAATTTATACACCGGTCGACTCATTACCGTGTAGGCAATGATTTCACCGTTACACAAATCTAGTACAGGAGATAGATAACGTTTCTCACCAAATAGATGAAATTCTGTCACATCAGTTACCCATTTCTCATTCATGTTTTCTGCTTTAAAATCCCGTTGTAAAATATTTGGCGCAATTTTCCCAACGTTTCCCTTATAAGAACGGTATTTTTTCATTCGTACTTCACACTTAATGCCTATGGCATTCATCAATTTATGAATTGTTTTTGGATCATGATTGAAACCATATTTCTTTAATTCTTTAGCAATCCGACGATACCCATAACGACCTTTATGTTCGTGGTAAATGGTCTGAATAGCAGCTTTCACATTAGCGTATTTATCAGCACGACTTAAACGTTTTTCCCAGTAATAGTATGTGCTACGTGGAATATCAGCGACTTTGATTAATTCCACCACTTCATAGATTTCCTTTAGTTCATAAATTACTTGCGCTTTGATTTGGTTTGTAATTTTTCCTGCATCTGAACTAAAGCGTTCAACTTTTTTAAATATGCGTTCTCCATTTCTAGTTGCTTAATCCGTGCCTCTAGTTCTTCTACAGATCCTTCAGCCGGTACTGGTTTCGTTGTTTTTGTTAAATCCTTTTTCATCGACGGTCGCCCCTTTTTCTTAGAAACAAGGGCATCATAACCACCAATTTCATACTTCTTCTTCCAGTTTCTAATCATGCCCGGAGATGAAATATTAAATATCGCAGCTGTGTCGATTGAGGATGTACCTGTTTCGTTCATATAATTTAGTACACTCATTTTATACTCAGCAGAATAATTTGTATAGGATTTAAGGAATGCCTCTCTTCCATTCTCTTGGTAAAGACGGACCCAGTCACTGATAACCCGTTGAGTGAGACCGATATCCTTCGCAATTTCATTCATGGACTCATGTCCATTTACATATCGTTCAACCGCTTGAATTCTTTGTTTAACTGTTAATTTTGCCATAAAAAAACCCCCGTAAAAATTAGATTAGTGTCTAACTTTTACGGGGCAGTTCA
>NZ_RXNR01000147.1 GCF_003966145.1 Lysinibacillus telephonicus
TGCGTGACAGGCAGGCATGTTAACCGCTACACCACGGGACCTTTTGGTTGCGGGGACAGGATTTGAACCTGTGACCTTCGGGTTATGAGCCCGACGAGCTACCGAACTGCTCCACCCCGCGATAATATAAATGATAGTAATTATTAGATTAAATAAATGGCGGAGGAAGAGGGATTCGAACCCCCGCGCGGTTTAACCCGCCTGTCGGTTTTCAAGACCGATCCCTTCAGCCGGACTTGGGTATTCCTCCGTTTTATTATTCTAATGGTGGACCTTGCAGGACTCGAACCTGCGACCGGACGGTTATGAGCCGTCTGCTCTAACCAACTGAGCTAAAGGTCCTTTAAAGATGGCGGCAGAGGGGATCGAACCCCCGACCTTACGGGTATGAACCGTACGCTCTAGCCAGCTGAGCTACGCCGCCGGGATCCTTATTATGGTTGGTGGAGCCTAGCGGGATCGAACCGCTGACCTCCTGCGTGCAAGGCAGGCGCTCTCCCAGCTGAGCTAAGGCCCCATAATTATTATTAAAAGTTCACTTTATTCTATGGTCGGGAAGACAGGATTCGAACCTGCGACCCCTTGGTCCCAAACCAAGTGCTCTACCAAGCTGAGCTACTTCCCGTATCTTTTGGCGCGCCTGGCAGGAGTCGAACCCACAACCTTCTGATCCGTAGTCAGACGCTCTATCCAATTGAGCTACAGGCGCTACATCTTGACATGATTTTTATAATGGTGCCGAGGACCGGAATCGAACCGGTACGGTAGTCACCTACCGCAGGATTTTAAGTCCTGTGCGTCTGCCAGTTCCGCCACCCCGGCACATTTGGAGCGGAAGACGGGGTTCGAACCCGCGACCCCCACCTTGGCAAGGTGGTGTTCTACCACTGAACTACTTCCGCATGTGCTTATCTTTTAGATGCGGGTGAAGGGAGTCGAACCCCCACGCCTTGCGGCGCTAGATCCTAAGTCTAGTGCGTCTGCCAATTCCGCCACACCCGCATATTTTATTAAAACTGGTGAGCCATGAAGGACTTGAACCTTCGACCCTCTGATTAAAAGTCAGATGCTCTACCACTGAGCTAATGGCTCGAAAAATGGTGCCGGCGAAAGGACTTGAACCCTCAACCTACTGATTACAAGTCAGTTGCTCTACCAATTGAGCTACACCGGCTTTATGGTGGAGGATGACGGGCTCGAACCGCCGACCCCCTGCTTGTAAGGCAGGTGCTCTCCCAGCTGAGCTAATCCTCCTGGGCTATGTATAGTGAGAGTTTTTCATTCTCTCAAAACTGGATAAAGACATCGAATGCGTTCAATTGTTTGGTTAAGTCCTCGATCGATTAGTATTCGTCAGCTCCATGTGTCGCCACACTTCCACCTCGAACCTATCTACCTCATCGTCTTTGAGGGATCTTACTTACTTGCGTAATGGGAAATCTC
>NZ_RXNR01000148.1 GCF_003966145.1 Lysinibacillus telephonicus
TGGATCTACGTCAAGTTTTTGGACACAAAAAGATTAAGTTTTTTTGCACAACAACCATTCATGGATTGTTCCACATCCCAAGTAGATTGTCAAAGTGAAAAGAGCCTTTGACAATCTACTTGGGACGTGGAGAAATAAACCCATGGCTGTTGTGCCAAAAAATGTGAAGGGGGGAAGTGTTCTGTACCCCATGTTTTACGCTGCTATTCGGCACATTTTTTCGTATTCATCCGGTGTCAAATAACCAATGCTTCCATGAATTCGTTTTCGATTATACCAACCTTCGATGAATTGAAATAACGCAATTCTCGCTGTCTCAAAGCTTTCGTATTTGGTTAGATACACTTCTTCTTTTTTCAATATGGCATGAAAAGATTCAATACAAGCGTTGTCATATGGACATCCTTTTCGACTAAATGACGGAACCATTTCATGTTTTTTTAGTAGTTTTTGAAAGGCTTCACTTGTATATTGTGTTCCTAAATCTGTATGCACGATAAGACTAGGATCGGGCTTTTGATCTTGAATCGCATTCTGAAGTGCTTCCAGCACAATTTCTGTTGTCATTTTGCGAGAGAATTTATATCCAACTACTTTTTTCGTATGTAAATCAAGAACGGACGCTAGATAACACCAGCCATCACGAAGGGTGTGGATATACGTAATATCAGCTACCCATTTTTCATTAATCGTTGTGGTAGTGAAATCTTGATTTAATACATTTTCTCGTTCTTCTACAGGCTTTTGTGTTGGTGTTGGGCGAAACTTTTTTGCAATACAAGATTTGATGCCTGCTCGTTTCATCAGACGTTGAACTCGATTGATACTGCCTGTATAACCTTCTTTTTTAAGCATTTCATAAATTTTGGGTGCTCCATAACGTCCTTTACTTTCTTTATGAATTGCTTGAATGCGTTTAAGTAGCTTTTCGTTTGCGACATGATAGCGATTCGGCTTCTTATGAAACGATTCATAATACGTGCTTTTAGGCATCTTTAAAACACGACACATCATTTGGATTGGATGATGTTCGCTTTCTTCTGTAATTAAGTCAATCAGTTCTTGCTCATCTATTTTCTCGCGAATATGGTCATAGCCTTTTTTAGAATTTCGATCTCCTGTTTTAGTCGAAGATTTTCTTTTTGAATGGCTTCTACATCAGCCAAAGTTAACTCCTGTTCTCCTTCAATTGGAGAGAATTGCTTAATCCATTTATAAATCGTTACTTCAGAAACACCATATTCGCTAGAGAGTTGACTGACTGGAGTGCCAGAGCGATAAAGCCGGGCCACTGTTTGTTTAAATTCTTGATTATAACGTTTTTGACTCATAATTCGGACACGACCTTTCGTTAGTTCAATATTAATGACTTAACCTAGTTGTGTCCATAAATCTATACTACATCTA
>NZ_RXNR01000149.1 GCF_003966145.1 Lysinibacillus telephonicus
CACTAGTGTTGCATTAATTTAAATTCACTATTAAAAATACTCAAAATGTTCAATATTATTATTTTATGCAAAGAAAAAGTCCTTTATAATGGATTAGTCAGGTGGTAACCCGTCCAAATCCACTAAAAAAGGACCATCACATGGACAAGATTACACGAAAAACTTCATTTGGACAATGGTTTTCACCTATAAATCTTCAATTATTTGAAGAAAACGTGAAAACGATGAAATTAGATTACTATACGAAAAAATTAACGACAGAGTCATTTCTAAAATTACTACTTTTTGCGCAGCTACAAGAAATTGAAAGTCTGCATGCGCTGGGTGATTGTCTTTTCGATGACCAGCTTCAAAAAGGGATAGACCTTGATTCTATTAGTATTTCTCAGTTGTCACGGCGGTTAAACGGCATAAACCCTGATCTATTTCAAAGGCTTTTCCTTGATTTAGTGTCACAAATTCATGCCAAAACGCATTACACGAAACTCGTGATGCCGTTAAAAATCATTGATTCAAGCACATTGCCACTTAATTTGACCAATCATAAATGGGCTAAATTCCGCAAAACAAAAGCAGGTGTAAAGTTACATTTGCGCCTTGTGTTTATGGAAAAGGGTATATCCTATCCTGAAAAGGCCGTTATGACAACGGCAAAAGAACATGACCGTGGTCAGCTTGAAATCATGGTGGATGACAAGGAATGCATGTATGTGTTTGACCGTGGTTATCTAGACTACGAGCGCTTTGATCGCATGACTGATGATGGCTACTTCTTTCTTTCACGGCTACGCAAAAATGCAGTCATACGGAACGTTTACGATTTTAAGCTACCCAAGGATACAGCTGTTTTATCAGACCAAATGGTGTTGATAGGTACGACTCAAAACCGTGCTGAAAATTACTTTCGGCTTCTAAAAGTGATTGACTCAAAAGGAAATGAACTTCATTTAATTACAAATCGTTTTGATTTAAGCGCCGAAGAAATTTCAGAAATGTATAAATCACGGTGGGCAATTGAGCTGTTTTTTAAATGGATCAAACAACATCTCAGCATCAAAAAGTTCTACGGTCAAAGCGAATGGGCGATTCAAAATCAAGTATTTATCGCACTAATTGTTTTTTGCCTACATGTTCTCGTACAAATCGAGACCAGAAGCAAGCGAAAAACCTTACAGATTAGCCGTTATCTAAGGGCTGCATTGTGGAAACCAGCGAATGTTTGGCTTCGAAAGATTGAAGGAAAAGCCATCCCTTAAATATGCAAATTGTCGTCGTTGCAAAAGTCTAATTGTAAATAAATTTCCAAATGGATGGGGACACCTTTGATTGGGTATTTACTTTTTTGCCTCTAAACAGGGAAGGTGAGTAAACTGAAAATTATGACACTATTTATGCAACACTAGTGA